>CAINDA010000062.1 GCA_903847205.1 uncultured Bacteroidota bacterium
TAAACTTTTTGGTAAATAAACTTCTAAAATAGCAAGCTAATAACAAACATATATTTTCAATAAAAAATTTGAGTCCTTGTTTCCAAAGGTTCATCACACGTTTAAAATTCATTGAAGCAGCTGACAACATCACATTCATTTCATCACCAATGGCACCTTTTAGGTAGTTTCGTATCATTCTGTAATCATATTTCAGGTGTCCTATTATAGGTTCTATTGCCGCTCTTCGTTTGTGTCTTTTTCGTTTCTCTTTTGTTATGTTTGGATTTGGTTTTGGTGTATGTAAGTTGGTTTGATTTATTGTTTTGGGGCCTCTATAGCCTCGGTCTAAAAAAACATCCTTCGCTTGTTTTCCCGTAAGCCGTTCATATTGCTGCAATGCATCTGGTAATGTTTTTGAGTCGTGTAACGTGTCATTAAAATTTAGTGCTCCAACTATTACTCCTGTTGTTTGTGTAAGAAGTATTGATACTTTACTTCCAAATTCAAATTTCTTATGCTCTTTACCTTTGGTGTAGCACTTTACATGAGGCTCATGCAGACTGTAAATTTTATTGCTGTCACTTCTTTTTTGTGCCAGCACTTTGGTAAACAACTCTAAATCCATTGCATATTTATTGAGAATAGCTGCAGATAATTTCCGTTTTAATTCTCGCACCAATCTACCTGCAATGGTTTTTACTTTTTTACTTGCTTTGCGCGCTTTTACATCGCCGCCTTTGTTACGTCTTAGCCCTTGAATAATGCTTAGTTTTTTTACCGTGTATTTGTAACTTTGACGAAGTTCTATTTGTTCTTTTTCTGCAATGGCCTGGCACTTGTCAATAATTTTTTTGTATAACTTATCATCTGTTGGGTAAGTGATGTTTTTTTCTTGAACAGTTGTATCTCCGCTTAATGTATCATCATCTGCATCTTTCCCATTCACCCGAATACTTTCTTTTAAAATTAACTCTATGCCTTTTGAACCAATGCGTTTGCGGAATTCCACCAGTTCGGTTGCTGCACAAGGTTGCTCTGGTCTGAAAATTTGTTCGCCGCCAAAGTATTGATAATAGGAGTTTTCACTCCATTGTTCAACAATATTTTCATCACTTAAATTACGAAGCTGTTTTAAAATAAGCAGAGAAACCATCAGCCTGATTGGCTTTGCTGGGGCGCCCATTGTGGCACTATAATGTTTTGAAAAGGCATCTTCAAATACACGCCATTGAATAGTTTTTGCTAACTGAAATAAAGGATGTTGATGATTTAACTGGTCTTCAAATGTGATGAAAAAACCAAGTTGAGAATTGTTTTTCGGTTTTAATAGCATGCACAAAGCTGCAAGTTTTATGAATAACTTAATTCATTTCTTGCAGATTTTTACAACGACTTTTTAACCTTTTTTGTTGATACCATTATCGTAGGCGACTTATTGAGGATCGACTAGATAGGAATTTTTGAACAGGAGGAAAATTATATTTAAAAAGAAAACTATAAATTGATTTTTAATAAAATGATTTTTGAAATAACAAACCTGATAGTGGCAGACAAAAGATTATCTTCTCAGTTTATCAAGCAGAAAATTGAGCTTTTCTATCTCCTTTTTATCCAGAGTTGTAAGGTATTCATCCATCTTCTCATTTTCTTTCTCATCCATTTTTTCAAGCAGTTTGATTCCACTAATAGTGATCACAACATCCATGCTTCGCCTGTCAGTTTCGCGGATAGATCTTTCTAACAAGCCTTTTTTGCGAAGCACTTCAATTATTCTTGAAGCATCACTCATGCGGTCAAGCATGCGTTCACGGATTAGTTTTACTTTAACGGGCGCAGGATATCTGCCTCTTAAAATGCGCAGGATATTATATTGCTGAAGAGTTAATTTATATTTTTTGAAAACATCGGAATGAAATTGAAGAATCCATTTGCCAGTAAAAATAAGATTTACCGCAGCTTTATGATACTCATTCCTGAAGGGTTTGACCTGATGTATTTCTTTTTCGAGTTCCATATTACAACAATTTTAAGATGCTTTCGATAAAACCGTTTGGCTTTCAAAAATGCGCAGGATTTTATTTAATTTATCTGCCCCAAAAATTTTACCAAAAGTCGGCAGGAAGTTAAAATTAAAACATGATAATTATCAGGATTGCTTAACTGAAATCATATTTCTTATTTTGCAATATTCATTTTCTTCCCCTGTTATTTTTATACATGAGGGAAAATTTTGATTTGTCACTTATTTTAAGGAAGGTGGGGTTCTACCCATTTGCTCGGGGAATTCAAGCAACCAAACTTGTTTTGGAAATTATCTTAGTAATGTTACAATCCCTTTATAACTATGTTTTTTTTTCTTAAAATCTGTAACATTTATAACATAAATATATACGTCTCTTTCTGCTGTAGCACTGCTTTGATTTATTTTCCCATCCCAAGGCTTATCAATATCTTCTGTTTTGTAGATAAGATTTCCCCATCGGTCAAAAATCATCATTTCATATTGGCTTATAAAAACACCTTTTCCTGAAAAGGTTTCGTTTTTGCCGTCTCCGTCAGGCGAAAATGCATTTGGAATATAAAATATAAAATCCGCCTCAATTACAATGGTTTGATGAGCTGTATCTGAACATCCGAATTGATTTGGGGTAATCAAGGTTATAACATAAGTGCCGGTATCGGCATAAGTATGCGGCGCAGGATTGGAGACCGTTTCCGTATGAAGATCCCCAAAATTCCAGCTCCAAAAGTCAGCACCTTTTGATAGATCAGTAAAAGAAATAACCGGATTTACAATAGATGCTGTTCCCGGAAGGACCTCAAATATGGCTTTGGGATTAGGATACACAGTTATATAATTAATTTTTGTCTTTGTGCTTGCGCATCCGCTGTCAGAGGTCACAGTTAATGTAACATTAAAAATATTAGACGCATCAACAGAATCATTATTATAACAATGATCAAAACTCTGTGAATTACCAGCCGGACTGCCGTCGCCGACATTCCAGAGCCAATTGGTATTGATACCTCCAGATGGGATAGTAGATTGATCCTGAAAAAAAATGCAAAGCGCCTCGCAGCCCGCTGTATCATTTGCCGCAAAATTTACAATCGGATTTGGATTGACAATAACTGTTTTTGAAACAGAATCAGGACACCCGAAACTGGAGAAAACAAGTAACTGGACATTATGCTGGCCTATTCCCGAATATAAATGCGACGAAGTTTGATTGGTGCTGAAAGGGCTGCTGTCACCGAAATTCCACCGCCATGAATGTATCGTATCTGTTGGAAGGATGTTTGATAAATCGCTGAATTGAACTGACGTTCCATCACAGACATTGGCAGCAGCAATATGTGCCTGAGGGAGAGGATGAACAACTGCATTTTTTGCCACTGTATCTTTACACCCATTATTGCTTGTAACAATCAGGGAAACCGGGTAAGTACCAGGACTGTTATAAGTGTGTATTATATTTTGAGCACTCCCCAATGGGCTGCTATCAGAGAAACTCCATGACCAGCCTGAAATCGTACCAACAGGAACAGAGGAAAGATCATTAAAATTCATCGGCTGCTTAGAACACACATCGGCAAAACTAAAGTTGGAAACCGGCATTGAATAAACTTGCACTGAATCGATGTAAGTGTTACTCAAACAGCCATTTTTGACAAATGTCATAGTAACTGTTTGATAACCGGGATTGACAAAAACGATTCCAGATGGGTTTTGGAGCGCAGAGGAGGAAGGAGAGGCATTTGCCCCAAAGGTCCAAATAAATGTGGAACTTGGAATAAAATTACCTGCTGCAGTAAAACTGAAAGTATTCCCTCTCTTGCACTGGCCTCCAGGAGGAGTGAATGTTGCAATTGGAACTGGACTCACTATTACTGAATCTGTTTTGAGCGGTGATGAACATCCGTTTTCATCCACCAATAGTGTAACAATTTTTGTACCTGCCGAAGCCCAGTTAACGCTGTAAGGTCCTTGGCCTGTGCCGGAAGCAATTGTTCCCCCTCCAAAAGTCCAGGTATAAGTGTCGCCTGCTGCGCCGTTTCCTGTATAGGTTATCAACGCATTGGCACCAACACAAGCAGGAGAAGTCGATGTGAATGAAGCTGTCGGCGGTATTGATATGGTCAGCGGCGTCACTGTGGGCCCTGCATGAACATTACATTCTGATGTTATATCCAAAGAAACATTAAAGGTTCCAGGGTTTGCATAGGTATGGCTTGGACTCTGAACATGACTCACAGGAGAGCCGTCGCCAAAATCCCAATTATAAACCGCGGTGTTTGAAGCATTGCCGGTGTATGTGAAAGTAATACTATTGCCAGCGCATGCTGGAGAGCTGATAGTGAAAGTTAAAATGGGCACAGTGCTCGTGGGGCAAAAAGTAAAATTAATTTTATAGTTATGTGCGCCGCTGGGTCCGCTGTCGTCAAACGCATATATAGTTTCCCAGCCGTTACTACCGCTTGGCGCCTGAATAAGATTACATACATTCGAGCATTGCGTAACAGAGGATGTCATTGTCATACAGGTAGTAACACCTGAAAGAGTATAAGGGGTACTCCAGTTACCCCAGGAACTGCCATTAACAGAGAGCACATCACCAGAGCAATCGGAATGCTGCCCGGGGTTTGAACCGCCATGATGCACCCACCACATATGGTTTCCCTGCACATGAAGGTCGTCTATAACATCAATGCAGGCATGAACATCGTAAGAAACACATTGTGAAAAACCACTTAAAGCTGGGAAGCAGAAAATGACAGTAAAAAAGAAAAAAAATGTTTTTATTTTCATGAAATTAAAAATTTATTTCAGCAAAGTTACAATTCCTTTGTAACTGTGCTTTTGCTTTTTTGTATCAGTAAGATTTATAACGTAAATATAAACATCTGCTGCTGCGATCTCTGAACCATGGTTTGCTCTGCCATCCCATCCATCGAGAAGATCATCAGTAAAGAAAATTAAATTTCCCCAACGGTCAAATATCATCATGTTATATTCGCTTACAAAAATACCCTGCCCAGAAAATGTATCATTTATACGATCGTCGTTAGGTGAAAAAGAACTAGGAATATAAAAGAAAAATTCCGGTTCAATTGTAATGATCCTAGAGGCGGAATCTCTGCATCCGTGATGAGTAGATACTATAACTGTAATTAAAAAAGAACCTGTATCGGCATACGTATGCGATACTTGATTATAGAATGACGAAGTATCATGATCGCCAAAATTCCAATTCCAAAAATCAGCTCCTTTGGGAAGTTTTGTAAAATTAATTACGGGATTTGAAATCAATGCGCTGGCTGGATCTACCGAAAAAGAAGCCTGCGGAAGGGGATAAACAGTAATGTAATTATTTTTTGCATTTGAAGCAACACAGCCGCTGTCGGATGTAACTGTTAATTTTATATTAAAGGATTTTAGAATATCGGACGAGTTTATATCAAAACAATGAACAAGGTTATCTGAGTTAGAAGCCGTATTTCCATCACCAAAATTCCACAGCCACGCAGCATTTGTACCGGAAGCAATATTTGATAAATCTTGAAAATGTGCACAGAGGGGCTGGCATCCGGCAGTATCGGCTGTTGTAAAATCCACATACGGTTTTGGATTAACAGTCACTATTTTTGTAATTGAATCGATACATCCAAATCCAGAAAGTGCTGTAAGTTTAACATTGTAAGAGCCTGAATGTGCATATAAAGCTGAATCATCAACACTATTAACACCAGATGAGCCGCTGCCAAAATTCCAAATCCAGCTTTGTATATTATCAGGAGAAGCAATAACAGTTGAGTTATGAAAATGCATATAACCTCCATCGCAGACATTCGAGTAACTAAAATGTATATCCGGAAGCGGATGAACCTGGGTGTTTTTAATGACAGTATCCTTACATCCCATATCAGTGGTGACAATTAATGAAACGCTGTAGGTTCCAGGACTTGAATAAATATGAGGAGGATTTGTAACCGTATCTGCCGGAGTGCTGTCGCCGAAATTCCATACCCTTCCCAAAACCAATCCCGATGCTACTCTTGACGAGTCGTTGAAGCTGACGGACTGATGTAAGCATACATTAGCAAAATTAAAATCAGAAACCGGCAGCGGGAATATAGTAACTGAAGAAGAAGCAGTATCAGCACAGCCAAGATTAGTAGAATGTGTAATTAAGCTCACCTGGTAATTTCCGGGAGCAGCATATTTGTGAACTGGATTTAATACAGAAGTTTCCAAAGGAGAAGCATCGCCAAAATTCCAAGACCATCCTGCAATGCTTCCCATTGAAGGGTTTAGCGAATTGTTAGTAAAAAAAACAGAATCCAACAAGCAGGCATTATTTCGGGCAAAAGCACTTACCGGGGCATCAAAAACTTTTACGGAAATATTTACAACACCAGAGCAGCCATCAGCCGTATTAGCTACCAATGTTACATTGTATGTATTCGAACTCGAATAATAATGGACAGGATTTTGTAAAGTACTTGAAGCCCCGCCATCTCCAAAAATCCATAAAAAGCCTGAGATTGAAGCGGGCGGACTAATTGAGGATGTATTAATAAAATGCATGGTATCTCTAATGCATACATCATTATGAGTAAAACCTGTTGTCGGCACATAATGCACCTGCACAGGTTTTGTAATTGTATCGGCGCATCCAAAATTATTAGTTACAATTAATGATGCATTATACGTTCCCCCGCCGGCATACGTATAAGCCGGGCTGGGCGCAGTATTTAAAGGGCTAGCATCGCCGAAATTCCAATTTCTGGTGCTGATTGTTCCCGGAGAAGTTGTTGAGTTATCATTGAATTGACTTACAGTTCCGCTGCATACTGCAGCGCAGCTGAAAGCCGCAACGGGTTTTGGTTTCAATGTTACAATAACAGAATCAGAACTTACGCATCCGTTAGGATCGGTGAGAATAACATGGTACACTGTAGTGACAGCAGGCGATGCAGCAGGATTAAATACAGAAGCATTGTTTAAACCGGCAGCGGGATTCCAGCTATATGTATATCCAGTGCCGTTTGGCGCAACGTTCAATGCAGCTGCAAAACCAAGGCATATCGAGTCATCCGGGCTGGATGTTATTGGTAAAGGCACATAAGTGAAAGGTGTTCCGATAATTGTTAATCCGCTCAATGTATCTCCGGGCTGACCGTCCTGAGAACCATTCCCGTGAATTCCCCTGACGCCCTTGCTGACATTGAAAGACACATTTACCGGCAAAGGTGTTTTACTCCAGACCACACCTCCCCCGCCGCCACCGGAAGCACCTTGTAAATAACATGTAGGAAAAGCACCATCTCCGCCTTTTGCATTGACATTTAAAATTCCGCTAATCGTGTTCACATCAAGCAAAACACTGCCGCCTCCCCCGCCACCGCCAGTGCCGTCGCATCCGCCTGTAAGAACATCAAAGGTGCCGGCATTAATTGTATTCCCATTCCCATTTATTCCTGCAGCCCTTATAATCACAATACCTCCGCCGTTTGTTCCAGGTGTTGCCTGAAGATTATTCTGCTGGCCCCCGCCGCCGCCACCGCCCAAAAACACTTTTTTCAAGGTATTCGAATATGTCAAACCCTGGCCGCCTCGTCCCCCGATATCCATAATTGGACAGCCTTCCCAGGAATAACCGCCGTTGCCACCGCCTCCGAAATTTCCACCTCCTCCGCCTCCTGCATTCACATTATTGCCTCCCCCGCCGCCGTTGCCAAGTTTCCCCATTCCATTGCGTTTGGCGAAACTCAGGACAGAAATTCCTTTCCCTTTTTCGCCACCAAAATAAGATGAAGCAGGATAAAAATAATCGAAGCTTCCAGGACAGCTGTACCCCGTTGGAGATACGTTACCTAAAGCAAATCCTTTGCCTTTCGCATCAATGCTGTCGTTAAAAGTTAATGTACCGCTGCATTCAATTACAATTACACCGCCAGTAATGTCGTTCCAGTTTGGACATGTAAGAGGAGAAGTAATAACTGCATTTGTATATTGAGGCACCTTGATAAGCTGCACAGAGCCCGATATATCATAAGAACGCTGCAAAGGAGCATTCAAAAAAACAGTATTCCCTGAAACAGCCGATACATGAGCGAATTCATAATTGCCGCAATTATTAAGGTTCAGTATATCGCCAAAATTTACAGTGTTGCTTGTGTCAACTAAAGCACCTTTCATCTGAATTATCATTACTCTATTGCCCGCAGAAAAAGCAGAAGCATCAGAAACATCAATAGAACAGCTTGAAATAAGAGTTACCGGGGCATAGGAATTTACTATTCCTGAAATATTAACTGTTTGGGAAAAAGCAAAAGATACAGCGAATAAAAAAAGAAAAACTGAGAAAGCAAATTGTGCACGTAAAGTATTTAAGATCATTTTAACAATTATTAAGGATGACTTTGTTTATTGTTTTCCTGATCAATTATTCGTAACCTGAGGACAAGGCTTAATATTAATTATAAAAAAACTGCCTTTTAATTTCCCAACTAAATTATCGTTTGAAGTGCAGACAAATTTAATAATCGAAATTAACATTAAAGGTACTTATAGTTTCCGATTATTATTAAAACCGAACCACAAGCTGGATCAGAGTGTCCTTTATGTATAGTTCTACTAATTTTCAGTTTTATATTCTCTGGGAAAACAAAAGTAAATCAGGCATAAAATCTATATCTCCTGCTTATATTACATCAGATGTATAAGCGGCATGACAAGTTGCACAGCTTTGATGATTTTCATTTGAAGACAGCGGAAGTAATGTCATAATTATTAATAAAAAAACAGAAACTAATCGGTTTTAGTTCCGTAAAACGAGTTGAAGTTTGGCATAGCAATTGACAGAGTATAAATAACAAAATCAAGAGAAAATGAAAAAGATCATATCAATAGGAACAGCATTAACGTTAGCGGGCTTAGCTTGTTTATCGTTTCGGAGCGGTATGAGAGAATTACCGCTGATAGAAAAAGAAGGTCCTGTAAAAGAGCTTCCGGTTCTAAAAAATGAATCGTTTAAACGCGGTGAGATGTTATCATTCCGTCTGCATTACGGTATTATTGATGCCGGAATCGCAACCCTTGGAATCACCGATGAAGAAAGAGAAGTGGGAGGACGCAAAACTTTTCACGTAGTGGGCATCGGCAAATCGCAGGGAGCATTCGACTGGTTTTTTAAGGTACGCGACCGTTATGAAACATATATAGATGAAAAAGCTATTGTTCCCTGGTTATTCGTAAGAAGGATTTCAGAAGGAAGTTATACCTGCAGTCAAGATTATATTTTTAATCATTACAGTGAAAAAGTGAATGCAGGCAGTAACCAGATTTATGACATCGGACCTAATATGCAGGATATGCTTTCCGCCTTTTACAATGCCCGTACAATGGATCTTTCAGGAGCTAAAGAAGGCGACATTTATGCGATTAATGCCTTTGTTGACAAAGAAATATTTCCTGTAAAAATAAAATTCATCGCAAGAGAAACGATAACAACCAGCCTTGGAACCTTTAAATGTTTGAAGTTTCGCCCGATTATTCAAAAGGGACGGGTATTTAAACACGAAGAAGATTTGAACGTTTGGATCAGTGATGATAAAAACCATATCCCGATTTTAGGTCAGGCCGAGGTGCTGGTTGGTTCAATAAAAGCAGAATTAACAGCTTATACCGGACTTGCAAACCCAGTGTCGAAAGTCAATTAAAAAAAAGAGCGGAATTTCCGCTCTTTTTTTATTCCCTAAAACAATTTCTTTTCTCTTATAATTCCCTTCCCATCAAACTGTCAGTAAAAATAGTGAGGCTGTGTTTTTTTGTTTCATCAGCCGGTATCTCCTTTAGTGATTTCAGAGCGGCATCGTAGTGTTTTTTTATTTCGATGCGGGTAAGATCGGGGAGCTGTAAAAAATTATAAATACCGGTTACTGCTTCTACTTTTTCTTTTACCTCAAAGTGAGGGGCATTGATCCATTGATGCAGTTCTTCTTTTATATAACGGCTGCTTTCGGCCATTTCTATTGCTTTTAAGAGGAGATAGGTTTTTTTGTTTGCCACAATGTCACCGCCTTTCTGCTTGCCGAACTTTGCAGTATCCGCGTATACATCAAGCAGATCATCCTGCAGTTGAAATGCCATGCCAATATGACGGCCGAAATCATACAGCAATGCTGCATGAGCTTTATCTGCTCCTGCTGCAACTGCTCCCATCTTAAGGCTTGCTCCCAATAACACAGCGGTTTTTAATTCTATCATTTTTAAATACTGGGCTATTGAAACTTTTTGAAGTTTTTCGAAATTCATGTCAAACTGCTGTCCTTCACACACTTTAATTGCTGTATCGCTGAATATATCGAGCAACTGGGGAAGTGCTTCTTTATCGGACTTGCAGAGTTCCTGATAGGCTCTAACAATCATTGCATCACCGCTTAGAATGGCAGTGCTGTCGCTCCACTTTTCATGTACTGTGATTTGATTTCTCCGCAAGGGGGCTTTATCCATTATATCGTCATGCACCAAAGTAAAGTTGTGAAATAATTCAACGGCAAGTGCCGGATGAATTGCTTTTGCGGTATCTCCGCCGAAAAAATCGCATCCTAAAAAAACTAATAAAGGGCGCAGGCGTTTGCCACCAAGGGACATAATGTATTCGATAGGCTCATACAGCTCTTTTGGGTTAGTGCCGTAGTTTTTATTTTTAAAAGCCTCATCTATTAACTGCTGGTATTGGATGATGGTATTCAATAGTTTAATGAATTAAAAAAGCTGTATTGTTTATTGGTACTAATTTTTTATTTAAACTTTCAAAAAAAAACTTGTTTCTGTCACACTGTCCCGCTCAAACAGCCACCGGCGGTTTGCCGTCTTTTTTCTTAAAAAAAAAGAAATAGGATAAATGTACAGTGTACATTTGGGCCAGCCCGTGTTGAGCTTTCAAGAACAAACGATTGCTCCCCTCAGGCAGCACGACATTGCGTTTGTTCAATCCTCACGCGCGTTTTCATAAAATGATTTTTCAGAAAAAAGATTAAAAGATTTTTTTCTAGTGCTCAGTAAGCTTCATTAAATAATTGCCGTAACCGCTTTTCATTAAAGGCTGGGCAAGTTTTTTTAACTGTTCTTTATCGATATAATTCATTCTATAAGCTACTTCCTCAATACAGCCGATACGCAATCCCTGACGCTCTTCAATTACCTGAACAAACTGGCCTGCCTGCATCAGCGATGCAAATGTTCCTGTATCAAGCCATGCGGTGCCTCTGTCTATTATTCCAACTTTTAATTTTCCCTGCTGCAGGTAATGTTTATTTACATCTGTAATTTCATATTCTCCGCGGGAACCCATCTTTAGATTTTTTGCAACATCTACTACACTGTTATCATAAAAATATAAACCGGGTACTGCGTAATTTGATTTTGGCTCCTTTGGTTTTTCTTCAATGGAAATTGCTTTTCCGTTTTCATCAAACTCAACAACTCCGTAGCGTTCAGGATCTGAAACGTGGTATGCAAACACCACACCGCCTTCTGGATTCTGATGCTGCTGCAGGAGCCTTCCTAAGCCTGCACCGTAAAAAATATTATCACCGAGCACTAATGCTACTTTATCTTTGCCGATAAATTTTTCGCCGATCACAAAGGCCTGTGCAAGTCCGTTTGGAATTTCCTGAACGGCATAACTGAATTTACATCCTAAACTTTTTCCATCGCCAAGCAGGCGTTCGAAATTAGGCAGATCGTAAGGGGTGGAGATTATTAATACTTCTGAAATGCCCGCCATCATTAATACTGATAGCGGATAGTAGATCATCGGCTTATCATATACGGGCATTAACTGTTTGCTTACTGCAAGTGTTAATGGGTGAAGGCGGGTTCCTGAGCCTCCGGCTAGTATTATTCCTTTCATTTTAAAAAGAGTTTGTTTTTTGTAAATATGTTATTAATTAGTACTTGTTTCTAAAATAAAACTCTGTTTCAGATTCACAGATTCTTAAAATTGTTTTCCTTTAAAAAACTGTTTAAAGGAAAACAAAGTATTGTTATGCCCAATCCACATTCTTTGATAAGCTCTAACTGACCGGATCGCAGGCAATTCAATCAAATTAGAGTTTTAAAAACTGTGTGCTTTCTTTTTTCTTGAAAAAAAAGAAACAAAAATTCAAGAACAAACGATTGCTTCCCACAGGCAGCCCGGCATCGCGTTTGTTCAAGCCTCACGCGCGTTTTCACCAGTTAATTCTGCTAATGATTAACAAGTTCCCTCCCGGCGAAAAGCCAATCGGGATGACATTGCTGGTAAAAAATACGCGTTTTCACCAGTTAATTCTGCTAATGATTAACAAGTTCCTTCTTGGCGAGAAGCCAATCGGGATGACATTGCAGGGTAAAAAAAATATTTATATATTAGTTTAAATTTTTATTTCTTTAGGCTGTTCCCTCATTGCAAAAAGCCAATCAGGATTATATTCCTGTTATTTAATTATCCTTTAAAATTATATTTGTTTTTCCTTTTTATTTTTATGCTTTGTTCTTTGCTTCGGTGCAACCTCTAATCCGTCATCATCCATATCAATAAGGGGTTCCTGAAGAAACTCTTTATTGGTAAGGCGTTTTTCGAGTGAGAGCAGGAAGCAGGGCAGCAGCACAAGGTTTGAACAATAGGCTATAAGCAGGGTGCCGGAAATTAAGATACCCAGAGCTGCTGTGCCGCCGAAGCTTGATGCTGCAAAAATACCGAAACCGAAAAATAAAATAACAGCTGTGTAAATCATGCTGACGCCGGTTTCCCTGATGGTGAGCGACACTGCATTGGAGATAGTCATATTCCCGCTTCTCATTTCCTGCCTGTATTTGGTGAGGAAATACATGGTGCCGTCGGATGAAATTCCGAATGCGATGCTGAATATTAAAATGGTGCTTGGCTTTAAATAAATGTGGAAAAAGCCCATCAGTCCTGCTGTTATAACAAGCGGTACCAGGCTTGGAATCACTGAAATTAAAATCATGCGGGGCGACATAAACAGTGTGTACATCACAATAGCAATAAGTAAAATTGCAAGCAGCACACTCTCTAATAAATTCTGAACCAAAAATAAATTCCCTTTCAGAAACATAAAGCTGTTACCGGTTAATGATACTGTATAATTTTTATCTGCTGCAGCCCAGGCTTTGGTTTCGTAATCGTAATTAAAGATGCTGTCAACACGGGGTTTTAGCTCATCCATCAATACTTTCATCCGTATAGAACCGACATCTTTCATTTGAATACTTATGCGTGTGTAACGCTTTGCGGAATCAATGAAAGGAACAAACTGATCCTGTTTATCTTTTGCGCTGGTGCCGATAAACTCGGCAATTTTCTGCAGATCCATTGCTCCCGGCAGACGGTATTGTTTTTCTGCGCCGTTATTAAAAGCCTGGTTGGCAAATTTAATTCCTTCGATAATTGATACTGCTTTTGAAAATTCGGGATAGCCCTGAAATAATTTCTGCAGTTTATTTATTTTATAAAGTGTGCGGCCGCCATCGGCAAAAACACCGTTGGGCTTTTTTGTATCAATACTGATTTCGAAAGGGAGAACGCCATGATAATTTTTTTCGAAATATTTCAAATCCAATAAAACAGGGTCTTTGGCAGGCAAATCATCAACTACATAACCGAGGGGCAGTAATTTTGTGATTCCGAAAACGGAAATTATTATTATCAGCACAACCGCAATATAAATACGCGGCCGGTAATGATGAACCCAGTAATCGAGGTGTTCGAGGGCATTTGAAACGCGTTTGCTCTGCAGGTGTTTTGTATGTCTTACGGTAGGCGGAGGCAGAAAGCTGAAAACAATAGGCACCAGCATTAAGGATATTACATAGGTTAAAATTACGCTGACAGAAGAGATTAATCCAAACTCAAAAAGCATCTGCGTATCGGTAGAGCAGAACACAGCAAAACCAATAGCTGTGGTGATATTGGCGAGGAATAAAGAAATACCGACCTTTTCAATTGCGTAGGAGAGCGCCTGCATTTGATTGGCAGATTTTTTGAATTCGGTATGGTATTTATTTAAGAGCATTATGCAATTCGGGACACCGATAACAATGAGCAACGGTGGTATTAATCCTGTTAAAGCAGATATTTTATACCCAGCTAAAACAAGCAGTCCGATTGACCAAATAACGCCGACAATAACCACGGCAAGTGAAAAAATAACCGGTAAAAATGAACGGAAAAACACAAACAGAATAATGGCTGTTACCAAAATAGCGAGAAGCATAAACAAGGCCATTTCATGCTGTATTTTGCGGGCAACGGAGGTTCTTATATAAGGCATGCCCGAATAATGAACTTCAATTTTATTTTTGAGTGCAAATTTATCAACCTCTGCTTTCACAGAATCTACAATAACGAGGCGGTGTTTTGTGTTCAGCTCTTTGTTTTCAAAGGTGATTGCCATCAAGGTAGAATGGGTGGAATCGTTGTAGATGATACCGCGGTAGAAAGGAAGGTGAAGAATTGTTTTTTTGATACTGTCAACTTCCTGCTGGGTTTGGGGCTTTGAAGCAACAAGGGGCTTTTTTTCGAATATGCCTAAACTGTCGTTCCTGACAATATTCTGGAGCCTTGCAACAGACACAACTGCTTTAACGCCGGCAACTTTTTTTACTGCATTTCCTAAATCGTACCAATCGCCGAAACGCTGGAGGGTATAAAGGTCTTCGTCCTGAATGCCGATAACCATAACGCTTCCATCGAGCCCGAATAATTTTTTGAACTGTGCATATTCAATTGTTGTGCTGTCGTCGTCGGGTAAAAGTTTGGGGCTTTCATAGAGGATGTCGGCCTTTTGGGCATAAAAACCCATAAAGACGGTTATTGCACCCAGTACAATAATTATTGCCAGCCTGTTTCGAAAAATAAATCGTGCTATTGAAGCCCACATAATTCAACCTGAATTGGGGAAGTAACGGCGTTCATCCTTATTTATTGGATATTGATTTCCGTTAGTTCTGAATTTGATCTGCGAAATTAAACATTATACCAATACTGCGGACAAAAAGGATGGATTAGGGGGCAAGAGTGCCAGATTGTTAAATCCTTTGAGAATAGCGGTTTGGCTGAATTAACAAAGGGAAGGAAAGTATAAAAAATGTTAAAAAGGGAGAAAACATTGAGGCTTGTCTTCCTGGCGACAAGTAACAAAGCAGGTCAGCCCGTTTGATAATATATCTTGCTTATCAATAAAATGCTCATTTTGAGCAGCATAACCGCATTGCTTATCAACAAAACCAGCATGTTGATCAACATTACCTCCTTGTTGATGAACAAAGCCTGCTTGTTGATCAACAAAGTCAGCTCGTTGAAGAACAATGCCATTTTGTTGAAGAACATTGGCTCGATGTTGATCAACAACGTCGGCTTGTTGAAGAACATTGGCAATATTCATTAACAAAGTCAGCTTGTTGAAGAACAATGCCGTTTTGTTGATGAACATTGGCTCCATGTTGAACAACAACGTCATCTTGTTGAAGAACAAAGTCATTTTGTTGATGAACATTGGCTCCATGTTGATCAACAGTGTCTCCATGTTGAAGAACAATGGCGCTTTGTTGAAGAACATTGTCACTTTGTTCATCAACATTGTCTCCTTGTTGAAGAACGATGGTGTTTTGTTGAAGAACATTAGCATTTTGATGAAGATCACTATCATTTTGATGAAGACCATTGTTATCATGTTGAAAAACATTACACCTTTGTTGAAGAACATTGATTCCTTACTGAAAAACATTAATACTATGTAAATAGACCAATCGATTTCATTACTTACCTTCGTAACATGGCTGATGTACATAATAAAAAAACGAGAAGTTATAATATGAGCCAAATCAAAAGCAAGGATACAAAGCCGGAGATGTTTCTTAGGAAATTTCTATTCTCAAAAGAGTTTGAAATAAATTTATCTACGTACATTGTTTCCAAATATTTAATTCAAGGGATTCAACTTTTAAGACTATAAAATTATCTAATGGCAAACTGGTCGGAAATAGAAGATGAATTAATAATTGCAGATTATTTCCAAATGCTACATGCTGAAATAGCTGGGATTAATTATAATAAATCTGAACATAGAAAAAAGTTGCAAAAGCAATTAAACAATAGAACAGACAGTTCTATAGAATTTAAACATCAAAATATTAGTGCTGCTCTAATCAATAATGGTCTGCCTTATATAAAGGGCTATAAACCAAGATGGAATTATCAGCAATTATTAGAAGACAAAATTTCTATCTACGTAAACCGAAATAAAGATTTAGAAAAAGATTTTACCACTTTTTCAAATGTAAAGATTGAAGTTCCATTAATGGAAATTCAATATGAAAACTGGGAAGTCCCTCCCCCGCCTCGAGAACCAGCACTTTTAAAAGAACCAAAAGTCAAATATTATAAACCTATAAAAAAAAATTATTTGGAGCAAGAGCAACAAAACCGTTCAGTTGGTGAAGCTGGAGAAAGGTTGGTTTTTGCATATGAAAAGTGGAAATTAATTCAGGCTGGTCAATCTAAATTAGCCAAAGAGATAAAATGGGTTTCTAAAGATGAAGGTGATGGTGCTGGTTTTGATATTCTTTCAAAAGATTTAAAAGGATCTGATATTTTTATTGAGGTAAAAACTACCACACTAGGAAAAGAAACACCTATTTTCTTTTCTAAAAGAGAAAATGATTTCTCAAACGATAATAAGATTGCCTTTTATTTATATAGAGTTTTCGATGCAAGACATCAGCCAAAAATGTTTCTTAGAAATGGTTGTTTCCAAGATATTTGTCATATTCTTCCAATTAATTTTAAAGGAATTTTTTAGTGAACTTTTGGTTTTAATAGGAAATGTTTGATTGTTGAACGAGTTCAGTCATGAAAAATTTTAAATAAAAGCAGAGTAATCAATGAATTTCAAACGCCTAACAAAATCCTTAATAATCGGAGTCCTGCTCACTGCAGGACTTTCTGCATTTATATCAAATAAAACTCAAACTGATAATATACTCAGTTATACTGCTTCAGCAAAAACACAAGACCTGAAATTATATTGGAAAGACGCGAAGGGTGTGCCTTTTAAATCTATTGCAAATTTGAAAACAGAACTTGAAACAAAAAAACAAAAACTGATTTTTGCAATGAATGCCGGGATGTATAAAAAGGATAATTCACCTCAGGGGCTTTTTATAGAACACTTTGAAACTAAAGCCCCGATTGATACTTCAGCAGGCAAAGGAAATTTTTATTTAAAGCCTAACGGTGTGTTTTATATTGATGCCGATATGAAATCAGTTATCTGCAAAACGGAAGAATTTAAGAATGACGGTAAAATTAAATATGCAACACAGTCGGGACCGATGTTAGTTGTGGATGGGCATATAAATCCGCTCTTTACAAAAGGCTCAAAAAATTTAAACATCAGAAACGGCGCGGGGATTCTGCCTGATAATAAAGTTGTGTTTGCAATGTCGAAAACAGAAATTAATTTTTATGACTTTGCTGAATACTTCAAAAATCTAGGATGTAAAAATGCTTTGTATCTCGATGGTTTTGTTTCAAGAACTTATTTACCGGAGCAGAAATGGGTGCAGACTGATGGGGATTTTGGAGTAATGATAGGGGTAACGGAAGAGGGGAAATAATTTTTGTGATGTTATAACTGTGGATGTTATTTCAAAAACACTGTTCCACCAGTTGTTTGCACTTTTTTTCCTAAAACAAAGAAACAAGGCAGATGTCTATTAATGAATTTATATTTTTTATAATGATTCCGTTTCAAAAGCTTGATTCTTTCTTTTTGTCTTGAAACAAAAAGAAACAAAAAATTCAAGAACAAACGATTGCTCCCCGCGGACAACACGGCATCGCGTTTGTTCAAGCCTCACGCGCGTTTTCATAAGATGATTTTGATACGAGGAAATTAAACAGAGGTGTGGCTGCGAAGCTGCGGAATTATATTATTTATTGTCATTCCGTTTCAAAAGTTTAATTCTAAAAAAAATCAAGAACAAACGATTGCTCCCCGCAAGCAACGCGGCATCGCGTTTGTTCAAGCCTCACGCGCGTTTTCATAAGATAATTTTGTTTTCGAGGAAAATAAACACAGGTGCGGTTGGCGGCCGCGAAAAGTGCGAACCGCAAGTTTCGTGGCGTAGGGCGTTAGGTTTTTGTGCGAAAACGAAAGCTTGGGGTTGGTTTTCGTGGGCTCTTTTTCTTTCTTTCTTTCTTTTGGAGAAGCAAAAGAAAGAAAAATCATGATGAGGAGCTGAATTGATATTATTAATGGTCTTTCTTATTTTTTATAGTGATTCCGTTTCAATAATTTAATCCTTTCTTTTTGTCTTGAAACAGGGCATACTGCCAGTGGCAGTGTGAGCCAGCTGGAGTGCAGGCAAACAAAAAATTCAAGAACAAACGATTTCTCCACACCAGTAACGCGGCATCGCGTTTGTTCAAGCCTCATACGCAGTTTCATAAGATGATTTTATTGGGGAGGAAAATAAACACAGGTGCGGAGATGGCCGCGAAATTGCGAACCGCAAGTTTCGTGGCGCAGGGTGTAAAGTTTTACGCCTGAAGCTCAGCCCTTTTTTTACCTGTCTTTTTCACAATCTGCTTGATTGATTTTTTAACAGCCCTTTCAATTTTATTTGTAAGGTCAGCTTTATTCTCCTTTAGAACATTATTAACAGCGGCAAGAAGTTTTTCTTTCAGCGCTTTGCTTTCATTTTTTTTCATAATTTATTAATTGATTTTGAAAATATGTTCAAATTATTATTTGGATGTTTGGGATATTATAAAAACAGGAGGTGATTCCTCCTGTTTTTTTTATTAATCAACTAATTCATGAGCATATTCAATATGCAATTCATTTTCTACAGCCCAGACACCAGGCGTGTTCCAGGCAATACGGCCTGCTTCCTCTTTTTGATATAAAGAACTTACGGTTCCGGTAAGCGTTACTTTGGTACCTGCCACTTTAACCCTTACCTCCTGGCTGCAAATAGCCCAGCTGCGTGAAAGTGCATTTTCTAAATCTCTTTTTTCAATGGCCTCTTGTATCTCCGCTTTAATTTTGATATTGCTTGTAATGCCTTTTATCCCAAAAATATGGCGTATTGCAGCCTTTGCAGATTCTCTCTGATAATCCCATGATACAGCACCTTCCAAAACAACCCATCCATCTTCCACCTTCACTTTAATTTTTTCGTGAGGAACATCCCATCGCTCTTTTAAAGCCTTTACTACTTCAATTGCAATTTCGTTATCGCCCTTTTGCCAGGATCCATTGTACTTAATTTCAATTTTTTCAACTACGGCTTTTACGCCGGCAGTGTTTTTGGCAGCATCTTCGGCTTCAATTTTTTTTGTATAGCTGTCAACAATCCCGGTTAAGGTAATAACACCGTCTTTAGCAGTAACGCCTATTTCAGCTGCATTTAATAAAGGCTCCCATTTGATAGCGTCCTGAACGTCTTTCTGCAGCATTTCATTTGTTTTCATTTTTTTAAATTTATGCTGTAAAAGAATTTTCACAACGCAGCAAAGGTGGCAGCGTTAATGTCAGCAGGTGCTGCACAATTTTTTAAAAATGTTATAAGATTCACACATTTAATAGTGCATTTTTTTTGTTCAATTGCAGAAGCCGGGCTGTTAGTTAATTTCTTTGAAAGATTATTTATTTGTTAGTTTTTTAATTCTTTTTTAATCTAATTTTATATTTATTCTCATCTTTGCGCTCGTTCTTTATTAAAAAATTTCGTTCGATTTAATAAAGATGATTTAAACCGAAGAACCTGAACTTAAAAATATCATTACGAATATTAACTAAAAATAAAAATGAAGACAATTAAGAAAAATTATTTAAAGTTTTTAATACCTGCGAAGAGCGCAGGAAGTGCAATGCATTTTACCAAACTTTTGTTTGCTGCTATTTTACTTTTCGGCATTGTTACGGCTGACAGCGGCTGTAAAAGCCACAAAAAGATTGTTGCTGCACCAAGAGATTTAGCAAAAGAAAAAGCAGATGCGGAAGCCAAGAAGAAAAAAGAAATGGAAGAACAGGAAGCCGCACGGAAAAAAGCCGCCGATGAGGCTGCTGCTGCCGCAAAGAAAGAGCCTTATGACAGAGTAGAAAAACAATTTCAGACTATAGCTTCCGCTCCAAGCGTGACTGCAGCTAACGATGCTATTGCCGATGCTTTGAAATCATATACATCTGCCGACCTTCCTTTGCTTATTATTATATTCAGAGAAGGCGCTACGGTTGATTATGACAAACCAACAACTGTAGGCAATTACCTGGCATTTATTAAAGATCAAAAAAAGAGTATTAATAAAGTAGATCATCTTGAAATGGATGCGAACGGAAAAATTAAACAAATAATATTAATAAAAAAATAGGTCCCATGTTTAAACAATCAATCATCATCACAGCATTATTAATTGCGGGAACAGTTCAAAGCACCTTCGCACAGGATAATATAACTCCGCAGAGAAAACATGCAATAGACTCCCTTGCTATTGAAAAAGTAAGGGATTTGAGTAAGTACATAAGTATTATCGGAGATAAGGCCACTTCTTTTTCTGAAGCTTCGAGAGTAATAAAAAGAGCAGAAGAACTTTTTGAGCCCGGCAGCAAATTAGGTGTATCATCGCTTGAAAGCAAGGATGTGAACTACTTTACCGTTGATAAATATTTTCAGCGTTTAATGGCGCTGAATTATCTCAAAGTTAAAATTGACTGGTACAATGTTCATTATATAAGCGACCTTGAAAAACAACCTGACGGAAAATATGTGGGCGTTGTTACTATCTATCAGCGTTTCGAAGGCTTCGGCGGAGAAGGGCTTAAATATACTGATGTCACAAAAAAGGATGTTACTATTTATGTGGAGAAAAAACAAACCCAGATAAACGGTATGACGATTGATTTTTGGGATGTTATTCTTGGTGATATAAAAGTATCAGAAACTAAAAAAGTATAATGCTTTAATTTCTATGCGGGGCTGTAAAGGTTTTAACCGCATAGAAACATAGTTTTATGAAACTGTAAAAAAACACAGCTTGAACTTTTAGCACTGGCTGCGTAAAAAAATAATTTTCTATAAACCTTCTTTTACCTGGGTTCTGTAATGTTAACTGCCAGCCGGATTTTAATTATTAATTTTGGATGCTGCATTCTTAAAAACAAAACATGTTTGATTTTTTCCGGTTCAGAACAATAAAAAAAAACATTCTCATTTCTATTCTGCTCTCTCTTCCGGGGCTCTCCTCCTTTCAGGCTTCTGCACAGTCTTTTCCAATTACTGCAGATGATGAAGTTTCACTTTATGCCTCCACAAAACAAGTAAACCAATTTTTCAGCCGCTTTAATAATGAGGAATCTATTGACGGTATTAAATATTATGATAAGGACAGCTTATACAGAAGCTCAAAAACAAGAAGCCGGTTTTTGAATATCGTTTTCGACAATGCAAACCAAAATATAACTGATGATCTGAAGCAGGAATTTATTAAAACCGTAACTAATCCTGCCCAGCCTTCATTTCTTAATTTCCACGGAGGCAACTGGATTGCACAGGTTACAGCGGTTTTTATCTGGGAAGGAAAAGAAGTAGATGCAACATTATTTTTAAAACTCCAGGAAGAAAAAATCGGATCGAAATGGGTGATAAGCAAAATTAAGTTTAAACCTTTCGATGAAAACTTTGTTAAAGACACAAACGACACAAAACATTTTCTTCATCCACTAAGCCATGAGCTTGAGTTTATGAATCTTTATAAAGTTTTTCACGATGATAAAAATGTACTTCAGGATTATACTGAGCGTAATTACGAACCGGACTTTCTCACGCTTTTTTTCTACGAAATAAAAAAAGGAAACCTGAAATTTAAAACTGTTCATGAAGTAAAGTTTCACTTTTTTCAAATTGAAGGCTGGTATTTTGAGCTTTCGGAGTTCAATAGAATTGGCAATAATACGGGATGGTTAATTTCAGATTTGATTAAAATAAGTCCTAAAGAAAAAAAATTATTACTGAAGAACATTTATCATAAATATGACTAAGTTCAATAAAGCATCTATCCGAATCCTCTTTTTAATTATTGTTTTTTCTCCTCAGTTTATCTTTTCACAGAATAAAACCGTTCAGGAAAAAGTTTCACCTGCTGATGTTGACCGGTACAAGCAGGATGCAACGAGGCTGATTTCTTTTCTGGAATATTCGATGAACATTGTGGGCAGCGACAGCACCAGTGTGGAAGATAAAGAATCAGTTATTTATTCGAGCTACTTAAAAATATTTCAGGATAAAAAAGTTCTTATTGAAGATGACCTTGATGTCAACCGTAAAACGCCCTCCTGCAAGCCTGTACAGGCCTATCTGCAGGACATTGATTATTTTTACAAAAAAGTGCTGTTCACACTTGATATTGAAAATATAGAATTTTCCGAGACCGATACCCAGCCGCCCTTTTTCAAAGTGACACTCACAAGGCATTTAAAAGGGATAGATCTAAACGGTATTGCAGTTGAGAATTCCCTGAAAAGATATATTGAGCTGAATATTGATACACACAGCAAAGAGCTGAAAGTGGTAAGTATTTATACTACAAAGCTGAATGAAAAAGAAGATCTTTTTGCCTGGTGGAACGGTCTCTCTGCCGATTGGAAAAAAGCATTGACCAAAGCGGCAGGAACTAGTGATTCAGTGCATTACGACCAGCTGAAACAAATTATAGTTTTAGAAAAATTAGATCTTTCTAACTTTAAAAAAATTACTGACTTCAGTCCGCTTGATAAATTAACCGAATTGAAACAGCTTGATTTATCAGGAACTTCCATTGCTGATTTGGATGTTATCAGAAATCTCACCCAGCTTGAAGTATTAAAACTGAATGACACGCCGCTGAATAACGCCCCGCCTTTAAAATACCTGCACAAACTCAGCACGCTTGAAATCAGCAACACATGGCTGTCGAGCCTGGACTTTATTAAAAGTTTTCCTGAGCTGAAAAAATTATCCTGCTCAGCAGCATTGATCTTCAGCCTTGCACCTGTTTCAAGTTTAAAATATCTTGAAGAGCTTGACTGTTCTTACACGCCGATAAAAGATATAAATGCTCTTTCTCAGAACCACAGCCTTATTAAGCTTTCAGTAAATGATACAAAAATTGATAACATAAAAGCAATCAGCACACTCACTGATTTGCAGTCGCTCAACATTTCCAATACATTGGTAACAAGCCTCAAGCCAGCTGCATCCTTAAAAAAATTAAATATTTTATCTTTTGATAATTCTCCTGTTTCAACACTGGATGATCTTTCGAATATGCCAGCCTTAAAAAAAATACACTGCGATAATACTTTAGTGGGCGCCGAAGAAGCTGTCCAATATATGAATCGGCATAAAGATGTACTTGTTCTTTATCAATCAGGCGGACTTGTGAAATGGTGGAACAGCCTGAATACAGACTGGAAAAAAGTTTTTTCACGCAGTGTACAGATAAGCGATGTGCCTGCCAAAGAACAGCTTGCGGCATTGGTGAATATTGATTCGATTGACATTTCAGGCAATCAAAAAATAACCGACCTAGCCCCGCTGAAAATGGTTTTGAATCTTAAAGTTCTCCGCATCAGCAATACTGCGGTAACACAGCTTGATCCGATTGCTGAGCTTGTATCTCTGCAGATGATAGATATTACAAATACCAAAATTAAAAACATCAATGCGCTTGGAAAGCTCCGCAGATTGTCTCTTTTGAAATGTGACGACACCCCGATTGACAGCTTAACACTTGCCCTGTTTATCGAAGACAACAGCCGCTGTACTGTTGTATATAAATCAGCTGAATTAAAAAAATGGTGGGGCGGCCTTAACAGCGAATGGAAATCAGCATTCCGAAATTATACCCGCCTTGACCCGGCACCAACAGCAATTCAGCTGCATAAATTAATAAAATTAGATTCGATTAATATTTCAGGCAGAAATTTTAAAAAACTGGATCCACTGAAAGAGTTCAGCTCCCTGCATTATTTGAACATTTCAAACACTGACCTTGCTGGCTTAACTGATTTAGTCATGTTTAATCAGCTACGGACATTGGATATTTCAAACAATCCTTTTATTGATCTCACACCAATCGGAAGTATGAGCAGTTTAAAAAATATTAATTGCAGCAATACTGCTGTGAAAGATTTAACTCCTTTAATTAAGATCAGCAAATTAGAAATTTTGAATTGTTCCGGCACGCATGTAAAAAACATTAAACCACTTGCCAGTCTTATTAACATTAACTATCTGAACATTTCAAACACTTTGGTGAAAAACATTTCTTACTTAGAAAATCTTAAAAAAATTAAAACATTAATCTGCTTTAACACAAAAATTTCGAAAAGAAAAATAGCTCAGTTCCAGTTAAAGTCGCCATCCTGCAAAGTTTCTTATTTTTAAAATAGATTGTTTTTTTCTGAATAAAAAAAATAAACATCCGATAAATAAAACAGGCGCAATAAATGCGCCTGTTTTATTTTACATTTTAAAAGCTGCCATTTATCTGATTTTTCCATTTCAGGAATTGCACCAATACTCTACATTATGCCGAGAGCATCGATTTCATCCCACTCTTCAACTATTTTGCCTTTTACAATATGCTGTAAAGAAAGTCCTGTAGTTTTTGTTTTTTATTGCTTGCAGGAATTCGGCTGAATTAGCCTCGAACGATTGGCGGGCAATTTTTTTGTCTGCCTTAAGCGTTTTTGTTTCTATTGTTTCTATTGTTTCTATTGTTTTTCTTTTTTCTTTTTTTATCCCTTCTATTTTTGTTCATCCTGAGAGCGGGGAATTAAACTCCAGTCCGATGTAATAAGGTAAGGAAATAAAAGCACTGCAGGCAATTCAGTATATTTTTATCCCTTTAATAAATTCCTATCAA
Source organism: uncultured Bacteroidota bacterium (assembly GCA_903847205.1). Classification (GTDB taxonomy): domain Bacteria; phylum Bacteroidota; class Bacteroidia; order 2-12-FULL-35-15; family 2-12-FULL-35-15; genus 2-12-FULL-35-15. The sequence goes on from CAINDA010000062.1 coordinate 24,969, forward strand.
TAATTTGATTTTTTCAAATGGAAAGTACACTTACGTTCTTTTTCAATTCTTATTCTTTTATTTCAAAATTAGGCAGTCTGATTAACTCTCAATTTATTACTCTGGAATTATTTTGTTTTATTTATTGGATTTTTTGCTGGAAGACGTCGGCAAAAATAAATCTGTACGAAAATCTTTGCATTGATAACAATCATAGAAGACTGTGATACAAATCTCAACATATTTTTACAGCATATACCAATCATTCTAACAGAACTTTGGTTCAAACAAAACAAATCAAACTATATTAATCCAGCGGAGGGACGTGCTGCTAGTCAATCCTTTTGTATCAAGGAAAATAATTGATTTTTAAAATCAATGCGGCCCTCAAAATGGATAGAATCTAAATAACAGAGGTCTCTTGAGGAAAGGATATAATTGTATAATTTTGCTGTCTCTTATTAATCTCCCAAAATCAAATTATGAAAAAAATTATTTACACCTTATTATTTGGAGCGGCAATTAATGTTTCGGCATTTGCCCAGGCCATACTTCCCACTTCATGGGATTTTTCAACAACTCAGACTCCCGGGCCTTATCCTGCAGGCTGGACTCCTTCCGGTACAGCATTTTATACCACATCCGGCAACCCCGGCATTGCCTGCAAATTTGCAGTTACCGGTAATACACTTGTAATAAATTTCACAACGCCTCCGGGAAATTTAACATATGATATTAAAGCAAACACTGCCAACTCAGCGGCCTATACAAGTGTGTTTTTAGTTGAAGAATCTGCAAACGGCACATCATGGACAACCCTTCATTCGCATACAGCGCTTTCTATCACGGCTTTCACTTCCTTTACTGATACGCCTTTAAGCACCAGCCGTTATATCCGTTTTAATTTATCGGTTAAGGCAAGCGGTAACATCGCTTTAGATAATGTTGCAATAGCAGCAGCTGCTGCAGGCCCAGCACAGCAGATAAACGTTAAACAGGGTTCCGCTGTTGTACTTACAGGAGGTATTTTCAGCGTAAGTTCTCCGGTGGGAACAATGACTCCCACAACATTTACAATTCAAAATGTTGGGACTGTAAATGCATTAAACATTTCTGCAGCAGCGCTTACAGGTGCTGCTGCCGGCGATTTTTCAGTAACTACTGCCACACCATTTTCAGTCGCATCAAACAGCAGTTCCAGCCTTATAGTCGATTTTACCCCTTCTGCAATAGGTACACGCAATGCTGTTTTAACTATTACTAATGATGATCCTAACAATGGTTCTTTTATTATTAATTTGAATGGTATTGGAGGCAGCTATGCAACAGAGCCGACCGCCCAAGCCACAAGCATGACTTTCACTGCAATAAAATCTTACACTGTTACCGGCCATTTTACAGGCACTTCCCCTTCTCCTGACGGATACCTTGTTTTAAGAAAAACAGGATCAGCAATATCCGATGTGCCCGCCGACGGTACTATTTACGGCGCTGGTGATGTAATCGGAACTTCAAAAGTTGTTTACAGTTCAACAGCCTCAGCTTTTTACCTGAAAGAAGTGATTGCAAACACTTCTTATTATTTTGCGGTGTTTGCATATAATGGAACAGGCATCTACCGTAATTATTTAACTGCTGCTCCCTTAACGGGGAATGTTACCAGCGCGGGTTCTATGCAGCCCGCAGGTTATTATACAGGTGTTTCTTCAGCGGCCAGTACATTTGTTACTGACCTGCACAATAAGATTAATCCTCATACCATACAATTCTACAGCAGCTACGGGCCTTTGATGGTTTCTGCTTTTTATGCGCGTGATACTGCCGCCGGCCAGCGTGTTTTAACATGTGTTTACAGCGGCGAAAATAAAGTTTATACAGAACCGTTTGACTGGACAAACGTCGGCTACAGCCGCGAACACACATTCTGCCACAGCTGGATGCCGACTACCAATGACCCTGCATTTCAAAACCGTCCGGAATATAACGATTATCACATGCTTACTCCTACTAATCAAAACCAGGTAAATGCACCACGCAGCAATAATCCTTTAGGAGAAGTTGTAGGCACGCCTATTTCGACGTATCTGGGCGACAAAATAGGTTTGGATGCCAATGGCAACAAAGTATTTGAGCCCCGCGATTCCGACAAAGGAGATGCTGCACGCTGCATGTTATATCAGTGTATCTGTTATACAGGCGTTGCTTACACAGGACCCGTAAACACTGATGCAACTTACGGCGGAAGCTGGTCGCTGCCAAGCAGAATCAGCAATGCAATACCTTACGGACAAGATCAAAATGTTTTGAAAAAATGGAATTACCAAGACCCTCCTGATAATTTTGAAATTGCACGTAACGATTATGTCGATTCGCTTCAGGGAAACAGAAACCCATTCATTGACAGCGCTCAGTTTATCTGCTATATCGATTTTACTACTATGACAAAAATTGCAGGCCCTCATCTTCCATGCAATACAGAGGTTTTAGGAGTAACAGAAAATCCAAAAAACAACAACGCATTTATGCTTTCTCCTAATCCCAATAATGGAAATTTTGTTTTGAATTATACAAGTTCAAAAGAAGAAAAAGTAAGCCTGAAACTAGTTGATATTGCAGGACGTACAGTTTACAGCAGCGAACTGCTTATGAACAGCGGTTCTCACCCAATTGAATTGAGTATGCCGAATCTGAGCAAAGGTGTTTATATTTTTGAATTAACTAGTCCGAAAATGAAACAGACACAAAAAATGGTAATTGAATAAACACTTTTACCTTTAACAAAAACGCCCTGATGAATGTAAACATTTATCAGGGCGTTTTTTCTTGATGCGGCATATTGAATTTTACGTTTCAGTATCTTGTTCCAAAAAGTGCTTAAATATGACATTTATAAATTATATCAATGCACTATTTTTTGACCTGAATGATTTTGGGAGGCGCTCCAAATGGCTCTGTGCAGTGACCTTTCAAGCGAAGTATAAAAAGTCTGGCTATACACAGCTCCGATCGGATTATTTGAATGTATGGCAGTAACTAATCCGATTTTGCATCATTGTTTTAAATGCGGTCTATTATAATATCTTTGTGTAACTGATTTTAAAACGCAGTTTCTATAACCTGAAAATTCAGACAGCAGTGAAAACTTTTTATTTCTATTTTCAAGATTTAAATAAAATATAATTTATACAACAAATGGAACAAGCACAAAAATTTGAAACTCCGGAAAACAAAAATGTAAGTTTCGAAGAGTTTATTTTATTATTACTAAGCAGAAAAAAATTAATTCTAAGTTCATTTTTCATTGCTCTTATCGCAGCAATTATTTTCACATCACCGGCTTTTCTTCCGCCGGAGTTTAAATCTGAAACTATTTTTTATCCTCCTTCTAATTATTCAGGCAAGTTAATGTTTGATAACAATTTATATTTCGGCGTTGACAAAGAAGTTGATGAAGAGATTCAAATACTTAAATCAAGCATATTAAGAGACTCGCTGATTGCAAAATATAAATTAATGATGCATTACGGGATTGATGCTGCGAATAAATACAAATTGAATGAACTTTATGAGAAACTTAACAGCTGTATAAAAATTGAAAGAACACGTTACAATTCAATTTCAGTAATTGTTTATGACACTGATCCTGCTTTAGCCGCCAACATGGCTAACGATATGGTAAAAATAGGAGACGAAGTTAAATTACTGATTTTAAAACACAATTTAAAAATCAGCTATGCCAGCACCGAAAAAGAAAATTTAAAACAATTAAAAAAACTGGATTCGCTGGCAAAACAAATTAACAGCATTGACGGCAGCTTATTTAAATCGAAAAGTTTTACTGCTTTTGAATCAGACAAATTGGATCTTCTTAAGGAGCAGATTGATATAAGAGGTATGATTAAAGATGCAGTTGAGAATAAAAATAAAATTCTGACAGATATGCTTTATGATTATGAAACTAAATTCAACCAGTTTATTGATATCAAAGAAAGTTTAAGAGATATAAATAAAAAATTGAACAGCGAAAACATTAATTCTTTTATAATTACACCCGCCGAACCGGCAGATAAAAAATCCTTTCCTATCCGATCGCTGATTATCATACTAGTCGGCATCTGCGATCTTTTAATCACTATTTCGGCTGTTTTAATACTTGAAAAATATAAAGAAATAAGGATTAAATCCATAAAATAATTTTTACCGGAAGCAATGGTTTTAAAATTATCGAAAACTCAAATTTTTATTTTGCTGATACTTGTAACTATAGGTATCATTTTTATCATTTTGAACCAGGGATTATTTAATCCTCTTATCGGGCTTTCAGTAATTTCAGTTCTGATGCTGGGAATTATCTGCTCTTTTTTTAAGATCAATTTTCTGTTTTCTTTATTAATTCTTTTTATTCCATTTTCCATAAATATTAATATTGCTGGGACGGAAAGCAATATCATGTTTCCATCCGAACCGCTGACTGCGGTACTCACAGTCGCAGTATTAAGCAAATTGATTTTTTTTTCAGAGTTCAGTGTCAAATTTATCAAACATCCTCTAACCTGCTTAATCATTATTTATTTTTCGCTGCTGGCTGTAAGCGCTTGTTTCTCGAATCTGCCTATTGTATCCTTAAAATTTCTGCTCGTCAGATTTTGCTACATTTTAGTTTTTTATTTTTTGACACACTTATTTATAAAAAATTCGATAATTAACGGCATCAAAATTTATTTATATTACTGCTATGCATTGGTCCCGATAATTATTTATGCCCTATACAGGCATTCACTTTTTCATTTCGAAAAAACAGATTCACCATTTATGTCTGAACCTTTTTTTAATGACCACACTATTTACAGCGCCTGTCTTGCATTTGTTCTCCCGGCAATTACAGCATCGTTTCTATTCTCTGATAAATTAGGATTAAGTTTATTCAAGAAAACAGCTTCCTTTTTTCTCATGTCGCTGTTCTGCATTGCAATATTTTTTTCATATTCCCGTGCTGCATGGATAAGCATTATTGTGTCACTTCTCTTTGTTTTGATTTTAATGTTAAAAATTCGCGGTCGATTTATCTTGTTTATTTTTATTATCCTTGGTGCAATTGCAATTGAAAATAAGGATTCAATTATAGATAGTTTTAATCTGAATACTTCCGATTCAAATGTCAGAAATGCCGATGCAGAGCAGGTTGCAAAATCAATAACAAATGTGAGCAACGATATATCAAATGCAGAGCGGTTAAACCGATGGAGCTGTGCTGTCCGTATGACAGAAAGTAAGCCGCTGTTTGGTTTCGGACCCGGCACTTATCAATTTAATTATCTCTCATTTCAGTTAGCCTCGGAAATGACCCGTATCAGTGTCCATTCATCTTATAATGTAGAAAAAGGCAGAGGCGGAACAGCTCATTCAGAATATCTGCTCTTACTTTCTGAATCAGGTATTTTTACGTTCATCAGTTTTTTAGGAATTATTTTAACAGCGGTTTATACCGGCGCTAAAATATTTTACAACACCAAAAATGTACAGTTGAAAATAGTCACCGCATCAGCTCTCCTTGGGCTTGTTTCTTATGTTACACACGGCATATTTAATAATTTTTTAGATACTGATAAAGCGGCATTTCTTTTCTGGAGTTCATTAAGTGTAATAACAACTTTAGACTTATACAGGATCCAGACAGGAAAGCCAAAGGAAGTTTAAATTTTACTTTTAAAAACCTGAAAAGCTTTCTGTACAAGACTTTAAGCCCGGCAAAGCATCTTAGATGATTTTTTAATATTAAATAATTTACAATTTTTTTAAAAAAGAATTTCTATGCTGAATACAAAGGACCGATATATTTATTTGCTTCCTTTGTGCTGCCTGATGATTATTTTCATTCTTAAATCAGCCAACAGGCCGGCAGATGATTATGCAGGATATTATTTCGGAAGCAGATTTTTTTTAGAAGGACTATTCAACGCTCCGACTATATATGAAACGTATGCATTCAACCATAAAATATTTGCTGAGGGGTATAATAATCTATTAGTAAGTTATACTCCTTTCCCGCCGATCACTTCGTTATTTTTTATTCCATTTACTTGGTTTGATCTTTATACATCTAAAATTATTTTTAATTGTTTGAGTTCTTTCGTTTTCCTTTTTTCGCTTCTGCGGATTATGAAATTTTTGAATATCCCTAATTGGGTTTACATGATTATTCCCCTTGTTTTTTTAATTCCGATAAGAAATAATATTTACTTCGGGCAGGCCTACCTGATATTATTTTCAATGATGATTGAAGGATTTATTTTTTATAAAAAAGGCCGTTATTTTTATGCATCCTTATTGTGGGGGCCTGCAATTGTATTAAAAATATTTCCATTGATCTGCCTATTTTTTCTTCTCTTCAAAAAAGAATGGAGGCAGATGCTTTATCTGGCAGGAGTGACTTGCGGTCTATTAGTTTCTTCATTTTATTTTAACGGCCTGGACGTGTGGAAAACATATATGTTTGAGATATTTCCAAGAGTAAGCAACGGTGAACTGAACGACGCATTTACCCCGCAGTTTCAATCCATGTTTATGTTCTTAAAAAATATTTTTGTTGCTGATGAACTGCAAAACCCTTTTCCACCCTTTGATAATCCACAGTTATTCATATTGCTGAATCTTTGTTTTAAAATTATTGTCTTATCATTTTGCGCTTCAGTCTCACTCAACAAGCGAATTGAAGATCTTGAAAAATTCGGAATTTGGGTGATCGGAAGTATATTGATTTCTCCAAACGGCAGTACTTATTCATTGATTTTACTTATGATTCCTTTTTTTGGCTTTTGCCGGATAGAAAAAAACAATTCCTTAAAAGGATTTCTGATTTTGATATTATTATTAATAAGCAATCTCCAGGTGAATGCGTTTTTCAGCCTCCCCGCAGTATTTCAATTTCCAAGACTAATTCTGACGCTGGGCTTATTTATTTTTTTAATCTATTTATATAGCACATCTCTCAACTATAAAGTTCTGCTGGGTTTTTCATTGCTATTTGTAATCGCATCAATTCCCGCATTACAAAAAAAAGACAATGATAACAGCACTTATTTTTTTCACAAAAATAATTATACTCTGATATATGATTACATCATAAAAGATAATAAACTGGCAGTGTTTTATTACAATGATGACAAAGGTGCCAAGTCTGACACCTTGAATTTTGAACAGCCGATTAAGCAGGATGAAAATATATATCTTAAAAACCATCAGATATATTGGAGAGACGATCAATTAACAGATACTGATGATAGAAAAATGAAACCCGTTCTGCTCAGCTCCGGCAGGCTGCTTTACCTTTCGGATAAAAACAGGGGAGTGGGGTTTTATACTCTGAGAACAAAAAAAATATTTTAGCTGCCCCCGTTATAAATTCCCAATCATCTCTTTGATGAGACCAGTGATGCTTGCTTCTTCTATATTTTTCATACAGGCATTATTTCCGCCGCACGGCAGACTCCTTGTATGATGGACGCATGGAGAACATTGCACATTTGAATAATAATATAAATGTCTTTGTTTTTCCTCTTCATAAATTTTCAAGTAACTCTTAGGGTTGGTGGGACCCCATAATGAAATGGTCGAAAGACCCAGTTTTTTAGCTATATGCAGCGGAGCGCTGTCGATGCTTATTATAAATGCAGTCTGCACAGATAAAAAATTATAATACGCATCAAAACCATCTTTCCCGGTATAATTAATAACTTTTATTTTTTGTTCACTTGTAAGTTTATCATTAATAAAAAGTTCATTTGCCATTTGATCAATAGGTGCGCCAAGCAAAGCTATTTTATAATTTGTGTTCTCTAAAATCCAAACACATAATTTCTGAAGCAGTTCATCAGGCATTTTCCTGACTAATGCAAGATCGCTGCATGTATTGTTAAGCGCTATGTATGTTTTATCAGATTCGCTCGTTCTTTTTCCGGAATTGATTTTATACCCTTGGACCCCAAGACTGTTCTCACCCGTTACAGCTTCACTCATATTAATATAATTATCTTCGAGGCATAAAAACTGGTTAAAATACACATTGTGGGTGTTGAGATATTTTCTGAAATATACTGGAAAGAGCTGAAATCCGAACCTGTTAATGGCCAATGTGAAGAGCGAAAAAAGGGTGGTTAGTTTTGAATAAACTTCAAGATCTGCAACCCATAAATTATGAAGTTTCCATGATTTTAATAAATGCATTGCGGAGCCCAAAAACACAGAAAACAAATTGGACGATTCTATAGTCCATATTTCATCAAAAACTTTAAAGGGGCGGATTCCATCTGCAATATTGGTCTCCGTGAGGAGAATTAATTTTGCTTCAGGATATTTTTTTTTGATTGCAGCAATTGAATCCAAAGCAGTGATGAGACTTCCCAATCCTAAAATTTTGATAAATAGTATATTCTCAGGCGACACCTTAAGCTTGTGATTTCTTTTTAGAACAATTCCAAACAAACGAGTAATAGGTATAAAAAAAGCAATGAGGGCATATCCAAGGCATCTGTCGGCTAATTGTTTTTGAGAAGTTTGCAATGCTGAATATTTTTTTAGAATAATAAGATTTGACGAATATTATAAAATTAAGTATATTTCACAAATCAGTCGGCAATTTGTTCGATTTACTTTTTCGAAAATTTTCAGTAACAGACAGAAAATAAAAAATGAGTCTTTCGGCATACTATAATTTTCTATCTGGCAAAAGGCTGAAACTTATATTTCTGAATGTAATCAATAATTTAGCATCGCAGTTTTCTACTCTATTTATTTCTTTACTTGTTGTACGACTCATTTCTATCGGAATCTGGGGCGACTATTCTAAAATAATACTTTTGATAACACTCTTGGGCCAAATTCCAGCGTGGGGCAGCAGGGATTATCTTGTCCGCGAGTTCAGCCGTGCGCCCGGCTCGATAAATCCCGTCTGGATGAAAAGCATTGTTTCAAGGAGCGTACTGCTTCTGCCAGTATTTATTTTTGTTCTATTCACATCCTATAATCTCTCCATTCAATCTTACATAATTTTAATTTTATTTTTAAGATTTCTTTTTCAATCCTATGACAGTTTGATTTTATATCAAAGAAATTATTCATTAAAAATAATTCTTGAATTTTCCTGGGGACTGTTATTTGCACTGATAGTTGTGCTCTTTAAAGACAAGCTGACGATTATCACTCTTTTGCTCCTTACTGCAATTTTGGATCTTGCCAAAGCGACCGCAATGGTAATTGTAATGAACATTTCTTTTAAACCGAATTTCAGCTTTTTTGAAATTGACTATTTAAAAAAATCTTTTTTGTTCTTTTTACTCGGTTTTACAGGCCTCATTATTTCAAGGATTGACCAGGTAAGTGCAGCATTATTCCTCGAGTCCAATGAAATTGGCAAGTACCAGATTATTATGAGTTTTCTTCTGATTATTCAGGCCTCTTCAAACTTCATAATACAACCCTTTTTAAAGATTATTTATCGATTAAAATTTACCACTGCTAAGAGAATTTCTTTAAAATTATTTTTGTTTGGAATTGTTATTGGCGGAATAGGAATAATCTGCATGAATTATATTCTACAGTTTTTTTATCATATAAAAATTGATTTTTTATTGCTGCTTTTGAGTTATCTATTTGTATTGCCCATTTTTTATTATACTATTTATATTTTTAGTTTGTTAAAGATTAAAAGAGTGGCCTTTATTATTAAATTGAATATTGCAGGAGCGCTATTTACCTTTTTACTTTCTTTTATAATTATGAATATATATGGCAAGAGTATATATGTAATATTTTTTTCATCAACTTTAATTCAATACGTTTTATTAATTATTTATACATTTTATGGCAATTCAAAATTGAAGCACCCAGGGGATTTCCATGATATAAATTAAATCAAAACTTTAATAAAAAACTATTTCACGATAAATGAGGCCAAACATTACATTTGTTCTGTTCCGGTTTTATTTCATAAACAGTAAACCCGCCGATGCGTCTAATTGCAATACATGGGTAATGCTTTCGAATCCACCAATATGTTTTACCAGCCGGGTAATTACTCCACTGAGGAATAAATTTTTCATCATCAATTACAAGAAATGTTTTTTTTCCATCAGCAAGTATTGCCTCTGCTTCAGCAATGCTCAGTGTATATATGCTCATTGGTTCAACCTTCATTGGATAAGCAAGGTAAACCGCATAAAGCGACGTAGAAATAATACGTGAATTTTCTGTCGCGGCAGCCACTTTCATAGCCGCTTCTCTAAGCTCATTTTTGGCAGTTGAGAGTTTATTAATATATCGCACACCGAACGCAGCTGAAACTATAGTGAACACCAATACGCATATCATCACACGTTTTGCATTCCAGCGCCGCAGGCACCATAAAATACCAAGAACAGCAAAAATAGAGAGGGGCTGGTATAAGCTGAATGCTATACGCGGGTTTTGAATAGGAATGCCGCACAATAAAAAATAAAAAGTCAGATACCAAAGTACCAATGATAACAATACCCATCGGGGTAATTCATGTATACAATAATAAAACCCTAAAATTACTAATACTAAACCTACAGGTGTAAAATCTTCCCATCTGAATGGGAGTACTGCGTAATAGAGAATACTTGGCAGCTGAGATGTTTGGTGCCCGTCAACCGATTCGAATGAACGGGTAAACAAATTTTTAAAACTCCAGTCATTTATAAGATCATAACTGATGCCGGCGGCTGTTCCTTTGTGCACGATTAATATTTCGGGAAGCAAGGCAATGAGAAAACAAAATCCAAAAATAAAAACGTAAAAAAATGTTTTTCTTAATGAAAATCCGGAGAGCAAAACAATTGCAAGAGGAACCAGCATAAGTATATCAACATATCTTGTAGAAACAGCAAGCCCTATTGAAATACCCGCAAAAGCAAGCGGGAAAGGACTTTTTGAAACTTTCCATTTCCAAATCAAAAGAATCAGGAGCATTGCCCAAAATGCACCCATCATATCAGACATTATCAGAAGCTGGTATTTGAGCATTATTCCCCGCCCAAACAATAGCAGCATCGCACCAAGCACAACTAAAATAGTTTTTTCCTGATCTAAATTTTTTATTCGCGCTATGAATAATGCCATGCCGCCTGCGGCTGCAATAAGACCTCCGCCGGCAATAAAGTTTATCCATTGTGCAGCTTTAAATGTTTCGCCGATAAAAAATGTTATTGAAAGCAGTGCCGGGTAACCATAGGGCCAATGCTGATGACTGGGTAATGCTGCATTTGAAATAGCCTGCTTAAAATGTTGAGCCATCCGAAAATATACATAGCTGTCACCATTGAAATCAATGCCGTCAAAATCAATTAAACGATTGACAAACACAGCAAAGACAACAGAAAAAAGTGAAAAGAATACAATGTGCTTCGCCGGCGATATTTTAATAACTCCACTCCAAATGTTAAACTTCATGGGTAAAAATTTGGATTTAATAATCGCCAAATATTATAAATATTTTTTTATATTTATAACTTAATTGTCAAAAAACAATCATCCTTTGAATAAAGTTCTTCTTTTCAATCCACGCAGTGCCGATTCCAAACCGCGGATTCCAAACTCCATTTTATCCATTGCAGCATCTATCGATTCCAGCTATGATTATGTAATAGTTGATGGAAATATGGAGAATAATCCTGAAGAAAAAATTTTATCCTATCTGGCATCAGGCGGTTTTGGTTACTTCGGATGCACGGTAATGCCCGGCCCGCAATTGAGACAGGCCATTCCTATATCTGAAAAAGTAAGAGGAAATTTTCCGGAAATAAAAATTATCTGGGGGGGGTACTTTCCTTCCAACCATCCAAAGGTGGTTTTAAATTCCGGTTATGTTGATGTAATTATCAACGGCCCCGGCGATATGGCTTTTCCCGCACTATTAAATGCAATGGATTCCGGGCAGCCTTATGATCAAATAAATAATTTAATTTTCCCCGATAAAGGTGAAATTGTAAAAACCGGAAAGGATGAACTCTATGATCTGGATAAACTGCCTCCTCTCCCTTATGAAAAGCTGAATGGCTTTTACCCTATTCACAAATATCTTGGAAAAACATACTTAGGCACAAAAACTATTGCTTATCATTCCAGCTTCGGATGCCCTTTTACATGCTCATTCTGCGCTGTAGTTCCTATTTATAATGCAAGGTGGAAAGGCAAGTCGGCAAAAGGGATATATGACGATATCCGTTTTTTGAAAGAAAAACATCAAGGTAATGCGATTGAATTTCATGACAACAATTTTTTTGTTTCTGAAAAAAGAACTGCAGAGTTTGCTTCACTTATCAAAAACGATAATATGGTATGGTGGGGAGAAGGCCGTATAGATACAATCAATAAGTACAAGGATGAAACATTGGCGTTGATGCGCGAATCTGGCTGTAAAATGATTTTTTTCGGTGCAGAAACGGGCAATGATGCTATTCTAAAGAAAATGGATAAAGGTGGAACCCAGACTGCTGAACAAATTCGAACCTTCGTAAAACGTATGGCATCGTTTGATATTATACCCGAATACTCTTTTGTACTGGGAACTCCAGGCGATTCACCCGAACAGGTCATGTCACAGATTGATGATGACATCAGATTTATTAAGGAGATTAAAGAAATAAATCCTAAGACTGAAATTATTATTTATCTCTACAGCCCGGTTCCTACTGAAGGTTCTGAAATGTATAAACAGGTTTTGGCAAGCGGTTTTCGTTTCCCTGAAAAGCTCAGCGACTGGCTCAATCCGGCATGGGAAAATTTCGACCTTCGTAAAAACCCTTTAACACCGTGGCTCACAGCAGAAATGGTTGATAAAATCAAGAATTTCGAAACCGTATTAAACGGCTACTATCCCACTATTTCGGATGTAAAACTGAGCCCGTTTCAGCGGAGGGCAATCCGCAGCATTTCTTCAATACGGTATAAAAATAACTGGACAAGTTATCCTTATGAAATTAAAATACTGCAGAAATTTTGGTTAAAATACCGGCAGCCTGAAATACAAGGGTTCTAACCAAATGCCCTTTATTATTGGTGTAGCAGCAGAATTTCAAAACAACCTTCAATTATTTTTTGAATTAAAATATTAGAAATTATATTTTTTTATAATGAAATTTATTAAATATTTTCTAAACAAAACATATAAACCATTATTAGAAAAATATTTAGCTAAGCCCCGCAAGTACCGTTACAAAGGCAACACCTTCCTGATTGAACCGGGAGTATTTCACCCAGGATTTTTTTTCAGCACAAAATTTCTCTTGAACTTTCTAATGTCATTTCCATTAAAAAGTAAAACCCTTTTGGAGCTTGGCGCCGGCAGCGGTTTTATTTCATTGCATGCTTCCCGCGCAGGAGCGCATGTAACGGCCTCAGACATCAGCCTCCAGGCCTTCCATACTATTCGGGTGAATTCAGAACTGCAGTCTGAAAAAATTCAGATAATTCATTCCGATCTTTTCATGAGCATCCCGCGGCAAGACTTCGATTTTATTGTTATTAATCCTCCGTATTATAAAAAAGATCCCATCGCAGAAGCAGAATATGCCTGGTACTGCGGAAAGAACGGCGAATATTTCACACGCCTATTTGCTGTGCTCTCATCCTATATGCATAAGGATTCTATAGTATTAATGGTTCTTTCCGAAGACTGTGACATTGAAATGATAAACTCCGCAGCATTAAAAAATTCGTTCCTCCTGAATAAACTTAAAGAGAAACGCATTTTATGGGAAAACAATTTTATCTATCAAATTTGTTTTGATGATGATTACATCTCACAGAGTTCTAAAAAAACATAGAACATCGTTTCTATTTGGATATTTATTTTATCTTTAACATATAAATATTTCGAAAAGCAGATCTGATTGATAATTTCATCCCTTCAAAAAAAACTCAATGTAAAGTTTTTACCCCAAAAACTTTTCTATACTCCGGAATGGCTGGTATTAGGGGTTAATAATGTATGCAATCTGCATTGTAAAATGTGTGATGTTGGTACCTGTTATACTGAAAGTAATTTTGCTGTTAACCTGATCGGCACACATCCATTAAACATGCCATTGGAGCTTATCAAAAAAATAATAGATGATGCTGCCGCAAATTTCCCATCCGTTAAACTGGGCTATGCTTTTACAGAACCTTTGGTTTATCCTCATTTGATCGAATCCTTATTTTATGCGCAGTCTAAAAAATTATATACTTCTGTTACAACCAATGCGCTGACGCTTCCTAAACATGCGAAACAGCTGTGTGAATCAGGCTTAGATCATCTTTTTATATCGCTCGACGGCCATGAGGAAATTCATAATATGATAAGCGGCCATAAAAGCTCCTTCCAAAAAGCAATCGAAGGCATTGAAAAATTAATCGCTGAAAAACACCGCCCCAAAATTTCTGTTTTCTGTACAATCACAGAATGGAATATCGGCAGTCTTAAAAGATTTGCGGATTTTTTTAAAAAGTATCCGCTGGAAGAATTAGGGTTTATGCATACCAATTTTACTCCCGACAACATTGTTATCGCGCACAATCAGTTATACGGTCATAATTACCGGGCCACTATTTCCAATGTCACGAATGTCACGGAAACGCACATAGGGGAAATGAATCTGCAAATTTTGTGGGAGGAAATACAATCGTTAAAACGAGATTCCTTTCCCTTCCGCCTGAGCTTTTCTCCGGAAATAAAGAGTTACGAAAGCCTGAAATTTTTTTATAACAAACCTGATGTTTTAATAGGCAAAAAATGTAACGATGCTTTTAGAAATATCATGATTAAATCGGACGGTTCTGTAATTCCCTCACACGGCCGATACTATAATATTAACCTGGGCAATGTTTATGACAGCTCAATAAGTGACATTTGGAACAGTACGGCTGCTGCAATTTTTCGTAAAGATTTGATCAAAGCTGGAGGCTTATTGCCTGCCTGCTCCCGATGCTGCAGCGCTTTTTAAAATAATTAATTTTAGTAAATCTGCTTTGTTGTTTTGAATATAATGGAACCATCTGATACATCTGTATTAACAAATAAAACAGCTCTTGAAAATGATCTGGAAGCAGGTGTTTTGAAAACGCTTTTGTATTTCGATGTTTTTTATTATCCGCTCACACTGCAGGAAATCAAGGACAACTGCCGTCAGATTTACAACTCACCGCAGGATTTGGAAGCTGTATTGGAGGAGCTGGTTTCTAAAAAAATAATAAAAAAACAAAATGATTTTTACTTCATAAATGAAGATAATTCTATTGTTGAAAGAAGGCAGAATGGAAATCTTATGGCCGATAAATTTTATAAAGCAGCTTTTTTATTCAGCCGCTTGATCTCCTGGTTCCCGTTTGTAAAAGGCGTCTGCATTTCCGGTTCATTATCCAAAGGGTATATGGAGAAAGACAGTGATATTGATTATTTCATTATAACTTCTCCATCCAGATTGTGGTTATGCCGTACGTTATTGGTTTTATTCAAAAAAGTTTTTCTGTTGAATTCTAAAAAATACTTTTGTGTGAATTACTTTATCGATACCGAACACCTTGCGATTCCGGATAAAAATCTTTTTGCTGCAACGGAACTTGCATTCATTCATCCAACTTATAACCATGAATTATATATGCAGTTCATGAAGACCAATTCATGGTTTAAAGAATTTTATCCTAATAAAAAAGAGCAGGAAAATACAAAAACATTACCTCAGCATAAATTTTTCCTGAAGCATTTTTTAGAAATTTTATTCAACGGAAAAGCCGGCGAAATGCTTGATAATTGGTGCTTCCGCTTGACACTGAAGTATTGGAAGAAAAAATTTAAAAATTTTGATGCTGCTCAATTTGATCTTCATCTGCGTTCAAAAAAAGAAGTTTCAAAACATCATCCTAATGGATTTCAAATAAAAGTTTTAGCAGCTTACCAGATTAAAATAAAAGAGTTTCAAAGCAGACACAGCATTAGTCTTGATAATACGATATGAATAAAAAGGCAGTTAAAATTCTTTTTTCCCATTCCTATTTTATGCGCTTCGACAAAAAGCAATGGGAATTGGGGCAGCCCTATGCACCTCTGGGGACTCTATTTGCGGCCTCGTTGCTGCGAAAAAACGGATATGATGTCTCCTTATTCGACAGCATGTTTGCAGAAGGTCCTGATGAAGTAATCAACATACTCGATAATTACAAACCGGACTTCTTTGTGATTTATGACGATGGGTTTAACTACCTCACCAAAATGTGTCTCACCAACATGAGAGAAGCAGCCTTCCGTATGGCTGAATATGCAAAACAAAAAGGATGTACAGTGATTGTTTCCAGCTCTGATTCCGCAGATCATTACGAAAAATATTTAAATCATGATGCAGATATAATCATAAAAGGTGAGGCGGAGCAGACTTTATTAGAATTGATTAATTCTTTCAAAAACGGAGTCGCTGATTTGGATTCAATTAAAGGATTGATTTACAAAAAATCAGGAAGTATTGTCAATACACCTAAACGTGAAGTGATGCGCGATCTTGATGCGCTTCCCCTTCCCGCCTGGGATTTGGTTGACATGGCAAAATACAAATCGGTATGGAAAAACAAATACAATTATTTTTCAATAAACATTGCAACAACAAGGGGCTGCCCTTTCAAATGCAACTGGTGTGCAAAACCCATTTACGGGAATCGCTATAATACACGGTCGGTTAAACAAGTGGTTGAAGAATTAATTTATTTAAAAACTAATTATCAATTCGATCATGTTTGGTTCTGCGATGACATATTCGGCCTGAAACCTGGATGGGTAAATGAGTTCGCAGATCACTTGAAAAACGCCCAATTAAAAATAAAATATAAAATTCAATCACGTGTTGATTTATTACTGGAAGAAAATAACATTACCGCATTAGCTGAATCGGGCTGCGATACAGTCTGGGTAGGCGCAGAATCAGGCTCACAGAAAATACTGGATGCAATGGATAAGGGCACCAAGGTGGAACAAATTTATGAAGCAAGCAGATTATTAAAAAAAAATGGAATTAAAGACGCCTTCTTTTTGCAGTTTGGTTATCCGGGCGAAACAATGGAGGACATAAAAAAAACCATTCAAATGCTGAATGACCTGCTGCCCGTAGATATCGGAGTATCCATTTCTTATCCCCTGCCTGGCACACTATTTCATGAAAATGTAAAAGAGCAGCTTAAAGAAAAAACAAACTGGGTGGATTCGGATGAATTAATAATGATGTTCAAAAACACGTATTCGCCTGAATTTTATAAGGCTTTGCATCGTTACATTCATAAAAATTACCGAAAGAAACAAGCGATTCAATTTCTCAAAAACGGAATCAAAAATCCGATGCTGCTGCAGAAACATTCTATAAAAAAAATCACCTCTCTTCTATATTACATTCCTGTTACGTTTTGGGAGCGGATGCGTGTAAACAAACTGACAAAAACACAATGATTCCGATCGGCACAGCACAAGAGAACAATGTAAGTAATGCTTTTTCAAGGCAGGCGGCTGAATTCGATGAAATGGATAGGTTAAACCCCGTTATTCAAAGGATGAGAAACCAGGTGCATACACATCTGCTGTCACTACTCAAACCAGGTGACCGGATTCTGGAACTCAATGCGGGAACAGGAATTGATGCTATTTTTCTCGCACAGCACGGATTTGAAATACTTGCCACAGACAACGCCGGCGGCATGCTGGCTGCCGGCGCTGAAAAAATAAAAGCACTCGGTCTCGAAAAAAAAATACAATTACAAAAATGCTCCTTTAACAATCTCGAAGATTTAAAGGCTGGAACTTTCGATCATATTTTTTCTAATTTCGGCGGATTAAACTGCTCAGAAAATATTGAAAATGTAATTAAACAATTTGACCGGCTTCTTAATTCCGGCGGCAAAGCCACCCTGGTGATTATGCCTCCTGTATGTCCTTGGGAGATGCTCTTAGCGCTGAAAGGAAATTTTAAAATTGCTTTTAGAAGATGGAATAAAAAAGGAATCCGTTCTCATCTTGAAGGAGCTTATTTTAATACATATTATTATTCTCCAAAAAGATTGTACAATGCTTTTGATAAAAATAAATACAGTAAAATTGCTGTAAAAGGCTTAGGTATTTTAAGCCCTCCCCCCTACCTTGAAAAATTTCCGGTTCAGCATCCCAAAATTTTTAATGCCCTTTGCAGAATGGAAGAAAAGATTGATCTCCGTTCTCCTTTTAATTCCTGGGCCGATCATTTCATAATCAGTATGAAAAAGAATTGAAATTTATTCCCGCTTCAATTTCCGCTTTAAATTTTAATTTCATAACAGCGAAAAATTAAGAATTGTTTCCCGGTTTTTTCTTTTCCACCGAAACTTTTTTCTTTTCTTCCTGAGATCCTTTATTAAGTGCTTCAATAACGTTTCTCGCAATTTTTTCAATTACAGGAACAGTAACTGAATTACCAGCCTGCTTATAAAGCTGGGAAGCACCCATGTTTTCAGGTAGTTTATATTTTTTAGGGTAACCTTGAAATAAAAAACATTCGCGCGGTGTTAATTTTCGAATACCGAAGTCGGTTAAAATTAACGGAACATTATGTCCGCCTGTTCCCATATTGGCAGTTAATGTAGGACATACATCGCTTTTGTTTTCGCGAACATAATGTCTGCGCCATTGATAAATTGTGTCTTTCCTAGTGATGGTTTTTAAAAGTTCGGAATACATGTATTTATCTTTTTTATAATAAAATCTTTCTTCTTCTTCCTCCTTGCTTATTATGTCTTTAACTGATTTGGTAAGCTTAACCGCAGGAGGAAATTTAAAATGATCAGCGTATTTATTAGTGCCGTCTTCTTCATTTCTGAAGCAGACAATATAAACCCTTTCCCTATTCTGCGGAATATTACCGAAGTCTTTAGAGTTCAAAACAGCTGATTGAAAAGAGTAGCCGTTAGCTGCCATCGCTTCTTTAATAATCCTGAATGTTTTACCCTGATCATGTCCGTAAAGATTTTTTACGTTTTCAAGAAAAACAGCCTTTGGTTTATTCAAGGCATTAATGAATTCAATAATTCTAAAAAAATGATTTCCTCTTTGGTCATTAAATCCCTTCCTGTAACCCGCTACAGAAAAAGGCTGACACGGAAAACCTCCTGCCAGAATATCTACTTTTTCGAGAAGCAGAGGATCGAGTTTCCAGATATCTTCTTCGTGAAGAGGGTGTTTAAAATTTAACCTGTAAGTAATACAGGCATTTTTATCGTATTCATTTGCCCATGCTAATTCTGCTCCTGAATTGATGAAGCCCTGGCATATCCCGCCGACACCCGCATATAAACTGCCTACTTTATACATTTTCATTTATTTTTAAGAGCTGTAAAATTAGTAAAGTAAAACTAAACGCCTCCTCTAAATATACTTTTGGTTTTGTTTTTTTGATTTTATTTTTCAACAGCCCTGTGCCTGACGATTTTGGAAGGATTCTTTTACCAGACTTTCCGAGCTTGCTGCGTGGTCATTACTTCATCGTTTCATTGTAAAATCAAAAAAATTTAGAGACAGCGGCAACACTCTTATAGTTCATCTGACTATTTATAAATAAACAATCCATGAACCCTCATTACTGGTTTATTTAACGACATTAAATTTACCAGTTGTAAGAATTTTATTTTTCTTATCACGTATTTCGTATAAATAAAAGCCTTCCGCAAATTGGCTTGTATTTATATCTGTTTTATCATTCTGAATTTTATAACCTCCCGCCGGCTTACCAGAAGCATCAACCACTTGAATGTTATCCGCTTCCTTAATTTTTGCAGAAATAGTTACAGACTCCTTTGCTGGATTTGGAAACACTTTTACCTTTTCTTCAAAATTATTATGTTCGTCAACACCTACCCATCCTGTTAATGCTACATCATCAATATATAATGTGCTGCCAACCCGTGCGTTCGCTTTTTTTAAACTGGAGGCGAAAGTAATTACAAGGGTATCTGGTAAGACTGTTGAATAGTAAAAGAGGTTAACCTGAAAAAAAGTATATGTCATCGTTGTATCAATAACAAGATAACCGTCAGCAATGGTATCTGTATTTGTTCCATTCCATTTTTGCAGAACAACCGTTGCCCCGCCAACATCAGCTCCAACAGGAATATATTTAGCCCAGAACTCTAACTTTTCGGGACGCCCGGTATATGGTGTTCCCATCTTTGTTGAAGGAGGGGAAACATTTATTTTTCCTAAAAAAGCATAACCCATAGTGTCCCATAATAAATTGGGGACAGGATTGTTACTAAAAAAAATCGTTTTTATTTTTAACGCATAATTACCAGAATGTTTATCTATGCCAGTTGCTTTAAACGCTGAAACAGGATTAGAAATCGTTGAGGCTATATTTAAAGTTTCCCAGTAATCAGGGTTTTCATAAGTATTCTGTGAAGTCCAGTTTTCAAACCCTCCGTTGGACTGAGCCCTTGAGCCCAAAACTACCCAAATAAAAAACGCGGATAATATTACGGACTTTTTCATTTTTTGCGCTTTTTAAAATCTTTCATATTTAAATTTCATACTATTTATTGATATTATCATAGCCCATTGGTTCCTTTTTTCTTTGGAATCTGTAACACTAAAATTAAATTCTGTCGATTATCAAAAATAATCATTTCAAATAGATTAATAAAAAATACCTTCCATAAAAAGTATCATTTATGTCAACTAATTTAAGGAAAAGGCATTTGAAATATTTAAGACATAGTCCTATTCAACTGTGATATTTTGCTTCAAAGGATCACAATGACAAAATCGAATAGATAATCATTGGTTTTATGTAAAAGGCGCATCCTTATTGCTGCTTAAGCAAGAGCGGGAACGAAAGAAGAATTAAAATGAAACTTCGGTCAGAAGGAAATCTATAGACAGAATTACAAAGCACTTGAATGAAAAAGCGAACGATTTAAAATAAAAACTCTGACGGGATGATACTTTATCACTTCACCACAATAATTTTAGTATAACGGCTGCTGCCTGAAAGGCCTGTAATCATATACATTCCAGGCTTAATATTATACTCTGAAAAAGAAATTGAAAAACTTTCTTCATTTAACAATACCTCTTTTGATGCAATTTCCCTGCCCATCATATCATATACTTTTATCACCAAATTTTTATTTTCTGTATTGGTAAGACGGCCGTATAGAACGGCACCGTCAAAGGGATTTGGGAAAATTTCAAATTTCGCTTTGTCAACAGCATCAGGGTTAGAAACCGGCGGTACAATCAAACTTCTTTGCTGTCCGCCCTCAAAAGTATTCGCCTGAGCAGATGATGAAAAAGTAAGTTTAGCATTCGGGCGGTAATAGCTTTGAGTGCCCGCAGTTTGACTGCAAACATCGCCATTGCTGATATTTGCTCTGTAGTATAATGCCATGTAATCAGAATAACTATTTGCAAGTACCGATGAATTTGCAGAAAAACTGCTGTTGTTCCAGCAGATAGTAATTAGCAGGTTGCTGGTTCCGTCGTAAACAAACGAGGTATTGAAGTTGAAGGAATTCCATCCAGTTGTTGTTGTATAAGTTCCCGAATAAACCGTAACAGCATTTGCTCCTGCTAAAAATGAAGTACCCGCAAATGAAGCAGCTGCCGTATGTGCGATTGTGATTGTGAAATTTCCAAGAGGCTGAGATGTTGCTGCACTCGAAACATTGAAAGCAATTGAATTTAAATAGGATGAAGAAGAGCTCCAGCCGGAAGCAGCCAGTTCGGATTTTTTCATAATGTATGATGCACGTTCATCTGAATTTGCAGAGCCGAAAGGATGCGCCGAATAAGGGCTTGCAGCCGTTCCTATTGTCAAAGTTGAACTTGTTGATGCAGCAGCAGATGTTGTGAAAGATACTGCTGATGAATAGCTTCCCGCTGATGAGCAGACTGCCTGCACTTCAAACTGGTACACAGTTGCTGCACTTAAACCGCTGATGGACATTGATGCTGATGTGGCTGTAACAATTGTCCACGCTGATGAAGACGAAGGCTTATACTGCACATTATAACTGCCGGCTCCTGAAACTGCTGTCCAGCTTAATACAGCGCTGCCGGATGTTATTGAACCTGCACTAAGCCCCGACGGCGTTCCGCAGAATGATACGGCAGCTAATGTTGTGAATGATACTGCAGAAGAATAGGCGCCTGCGACTGAGCAGACTGCCTGCACCTGAAACTGATAAACAGAAGATGCATTTAAACCGCTTATTGATTTTGATGGAGTGCTTGATGCAACAGTTGTCCATGTTGAGGAAGACGAAAGTTTGTATTCCACATTATAACTTGCTGCACCGGGAATAGCTGTCCAGCTAAGCAAAGCGCTGTTATCGCTGATTGAACCCGCTGTGAGTCCGGATGGTGTTCCGCATGATGCCGGTGCCCCGCAAACAGTCATATTACCGATTGTATAATAATGAGAAATAATCCATGAAAAATTTTGTCCGCTCTGCGACCAGCGCTGTGTACCCCATTGGCACATACCGCGTCCATGGCCAAACCGGGCTTTGCCGCAGCATACATTGTCAGAAAAACAAGGATAACCGCTTCCTGTACCGCTAAAGCAGTTGCCGCAGGAAACACCGCTTGCGGCACCCTGCCCGTTGTTTTCCGATGAAAATTCGGCTCTTGCCGGATTGATACCGTCTGAGGTAAGCACCATCCCAGCGGTCGCAAGCGCAGCAGCCTGACAGTTGGCATATACATTAGCCCCCCAAACCTGGTTGCAGGTGGTAGATGCAATATCGAAATTGGGTTTTACAGGATGGTTTACGTACCAGGCACCGTATGTTCTATAGGCTACCGAGCCGGCCGAGATGGAGTTTGACTGCCAGCTTGAAATCCATTCGTTGTCAATCCCCGTTTCAGTATAATGCTGTAAACTCATAACACTGACTCCCGAACAATTAGTGCACGAACAGCCGGTTCCAACACGGATAGTTGTTGGAACAATGCATCCTGAAGCTGTGCTTACAGAATTATTACTTTTATTTTGTGCATTATTATTGCTTTCGGGAATATTTTTTTCGTATAAATCCACATCCTCCTGTGTACCATCCAAAACATGCTGAAGGTATTTTTCTGTTTTCTGCCCCTCCCCTTTTTCCAGTGTAATATTCATAGAAATTTTTGTCGGAGAAAGAAGAAGGTTGTTTACTTTATAAGAACGATAACCCGGTGAAGAAAAGGTGAACGATTTTCTGACCGGTAAATCCTCAGTAGAATTTATTACTGAATATTCTGAAGAAAAAACAGAAAAGTGTCCCTTTTCATCAGACTTCGTTTTGTCATCTGAGCCCATTGAAACAGTAACGCCTTTCATTGGTTTTCCTGAATCAGAATCAATTATATATCCCTCTACCAAAGCACCGGAAAGATTCAAATCCCGTATTGGTGTTCTGTTAATTCTATCCATATTAACCTCCGCATTTACTGTATTACCTTTTTCAATGAAAAAATAAGTATTTAACGGTAAATGTCCGGCCGCTGAAAAAGTAACATCGTAACGGCCTTCACTGTTGATGAATAAAATATGGCCGCTTTCATCTGACTGAACTAAAATGCTTTTCCCTTTACTGCTGATTTGTATTTCTGATTTTATTCCATATCCATTTTCGGCATCACGCATAAAAAAAGAAAGGGTTCCGGAATTTTCAGATGCTGCCTCTTCGATGTATTCTGAGCTGGCAGCATGCGGTATATTCTGTGCGGTAATTGACGTCGAAACTATGCTTAGTGCAGTAAACGCTGGAAGAATGAATGACAAACTAAATTTTTTCATTTTATTATTATAATTAAATTACCATGCTTTCTGATTTATTTTCCATCCGAATTAATTTTTCAATCCTGGGTTCCCAATAGTCTATTCTTCTAAATTCTTTAGATTCAGGAATTACAATAATGCAGGAAGTAGTCGCGAAGGATGTATTGGTTTCTTACTTTACAACTATCTTTTTTGTGAAAAGATTTGTACTTGTCATTCCGGCAAGTGTGTAGATGCCAGGTTTCAGAAGCTCGTCAGAAAATATTAAAGAAAAATTTCCGGACTCTGCAAAAATTTCTTTTTCAAAAACTTCCCTTCCAAGCAGATCATAAATATGTATAGCTATTTGTTTGTCTAATTGGCCGCTGAATTTTCCATACAACACATTTCCATCAATAGGGTTTGGATAAACGTCCAATGTCTCTTTGCTAAATTGAGATAAAGGGCTTGCTGTTTCTTGATCAGGAACCTGGAAACTTCTTTCTTGTCCCCCATTAAAAGTGTTTGCTTGCGCTGAAGAAGAGAAAGCAAGTTTAGCATTCGGGCGGTAATAGCTTTGAGTGCCGGAAGTTTGACTGCACACATCCCCGTTGCTTATGTTTGCTCTGTAGTATAATGCCATGTAATCAGAATAGCTGTTTGCCAGTACCGATGAGTTTGCAGAAAAACTGCTGTTGTTCCAGCAGATAGTAATTAACAAGTTGCTCGTTCCGTCATAAGCAAACGGGGTATTGAAGTTGAAGGTATTCCATCCTGTTGTTGTGGTATAAGTTCCTGAATAAACCGTAACAGCATTTGCTCCCGTTAAAAACGAAGTGCCCGCAAATGAAGCGGCTGAAGTGTGTGCAATAGTGATGGTAAAGCTTCCGAGCGGCTGAGATGAAGCAGCGCTTGAAACATTAAATGCAATTGATTTTAAATAAGTCGAAGAGGAAGACCACCCGGATGAAACCATTTCAGATTTTTTTATAATGTACTCTGCACGTTCATCAGAATTTGCAGAACCGAAAGGATGCGCAGAATATGGAGAAGTCGCTGTTCCAATGGTAAGTGTAGTGTTTGTTGAGATTGAAGCCGATGTTGTGAAAGAAGCTGCGGAAGAGAACAAGCCTGAAATTGAGCATACCGCTTGAACTTGAAACTGGTAAGTTGTAGAAGCACTTAAACCGCTTATTGATGTTGAAGCCGAACTTGAGGTAATAGTTGTCCAGACAGAAGATGATGCCTGTTTATATTGTATGTTATAGCTGTTCGCTCCTGAAACGGCGTTCCAGTTTAAAACTGCACTGCCTGATGTTACAGAACCTGCTGTCAGCCCCGAAGGCACACCGCATGATGAAGTTCCTGCCGAAGTTGTGAATGATCCCAGTGAAGAATAAGAACCGGTAACAGAGCAGACGGCTTGCACTTGAAACTGATAAACAGAAGATGCATTTAAACCGCTTATTGATTTAGACGCCGAAGTTGATGTAACGGTGGTCCATGTTGAGGAAGAAGAAAGTTTGTATTCAACGTTATAACTTGTAGAACCAGAAACCACTGACCAGCTAAGCAAAGCACTGCTTTGAGTAATCGAACCTGCTGACAAAGCAGATGGCGTACCGCAAGAAGACGAAGGACTGATGCAGGAAGTAATACCTGTGCCCCCGACTGTATTGATTTGAGCGGTACCGATAGAATTTATCTGTGAAATAGTTGGAATAGTACCTTGTCCTAAACCTGAATTCGGGAAAACGATATAATCTATAACACCTTGCGATGTACCGCCAGTCCTGGCATTCGAATTGATGCCTAATTGATTGGCAAGATAAATTGAACCTTCTCCTAAAGAACCTGCTGGGCCTCCGTCAGCAAAAACAGCATAACAGCCCTGCCCGTTCAAAGTATTATACACATAGCCGATATCACCAAG
The DNA here is from genome assembly GCA_903847205.1 of uncultured Bacteroidota bacterium. GTDB lineage: Bacteria > Bacteroidota > Bacteroidia > 2-12-FULL-35-15 > 2-12-FULL-35-15 > 2-12-FULL-35-15. The sequence goes on from CAINDA010000062.1 coordinate 50,676, forward strand.
ATGAATGCTTCCTAATGATGTCACTGCTGAAGGCAGAACAAAAAAAGGAATAGCTTCTGAATTAACATAATGTGAAGGGCTGGTGGATGGATATGCACTATTAGTTAATGATGTCGTGGAAACGTACATTCCCGGATAAGGTCCGCTGGAGCCCTGAATAATGGGATTACCGCTGTTGTTTGTAACTACTCCCCACCAGTTGCCTGGATGACCTCCATTAGCGGTATAATCTAATCCGCTGTTATTAGGGCCGTAGGCGCGGGGGCTTCCATCAGCGTCAATATACATTTTAGCTTTGAACAATATTGCCCCTGAAGGATTATGTTTATAAACATTAAAAGTTTCGATAGTGGTTTTTAGTGTTAAATCGCAATTGACAGAGCTCTGAGCTTTAACAGAAACGCCATTAAAAATGGTGCCTGCTGCCATTAACAGTAATAAATAATTGTAAAAATTTTTCATAATATTTTAACTAAATGTGATTCTTTGTTTTGTCTTTTACCTGATGCGAAGCTTTGAGATTTTATTTTTTTTCCGATTCGGCTCTCTCGCTGCTGCTTAATAAAGAAGTCTCCAAAACTTCTATTTCTTAACCACTATCCTCTTTGTAAAGCGCTTACTGTCGCTGATGCCGACAAACAGGTAAATCCCTGATTTAAGATTCTCATCAGCAAAAGAAAGTGAAAACTCACCTCCCTCAACAACTATTTCTTTTGAAAAAACTGCTCTTCCAAGCATATCATAAATTGCTGCAGTCATTTTTTTATCACCCGCATCAGCGAATCGGCCGAATAAAGCAGTGCCGTCTAAAGGATTCGGGAAAACTTCGAAATCATTTTGGTTTGCAGCATTCAAATCAGAAGGTGCCGGAACAACAAGGCTTCTTTGCTGTCCCCCTTCAAATGTGCTCATTGAAGCTGATGAAGAAAAAACAAGTTTCGCATTGGGACGGTAATAGCTTTGTGTGCCTGTGGTCTGGCTGCACACACCGCCGCTGCTAATATTTGCCCTGTAGTATAACCCGACATAATTACTATAACTGTTTGCCAGCACGGCCGAATTTGCAGAAAAACTGCTGTTATCCCAGCAGATGGTAATTAGCAGGTTACTTGTTCCGTCATAAGCAAAAGGTGTCCCGAAGTTGAATGTATTCCAACCCGCTGCAGCAGTAAATATTCCTGAATAAACAATTGCTGCATCCGCACCTGTTAAAAAGGATGAACTTGTAAATGATGCGGCTGATGTATGAGCAATTGTGATGCTGAAGTTTCCAAGAGGCTGGGCTGTTGCAGCATTTGAAACATTAAAAGCAATTGACTTCAGAAAGGATGCTGAAGAACTCCAGCCCGAAGCTGTCAGCTCGGCTTTTGTTATAATATATTCCGAGCGCTCATCTGAATTTGCTGAGCCGAAAGGGTGTGCCGAATAAGCGGAAGACGCTGTTCCAATTGTAATTGTTGAACCTGTTGATGTTGCAGCTAAGGTTGTAAACGATGCTGCTGAAGAATATACACCTGTTGAGGAACAGACTGCCTGTATTTGAAACTGGTAAGAAGTGGATGCGCTCAACCCGCTGATAGATTGTGTTACAGTTGTTGATGAAATAGTTATCCACGTGGATGAAGTTGATGGTTTGTACTGCACATTATAACTTACAGCTCCTGAAACTGCTGTCCAGCTAAGCATTGCACTGCTTGAAGTAATGGAGCTGGATGATAGTCCCGCAGGAATCCCGCAAGGAGTCGAAGATGGCAATGTTGTAAATGATACAGCGGAAGAATAAGAGCCAGCAGATGAGCATACTGCCTGTACCTGAAATTGATAAGATGTTGATGGGCTTAAACCGCTTATAGACTGCGATGTAGCGGTTGCTGTAACAGTTGTCCATGTTGATGAAGACGAAGGTTTATACTGCACATTATAACTTACAGCGCCGGAAATTACGCTCCAGTTTAATACTACACTGCTTGATGTTACTGAACTTGCAGTAAGTGATGACGGCGTTCCGCAGGAAGCAGTGTTTGTAACATTCACATATTTTCTTGGAGTATAGGATGAAAGCTGACTTGCAGTATACGTATGGTAAGCAACATGCCAGCCGTTAGCCGATGATTCAATAACACGGTAATTTCCGTTTGCATAATTTGTTTCAACCAGCCTGACATGAGATCCGGCATGATTAAAAATATCACCAGGCTGAACGAGTGATGCACTGCTCAATGCAGTTGATATATTAGGCAGTGATGAGGTACTTTCTTTTGAAGCCCTCCCCCATGTTCTTGAAACAAAACCTGAGCAGTCTACCCCTAAAGCACAGCTTTCTGAGGCATCGCCTCCTGTTGTACAGTCATCATCACCTGCGGATTTTCCGTTAGTAAGCCCGGTTGTAAATGATGCAAGAGTTGAAAAACCTCCCCAGCAATATGGCATCGAAGTATTACTGCCAGTTGTTACCCAGCTGGGTGTTATTATATTTCCTACACCAGAACAGGAAACACCGTGCTTAATATTGCTTGAAGCTGCCGTAAACGTATAAGTAGTATAGGGCACGGCATTGCTTATTATCTGTGTTCTTGAAATTGACTGCCCAACTCCCCTGTATGAGCATAAAACAAATAACATAAAAGCCGACAGAATAATTAAAGATTTAAGATTTAAGCTTTTGTGTGACACCCCCTTATTTCTTAACCTTGATTCTTGAAATGTTGTAAAAAATTTTTTCATCTTTTTAGATTTTAATACTTTGGAAATTATTTTGTTTCAGCTTGAATAAGGTGGTCATTGAAATGATATTTTACTGCTGTTAATAATGCTGGATAACCTGCTTTCTTCGCCTTATTAGTTTCTGTCAGAGAAAAAACAAAAACACCCTGCGGTGACGTTACCATATTTAAAATACTGTTATCAGCCGAAACATGAAAATCATTATTGGAAAGCACATAATAACAATCCGGAACTTTAATGCTGTTAACAATGTTTCCCAAGCCGCCTGCATGTAATTCTACAGCAATAATATTCCTTTCAACGCTGATAGGGCTTTCAGAAATATAAGTTTGAACATCCAAAAAAACACGGCTGTCAGTCGCTCCAGTAACATATACTCCTGCAATTGTTTTTTCTGAGTTCAATGTTTTTTCATAAACCTTACCGCCGGCCGTAATTACCTTAATTGAATAAGAATTATCTCCCGTAAGTTTTGTTATCACAAAATTACCTGATGCAGTAATCCAGCCTTCAGATTCCCTGGATAATTCAATATTCAGGCTGTTTCCAGAAGGAAGTAATAGGTAAGTTGCATTGTTAAAACGTGTAATCCTTTCAACACCGAGATAGGAATTTGGAAAAGTCAATTTCTTAACAAATGCTCCGGATTCACTATAAACATTAACAAACTGCTCATCCAAAACATAGAAAAAACCTTTATCATAAACAAAATCCTGAGGAGAGAATGAAACCGGAAATTTTTTTACAACTTTTCCGCTTGCTTTATCAGTTATCAAAATTTCATTTGAAGCGTTAGACAAAAAAGCAATTTTGTTTTCAGAGATAACCTCAAAAGATACTGCTCCAAGGTTAACTCCCGGCAATTTAGAATAAGGAAGCCCATTCTGTTCGTTCCATTTAGTCATTGAAATCTCTTTGACATTCCAACCGGCGGACTGTCCCTGTCTGCTTTGCGCGTTAACAGTTACTGAAGCTATTCCTGCAGCTGCGATCATTAAAAGGAACAAATATTTTTTTTTCGTTTTCATTATTAAAATATTTTGAAGGTTATAATTTTGTTTGTTAATTTTTGGAAATCTCCTTCACAACAACCCTCTTCGTAAAACGATTACCGTCGGTTGTTCCAACAAAAAGGTAAACTCCCGATTTAAGATTTCCTTCTCCCAATGAAAGAGAAAAACTTCCCCCTTCAACAGCGATTTCCTTTGCAAACACTTGCCTCCCCAGCAAATCATAAATCTGTATTGTCATTTGTTTATTAGCGACGTCTGAAAACTTTCCATTCAATAAGTTTCCATCAAATGGATTCGGAAATACAGTAAACTCCGGCTGGCTTCCATTTGCAGTTGAGGAGGATGAAGGATCTATTAAACTTCTTTGCTGCCCGTTGCCGCCATCAAACGTTTCAATTGAAGAGGATGAAGAAAAAGCAAGTTTTGCATTTGGCCTGTAATAGCTCTGGGTACCTGTGACTTGGCTGCATACCCCGCCGTTTGTAACATTTGCCCGGTAGTACAATGCCATAAAATCAGCATAACTATTTGCAAACACGGATGAGTTTGCAGAAAAACTGCTGTTGTTCCAGCAGATGGTAATTAGCAGGTTGCTTGTTCCGTTATAAGCAAACGGCGTATTAAAGTTGAACGTATTCCATCCTGATGTTGTTGTATATGTTCCTGAATAAACAACAGAAGCATCTGTGCCTGTTAAAAATGAAGTGCCGGCAAATAATGCCGCTGAAGTATGAGCAATAGTGATAGTGAAATTTCCAAGAGGCTGCGCAGTTGCTGCATTTGAAACATTAAATGCAATTGATTTCAAATAAGGAGAAGAGGAACTCCAACCGGAAGCGGCCAGCTCTGAATTTTTTATAATGTATTCAACCCGTTCATCTGAATTTGATGAACCGAAAGGATGCGCCGAATAAGGTGTTGTTGCTGTTCCAATAGTCACTGTTGAGCTTGTTGATGAAGGAGCCGATGTTGTAAATGCTGCTACTGAAGAATAAGGCCCTGCAGATGAGCACACAGCCTGAACTTGAAACTGGTAAGCAGTAGATGCACTTAAACCACTGATTGATTGTGACACGGCCGTTGTTGTAGCCGTTGTCCACGAAGAAGAAGATAATGACTTATATTGCACATTATAACTGAGTGCGCCTGAAACTACAGACCAGCTTAATACAGCGCTGTTTGAAGTAATGGAACCTGAAGACAAACCAGCAGGAGTGCCGCAACCTGATGAAGATGCAGTTGTTGTAAATGAAGCTGCTGAAGAATATGAACCGGTTGATGAGCATACAGCCTGAACCTGAAACTGGTATATTGTGGATGCAGTTAAACCGCTTAAAGATTGAGACAGAGCGGTTGAAGTAACAGTTGTCCAAGAGGACGATGTCGAAGGCTTGTATTGAATGTTATAGCTTGCTGCACCTGAAACTGCACTCCAGCTCAAAACTGCACTGTTTGATGTAACTGAGCCGGCAGTAAGCCCTGAGGGCGTTCCGCATGAAGAGCTTGTATTATTAATCAAGTTATAATAAGTCTGCCAGTTCCAATGAGGCCCCGGATCATCGTGTGTTTGATTCGGATAGTGCTGATGCCCTTTAATTTTATAAATCGAAGACAAAACACAGCTTCCGCTGCAGGATACTCCGCTCCAGCATGTTGTTGGGTTAATCCCATAACCGCTGTTACAGATGTCCTTCACTAAATTTGCTGAACTTTGGTACAATGCCGGTGTATACCATCCAGTCTGTGCCTGGTAGCCTTCGTGTTCAATACCGATTGTATAACCGTTTTCGCTGCCTACGTGCCATGCTTTTTTTGATTCCAAAACCATCTGGGTAATTTGTCCGTCAGATGAACGAACTACATAATGCGCTGAAACAGCAGCACTGCAATTCTGAAACCAGGAAATGCAGCCAGCATAACTTCCTTCTACATCATGGATAACAACTGCTGTAACAGCAGCGGTGCGGGAGCTGTAGTTGCAGGATGCTGCAGGATTCCAAATAGCTGATGCGTAATCCGCTGATTGAACTGAAGGCGGTATTCCCCCTCCCATAGATTTGTATGTATTACCATTTGAATCAGTGATTTTTTCGTCAGATACCGTTACCTGTGCTGAACTTAATACTTTATAATTATCTTCTCCGAAATAAGAAGGAAGATCAAAATTGTAAGCAGGGAAATTATATTTTGCTTGAAATTCCGCGTTGTTAAGAAAAGTGAAGTATGAATATAGCTGTGTATTAAGAGCAAATGTCTGTCCAGCATCCTGGTGAGGAAGTTCGCTGAGGGCAGTAAATGTGCCGGCAATAATATCAATATCTTTTGCACTTAATGATTTTTGTGTCGCAGATATGGTCATTACAGCATTATACGCCTTCGCAAATGCCAGAATGTTTTTTTTAGGATCATTTATGATTAAATTTGCTGATACGCCAGAAAGGTTTGAAACATAAGCCAGATTATTATTAAAATAATTTTTGCCATCCAATACAAGCCCCATTACTCCGTAAGCTTTAGGAAGCCCCATACAGCTTTCTGCATCGCCTGGATTGTGTGTAAGATGATAAAGATGAGTATTGGTATATGAAACCGCTTCAAGCACACCGCGGGGAATATCTGGATTCGACTGATACGCCTCTTCGAAAAAAGCGGTGTAATCTGGACCTGCCGAAAAATTTCGGTTTGAATGCTGCATCATTTGCAGCTGCTGGGAGAATGCAATTACAGGGACTGCCGCTAATAGTAAGAGTATTTTTTTCATAATTTAACTGCTGTACTTAATGTGTGATTAATTTTATTTTTCGATTTAAGCAACCTTATTTTTTAATTGCCGTATTACAACCTTTATTTACTTCAAATGTACTTTGAGGCACCCTCTGCATGCAAACCAAAATTACCCTAAGTGTAGGAGTCTGATTTTAAAAAGCACATCCATTTTTATATCGGCCCCCTTCAAAACCAGCTGTTATAAAGCATGATATCCTTTTTTTATTCCTAAAAATGAAACAATGTCATAAGGGAGTCCTGATTCAAAAAAATCCTTAAATTATTTTCATACTTTTGTAATAATCACATTCTAATTAACAAAATTTTGTTTTTGAAGAATGAACAGTATTAAAAAAAGTATTAAACCCAGAACATCTTTTTTATGAAGCCTTCCGATACACTGTTTGAGCTTATAAAATCGCTGAGTCCATCAGAAAAAAGGCACTTTAAACTTTATGCTCAAAGGCATATTGTAGGAGAGGAAAATAATTATTTAAAGTTATTTGAAACGATAGATAAACAGGAAGAATACGAAGAAGAGGCTTTGAAAAAAAAGTTTCGCCACGAAAAATTTATTCAGCAGCTTCATGTTGCTAAAAATTATCTTTATACACTTATTCTAAAAGCCCTAAATGAATTCCACACGGCCGATTCTGCCAACATACAGCTGAGAGAACAGCTTAACAGCGCAGAAATACTTTTCGGAAAAGGACTCTATAAACAGGCTTCAAAAATTTTGATCAAACTGAAAGAGCAGTCCTATAAATATGAAAAGCAGGTTTATATTTTAGAGGTAATTCTGTTAGAGAATAAAATTGCCTTTGCCCTGCAGGATATGGAAGTTGCCAAACAAGTTATAACCCAGAGTGCAAGAGAAGAAGAACAGCTGCTAAGTGATTACCAGGAAGCAAGGCGGTATAAACATTTGTCCGACAGGCTCAAAATTTTTATTACAACAAGGGGCACCGCAAGAAGAGCCGAGGACACCCGCGAATTAGAAAGCATTATAGAGCATCCGCTTTTAAACAATGAACAAAAGGCGATTTCGTTCAGCACCAAATATTCTTTTTTTAATGTTTATTGTAAATATTTCACAATACAGGAAGACTATAAACATGCATATCCATACAGCAGTAAGCTGGTTCTTTTAATCGAATCTCACCCGGAACGTATTCAGAAAAAACCGCAGTCCTACCTGCTGGCCCTGAATAATCTCCTTGCAATATTGAAAGAACTCCGGAAATTTGATGAGTTTGAAATTGCTTTACAAAAACTGAAATCAATTCAATGCAAAACTGTACACTTTCAATCCAGAGCTTTTTCTTATATTTTTATACACGAATGGAATTTTTCTTTTTATACCGGCGGGTATCAAAAATGCCTCGCCCTTATTCCATTTCTGGAGAAAGGATTGCAGCAATATGATAAGCAGATTACTCGCGATTTAAAACTCCTGTTTTATTTTAATGTATTTTATGTGCATTTTGTTCTTGATCAGTTTCAGCATGCAGCTAAATGGCTGAACAAGATATTAAATGATAAACGTACAGAGGTCCGCCAGGATATTCGCAATTTCGCAACTGTCACCAATATTATCCTTCATTATGAAACGAAAGATTATGATTTATTGGAGTATCTTATCCGCTCAACCCAGCGGCTTCTTGAAAAAGAAAAAGACTCACATGAATTTGAACTTTTAGTTCTTACACATATTAAACAGCTTATAAAAAAAGATTCCGCTGAGGAAAAGCGAAAGATATTTATTAAACTGCGCAACAAATTACTTTTTGCAAATCTCGAAAACTACCTGATAGCTTTCTCGAGAGGCTCTTCTGAAAAAATTATATTAAATTCATTTGATATTCTGGCCTGGCTCGAAAGCAAAATTGAGGATCGGTCTTTTGCTTCTGTGTTATCTGAAAAAGAAAAAGACAAACAAGCCAAAGTTCATCCTGCTTTGAGTTATAAAAAGAAACAAGAAAAGAATAAATAATCGCAGTTTTTTTTCTAGTCCGAATTCAGATTAAAATGACAAATAGTAATTGAAATAATATTTTACTATATTCGTGTTCTATTTATAGTTTACAGATGAACCCTCTGATAGTTAAGAGCACAGAATATTCGCCGAAAGTTACTTTCAACCCCGAGGAATCGAAATTTGAAATTGCAGGAGAATCAAGGCCTGAAAATGCAGGAAAGCTTTATGGAATAGCCATGGAATGGCTTAAAGAATACCTTTCATCTGATGAGGCGGAAAAGAAAACAAAATCAGGTGCAAAAGGCTCCCAGCTGTTATTTGAATTTAATTTAATGTACTTCAATACCGTTTCCGCAAAATATATTTTAGAAATATTAAGACTTCTCCACTTCTCTTATTCAAAGGGATTTGATATCAAAGTTCAATGGCATTATAAAGTAAAGGATGAAGATATGAAAGAGTCCGGCGAAGAATTTTCCAGGCTGGTTAATATTCCATTTGAATTCATCCAGGACTAAAAAAAGCTATAGCGTTTCCTTCAGCCATTTATAAAATTCGTGCTGCCATACAAGCCCGTTTTGATCTTTCAACACCCAATGATTTTCATTCGGGAAATAAAGCAGTTTGCTTTTTATACCTTGAAGCTGCGCTGCCTGAAATGCGCCCAATCCCTGCTCAATAGGAACTCTGTAATCCTTCCCTCCTTGTATAATTAAAATGGGGGTATCCCATTTTTTCACAAAATTAACCGGATTGAATTGGTTATAACTTTTCTGTGCCGCTACATTATCTTTATCCCAATAAGCGCCTCCTAAATCCTGGTTTACAAACCATACTTCTTCGGTGGTACCATACATACTTCTCCAGTCAAAAATTCCATCGTGTGCTATAAAAGTTTTAAAACGTTTTTCGTGCATACCGGCTAAAAAATAAACTGAATAACCGCCATAGCTGGCTCCAACACAGCCCAAACGGGTTTTATCAACAAACGGTTCTTTTGAGAGTTCATCAATTGATATTAAATAATCTTTCATGTTCTGCCCGCCGTAATCCCGGCTTATCTGCTCATTCCATTTTACACCATGTCCCGGCATCCCCCGGCGGTTGGGTGCTACAACAATATATCCGTTGGCTGCCATCAGCTGAAAATTCCAGCGGTAAGAATAAAATTGTGTTAAGGGCGACTGCGGCCCGCCCTGACAGTAAAGCAAAGTCGGGTATTTTTTTGAAGCATCGAAATTCGGGGGATAAATTACCCAAACAAGCAGCTGTTGCCCGTCAGTGGCAGTTAAATAGCGCTTTTCAATTTTACCAAGAACAATTGAATTATAAACCGCATCATTTACATGTGTCAGCTGTTTCATTAAACCCGCTGTTAAATCAACAGTATAAATTTCTGCCGCATGGTTCATATCGGTTCTCTCTACAATCATTGTATTACCAACCTGTCCGACCATTCTATGAATGTCAAAATCTCCTTTTGTTATTTGTTTTACTTCGGGTATTTTTTTTCCATCGACAGGATAGTCAACCGAAAAAAGCTGCACAGTTCCGTCTGAAGCTGCTGTAAAAAATATTTTTGTACCGTCGGCACTCCAGATAAAATCATCAACTGTACCATCCCAATCCTTTGTGATATTTAATTTCGCTTTACCATTATCAACTATTATATCATTTTTATCCGCTTCATATCCGTCTGTTTTCATACTTAAAAAACCTAAATATCCTTTAGATGAATAAGAGGGTTTGATATCGTACCCCTCCATTCCGGCAGTAAGATTAATTGTTTTAGCCGTTTCAATATTGTAAGAAAATATATCTGTATTGGTGCTCAAAGCATAATCTTTTCCGAATTTCTTTTTGGTAACATAAATAATTTGTTTCCCGTCCGGACTCCAAATAAAATCTTCATCTCCGCCGGAAGGCTTCTGAGGACAATCATAAGGCTCATTGGGCATTATATCAATGCTGTCGGTAATTTTTTTATCTTTTAAAGTATTTAAAAACACATGGCCGAAAGCCCCGTCTTCCCATGTATCCCAATGACGGTAGTCAAGATTATCATAAATCATAACATCCGATTTACCGAACTGCGGATAAACATCTTTGCCGTATATATTTTTCACTTTAATGTCATTGCTGCTGATGCTGTGTTTTCCATCAGGAGAAATACGGTCGTTTAAGAGCATGTCATCCGTCTTATCTATTTCCACTGCGCTTCCGCCAGCTATTGGAATAATATATTTTTTTACAACAGCCTTATCTTCGGCAACATTGTATCTGCGCACAGTATAGATTACGGATTTCCCGTCTTTTGTTATTCCATTGGTATTCACTTTCCCCATCTGTATAAGCATTTCGGGGGTCATTGTCTGCTGTGCTGATGCAGTAATCAGTAATATTCCGAATGTCAGTGTTGTAATTATTTTCATACGTTCAATTTAAATTCAATAGATAAAAAGATCCTGCCGTAAAGATAATGACTATTTCTATTGAGTTTTCAGCAAATAAAAAAGCGGACAACAATTCGAAAAATGCTTTTGCCCGCTCCTTGGAAAAATAATATCAAGGCTGTTTATTATCCCTTAACCTCTTTCAATAAATCGATTAAAAAATAGACAATAATTATTTTTTGAATGCTTTTAATGATAGAAAAAGTGATAAAATTAAACATCAAATGAAAGTATTTCTTCGGATGCTGAAAGAAGGGACTCAAACTGTTCGTGTTTATGAATATCTCCCGAAACTTTAAATGTATATCGAAGCCTGTCATCCATCTTACTCAAATTAACCTGCCGCGATTTTAACTGGCATTCTTTTATGAAATTTTTTATTATAGAAGGAGATTCATTTTTATTTTTAACACTTATTTTATAATATTTTTCAGCATTTCTGTTATCTATTACGGATTGAATCTGAGAAAACACAAGCAAAATTATCATAACTGCAACAAGGGTAATGAAAGCCAAAGTATATTCACCTGCACCTATGGCCATTCCAATTGCGGCGCTTACCCAAATTGTTGCTGCTGTTGTTAAACCCGAAACATTTGAGCCGTCTTTAAAAATAGCTCCTGCACCTAAGAACCCCACCCCTACAACAATATTACCTACAACGTGAAAGTCCTTCCCCAAAGCTATTTCTTTTGATATTAATGTAAATAACGTTGCTCCGATTGTAATCAGAGTGATGGTTCTAAAGCCGGCGTTTTTACTTTTATATTCTCTTTCCGCCCCAATTATAGAACCAGCTGTCATTGCAGCCAAAATTTTTAAAATATCCTCATTAATAAAATCCAGAATAACCATGCTGTTGTTTAAATTAAAAAATGCTGTTTCAAAATTAACCTTATTTCAATTAATATCTAAAAAATTTAGAATAAGGTATGCGGTAGTTAAAATATAAAGTTTGAGTATGCAGGTTTCTAATTTTTCTGTATACATTCCCGGAAAAATTCGAATGCCAATTTACAGGCCAAACTCAGGGCTTTATCCTCCTGCAAACGGCGGCAATAAGGCTGCAGTGTCGCCGTCATACAGCTTTTGTGTTTTAGTAATTAAATTTTTATTTACTGCAATCCGGTACGATTTATTTTTTAATAAAGGATATTGCCGAAGAAGCACTTCCTTCAATTTTTCAGTATCTTCTATATTTTGTAATTCAATTTTTTCGGCGCCAGCGATGTCTGCGAGTGCCCCGAAAAACATTATATATATTTTCATAAAAACAATCTGTACTTCTTTAACAGTATAACAAATTTAGAAAATTATTCATGGTTTTGAATGAAGAATAAGCCTTAACTTTGAATTTATAAAATGCTTACAGATCAGCTATTCGATACTTTTGGACGCCGTCACGATTATTTGCGCATCTCACTTACAGATGCGTGCAATCTGCGCTGCGTTTACTGCATGCCCAATGAAAAAATGCTGGTTACGCCTTCCGCAGCGCTTATGCAGGCCGATGAAATAGAAAACATAGCGAGTGTTTTTGCTGCTCTTGGAGTAAAAAAAATTCGGTTAACAGGCGGTGAGCCTCTATTGAGAAGGGATACTGAGGAAATTATGCTACGGCTTTCAAAACTTCCAGTGGAACTTACTATTAGCACCAATGCTGTTCTGGCTGATAAATACATCGAAACATTTAAAAAAGCCAATATACGCTCAGTAAATGTAAGCCTGGACACATTGAATCCTGAAGAATTTTCAGCCATTACCAAACGCGGTGATTTTGAAAAAATCTTGGATAATATTTACCTTTTGCTATCGCAGGATTTTAAAGTGAAAGTAAACATGGTGGTGATGAAAGGCATTAATGAACATGCGATTTTTGATTTTATTAACTGGACTAAAGATTTTCCGCTCGACGTACGTTTTATTGAATTTATGCCTTTTGCAGGAAATGCATGGCTACCTGAAAAAGTTTTTTCATACGCTGAAATGCTTAATTTGATTGGTTCGAATTATGAATTTTTAAAACTAGAAGATTCATTGAACGACACATCAAAAAAATATAAGATAAAAGGTTACGCAGGCACTTTTGGGTTTATAACAACCATCACAGAACCTTTTTGCGGCACATGCAACCGCCTGCGGCTGACCGCTGACGGCAAAATGAAAAACTGTTTACTCTCCTCAGCTGAAACTGATTTGCTATCAGCATTGAGAAGCGGAAAAGATATTAAGCCTTTAATCTTATCCTGCTTAAAAAGTAAAAAACTTGAACGCGGAGGGCGCTTCGATTTCGACAGCAATATAAGTTCAAGCGCTGCAGAGAACAGAAGTATGATTAAAATCGGCGGCTGAAAATAAACTGTTGAAAAAAAGCCGTTAGATTACTTACAATTTATTTATCCATATGCTGATATAATCAGCAACCTCCTGCCAATTGGGCTGTCCGCATATATAATGAGTTCTGCCGGGAAATTCTTTAAAATCCTTCTTACTGTCCTTATCTTTATAAGCCTCAAAATTTTTCCTATTTAAAGATGATGGAATAATATGATCTTTTTCACCTGCAATAAAAAGTAATGGGCTGTGAGGCTTTTTTAAATCAATATAACCGTCTTTCTTGGTACTGCTTCTTGGTATGTTACGGCTTTCAGGAACAACAAATTTATTAAACTCAACTTCAGTCTGCTCCATTGTCATTGTGTTGCAGAATGCATAATTGTACCATTTTACTGTCGGCATGCAAACCGAATTTCCTTTGAAAGGATTTATTGTTGGAATGTTGGCTTTCAAAAAACTCCATTTAAAACTGGAAATCCCTTTAGGCGCAGCTGCATCAATACAGATACCTGCGACGCCCTTATTCATTGAAATAAGTTTCTGAACAGCAAGGCCCCCCATTGAATGACCAATAAGAATAGGCTTCTCCGGAAGTTTATCGATGAACTTAGCCAAGCTGTCAATTACCTGCCCGAAGGTTAATTTACCTAAATCCGCATTTATTATTTTTCGCAAATCAGAAGGCTCCCCCTCATGATAAGCATAAGCAGGGGCATAGCAGGTATACCCTTTTGCTTCAAAATATTTTTTCCAGCTGTCCCAGCTTTTAGGATTCATAAATAAACCGTGAATAAAAACAATGGTTTTTGATTTTATAGCTGGAACTGATGCGGGAGTAGTCATTTTTATTTGTCCTGTTAAGTTTAAAATTAGTAAGAAAGCAAAGACTGTAGATAATATTTTTTTCATTCAGTACATAAATAAGTTTATAAAACCATGACAAATATCATATTTATTTTTAATTTGACAAGATTTTCAGCCCTTTTTTTGACAGTCCTAATCTTGGAAGCTTTGCAGAGATGAAAAGAATAAGAAAAATTTAATTTTCGAAAGTGGACATTAACTTAATTATACAGAATTGGAATGAAAAGCAAATCTCTATTCTTCTTTGGATCCATTTTCAATCCAGCATTGTATCACATCTCTTTCTTCCTGAGTCATGTGAGTTTTATTTGCCTGGGGCATAGTACTCGTTGTTACAGCGCGGGCTAAAATCCTTTCGGAAAGACGTATAATGGTTTTGGGATCATCAAACATAATACCATTGGGAGCGATTTTTAAAACATCATCTGTAGGTTTTGAAGAATGGCATTGGACGCACCTTTTGGTAATAATTGCGTTCACTTCAGTAAAAGTTGCAGGTGCATTTTCTTTGCACACAGATTTTGTTTTTGGTGCAGTAATGAAAGCCAAGGCAAATATTCCTGCAGTAGCTGCTGGAAGTATCCACACTGCTTTTTCTCCTTTTTCTATCAAGTTTAAATAGTGTTTTACCAGAACACTTACTAACGATAAACCAATCAAAACAACCCAGTTGAAAGCACTTCCATAGGTACTGGGGAAATGGCTGCTGATCATAATAAAAATTACAGGGAGTGTAAAATAGTTGTTGCTCTTGGAGCGAAGCAATGCATTTTTTCCAAAAGAGGGATCAACAGGCCTGCCTTCTTTAGCTGCTTTTACCATCGCCTTCTGGGATGGAATAATAACTCTGAAAACATTGCCGGCCATGAGAGTTCCGATAATCGCCCCTACATGAATGTATGCTGCCCTGCTGCTGAAAACATGCAGAAGAAACCAAGCTGCTCCGCATATAAAAATAAATAAAACGGCTCCAAAAAGAATTAAATTTTTAGCAACAGGAGATTTGCACAACGTATCATAAAATAACCAACTTACAATAAGAGTACCTATGCCTATTGAAATTGCGGCGCTGGATGAAATGTCAAGTACAGAAGGGTCGATAAGATAGACTTTTGCATCTAAATAATAAACAATTACCAACAGCATAAAGCCGGAAAGCCAGGTAAAATAAGACTCATACTTAAACCAATGCAGGTCTTTTGGAATTTCTGCAGGCGCCGTTTTATATTTTTCGAGGTAGTAAAAACCGCCGCCATGAACTGCCCATAAATTGCCGGCTATTCCTTCTCTCAAATCTTTTGTGCGGTTCAAGCTGTTTTCCAAAAAATTAAAATAAAAAGAAGCACCAATCCATGCAATCCCGAAAACAACATGCATCCATCTCACCAATAGATTCAACCATTCCACAACATGCGACTCCATATTGGTTCCCTTTACCAAAGTGAAGCATACATAAAAAAATGCAATTATCAAACTGATGTAGAACAAAACCGTTTTAGTTTCTTCTAATTCTTCAATTTTGTCCTTTAATTTTTCTGAAGAAGCTGGCAAAACACCTGAACTTTCATCGGTTTGAGACAGTTCCTGTTTCAAAAGAGATATAACATTTTTTAGTGCATATAAAACCAGCAGAATAATTAATGAGGGGATCAATATTATTAAAAAATCGGAAGTGTTGAATTTTGTGGAAAACTGCCCGGCGGCATAACTGTTCGATTCCAAAAATAAAAAAACCAGAAGCAGAAATATTTTTGATAGAGTGCCTGCTTCTCTGACACGGCCGGAGTTCAATGTGTTTTTCATACAGATTCATTGTTTCTTTGAAAATCCATCTGAAATTTGATAATGAATTAATTTACTAATTGTTCTTCTGTTTCATTTTCAAATCTGTACATTTTCGCATTTCAAGATTTTAATTTTAAAGGGAAATTCAACTAGTAAATTTTCAAATATGCGCATTGAAAAATTCTCCTTTATTTTAATGGCTAAATATAGAAACAAGTTTAATATATTTGTTAAAATTGTATCATAATAATGAAAAATTTAGCAGCTGATTTTGGTCTCCACAGTTCAAAAATTCTTATTGAATCAGAATTTTGTGATGCCACAATTTTAATTAAAGACGGGATTATTTCAGACATTATTTCTGGCAAAATCGCTTCCCCCGATTTCCTTATTGAAGAAGCAGGTGATTTGATTGTGATGCCCGGAATTATTGATTCACACGTTCATATAAACGAGCCGGGAAGAACCGAATGGGAAGGTTTTGAAACCATTACGAAAGCAGCTATAGCCGGCGGTATCACTACTTTGGTTGACATGCCTTTAAATGCAAGCCCCGTAACCACATCCGCGGAAGCGTTTCAGCAAAAACTTGATGCAGCAATGGGGAAACTATACTGTAACTGTGGGTTCTGGGGAGGAATAGTTCCCGACAACATTGATAAACTGGAAGAATTAATAGATGCGGGAGTATTAGGAATCAAAGCATTTTTAACTCATTCAGGAATTGATGACTTTCCGAATGTTACAATTTCTGATCTTAAAAAAGGAATGCCTATTCTTGCAAAACACAATATCCCCCTGCTTGCACACGCCGAAATTGATGAAGTGCACCCCGGCATTGCAGTGTTTGAAAAAAATCCGACAAATTATAAAGCCTATCTCGGTTCACGCCCTAAAACATGGGAGGATAAAGCGGTTCGGCTGATGATTGATTTATGCAGAGAATTTAACAGCCCTGTTCATATTGTTCATTTATCCTCTGGCGACAGTATTGAACAGATCAAAGCAGCGCGTGCAGAAGGGCTTCCTTTAACGGTAGAAACATGTCCGCAGTATCTTTATTTCTGTGCAGAAGAAATTCCAAACTGCAATACTTTATTCAAATGCGCTCCCCCTATCCGTGAAAGAGAAAACAATGAAAAGCTCTGGAAAGCATTGAAAGACGGCACAATTGATTTTATTGTTACCGACCACTCCCCTGCTTCTCCAGAATTAAAAAAAATAGAATCATGCAATTTAAAAGAGGCCTGGGGAGGTATTGCCAGCATACAATTTTCGCTGCCTGTTGTATGGACGGCAGCAAAAAAAAGAGGTTTCAGCATCAACGAAATTGCTGAACTCATGAGTAAAAATATTGCGAAATTTATAGGCTTTAAAAATAGCAAAGGGCAGATAAAAAAAGGCTTTGATGCAGATTTAACCGTATGGGATCCTGAGCAGAAATTCATCGCCGCAAAGGAATCTATTCATTACCGCCATAAAATAAGCCCATACGTTGGTGAGGAACTGTTCGGCGTTATCAGACAAACGTATGTGAACGGGAAAAAAGTGTTTGAAAACGGAAATTTTATATCTTTACCACAAGGGAAAATCTTATTAAGAAAACACTAATTTATTATGGCTGACAGGGACTTCAAAACCTTTAAGGAATTTTATCCCTATTATCTGAGTGAGCACAGCCTTATTGGTACGCGTGTTACACATTTTATAGGCACATCACTCTTTTTAATATTTGCAATGTCTGCATTGTTAGAATTGAAAATTTTATTTCTTATTGAAGGCATTTTTTGTGCATACCTATTTGCATGGATAGGTCATTTTTTTATTGAGAAAAACAAACCGGCAACATTCCAGTACCCCTGGATGTCGCTCAAAGGAGATTTTAAATTGTATTTTGATATTTTAACCGGTAAACAAGGATTTAAAGGACAATGATGAAAAATGTTTCAGTTGAAAATATAAAAACAGAAAGCCCGGCATACACAAAATTGACAGATCTTGCTGCTGAACGTTTCGGCGGGAAAGCACTTGTATGCAGTGATGATTTTTTTGCAGAAAAAGAAAACCTGCTAAAACCCGGCAGAGGTATTTTTATTGACGGTAAATATACCGACAGGGGAAAATGGATGGACGGCTGGGAGTCACGCAGGAAGCGGACTGCAGGACATGATTGGTGCATCATTAAACTTGGAACTTCCGGCATTATAAGAGGACTGGATATTGACACCAACTTTTTTTTAGGAAACCACCCTCCTTTTGCATCAGTTGAAGCATGCAGTATAATTGGGGCTCCCACGGCTAAAAGCCTTCAGTCAGCTAAAACCAAATGGACTGAAATCCTTCCTAAATCACCCTTACAACCTGGCAGTCAGAATTTTTTTGAAATTCCAAGTGAAAAAATATGGACACATCTGCGCTTAAATATTTTTCCCGACGGCGGAGTTGCCCGTTTGAAGGTATATGGAGAGGTTTATAAAAACTGGAGCCTTGTAAAGCCGCATGAATTAGTTGATTTGGCGGCTGCAGTAAATGGCGCCCAATCGGTGTTGTGCAATGATATGTTTTTCAGCCACATGGATAATTTAATAATGCCGGGGCGCGGCGTTAACATGGGAGACGGCTGGGAAACCAAGCGTAACCGAACTCCCGGCAACCGCGACTGGGTAATTGTAAAACTTGCGCACAAAGGAGAGATAAAAAAAATATTGGTTGATACCTCCCATTTTAAAGGGAATTATCCGGATACATGTTCTATTGAAGGAATTAATCTCAGCGATTTACTCCTTCCCGAAAAGGGGGCTGGGGCGATTGATTTAAATTCTTCTGATTTAAAATGGACTGAAATTTTACCGGCAGTTAAATTGCAGGCAGACTTCGAACATTTTTTTGAAAATCAGATTACCGATAGGGGCCATTTTACTCACATCCGCTTAAACATATTTCCTGACGGCGGAATCAGCCGATTGCGATTATTTGGTTTTAAAAAGAAATAAAATGTCCCTCGAAGAATTAAATAAATTAAGCCGCGATAAAGCCTTTGAAGAATTATTCAAATGCTGCGGTTCTACAGATTGGGCAAGAAATTTAGCTGACTTCAGGCCTTTTAAAGACAAGCAGGAACTTTTCAAACTTTCTGATATGATTTGGATAAGCTCCGAAATGGAGGATGGACTGGAAGCTTTCTCTCATCATCCAAAAATCGGCGACTTAAAAAATCTTGAAAAAAAATTCGCATCAACCAAAGAGTGGGCCGGAGGAGAGCAGGCCGGCGTGAACACCGCTGAACATCAAACGCTCACTGAGCTGGCCGAAGGCAATAAAGCTTACGAAAATAAATTCGGATATATTTTTATTGTCTGCGCTACTGGTAAAACAGCTGATGAAATGCTTTTGCTTCTCAAAGCCAGATTAATGAATGATCCGACAACAGAATTTAGAATTGCAATGGCAGAACAAAATAAAATTACTCACCTCCGATTAGAAAAATTATTAGCATGAGCCAGATAACTACACATGTATTAGATACCAGCGCCGGCAGGCCTGCACAGGGCATCACTATTGTTTTAGAGCAACTGAGCAGCGATGGGAAATGGATTCGCCTGGGAAAGGGAAAAACAAATTCAGACGGCAGGCTTCCAACTTTACTTTCAGATGAAATACAATTAGATCATGCAGTTTACCAGCTTGTTTTTGACACCGGAACATATTTTAAAGTGCAAGGTGTTAAAGGATTTTACCCATCAATTACTATTACATTTGAAATTGCTGATGACACACATTATCATGTACCGCTATTGCTAAACCCTTTTGGATACAGCACTTACAGAGGGAGTTGATTTTAATATATTAATTTCGCTACAGTCAATTGAGCTTTGGATCCCCCCCCCTTGCATGATTGGTCGCGTGAAAGAGAAGGGGGACGCGAAGCATGTGCGCTGCAGAGGGATGAAATTTTTTACAATTTTTAAACTCATAATTAATTTTCAAATATTGAATTATCAAATTTTCAAATTAAAATAAATATGAAACTATCAATTACAGCAACCGAAAAAGAATCAATTCTAAATGAACTTGGAAATGCGAATAAAGCATTCCAAAAAATTTATCCCGGCGACAGGGCCGACAGACAGCCAGTGCATACAGTCTATGGCGGGGCTGATTTGTTTACTGCTGATTCAGCAGAAAAAATGGGACAGGCTGCAATGAAAACACTTTTGCACAATGCAGCAGATTTTGTTGAATTTGCTAAAGCCATTGAACTTCCTGGGCATGAGTCGCTGCCATCAGATGCTGCAGGAATAAAAAATTTGATTAAAAAAATGGACGCAGCTTCGGAAGCCGATCGCAAAAAAGAAATGGCTTGGTTATCCTATACTACATACAATAAAGTAATTGAAAAATTAAAAACCGAAGCATTAGAAGATTTTAGAATTGATTTTGAAGACGGCTTCGGAAACCGTTCGTGGGAAGAAGAAGATGCAACTGCCGAGCAGGCTGCAAAGGAAGCTGCAAAGGGTATGAAAGCAGGCTCTTTACCGCCATTCATAGGAATACGCATTAAACCTTTTACCGAAGATTTGAAAGAACGCGGTGTTAGAACATTGGATATTTTTCTGACCACTTTATCAGAAGAAACAAACGGTAAACTTCCTGAAAATTTTGTTGTAATGCTTCCGAAAGTTTCTATTCCTGAGCAGGTAAGTGCGTTGGTTAAATTGTTCGAAAAAATTGAAGCAAATACAAAAATCCCCAGCGGTGCTTTAAAAATGGAAATGATGGTGGAAACCACGCAGGCCGTAATTAACAAGGACGGTGTGAATCCCCTGCGGTCGTTTGTTGAAGCCAGTAAGGGAAGAATGATAGCTACTGCCTTCGGCACTTATGACTATACTGCAGCCTGCAACATCACAGCAAAGTATCAGGATATGGGCCATGCTGTCTGCGATTTTGCTCATCATTTTATGAAAGTTTCTTTAGGTGCAACCGGCATCTGGCTGTCTGACGGCGCTACCAATGTAATGCCGATAGGGCCACACAGAGGAAATAATCTTACACTTGAACAGGAAGCAGAAAATAAAACAGTAGTTCATCGCAGCTGGAAAAAGGCGTATGATCATACGCGCTATTCCTTGTGGAAAGGCTTATACCAGGGATGGGATTTGAATCCTGCACAATTTCCGATGCGTTATGCTGCAGTGTATTCTTTCTTTTTAGAAAGCTATGAAGATGCGGCAAAACGTTTAAGAGCATTTGTTGAAAAGGCTGCAAGGGCAACACTTACCGGTGATGTATTTGATGATGCAGCTACCGGTCAGGGACTGCTTAATTATTTTTTACGCGCAATGAACTGCGGTGCTATTTCTGCTGAAGATGTTACTGCAACCGGATTAACAATGGAAGAAATCAGGACACGCTCCTTCCTTAAAATTTTAGAAGCAAGACGAAAAAAATTAGCGGTTTAAAAATAATTCTCATTTAAAAATAATTCTCATTTCATAAAACTTAACATTAGTGGCCTATAAAAACAAGTTAAAGTTCTTTGACATATTGATAGATAGGAGGATTCAAGATGGAATAGCTCGGTGACGATTTGAATTCGCAGTTTGAATTATATATTCAATTATGAATCAAGGGAAATATGTAAAGCCAATGGCGGTATAAAGCTGCATACCTTTTATGCTGTCGCAACATCTATTCCCGCTTTTGTATATATCACACCAGCAAGCGTAAATGATGTTAATGCCCTTGATGTACTGTTGTATGAAGCTGGTGGCTATTTTATAATGGACAGAGGGTATATTGATTTTGAACGAATTTATATCATCCTCCAACACAAAGCATTTTTGGTTATCAGAGCTAAAAATAATTTTCAATTCAAGCGAATGTATTCGGCTAAGGTTGACAAATCAACATGCGTCATGTGTGATCAAATAATACATCCTAGCGGCTTTTATCCATCTAAAGAGTAGACCGGCAAATTACGAAGAATATTTTTTTTGATACTGAACAACAAAGAACATTTGTCTTTATTACCAACAATGTTACACTCACCGCTCTTGATATTGCTAGGTTAAACAAGTATCGTTGGAAAGTAGAGTTATTCCTTAAGTGGATGAAACAAAATCTTAAAATAAAATCATTTTGGGGTACTTCTGAAAATGCAGTAAAAACACAAGTATATATTGCCATCATCGCATACACGCTGGTTGCAGTTATAAAAAGCAAACTTAAAACCAATCGCTCGCCTTACGAAATCTTACAGTTTTTTAGCACATCACTTTTTGACAAAACATAACTAAATCAACTACTTCAAAGCCCGATCTCTTAAAATGTCAAAGAACCTAAATACAAACAACTGATAATCAATCTAATTTAATCGGGCACTTCTGAATATTGACATTTTTTAAAAACTCATTTCAATTGGCATAAATTGAACTTTAACCTTTTTAACTTTAAACTTAAGTCTTAAACCTGAAACTTTTTTTTGATATAAAGCGGATTTTTCTACCTTTGTCCTCCTTCTTTAAAAAGTATGTAAAATGCAGACCCGAAAAGAATACATTATTCAGTTTGTTGGTTTAAGTGCAGGCACGCATTTATATGATTTTAATATTGGTGAAAAGTTCTTTAAAAGTTTTGATTATTCTGAGATTAAACAAGCCTCAATTTTAGTGAAGCTTGCGCTTCTGAAGCAGTCAACAATGATGGTGTTTCAGTTCGAAATCAGCGGAACGGTAAAAGCAGTGTGCGACCGCTGTGCAGCCGAATTTGATCTGCCCATAAGCGGTAACTACAAGTTGATTGTAAAAGTCGGAGGCAGTGAAACCGGCGATGAAGACGATGATATCATTACCATTGCAGCCAATGAACACGAACTTGATTTATCACAGTTCTTATACGAATACATTGCATTGTCTGTGCCGATTAAACGGGTTCACCCCGATAATTTGAAAGGTGAAAGTACTTGTGATAAAGAAATGTTAAAGAAATTAAATGACTTTTTGATTGAAAATGAAAAAGAAGAAAAGTCTTCTGATGACCCGCGCTGGGACGATTTAAAAAACATTAATTTAAATTAAGACGTCTGAAATAAATAAACAATAGGTAACAAACAACTAAAAACAAATAATAAACAATTAAATAATAAACTAAAATGCCACATCCAAAGCGAAAATTATCAAGATCTAGAAGAGACAGCCGTAGAGGTCAGGACAAAGCTGTAGCATCTACACTTTCAACATGCTCAAACTGCGGAGCACCAACATTGTACCACCGTGTATGCGGAGGCTGCGGTTATTACAAAGGCAAACTTGCAGTTGAGAAAAAAGTTTCGGCTTAATCTCAAGGCACTGTTTACAGGCTTAATCGTTAATTGGTATTTTCAATACAGCCAGGTAACATCTAAAACCTTATAACACCAGATAAATATATAACCATTAATTTTTTACTTTATGAAAATTGGTATAGATATTATGGGCGGTGATTTCGCACCCGATGCAACTGTATCCGGGGCTGTTTCAGCTTATAATGAATTACCCAAAGATGTTCGCCTTGTACTCATAGGCGATGAAAAAGTGATTGTTTCATGCCTTGCGAAGCATAACGCAGACCCTGGCAATTTCGATATTGTACATGCCTCTGAAGTAATTGGTATGGGTGAACATCCTACCAAAGCCTTTACACAGAAACCCAATTCTAGCATTAGCATTGGGTTTCATCTTTTAAAGGAGGGGAAAATAGACGGCTTTGCCAGCAACGGCAATACCGGCGCAATGCTGGTAGGCTCTATGTTTAGTGTAAAAACTATCCCTGGTGTAATACGTCCATGCATCACAACTATACTGCCTAAAGAAAACGGCGGAGTGGGTTTAATACTCGATGTAGGTATTAATGCGGACTGCAAACCAGATGTATTATACCAATTTGCAGTAATCGGCTCACTTTATGCAGAGCATGTTTACGGCATTAAAAACCCGAAAATCGGTTTATTAAATATTGGTGAAGAGCCCGAAAAAGGCAATCTTGTAGCTCAGGCTGCACATGGTTTAATGAAAGACAGCAGCGATTTTAATTTTATCGGCAACGTTGAAGGACGTGATGTTTTTACCGATTTAGCCGATGTTATTGTCTGCGATGGGTTTACCGGCAATATTGTTTTAAAACAGGCGGAAGCATTTTATACCATGATCAGAAGAAGAGGTATAAAAGATGAATATTTCAACCGTTTCAACTATGAAAATTACGGAGGAACACCCGTATTGGGAATCAATTCAACAGTAATGATCGGTCACGGCATTTCTAATGAAACTGCCGTAAAAAATATGCTTCTTGTTACCAAAGATATAATTGAAGCAAAACTTTCTGATAAAATAAAATCTGCATTTCAATAATGACTAAAATAACTGCTGCTATTACCGCTGTTGCGGGTTATGTTCCCGAATTTATTCTGTCGAATACAGAACTCGAAAAAATGGTTCCTACAACTTCGCAATGGATTGAGGAACGCACAGGGATTAAAGAACGCAGAATATTGAAAGGCGAAGGCTTAGGCACTTCTGATATGTGCGTTCCTGCAGTTGAACTTCTCCTAAAAAAACGCGGTATCAGTGCTTTAGATATCGACATGATTATTGTGGGTACTGTTACACCTGATTTTGTTTTTCCTGCTACTTCCAATGTTATATGTGACAAAATAGGCGCTGTAAATGCCTGGGGATTTGACTTAGCGGGTGGGTGCTCCAGCTTTCTTTACGCACTTGCAACAGGATCGCAGTTTATCGAAACCGGAAAATATAAAAAAGTTATTGTTGTGGGCGGAGATAAAATGTCGTCAATAATGGATTATACCGATCGCTCTACCTGCATCATTTTCGGCGACGGAGCCGGGGCAGTTCTGCTGGAGCCGGATACAGAAGGGTTAGGACTTATTGATTCTATCTTAAAAGTTGACGGATCTGGCCGCAAGTACCTTCATCAAAAAGCCGGAGGTTCTGTAAAACCGCCCTCACACGAGAGTATTGATGCAAAAGAACATTACGTGTTTCAAGACGGACAGCCGGTTTTTAAAAGAGCCGTAGTATGCATGGCAGAAGTGTCGGCAGAAATAATGGAAAAAAATAAATTGAAATCAGAAGATGTTGCATGGCTGGTGCCGCATCAGGCAAACAAACGCATAATAGACGCAACAGCACACAGAATGGGGCTTCCGCAGGAAAAAGTAATGTTGAATATTCAAAAATACGGCAATACTACTTCTGCAACAATCCCTCTTTGTTTATGGGATTATGAAAAACAAATGAAAAAAGGAGACAATATTATTATTTCCACTTTCGGCGCAGGCTTCACTTGGGGAGCAATTTATTTGAAATGGGCTTACAATAGTTGAAAGTTTGAAAGTTGAAGGTTATAAAGTTTAGATTAGGCATTAAACCATCATAACAATATAGCAATTCAACAATTTAGCTTAAGAACAATTTAACAATATAAAAAGATGAAATTAACCGAAATTCAGGATTTAATAAAGTTCGTAGCAAAATCAGGCGTAAGCGAGGTTGAGTTAGAAACTAAAGATGTAAAAATTATTATTAAAACATCATCTTCAAAAAGTAAAGAACAGTTTTTTGTTCAAACTTCATCCCCCGCGCCTCTACAGACTAGTGCACCTGCACAGCATTATGAGGCACCAGTGGCAATAGAAGCAAAAGCTGCTGAAGTAAAAATGCCGGCAGCAATTGATACGGATGAATCAAAATATGTTACTGTTAAATCACCGATGGTTGGTACCTTCTACCGCTCTTCTGCGCCTGATAAACCTTTGTTTGTTAACGTAGGCGATGAAATTACTCCCGGAAAAGTTACCTGCATCATTGAAGCAATGAAACTATTCAATGAAATTGAATCGGAAATCAAAGGTAAAATTGTAAAAGTATTGGTAAATGATGCTACTCCTGTTGAGTACGATCAGGCTTTGTTTTTAGTTGATCCTGCTTAAATTTCAGTTTAAAGTTTAAAGTTCAAAGTTCTATGCTGATTAAGCTTGGCACTTTCAAACTTTAAACTTTAAAACTTTAAACTCATTAAAAAAGATGTTCAAAAAAATACTTGTAGCAAACAGGGGGGAAATAGCCTTACGCGTAATCCGCACTTGTAAAGAAATGGGAATTAAAACGGTTGCAGTTTATTCAAGCGCCGACAAAGATTCGTTACATGTTAAATTTGCCGATGAGGCTGTATGTATAGGCCCTCCGCCAAGCAAAGATTCTTATTTAAATATTCCAAGTCTTATTTCCGCAGTGGAAATAACCGATGCAGATGCAATACATCCCGGTTACGGTTTCTTATCTGAAAATGCAAAATTTTCGAAAATCTGCCAGGATAATAATATTAAATTTATTGGTGCTTCGCCCGAAATGATTAACTCCATGGGAGATAAAGCATCGGCAAAATCTACAATGATAGCTGCCGGAGTTCCCTGCGTTCCTGGTTCGGAAGGATTATTGGAAAGCTCTGATCATGCTAAAGAACTGGCTCCTGCAATAGGCTACCCTGTAATTATTAAGGCTACAGCTGGCGGAGGCGGAAGAGGTATGCGCATTGTCTGGAAAGAGGAAGATATGGAAGCGCTTTATGATTCAGCATTTAAAGAAGCTGAAGCGGCATTTGGCAACGGCGCAATGTATATGGAAAAATACATTGAAGAACCGCGACATATCGAAATCCAAATTGTAGGCGACCGATACGGAAAAGCCTGCCACTTATCAGAAAGAGACTGCTCCATTCAAAGACGTCATCAAAAATTAGTGGAGGAAACACCCTCTCCGTTTATGACTCCGGAGCTGCGTGATGCAATGGGCGCCGCTGCAATTAAGGCTGCATTAGCTGTGAAATATGAAGGTGTAGGCACCGTAGAATTTTTGGTTGACAAGCACCGCAATTTCTTTTTCATGGAAATGAATACCCGCATACAGGTGGAACACCCCATTACTGAAGAAGTAATTAATTATGACCTGATACGCGAACAGATATTAGTTGCCGCAGGTGTTCCTATTTCAGGAAAAAATTATTTTCCGCAGCTGCATGCAATAGAATGCCGTATCAATGCGGAAGATCCCTTTAACAATTTCCGTCCTTCCCCGGGAAGGATTGTAAACCTTCATACTCCCGGCGGACATGGTGTTCGCATTGATTCGCACATTTACGCGGGCTATACCATTCCTCCTAATTACGACAGCCTTGTTGCAAAGCTTATTACTGTTGCGCAGACGCGTGAAGAGGCCATTGCGAAGATGCACCGTGCATTGAGTGAATACGTAATTGAAGGTATAAAAACTACTATCCCTTTCCATTTAAAATTAATGAAAGACGAAGATTTTATCAAAGGAAACTATACAACTAAATTTTTGGAAAGTTTTGTTTTAACAGAATAGAAACGAATTTTTTCTAAAAATAGAAACGGTTCTGAAATATTTTCAAACCGTTTTTGTTTTTAGTTTAATCTTTAAAAAAAACAAAAAAATGAAACAGATTTCATCCTTTTTATTAAAAGGAAATTACGATTATCCGGCATCCTTTCGGATCATTGAGATACTTGGTATTATTGCATTTACTGTATTCTGTATTCTGCTGTATTTACAGCTGATCAGCCCATTTGGCCATACAATGCCTAACTGGTTAAGCCTTGCTTTAATTTCCCTCGTTCTGCTTGCGTATTTTACGGCTGATTTTATTTCAGGTTTTGTTCATTTTCTTGGAGATACTTTTGGAACTCCGGAAACCCCCGTCCTTGGCCCAGGATTTATTAAACCATTTCGCGACCACCATACCGACCCTCAAGGTATTGTCCGCCATGATTGGATTGAGGTGAATGCAAGTAATTGTATTGTCTGCTTATTTATTCTAATCCCGGTTTATTTTTTTGTTCCTATACACACAAGTACTATCGGGTATCTTACTGCATTTTATTTAATGATGGTGGTGCTTTTTATTTTGTGCACCAATCAATTTCACAAATGGGCTCACATGGAAAAACCTCCTGTTTTAATTGCAGCTCTGCAAAAGATGGGGCTCATTCTTCCCCCCGATCACCACAACGTTCATCACACAGCGCCAAACGATAAGTATTACTGCATCACCTGCGGCTGGATGAATTCATTTCTCTTTAAAATTCATTTTTTTGAATTTTCCGAAAAGGTGATAAGGAAAATATTTCCAGACCGGACAAAGCGTAAGGCTTGATGTTACTGCAGGGTTTTATTCTGAAAAGAACACGGTTTAATTTTAAAGCTCCATTTAAGCCGGATTAACTACTGAGTTTTATATCAGATTTCCCCTTCAATCCAATTGGTTATTTCTTCACTGTCAGGCTTTGTTCGAGAACCCACCGAACGCACCCATTGGCCTTTTTCATCAATGAGGAACTTATGAAAATTCCATCTAACAGAACCATCCTCCACTCCATTTTCTGATTTATTTTGAAGCCATTTGTAAAGGGGAGCCATGTCATCTCCTTTCACAGAAATTTTAGACATCATGGGGAATGTGACTCCGTAATTTTTTGTGCAGAACGTTTTTATTTCCGGGTCTGATCCAGGTTCCTGCCCTCCAAAATTATTTGCAGGAAATCCAATTATTACAAAATTTTTGTCTTTGTATTTAATATAAAGTTCCTGGAGTTCTTTATATTGAGGTGTGAATCCACATTCTGATGCAGTGTTCACAACCATAACTTTTTTACCTTTCAGCTGGGCCATGTCAAATTCCTTTCCTTCAATATCTTTTACTTTGAAATCGTATAATGTTTTAGCCGCCGGTTTGAAAGCAAAACCGAAAAAAGAAAAAATTCCGATGAGAATAATAGTGTTGGTTTTCATTTTTTTATTTTTAAAAATTGCATGTAACCTGATTAAATAAGCCTTTCATCAAAGCCAAAGATAAGAATATTACAAAACGGAGGCTGGATAAATTAAAAAACAGGATGAAAAAAAATCATAATTGATATTTTCAACCTTTCTAAAACATTAGAGTTGTAAGAGCAAGTGAAAATTTTCAGTAAAGACAATGCTTTCAAAAGGGATAAAAAAAGCATACCATTTCTGATATGCTTTCCATAAAAGTGCCTGGGACGAGAGTCGAACTCGCACGTCTTACGACATACGCCCCTCAAGCGTACATGTCTGCCAATTTCATCACCCGGGCTGAACGGCAAAGTTAATTTTATTAACTGCACTATGCAAGTTAATTTAAATAATATTCAATTGGCTCAAAGCTTCGGCAGCCTCGGTTACCGGCTTGCTGCAGGTTTTATTGGAACAAATGTAAATAAATGTTTTTTCCGCAGTCCATCTGTTCTTTAATAATGGAAGCCCGCTTTCATTGGCATTTCCAGCAAACAAACTATTGGGGATATAATACTCATTAAAAGCCTTTCGTTTTTCAGCAGTAAGTTCACCTGTAATTGCAATCTCAAAAAACGGCTGTGTAAAATTCAATAGCAGCGTTGACCAATTGCTGTATCCAGAGCCATAATTAACAATATCTGCCAGCATGTTATTAAGCATTTTACGGCTCATATTTAGGTACGCTTCATTTTCAAAATGATGACCCAGAATGAATAATGATTTGGCAATACTGGAGTTGGAGGCAGGAATTACATTGTCTGATAATTCCATTTTTCTGCTGATGAGTGCAGTGTCTTTATCGGAAGTAAAATAAAACATACCGCTCTTTACATCCTGAAAATGATTGATAACATACTTCATCAGCTCATCCGCTTTATGCAGGTAATGTTCGTCGAAATCAGCTTCATACAAGGCTGTAAGAGCTTCAATAGTAAAACAATAATCTTCTAAGTATCCGTTAATATTTGATTTGCCGTTTTTGTAATTATGATTTAAGCTTCCGTCCTTATTTAACTGCTTGTCCAAAATAAAATCTGCATTTTTTTTTGCAGCATCTAAGAAAGGCTGTTCATTAAAAACATTATAGGCATCCACATATCCCTTTAACATCAATGCGTTCCAGGATGTCAGCGTTTTATCGTCCAATCCCGGTCTGATTCTTTTTTTACGAATTTCTAAAAGCTGTTTTTTCATTTCAGTGACAGCTGATTGAAGTTCAGCAATACTCAAATTGTATTTCGCTGCAATGATTTCATCGCTTACATTCCGCAGTAAAATATAATTATCATGTTCCCACAACCCGAGTTCATTTACATTGAAATAATCAGAAAACAAATTAAATTTGCCTTTTAAAATATGCTGGAGTTCATCCTTTTTCCATACGTAATATTTCCCTTCTACCCCTTCCGAATCTGCATCTAATGCAGAATAAAAGGCCCCTTCGGGAGATGTTAATTCCCTGGCGGTGAAGGCAAGTGTTTCATATACTACTTGTTTATATAAAGGATTTTTAGAAGCCTGGAATGCCTCGCTGTAAAGCGTTACAAGCTGAGCATTATCGTACAGCATTTTTTCGAAATGGGGGGCTTTCCAATAAGGATCAACTGAGTAACGCGAAAAACCGCCGCCAATTTGATCGTAAATACCGCCGTATGCCATTTTCTGAAGCGTAAGATGAACATGCGTCAAAGCTTCTTCCCCTGACTCTTCCGTAACAGCAGCAGAAAAGGCATAACGGAGCAGAAACTGATAATTATTCGGAAGTGGGAATTTTGGCGCTCTGTCCGGACCGCCATCTACAGTATCAAAATTTAATTTCCAATTGTTATAGCTTTGATTTATTGTTTCAATACTAAATTCTTGCTGAGGCTTATCAGTTTTTATCAGCTCTGCTTTCTTAACACTATCTGTGAGCTGATTTGCATAGTCAAGCATTTTGTCTTTATTATCACGGTATAAATCTGCAAGGTGAAGCAGTATATTTATCCACTGAGCTTTTTGAAAATACGTTCCGCCGTAAACGGGTCTGCCGTCGGGCAAAGCAAAACAGTTGAGCGGCCAGCCCCCCTGCCCTGTCATCAGCTGAACTGCATGCATATAAACCTGGTCAATGTCGGGTCTTTCCTCGCGGTCAACTTTTATACAGACAAAATGCGTATTCATAATTTCTGCGGCAGCTTCGTCTTCAAATGTTTCATGTTCCATCACATGACACCAATGGCAGGCAGAGTAACCGATACTAATTAAAATAAGTTTGTCCTCCCGCTTTACTTTTTCAAGTGTTTCATTATTCCAGGCATGCCAGTTTACCGGGTTATGCGCGTGCTGCAATAAATACGGACTAGTTTCATTAATGAGCACATTCGTATGTTTGGGTTTTCCTATTTCCATTTTAATTTAATTTGCATAAAGATATGAATCAATTTTTTGCTGACTCTCAGAGTATTTTAAAAGTGTAAAGCATTTTTCAAATCTCAACGATTGAATTAAAAAGGGGAATGAGTGTTTTCGTTATGAGATTTTCAAATAACTGAAAACAGGTCTATTTGTGAAGCACAGAATTAAATTTCGTAAATTCTATTGCACCTAATTAACAGAAGAGATAAAAAATATTCGAATATAAATCAGCTAAAACAGTTTCAGACTCAATATTTTTTCCGCAAGAACATTTGCAATTTTTTCATTACTCTCAATTGTCCAGCCGGCAATATGCGGAGATAGCTGCACTTTATCGCTTTCAATCAAAGCCTTAAACGGCGCAGGAAGATTTACTTTATCAATATTTTCAAATGATACAGCCTCGTATTCCAGTACATCTAGGCATGCGCCGGATACTTTTCCTGACTTTAAATTTTTTATCAAATCAGCAGTATTCAGGCATTTGCCGCGGGAGGTATTTATGATGTAAATATTTTTATTAAAGCGATTGATAAAGTCATCATTAATTAAATAATGGGTTTCAGCAGTTAAAGGAGTGTGCAAACTAAGCACATCCGCTTCAGTGAAAATCTGTTCTAGCGAAGATTCAATAATTTTATCAGTTCCAAAATTATTTTTGTACTTATCATAAACCAATATTTTTACTCCGAATCCTTTTAAGCGCTCAGCAAGGGCATTGCCCATATTTCCGTACCCGATAATCCCAACAGTTTTTCCCATTAATTCAATACCGCGGTTTCTTTCACGTATCCATTTTCCTTCACGCACCTCTTTATCTGCTCTGTTTAAATTATTGAAAAGAGATAACAACATTCCTAAAGCATGTTCTGCCACTGCATCGCGGTTTCCTTCAGGAGCATGCAGACATTTTATTCCTTTGCTTTCAGCATAAGCAACATCAATATTTTCCATGCCTGCCCCGGCACGTGCAATAAATTTAAGATTGGCGGCTTTATCAATAATTTCTTTTGTGATCTTTATTTTGCTTCGGATAATAATACCGTCATATAAATGAATGCTGTCAATGATTTCTTCTATCGTCCAATGATAATTCAAATCGCACGTATGTCCTGCTTTCTCGAGTGTTTCGCGAAGCAAGGGGTGATTTGAATCAATGAATAAAATTTTCATTTATATAATCTGGGTTTATCTGTTCAGGATTTAGAGTGAGCAGATTTAGAAATTTGAAAAGTAATTATACTAAATCCAAAAAGATTTAAGTCGTTGTACATTAGAATATAGAACGAAGCGGAGAGATCGCAAACAGAGACAAAATAGCAGTAATAAAATAAGAACTGGAAACAGTTTTTAAAAATATCTGGGAGGATTTATAGTCCGAGAAAGCATCGAACCTTTCTTATTCATCAGGAAATTATCTGATGCCGTTTTTTTTGTTTCTCTTTCTAGGTCCTGTTTTTGGCGCGCTAAATCCGTCTCCGTCCACTCTTTTTCTGCCTCTGTCACTTCTCTTGTAAGATGTTCCATTGTCTTTAATGTTCGGATCATTCTGCGATTTGCCAAAATGGTTCATTTGCTTGTGCGATCTTGATCCGCCGTGAAATACGCGCGAAAAGAAGCTTCCTGATTTTTCACTGCCGCCTGCCTGCGAATAAGATAAAGTTGATATCCCGACAAAACAAAGCGCTAACAATAGATTTTTTTTCATGAATACAAGTTTAGGAAAAAAAAACTTGAGAACCACACATTTTAAAAAAATGTTGAAAATATTTTAAAAAAAATTAAAATGTGGCCTGATTTATTTTTTTTCTAAAATTAATGATGCAGAAAATTCTTACAATAAGCACTTAACATATCAAAATTAAATCAATGCAAAAAACAGCTTAAAAGCCTTACGCTGCTTACTTCCCGACTTTCTGGCTTTCATATATCCGTCGCAATTTTTTGTTCTTTTTAATTCCGAATAATGCTTTGCGGTCATTAAAGTAAATGGCTGAAGAAATATTCTGCCCTTCCGGAAGTTTTAATTTCTTCACCTGCACATCCGGAAATATTTCATACGTTTTTTCAAGCCCCTCATATTTTAATGGAATACTTAATTTGTTAAACCCTTCAGAAACCTCTGTCCATCTATAATACGTGGTTCCATCTGAACAATATTGATATTCCAGAAATGGTACTTTATTATTATTGAGATATTGTTCAAAAAACCAGCTGTAATCTTTTCCGGTTTTTCTGTTTACAATTTCAATAAAAGCAGTTGTGCCGGTTACTTTTAATTTATTTTCATTATAAAAAGTTTTTAAAATGGAAAAAAACACAGTGTCATTGTTAATATTGTTTCTTAAAGAATGCAGCATCCATGCACTCTTTACATAAACATCTCCGTCGTGATAATCAAAATATCTTCTTCCGACCGGACCGACTATAGGCAGCTTATTTTTGATTTCCAACCGATAAAAAAACAGGTGGTTAAATGCAATATTTGAATTGTATTCTTTTTCAAGATAAAGATATTCTCCATACGTTGTAATTCCTTCCTGCAGCCATACATCTGCCAGATCAGCTGCTGTAACAGCATTTCCAAACCATTCATGCCCGCTTTCATGAAGAATAATATAGTCATCCTTCTCTGTGATATCATTCCTGTATCCGTTTCCGTAGGCAATTGCAGTTTGATGCTCCATACCGGCATACGGCGATTCCACAAGTTTAAAACCATCGTTGTACCAGGAATATTCGCCGTATAATTCTTCATATGCTTTTATGTGTTTCTTTACCTGCGGGAGATGAGCCGCTGCTTTTTCAGCATTTGGTTTAAGAACATAATAACTGATGTTGAGTTTTTTCCCATTGATTCCGGTATAGGAATCATCCAGCCGGACAAAATTCCCGACATAAAAAGTTATATCATATAAATTGATCGGGTAGCTCACCTTCCAATTAAATGACTGCGAATTTTGCTTTTTTTCAGCACCAGTAAAAATGCCGTTGGAAACTACAAACAATGTTGTATCAGGAATTGTAAATCGCATACGGGCACTGTCGGGCTCATCAGAAGTATGATCCTTGCAAGGGAACCAAATACTTGCTCCTTCGGTTTCGCAGACTACACCGGCCCAGTCATTTTTCTGTTTATCTTTTTTCCATACGAGTCCGCCTACCCATGGCGGTTTACTGGATATAATTGGTTTGCCGTGATATTTTATATCAACGCTGAAAGCCTCTCCTTTTTTCAGCCGCTGAGGCAGTTTAATAAACACACCCCTGTATTTTCTGGAATAATTTAAACTTTGTCCTTCTCGCGATTTCCATCGCAGTTCATCAATAATAAACGGCTGGTCAAGATCCAATTGTATTGAATCAATATCATTCAGAGCCTTCGCCCTTACTTCCACCCAGCCGCCTAATGTTTTATCCAGTGGATTTATGTTTATATCAAGATCATAAAAAGTAACATCGAAATTTTTTCGTATCGGCGTATTTTCTCCAAGCAGAATTATTTCCTTACTGAACTTCGGGTATTTTCCGGCTCTTCCGGGATTATGAACTTTAAAATGAATTCCCATCAACCCGCAGGAACTCAAAAATACTGACAATGGGAATAAAAATTTTAATTGTTTCATAATTAAATTATAGAAATTTATAAAACCAGCACAGAAATATTGATTGCTGTTTTTGCCAATGAATAAAGGGACTTTAGGCAGTCTGCTGAAAACTGAAAATTCTTCTTAAAAAGTCCTCTTTAAAAAAATAAAAGAAATCGTTTTAATTTTATTTGCTGAGAATTTTGATACTTTTATTGCTTATAAAAGTAGGCAAAATAATACTGAGAATAATGCCCCTTTATAAATAACGGATTTGATAATTGCGGCATACAGGATTAAGTGAAACTTATGAGAGCTGGTTTAAGTTTACACTGCCTGCATCAATCAGACGCAAAATTGTGAAAGAAATAATTTAATCTTTTAACTGTGAAAAAAAAACCTTTAACCGGCGTTAAAATTTTAGATTTAACACGTCTTCTTCCCGGCCCGATGTGTACGCTTCATTTAGCCGATATGGGAGCTGATGTGCTCAAGATTGAAGAACCTTCAATCGGTGATTACGCACGCTGGATGCCTCCGATGCAAAATACAAATTCAACTTTTTTTAACGCCGTAAACCGCAATAAACGTTCAGCAGCCATTGATCTTACAAAAGATGAAGGCCGCAAAATATTTTTAAAATTAGCCGCTCATGCAGATATAATTGTTGAAAGCTTCCGCCCCGGCGTAGTAAATAAGCTAGGAATAGATTACGATACACTCAAAAAAATAAATCCAAAATTGATTTACTGCTCCATCACTGGTTACGGCCAGACAGGCCCCTACCGCAATAAAGCAGGCCATGATATTAATTACTGCGCTTATACAGGGGTGCTCGACCGCAAAGGAGCATTTCCTTTTATTCCAAATTTTCAGATTGCCGATATTGCTGGAGGTTCATTGAATGCAGCAATGGGAATACTTGCTGCGCTTGTGCAGCAGAAAATTACAGGCGAAGGGCAGTATATTGATGTATCAATTATGGATGGAATCCTTGCGCATACAATAACCTCCTTAGCACAGGTAAACAATGATGACATGGGATTTTTAACTGGGTCCCTCCCCTGCTATTCGACGTATGAAACATCCGATAAAAAATTTATTGCACTCGGCGCGCTGGAATTTAAATTCTGGGAACGTTTCTGCAAAGCTGTTGATAGAGCTGATCTGATACCTTTTCACATGCCGGAGGAAGAAGAAGCTCCTAAAGTATTTGCTGAAACTGCAGCAATTTTTAAAAGTAATACAAGGCAATATTGGACTGATAAATTTAATGACATCGACTGCTGTGTATCGCCGGTTCTTTCATTAAAAGAAAGCCTGGATAATTCACAGGTAAAGGCAAGAAGCATGATTGAGATAAATAAATATCCCAATGAAGGTGATGTGATACAGTTTGCACTGCCTCTTAAATTCAGCAGTTTTCAGTTCGAAGCTTCAATGCCTCCGCCGCTTCTCGGTGAGCATACAGAACAGGAGCTGCTGGCCGCAGGCTGTTCAAAAATAGAAATTGAACAATTAAGAGATGCCGGGATTATTTTATAAATTTGGACGTGTCCCCCGATAAAAATCTGGGGGGCCGGGCTATCCGCTGCAATCTTTTTTTCGAAATAAAAAAAGGATTTCCGCTGCTATCCCTCACGCAAAAGAGCGTTACCTAATCAAAATATTTTCGGAACGAATTGCTTTGAATGAAAAAGAATATTTAACAAATAATAATTACTAATCAATTAACAAACCTCACCTGCTTCCTTCTCACTTAGAAGAAGAAACAAAGAGAGAGGTTAAACACAAACAAAATTATGATACCACGTACACTATTTACCGAAGAGCATGAAATGCTTAGAATTGCAGTAAGAGATTTTTTCCTGAAAGAAATTGTTCCGCATCATGATCAGTGGGAGAAGGAAGGACAAATTTCCCGTGAAGCATGGCTGAAGGCCGGCGAAATGGGTATTCTTTGTCCATGTGCACCGGTTGAATACGGCGGCTCAGGATCTGATTTTCTTTACAGCACTGTGATCATTGAAGAGCTTTCAAAAACTGGCTGTTCAGGCCCCGGATTCTTTCTGCATTCGGATATTGTTGCTCCTTATATTTTACATTACGGAACTGAAGAACAGAAAAAAACATGGATTCCGAAAATGATAAGCGGTGAGGTTATCACTGCTATTGCTATGAGCGAGCCTGCTGCCGGCAGCGATTTGCAGGGAATAAAAACCACAGCTGTTAAACAGGGAGATCATTATTTAGTAAACGGTTCAAAAACATTTATTACCAACGGCTACATGAGCGATATGGCTATTGTAGTTGTAAAAACCGATCCTGCTGCTGGTGCAAAAGGAACCAGCTTACTAATAATGGATACCAGCATGAAGGGCTATACTAAAGGCAATCCATTGAAAAAAATCGGCATGAAAGCACAGGACACCTGTGAATTATTTTTTGATAATGTAAAGGTGCCTCTCACAAATTTATTAGGCAAGGAAGGTGCTGGATTTAATTACCTAATGCAGGAACTTCCGCAGGAAAGACTCCTGGTAGGCATTATGGCTATTGCAACTGCTGAAACTGCTATCGAAAAAACTATTCAATATACCAAAGAGCGCATTGCTTTCGGCAAGCCGATTGCTTCTTTTCAGAATACGCGTTTCAGGCTTGCAGAGCTGATTACAGAAACACAGATCGGCAGAGTGTTTGTTGATAAATGTATAGAACTGCATTTGAAAAATGAATTAGATGTGCCCACTGCAGCCATGCTAAAATATGCAATGACTGAACTGCAATGCAAAGTGGTTGATGAATGCCTTCAGTTCCACGGCGGTTACGGATATGTTTGGGAATATTGGATTGCGCGCGCTTATGCGGACAGCAGGGTGCAAAAAATTTATGCAGGTGCCAATGAGATTATGAAAGAAATTATTGCAAGAGCTAATATTTAAACTGCTGGAAGAAAATTTATATGTAATATTATGCCTCTCGGCTTTTGCCGAGAGGCATCTTTTCAATCAAGGGTTATATCATTAAATAAACAGATAACTTTTGAAGAGTCGGCGATAACACATTGCAGTTGTTTTCAATTGGAAATGTTAAAGCAGGAGTACCTAAGTAAGTAATTAATTAAATTTTAAACTTCCATAAATGAAAATCATTTTGTTCTTCATTATTTTTTTTCCTGCATCTATAAATCTTTTTAAGCACAGCGTTAACAGAGAAAACATAGCAGCAAAAAAATATAAAACCATTCCCTCTAAAGAGACTCTTGATGCTACTGACAGAAAAAATAAAGAAGCAGTTATTATTTCAGCTGAGACACTGAGAATAAAAGAGACTAAAAAAACTTCAAACTCAACACACAAAAAAGAGTATTTCAAACTTTTAAATGCAGCCTCTGAAAGTTGGTCAGCAGGTGCAGCAAACGGGGGAAGCGGAATTGACTATTCTTTTAAAATAAAAATAAAAACTCCAGATAAAATTGTTTTTGACTCCGCTTGGATTAGCGGTAAAGCATACAGCATTTATATTACAAAAAAAACAAAAACTGTTTCAAGCCAGCCGATTAAGTATGTCAATGGAGATACGATCACATTAAAGGTTTCCGATATTCATTCTGCTAAAATTAAAAATAATAACCCGGCAAATAATAATCCGCCTATAAATTATAAAGGCGCTGCATTAATCGCCTATTCAGTTAATGGAATCAGGGAATACTTTATTGTAAAAGAAATTAAAAAACAAAAATCAATTAATCGTCAGTAGTTAATTAAACAATTCTAAAAATTGAAAAATGAAAATAATTACAAAGTCAATCCTGCTTCCTGTGTTTTTGTTTGCGGCTGTTTTGTGCAACGGACAGACATGGATGAAGAATGTCAAAAAAGAAAATCCGACTTTCTATGATATTCAAAAAGCATTTTACGATTCCAATAAAGACAAAAAAGAAATTAAAAAAAAGAAAGCTCTTGAAGACGGCGACTATGAAAAATTCAAACGCTGGGAATGGTACTGGGGACAGCGAGTTGGGAAGAGCGGTGAGTTTCCGGCCTCAGATATTTTGTGGAAAGAATTTAAAAAATATAATGATGCTCATTCAAATAAAAGTATGCAGGCTGTAACAAGCAATGCCAACTGGACTTTCAAAGGAGCGACTACCAGCACCGGAGGCTACGCCGGGATAGGAAGAATTAACTGCATTGCATTTCACCCGACAATTGCACAGACGTTTTGGGTCGGATGCCCTGCAGGCGGTCTTTGGAAAACCACTGACGGCGGAACAACATGGTCAACCAACACAGATAATAATCCAGTTCTCGGGGTAAGTGATATTGCAATCAACCCTTCCAATCCGAGCATTATGTATATCGCAACAGGCGACGGCGATGGCGGCGGTGATACAAAAAGTGTGGGTGTACTTAAATCAATTGACGGAGGCGCATCATGGAATACAACAGGATTAAACTGGACGCTATCCTCTCAAAAAGTTATCAGAAGATTAATTATTAATCCTACTAACCCATTGATATTACTTGCTGCTGCTTCTGATGGAATCTGGAGAACTGCAAACGGAGGAACAACATGGACAAAACAGAAGACAGGCTGGTTTATTGATATGGAATTTAAACCTGCTGATCCCAATTTTGTTTATGCTTCAACTTACGACTATAATTCAAACGCGCAGATCTTTACCTCTACAGATGCCGGAATCAGCTGGACACAGGTAACCAGCTTTACCGGATACGACAGGGTGAGCATTGCAGTATCTGCAAATAACGCGGCCACAGTTAATGCAGTCTGCTCAAACAGCTCTGACGAAGGTTTAGGAGGATTATGGAGCTCAACTGACAGCGGTGCTTCCTTCACACAATATTATACCGGAACATGCAGCAACAATTTACTTAACAGCTCATTTGATGCCTCAGCCTGCGGAGGTCAGGGATGGTACGACTTGGCTTATGCCGTGAATCCGGCCGATGCAAATGAAATTTGGCTGGGAGGAGTGAATACATGGCGTTCGACCGACGGCGGTGCAAATTGGAATCTGAATGATATATGGACTGGTTCGCAGACTACCACTGTTCCTGAAGTTCAT
This sequence comes from uncultured Bacteroidota bacterium, assembly GCA_903847205.1. Lineage (GTDB taxonomy): Bacteria > Bacteroidota > Bacteroidia > 2-12-FULL-35-15 > 2-12-FULL-35-15 > 2-12-FULL-35-15. Next base: position 90,565 of record CAINDA010000062.1, read on the forward strand.
GCTGATAAACATTTTATTGCCTATAACCCTTTAAACAATAATGTTTATGAGTGTAACGACGGCGGACTCTACGTTACAAGCAATGCCGGCACAACGTGGACTGACATTACAAACGGAATGGCAATAAGTGAAATTTACAGAATCAGTACTTCCGCAACCATTGCAGATATTGTTATCTGCGGGCTTCAGGATAACGGCTCAAAAGAATTATATGCAGGTTCCTGGTATGATGTTACTGGGGGCGATGGGATGGAATGTATTATTGATTACACAAATGTAAACATTCAATATGCCACCTATGTTAAGGGGCAGATATCAAAAACTACCGATAGCTGGTCCAGCTCTAATATTATAGTGAATAATGGCGGAACAGCGGGCACTGTTGATGAAGACGGTGCATGGGTTACTCCATATATTATAAATCCGATGAGCCCAAATATACTTCTTGTAGGAAAATCACAGGTTTATCAAACACTTGATACAGGCGCTACATGGGCTCAGTTAGGCACTATTAACGGTATCACCGGAAATATTTTATCTATGGCTTATGCGCCTTCCAATACAAATACAATTTATGCAGCATCATCCACCGAGTTATTTCAAACAACGGACGGAGGCACCACATGGAATTTAATCAGAACATCAACTGATGCAATAACTTACATTGCAGTTGATCCGGCAAATCCTCAAAAAATATTTGTTACTAATTCCGGTTACACAGGAGGCAGTAAAGTCTGGACGTCGCCTGACGGCGGGGCAACATGGACAAACATTTCCGGAACGCTCCCTAATGTACCTGCTAACTGTATTGTTTATCAAAACGGAAGCAACGCTGGTTTATATATCGGAACAGATTTAGGAGTTTATTACAGAGATGGATCTATGACAGATTGGATTACATATAATACAGGCCTGCCTAATGTTGTGGTAAGTGAACTTGAAATTTCATACATCAATAATAAATTATGGGCAGGAACTTTTGGAAGAGGCTTATGGAATTCTGATCTGTACTCTTCTGTTACAACAGGAATTGCGAATAGCAATGTAAGCCCTGATTTCACAGTGTATCCCAACCCAAGCAATGGAAAATTTATTCTGCAGAACTCATCAGCAAGCACCAGCAAGCCTGTTGACATTTCAATTTATAATGCTCTTGGAAAAAGAGTATGGGAAGAAAAACAAAGTACGGCTGCTCAGAGAACAATTGATTTGAGCCATGAAACTGCAGGTGTTTATTTTGTTCATTTCACAACCGACAATAAAACCACTGTTAAAAAAATAGAAGTAACAAAATAACCAAAGCAGGTTAAAAAAACACTTGCTGTCATCCTGAGCTTTTCGCGAAGGATCTTCTGTTAAAAATGATACGCCTCTTATTCAGAAGATGTCTCTTGGCAGGCCAATCGGAAAGACATAAAATAAAAAAACAGCCGGACATCATCCGGCTGTTTTTTATTACCTGTTATTAAAACAATTAAATTATATTTTAAATTTAAAATGTCATTACAACGCTCACTGTAGGCAGTATTGGCAATTGGTCAACCCGTTTGTACTGAACGCGGTCGAAATAAAAAATGTTCTGACGGCTGTAAACATTTGTTGCTCCGGCAGCTACTTCTAACTTGGTACGTTCAAATAATAAAAAGGTGCGTTTAATATTAATATCCAAACGGTGATACCATGGCAGCTCCTTCACCTGGCTTTGATCAAAGAAATATTTCAAGTTACCGTTTGTGCCGGTGTAATTGGTATTAACTCCAGAAGAAAAATTTACATCTTCATAAAAACCCCCGGTCGGCGTGAAAGGAAAGCCTGAACCAATATTCCAGCGGGCATCAAATTCCCAGTTAAGATTTTTCCCAAAAGTATAAGAAGCCACCACATTGGCATTATGCCTCCTGTCGTAATTAGGGCGGTAAGATACTAAGTTACCATTTGCATCTGCTAAAACCCCGTCGTAGCGGGTTACAAAACCCAATGAATAAACTACCCAGATATAAATTCTTCTGTAATCATATTTTAAAACCACGTCAACACCTGATGCTTTGCCGGTTTCAACAATAAAATCTTTTTTTAATACATCAGGTATAGCGGCATTATCAGGAGTGTCATCAAAAATTTTATTTTTATTAAGATTGGTCAGCTGTGTAAAATCTTTCAGATACGCTTCAACATTTAAATCAAGATGTTTTGCAAGGTCAAATTCAAAACCGGAAATGTAATGGTTTGCTTTTTGAAGATCATGCGTAACAGCGCGTGTGCTTCCGTCAGGATTGGTAAATGAGGTCTGCAGATTATCGGGACCGGAAACAAAACCATAAAATAAATTAACTACATCTCTGTCGGAATTGGCCGCAATAAGGTTTTGAGAATACATTCCAGCCGAACATTTGAAACGGATTTTTTTACTGATATTATACTTCAAACTTATGCGCGGCTCTGGCGACACAGTCGCAAGGGATGCATAATATTGAAATCTGAAACTCGGCTCTATCAATAATTTTTTATGTTTCGATATCCATTTGTATTTCCCGTAACCGCCAATTTCAGTGGTATTGTCAGCCTGCGTAATGTGCCGGTTAACTGAATTATAAAAATCAAATGCGGTATGGAAACCATCCACATCCAAACCGTAATTCAATTCGTTTTTACCCATAAAATAAGTGAAGCCCACGCCCATGTTAAAGCCGTTAATCGTGCTGCTTTTTTCTGCTTCTCCTTCAGGCTTTAGTTTGATGCTGTAGGATGAATATGCAAAATTTCCATTTACCAAAATAGGCGAGTTCTGCGGAACTAATAAAAAATTTCCACCGCCGCCGAATTCCGACCAGCTCATATCCTGAACAGATTTGTAGCTAACTTTATCATTAAAATCAAAACCAAACAAATTTAATTTGCTGCCGTTGTTTGAATTAAGAGATACCTTACCGTAATAATCATCAAAGCTGAAAGGCAGCCCGTTCGGATCAACATAAGAATAAAGAACCTTTGATGTTGTGGGCAGATACGATGTTTTGGCTGATAGAATAAATGAAGCAGTAGTTTTATCACCTTCTTTAAAATGGCCAAGCGGGCCTTCCACTAATACTTTAGAACCAAATGGGCTGGCAGCAACTTTTCCTGCAACGCGTTTTTTGTTTCCGTCACGTGTTGTAATATCCATAATAGAAGATATCCGCCCGCCATACTCCGCGCCGAAACCGCCGCTGTAAACATCAGCGTTGCGAATTATATCAGCATCGAATACTGAAAATAAACCAATAGAGTGAAAAGGATTATAAATGGTCATCCCATCCAGCAGCACCTTGTTTTGAACCGGCGAACCGCCGCGTATATAAAGCTGCCCTCCCTGATCGCCGGTAAAAATCACACCGGGCAATACCTGTAAATACTGCGCTAAATCAGGCTCACCGCCTACTGTAGGTAATTTTTTAATTGCAATAGGATCAATTTTATTTACCGAAACCCTTGTTTCTGTTTCTTTAGCTTCCTGCTCAGCCGAAATTTCAACGCCTTTCAGCTGTACAGCAGATTTAGTTAAAAACAATTTTTTGCTTACTATCTCTCCGGCCTTTACTGAAACGGCTTCCTGAAGGGTATCGTAACCGAGCATTGAAGTGATCTGAATAGTATAACTGCCGGGCGGAACTTTAGAGATTGAAAAAAAACCGTTTACATCTGTAGCAAGTCCCATGGTGGTGCCTTTGAGTACCACATTGGTAAACAATACCGGTTCCCCCGATTCTTTTAAATAAACAAATCCGCGGATGGTTCCGTTAGTCTGAGAAAATAAAAATCCAGAAATAAAAATGCTGAAAGTAAGCAGTAATGATTTAATGTATGATGTATAAACCTGCATGATCTTAAATTATTTGATGCATAAATTAATGCGTCCAAATGTAATAATTAATTGGATAAAAAAATTATTAATGCTTCTAAGTGAACTCTGAAATGAAATTAAGTGGAAATGAAAACACCCAGAAACAGCTATTACTACAGCAATTACAGAAATTTTTTTAATATTAAAACACTGCCTGCTTTGTGTAAATGTGCTATGCCTTTTGAATTTCATTCAAAAGATACTATATTTGGTTATAATATGATGTTTGATGAAGATTTCACTTTGTGAAATTGCAGGTAAATTTCGTTCGACTGGTTGTGACAACTATCTGTATGACAACAGGCCGAGCCTGTCGAAGCAGGAGTATGTTTTTCAAGCCGGAGAAAAATAAAAATCAGCAGCAATTTGAAGCATTTCAATAGAAAATAGTATAAATGGAGCCGGGAGCAAAAATTACTTTTTTTCTGTTTGTTTTTTTATGCCTTTTTGCAAAAGGCTTTGCCGGAGCTGTAAAAGCAGGCGAACCGCAGAACACAGTTAAATTCACTGAAAATAAAAATCAGTGGGATAAAAATGTATTGTACCGCGCCCAGCTCGACGGCGGTGTTTTATTTCTCGAAAAAAACTGCTTCACATATAATTTTTATGATAAAGAAACACTTCGTAAAAACCATATTTCAGAAAAGAAAAACGGTCCGCCCAAGAAAATAGAAGCTATCCGCTCTCATGCATTCCGCATGACCTTTGCCGGTGCTGATACTGCAGCACTTGTATCTTCTAATAATGTAACTCCTGACTATTGCAACTTTTACATTGGACAGGATAAAAACAAATGGGCAGGCGGTGTAAAAAATTATAAAGAAGTAAATTATAAAAATTTATATACTGGAATTGATCTGCAAGTACTCGGCATGCAGAACAGTATGAAATATAATTTTATTGTCAGCCCGCAGGCGGACCCCGATGCAATTCAGCTGTCTTACGTGGGCCTCGAAAGCATTATCCTGATGAAGAATTCACTGGTATTAAAAACCAGCCTTAATGAAATTGAAGAACAGAAACCTTATGCCTACCAATTGATAAAGGGCAGAAAGAAAGAAGTTAAATGTCTTTTTGTTTTAAAAAATGAAACAGTCAGTTTTATTTTTCCGAAAGGATATGATAAAAATGCAGCTTTGATTATTGATCCTGTATTGGTATTCGCCTGTTCATCGGGTTCAACCGCAGATAATTTCGGCATGACTGCCACTTATGATTCTCATGGCTGCCTGTATGCAGGCGGCACTTGTTTTGATCAGGGCTACCCTGTTACAACAGGTGCTTACGATGGCACTTACAACGGTGCAGTAATGGGAGGAAGAACGGATGTAATCATTTCGAAATACGACGCGTCTGGAACTTTTATGCAGTATTCAACTTACCTCGGCGGAGCATCAGGTACCGAAATTGTAAGCAGCTTAATTGTAAATTCTCAAAACGAGTTAATGCTTTTCGGTGCAACCGGATCAAATGATTTTCCTGTAACAGCGGGCGCTTATGATGCAACATTTAACGGCGGTTCCTATTTATCGTTTCCGTATAACGGCACAGAATATTTGAGCGGCACAGATTTATATGTTTCAAAATTTAACAGCACCGGCACAAGCCTGCTGGCATCCACTTATGTAGGAGGCTCTCAGAACGACGGTGTTAACAACAGTTCTACCCTTGTTTATAATTACGGCGATTATTACCGCGGCGAAATACAAACCGATACTTTGGGAAACTGCTACATTGCCAGCTGCACTTATTCGCCAGACTTTCCGACAACGCCAGGCTCTACACAGCCTGCTGCAGGAGGCGGAATGGACGGGGTAGTGTTTAAAATGAATCCCGGCTTAACTGCTATGACATGGAGTACATACCTTGGCGGAAATGCCGATGACGGCTGTTATGCGCTCACTATTGATAATTTATTTAATGTTTATACAACCGGCGGAACATCCAGCACTAATTTCCAAACTACCCCAGGGGCATTCAGTACAAGCTACAATGGCGGTGTTACAGATGGCTTTATTACAAAAATAAAAAATGACGGAACTGCGATTCTTAAATCAACTTTTGTAGGCACCGGTTCTTACGACCAGTCTTTTTTAATTCAGCTTGACAACAATTTTGATGTGTATATCATCGGGCAGTCAGAGGGTACAATGCCTGTATCAGCGGGCGTTTATTCAAACCCTAACAGCAAGCAGTTTATCTGGAAAATGAACAGCAATTTAAATACACGATTGCTGACTACTATTTTTGGCAGCGGTACCGGACAGGTCGACATTTCTCCGTCTGCTTTTTTGGTGGATGTATGCGGCAATATTTTTGTTTCCGGCTGGGGTGGAAACGTTATAACTGGTGTAGCTACTATGGGTATGCCCGTTACATCTAACGCTTACCAGTCATCAACCGACGGTTTTAATTTTTATTTATTTGTGCTTGCACCTAATGCTTCATCATTTCTTTACGGTACTTATTTCGGCGGGCCATACAGCAGAGAGCATGTGGACGGCGGAACCAGCCGTTTTGATAAAAAAGGAATTGTTTATCAGGCTGTCTGCGCCGGCTGCGGAGGCAATGATGATTTCCCTGTAACGCCCGGTTCATGGCCTCATACAGGCTCCAATGTAAATCATTCATTCAACTGCAACGAAGGTGTTTTTAAATTCGATTTCCAGCAGTCGGGCGTAAGTGCCGGTGTTATTACATTACCCAATGATACTGTCTGCATCGGGTCACCCATCAATTTTAATAATACAAGCACCAATGCATTTAATTATTTATGGAATTTCGGCGACGGCTCTGCCATTAATACTGCTGTATCGCCAAGCCACATCTATGCAGCAGCAGGAAGTTATACCGTAACGCTTATCGCGATTGATTCTTCAGGCTGCGTATTTTCCGATACTGCACATACCAGAGTTGTGATTCTGCCCCGCCCAGTTGTGAATCTTGGGCCTGATGTGAAGTTCTGCTCACCCCCTAATGTACCGCTTGATGCAGGAACTACCGGTTTTATTTATACCTGGTCAACAGGCGCTTCAACGCGCACTATCACGGCTTCGACAACTGGAACATATTGGGTAAAGGTTGGCAACGGCGTATGCACAGGCTCAGACACTATCAGTATCCAGCAGGTGCCTAAACCTAACTTGGGTAATGATACAACTTTGTGCAACGGGCAAAACCTTGTACTGCACGCTCCTTCGGGCGGAGTTTCTTATCTGTGGTCAACTGGAGATGCGGCCTCACAGTCAATCACTGTTTCTGCTGCCGGGCAGTATTGGGTATCTGTTAATTGGGGAACCTGTACGACAAGCGATACTGTCAGTATAACTGTTGTTCCTTATCCTACAGTAAATCTTACCCCTTCAGTTCAATTCTGTCCCGGCGATTCAATTAAATTAGACCCCGGAAACAGCGCCAATACAACCTACCTATGGTCAACCGGTGCAGTGTCTCAAAAAATTACAGCTGTTACTGCCGGAATATATTATGTTAAAGCAACAAGCCAGGCTTGCAGTATTTGGGATACAACAATGGTAAACGGCATTCCGCCTCATGGATGGCTGAATCACGTTACAGTATGCAATATTGAAAAATACACACTGGATGCAGGGTTTTCTGGAGGCACCTATCAATGGTCAACTGGAGCAAGTACGCAGCAGATCAGCATTACCGAACCCGGCCCTTACTGGGTAAAGGTGAATAATCATGTATGCTTATATACCGATTCTGTTACTATTGACGGCAGTTTTAGCGGGGAAGTAATCTGGTTCCCGAATTCATTTACTCCCAACGGCGATAACCTGAATGATTATTTTACAGCCAAAGGCACTGATATTACTGACTTTCAGATGCTGATATTCAACCGCTGGGGAGAACAGATTTTTGAAACAAAAAAAATAGAAGAAGGCTGGGACGGCACCTGCCAGGGGAATCCTGTTGAACAGGACGTTTATATCTGGAAAATAAAATATAAAACAAAATGCAGCAAAGATCTTTTTGCTGAAAAAATCGGGCAGGTGAATGTTGTGAGGTGAGCCGTTTATGAAGACTTTTGTTTCTTGAATCTCCACATTTACCGCATGAATTAAGAGTTTTATCACCTAATTGATTATTCATTTCGCTTGAATTAAAGGTCTAACTTCAAGAATGATCATTCTTATCACGTGAATGAAGATATTTGTGACGCGAATGATCATTCACACAGCTTGAATGATCATTCGAATGACTTGAATGATCATTCACGTCATTTGAATGAAGATATTTGCTAAAAACCCCATCATCAGGGGTTTTTATATCATCATCACATTAATAAAAGAATTCATTTTTGTACTGAAGCTCAAAATATTTTTGAGGCGGATGATCCCAAACTCATCATGAACATTGACTTTGATAAATTTCTGACACCTTATTTCAATTCGTTTTTTCGATATTATTTCCTAGACTGAAATAAAATATTTCAATAGAAATTATTTTTTTCAGCATACATACTATTACGGCAGCATCCTGCGCTACCCTATCCGAAGGCATTATAAAGCATCTGGTTTAATTTTTGAATTTTAAAAAATAATTTGCCGGCTGCAAAATAATAATAATAAACACCTTCTCGTTTTAATAAAATAAAAAAAATAAATAACCTCAAAAAACCTAAATCTATGATTACACCCTTAAGCTGCAAAAAAACAATTAATTTATTACTAACCTGCAGCGGATAGCTTTTGTTCGAAATCGCATCCGGAATGTTAAAACAATTAAACTTTTCGCTGCTCTAAGTAACAAAAGAAAATGAAAAAGTTAATTAAATATGATTTCAGCCATTATAATGTGCTCGAATTTTTTGCCTTAGTTCTTAGAGTTATTAAAAACCTCCTTAACAATCCCGATTTCGCTGCTGTTCAAGCCGAAATTGCTCCCCTCCAGCTGTCTGCAAATGACATGAAAGATGCCAACACTGCTACATTAAACGGAGGCCCTCAGCAAACCGAAGACCTTGCTGCTAAAAGAGCAATTGTGAATACGCTCATGGTTCAGATGGCATCTGATTGTGAAACTGAATGCGCCGGCAACCGTGTTAAAGCCCTTGGTACCGGCTTCGATATTTCGAAAGCTTCTTCCATTAAAAAAGTATTCCCTCTAAAGGTAACAGGCGTTGAAGCGCTTGCCAATGGAGGGGTGGGTATGGTTGATGTAAGCTGGTCACAGGAAGTAAACAGGATTATCTATCGGATAGAAAAAGCTGTTGTTACTAACGGCGCTCCCGGAACCTTCACCTCTGCCGGCTATACTTCAACAATGAAATATACTGTTACCGGGCTCACTGCCGGTATAGTGTATCAGTTCAGAGTTATTTCAATCAATAACCTTGGTGAAGGCGACCCAAGCGATACTGCAACTGCAATGAGTTTATAATTTATTTTGTTTCAGGAATTAATCATAGTCTGCAGGTATTGCAGGCTCTGATTTTTTTTTGTGAAATAATGAGTTATTACAACACTTCATCTTAACCTATTCAATAATTTGTTTAAGCTTCTCTCATAATTCAGGGAAGCTTTTTTATTGTAAGAATATTACTGCTATCCCAAAGTATACCACTATACATTTGTATAGTACTATAAATTGTATAGCATATAAGCGTATGTTTACACCATCAATTAACTAATTCAAAACAAATCTTATGGCAGACTCAGAAACCCCAAAACCCAAAGCACTCAACATTACTTTATGGATTGCGCAGATACTGCTGGCTGCACTATTTTTAATGGCAGGCCTTACAAAATTCACAGCTTCAATTGAGGAGCAGAGAAGTAAGATGGAATGGGCCAAACATATTTCTGAAGGCTTGATTCATTTTGCGGGAATAGTTGAAATAGCCGGCGCATTAGGTTTATTGCTGCCTTCCATTTTAAGAAAAAAGCCGCAATTAACGCCTTGGGCTGCTGTAGGTTTAGCCATTGTAATGATATTGGCAGTAATTCTAAATATTTCAATTGGTGAAACAAAAGCCGCAGTTCTTCTTGTATTGCCGGCAATAGCGCTGTTCATTGCCTGGGGCAGATTTAAAAAAGTACCTATTGCACCTAAATTAAATTAAAGGGCCGCCGGTTTCAAAATAAAATAAATCACTCTAAAGGATGACCTTTGTCACTGCATGCAATTCTTTATACAAATGCTTTCGTTTTTAAAGTTTATTATATTTCAGGCTTACCGATACATATTTACAATTTAACATTTACATTAATTTAAAAACAACAAAATGAAAACAACAAAATGGGCAATTGACCCTACACATTCTGAAATGCAGTTTAAAATAAAGCATTTAATGATTTCAACAGTAACCGGCCAGTTTAATAAATTCGAAGGCGGATTTGAATCTGAAGGCGAAGATTTTACAACTGCGAAAGCCCGCATCACTGCCGACATTAATTCTATCAGTACCAACAATGAGCAGCGCGACGCTCATTTAAAAGCTTCCGATTTTTTTGACCTCGCGAATCATCCTCAGCTTACTTTTGAATCAGAAAAAATAGAAAAGCTGGATGCTGAAAACTATAAAGTTCATGGAACACTTACTATGAGAGGTGTTAGTAAAAAAATTATTTTGGATGCCGAACTCGGCAGCATTACAAAAGACCCATGGGGCAATACACGTGCAGGCTTTTCATTGAACGGCAAAATAAACCGTAAAGATTTCGGTGTCAGCTTCGGCATGCTTACTGAAACCGGAGGCATTGCCCTTGGTGAAGAAGTAAAAATAAATATTAATGCGCAGTTTGTTAAACAAGCCGTAGCAGAATTGGTATAATTTTTTATCTGCGAACAAATAACTTCTATCCCCCTCTCCTTTTTCAAGGAGAGGGGCAGGGGGTGAGGTCTTGTAGAATTCTGATAAAAAACGCAGCCTGAATTACAGCCAGCCTTTTACATTTAACCTCTTCAGGATATTACCCCATTGCTTTTTCCATTTATTAAAGTTATTTTTGATTAAACAATTTAAAAGTTTTTTTGAAAACCACTCTTTATAAATGAAGCACGGCCAAACAATTTTTATTTTTTCAATGCTGTTTGTGTTTTCATTTAAAGGTTTTGCCGGCAAGGTCAAAACCAATGAACCTCAGAACACTGTTAAGTTTGCAGAGAATAAAAACCAGTGGGATAAAAAAGTAATCTTCCGTGCCCAGCTCGACGGCGGTGTTTTGTTTCTCGAAAAAAACTGCTTCACCTATAATTTTTATGATAAAGAATCTCTCCGCGAAACTCATGCAGGAGGAGGAAAAAATGCTGCTCCCCCTATCTCCGCATCATTACGCCAGCATGCTTTCCGCATGACTTTTTTAAATGCTATATCATATCCTGAAATAAAAGCAAAGCAGGAAACACCGGACTATTGCAACTTTTTTATCGGCAGTGATAAAAACAAATGGGCAGGCAATGTAAAAAATTACAAAGAAGTAAATTATCAAAACCTCTACAAAGGCATTGACCTGCAGGTTCTGGGCATGCAGAACAGCCTGAAATATAATTTCATTGCAGCACCGCTGAGCAACCCCTCTGATATAAAACTTTTTTACGAAGGACTCAGTAAAATTGAAATTGAAAAAGGCGCTCTGAAATTAACAACAAGCATTAATGAAATGCAGGAGCAGCGTCCTTATGCCTATCAATGGATTGAGGGCAGACGTGTTGAGGTGCCCTGCGAGTTTGTTTTAGAAAACTCAGTTGTAAGTTTCAGTTTCCCTCAGGGGTATGAAAAGGGATATGAATTGGTGATTGACCCCATACTCGTTTTCGCCTGCACATCGGGTTCTCAGGCCGATAACTTTGGAATGACAGCAACCTACGATTCAAAAGGCGATCTCTATTCAGGCGGCACAGCCTTCGGCATAGGCTACCCTGTAACACTGGGTGTGTATGACCCAACCTGGAATGGTTCAAGCACCTATCTAGGAGGAAGAACCGATGTAGTAATCACAAAATATGATTCATCCGGCACGTTTCTTCAGTATTCAACCTATCTGGGCGGTTCGCATGGGTCTGAAATTGTTACCAGCCTTGTGGTTGACGCTCAAAACGATTTGTTATTATACGGCGCAACCGGTTCTAATGATTTTCCCGTTACTTCTAACGCTTTTGACCAGACATTTAACGGAGGAACGCTGCTTCATTTTATCTGCAACGGAACTTTTTTTGATAACGGCACAGATATTTACGTTGCTAAGTTTAATCCTTCCGGTTCCACCCTTCTTGCATCTACTTACATCGGCGGAAGCCAGAATGACGGCGTAAATACCAATAACGTAACTGTTCTTACCACTGCCTGCAGCTCTACGCCGACTTTTGAATATCCTTTAGATTCGCTGCAGTTTAATTACGGTGACCAATACCGGGGAGAAATAAATGTTGATAATAACGGAAACGTTTACATAGCAAGTTCTACCCGTTCGTCTGACTTCCCTATTGTAAACGGGTTTGATAATACACTTGGCGGAAAACAGGATGCCGTTGTTTTTAAAATGAATCCGAATTTATCTCAGCTGATCTGGAGCACATATTTAGGAGGGAACGACAACGATGCCGGCTATGCCCTTGCCTTGGACGATTCATTGAATGTGTATGTAACCGGTGGAACAAGAAGCACTGACTTTCCGGTTACAGCAGGCGCGGTTCAGGCTTCTTTCGGTGGAGGGAAGGCTGATGGATACATTACCAAAATCAGTAAAAACGGAACCAGTATATTATCCTCCACTTTCTGGGGCTCGGCAGCTTATGACCAATGTTATTTTGTGCAGTTAGATAAATTCAGCAATGTTTATGTTGTGGGACAAACAGCAGGTGCAATGCCTGTAACGGCAGGTGTTTATAACAACCCGAACAGCGGACAGTTCATTACCAAAATGAACAGTACACTTAATACAATGGTGTTTTCTACAGTATTCGGAAGCAGCAGCGTAGCTCCCGATATTTCACCTGCAGCTTTTTTGGTTGATTACTGCGGTAATATTTACGTGTCAGGATGGGGCGGCAATATTATTACGAGTATTCCCACCAGCGGAATGCCTGTTACTCCAAATGCTTTACAGCTCTCATCAGGCGACGGATATAATTTTTATTTATTTGTACTTTCTACAAATGCTGCTTCATTAGTTTATGCTACCTATTTCGGCGGTTCTCAGAGCAGAGAACATGTTGACGGCGGCACCAGCCGTTTTGATAAAAAAGGAATTGTTTATCAGGCGGTATGTGCAAACTGCGGCGGCTACTCTCTTGCAACACGCCACAATGATTTTCCGGTAACGCCTGGATCATGGCCCAATACAGGCTCAAATGTAAATCATAATACGCAGAACTATAACTGTAATATGGGTGTTTTTAAATTCAATTTTCAAGTTCCTATCGCAACCGCAAGTTTTACTGTTAATCATATTACAGGCTGCGCGCCTGTTACTGTTAATTTTTCTAATCACAGCTCGCCCGGAGGCGCTTTTTTATGGGATTTCGGATCAGGGGATACCACTTCTTTAATCCTAAATCCTATAAGAACTTATACAATCCCAGGAACCTACCTGATCAAATTGTATGTGAATAATGCTGCCACATGTAATATTGTTGATTCAACTTACCAGTATGTAACGGTGTATCCTGGCATTGATGCAGATTTTAATTTTGTTTCCGTTCCCTGCACCAATCAGGTTACATTTCATGATTCATCAGCAGTTGCGCCCATTTCATGGCTTTGGCATTTCGATGACGGCGATTCATCAGCAGTTCAAAATCCCCAGCATACCTATGCAGCAAACGGAACATACAACGTGCAGCTGATTACTTCTAATAGCCATGGATGCAAGGACACAGCGGTTGTGCAGGTAAATTTTGCAGGTGCTGTCGCTCTAACGGTGTCACCGAGTGCAACTATCTGTAAAGGCAGTACCGCCCAATTAAATGCTTCCGGAGGTTTTGCTTACAGCTGGACTCCCGCAGCAAGTTTAACAAATGCCTTAATTTCTAATCCCGTTGCTTCGCCCGATACAACCACAATTTATACAGTGGCCGTTAAATTTGTAAATGGCCTAGGCGACACCTGCACCCGCTTATTATCAGATACAGTTTTTGTTGTTAATCCCGCCACTTTGCCACTGACAGCAACTGCTGATAAAGACACTATTTTAGAAGGCACATCAACAACCATTCATGCAATTACTAATCCCGGATTAACTGTTCTATGGAGCCCTGCAGCAAGTTTAAGTAATCCGAATTTATTAAATACTGAAGCGTCCCCGGCTGTTACAACAACTTACACGGTAACAATAACAGGCACTTCCGGCTGTCCGAAAACAGCATTCATAACTATTTACGTTGTCCCGAAAAGCTGCAGCCCCGAAAATGTTTTTGTTCCAAACACCTTCAGCCCTAATGGCGATGGGACTAATGATGTTTTATTAGTGAGAGGAAACGAAATAAAAACACTTTATTTTGCAGTGTATAACAGATGGGGACAGCTCGTTTTTGAAACCAGTGATTTAACAAAAGGCTGGGATGGCGTGTACAATGGGATGAAAACAGATCCTGTTGTTTATGCTTGGTACTTAACTGCCGGATGTTTTAACGGCGGAGTCTTAAAAAAACAGGGGAATACAACGCTGATAAGGTAAAGAGGTATTTGTCACTGTTTATTTTTGCTAAGCAAGACCTGTCAGGTTTTAAAAACCTGACAGGTCTAAAATAAAGGAAATTAGAGGTTCCTTCATATGAATGCCGGCATCGTACAAATAATATGTTTTTGTATATTTGTTTGGATTGAATAAATGGGCCTCAGAAGATTATTCTGGCAAAATTATATAATGAGAAGAAAACATTATTTTATATTATTATTAACTCTTCTTTCATTAAAGAGTTTTGCTACTCACATTGTGGGCGGTGAAATATTTTACAATTGTATAGGAGGTAATAATTATCAGATTACATTAAAACTTTACAGAGACTGCTTCAACGGCCTGGCTCCGTACGACAATCCAGCAACATTATTTATTTTTAATAATGCAGGAACTCTTGTCGACAGTGTTGAAATTCCTTTTCCCGGATCTGTTGTTCTGCCTTTCCCCTTAAATAATCCCTGCCTTACACCTCCTACAAATATCTGCGTTGAACAGGCAATTTATCACACCACAATAAATCTGCCTCCACTTGCAGGCGGGTATGATATAGTTTACCAGCGCTGCTGCAGAAACGGCACAATATTAAATCTGATAAGTCCCGGTAGTGTCGGGTCAACTTATATGGCGCATATCCCTGATCCAGGGCTGGCAGTCTGTAACAGCAGTCCTCATTATAATAATTTTCCGCCTATATTTTTATGCGCCGGTGTTCCTTTAAATTTCGATCATTCAGCAACTGATGTGGACGGCGATTCGCTCTATTATGAATTATGCGATGCGTTTACCGGATTAGATCCAAACTGTCCTATATTAGGTCCGCAGACTGCATTCGGCTGTCCTCCCCTCGCTTCACCCCCTCCGTATGCTTTCGTTCCCTGGCTTTCGCCCTACAGCGGAACATATCCATTGGGTTCATCACCCGCATTGGCGATAGATCATACAACTGGTTTAATGACCGGCACACCCAATACCATTGGGCAGTTTGTTGTTGCTGTATGTGTGAGCGAATACAGGCACGGAGTGCTGTTGGATGTGAACAAAAGGGACTTTCAATTTAATGTTGTAAACTGCGGCCAGCCTGTTGCATCTATTCCTACACAGCAGCCGTTTTGTTTTGGGCAGCCTTCCAATTTTTCGCAGAATTCTTTGAACGCTTTTTCATATCACTGGGATTTTGGCGACCCCGGAACCAGTCTTGATACTTCAAACGTTATATCTCCTTCATGGACTTATGCGGCAATTGGAACTTACACCGTATCACTTATAGTTAATCCACATACATTGTGTGCAGATACTGCAGCTATAACCGTTAATGTTAATCCGCTGCCGGCGATGACAAATGCAAACACTGCTACAATCTGCAGCGGGGGCACACTATCAATACCATTAACAAGCAGTATTCCTTCTAATTATTCCTGGGTGGCTGCAAATAATCCGAATACCACCGGTGAAAGCATTACAGCGCAGACAGGAAGTACAATAACGAATACAATTACAAATAATACAGTAAATGTGCAGACAGTAATTTATACTGTAACGCCGACTTCAAATCCGGGCAACTGTGTCGGAAACGCGCAGACAATAACGGTTACGGTTAATCCTTCGCCTGCTATGACCAATCCTAACAATGTTGCTATTTGCAGCGGGGGCACTGTAAACATACCATTGACGGGCAGTTCAGCATCTGCATACACTTGGATTGCCACTGACAATTTAAACACAACCGGCGAAAGCACAACCACCCAAACGGGAAGCCCTTTAAACAATACAATAACAAATAATACTGCATCAATACAAACGGTAACCTATACCATTACACCGACCTCAAGCCCTCAGGGATGTGCAGGAACACCGCAGACTTTAACTGTTTTAGTAGTCCCTCCTCCAACAATGACCAGCCCTGCTTCAGCTTCTATTTGCAGCGGGGGCACAGTAAGTATTCCGCTCACAGGCAGCCTCCTTTCAACTTACTCATGGATTGCGGCAGACAATCCGAATACAACAGGGGAAAGTTTAACAACACAGACCGGGAGCCCATTGAGCAATACAATAACTGATAATGCTGCAACTGTGCAGACCGTTACTTACACTGTTACACCTACAACTATTATTGCTGCCTGCGCGGGTACACCTCAGACGGTTACAGTAACAGTGAGTCCGCCTCCTGCAATGACTAATTTAAACACAGCAACGATTTGCAGCGGGGATGCAGTAACGCTTTCATTAACAAGCAGTATTCCTTCCACATTTTCATGGATAGCAGCGAATAACCCAAACACAACCGGAGAAAGCATTACAGCGCAGACAGGCAGTACATTAACGAATACAATAATAAGTAATGCGCTCTCGGTGCAGACGGTAACTTACACGGTAACGCCCACTTCAACCCCCGGCGGATGCGCTGGAATCCCGCAGACAATAACGGTTACGGTAAACCCTTCACCTGCTATGACAAATCCAAACAACGCTGCCATCTGCAGCGGAGCCACTGTAAACATCCCATTAACAAGCAGTTCAGCGGCAGCTTATACCTGGATTGCTGCCGACAATTTAAACACAACAGGCGAAAGCACAACATTACAGACCGGAAGCCCATTGAACAATACAATAACAAATACTGTTTCCTCGACACAGTCGGTGATTTATACTGTTACGCCGACATCAAGCCCGCAGGGCTGTGCAGGAACTCCGCAGACTATTACAGTTTCGGTGATACCTCCTCCTTCAATGACAAGTCCTCTTTCAGCAGTTATATGCAGCGGAGGCACAGTAAGTATTCCGCTCACAAGCAGTTTAGCATCTTCATACACCTGGATTGCTTCTGACAATTTAAATACAACAGGAGAAAGCACCACCTTGCAGACAGGAAGCCCCTTAAGCAACACAATAACAAATAATTCTACCTCAACACAGACAGTGACATATACGGTAACTCCCACTTCAACTCTCGGCACCTGCCCCGGAACTCCGCAGACAGTGAATGTTTCCGTAAGCCCTCCGCCGACAATGACAAGTTTAGACAGCGCAGTAATTTGCAGCGGAAGTGTTGTAACTATACCATTAACCAGCAGTGTTGCCTGCACCTATACCTGGATTGCAACTGACAATGTGAATACCACAGGAGAGAGCTTAACACCGCAGTCCGGAAGCCCCTTAAGCAACACTATTTCAACAAATTTGACATCAATACAAACTGTAACATATACAGTAACGCCGACATCAATTGCAGGGAATTGCCCAGGCACTCCTCAGACAGTTACTGTAACGGTAAACCCAGCACCAACAATGACCAGCCCGGACACCGCATTTATTTGCAGCGGAAGTACAGTAAACATTCCTCTGACAAGTAACTTCATCTGCACCTATACCTGGATTGCTAATGATAACCTGAATACCACCGGCGAAAGTATTACAACACAGAACGGAAGCCCATTAAACAACACGATAACAAATAATTCCTCATCAAATCAAAATGTAGACTATACTGTAACACCAATATTAACAATAGGCACCTGCGCAGGCATACCGCAGCATGTAACAGTAACAGTGCTCGCTCCCCCTTCAATGACCAGCCCGCCCACTGCGGTTATATGCAGCGATGGCACCGTAAATATTCCTTTTACAAGTGACCAGACTTCCACTTATACATGGATTGCTGCAGACAATGCAAACACCACTGGTGAAAGCACAACTGCACAGACCGGCAATTCATTGATAAATACAATAACGAATGGGACATCATCGGTGCAGACTGTAACATATACTGTAACGCCGACATCAAGTCCTGCGGGTTGCCTTGGTAATCCGCAGACAATAACAGTTACAGTAAATCCAGGTATCAGGGCCGACTTTGATTTCGTATCCCTACCCTGCACCAATCAGGTTACGTTTTACGATTCATCTGCCGCTGCACCGGTTTCATGGCTTTGGCATTTTGATGACGGCAACTCTTCTACGGTTCAAAACCCTTCTCATACTTATAATTCAGCAGGAACATTTAATGTACAATTGATTGCATCAACAATTAACGGCTGTAAAGATACCGTTGTTGTTCAGGTTAACCTGGCAGCTGCTATCCCAGTGACAGTGAGCCAAGGCGGTACAATATGCAAAGGAAATAATATTCAGTTAACTGCCACAGGCGGCTTTGCCTATATTTGGTCGCCTTCAGCGGGTTTAAGCAGCGCTGTTATTTTCAACCCTCTTGCAAGCCCTGATACTACAACAATCTACAATGTTGCTATTGCAACAGTAAATTCATTAGGCGATACCTGCGTAAAAAATCTTTCAACTACTGTTCATGTTATTGACCCCGGGCTGTATTCTATTTCTGCATCAGCAAGCCCGGATACAATTCTGCAGGGCCAGACCTCAATACTTCATGCTCATACAGATACAACCTTAACAGTTACCTGGACACCCGCGGCAGGCATGAACAATTCACATTTATTTAATCCTACGGTCAGCCCTGAAACAACCACAGTATACACCGTTTCGATATTAGACAGTGCCGGCTGCCCTAAAACTGCAGAAGTAACAGTTTATGTAAAATCAATAAAATGCAATGCTTCAGATATTTTTGTGCCCAATACATTTACGCCAAACGGCGACGGCAGCAATGATGTTTTATATGTAAGAGGAAATGAAATAAAAGAAGTTTATTTTGCTGTTTATAACAGATTCGGTCAGATGGTTTTTGAGACAAGGGATTTAACAAAAGGCTGGGATGGCTTTTACAACGGCATGAAAGAAGATCCTGCCGTGTTTGCATGGTACATAAATGCGAAATGTTTTAACGGTGATGAAGTGAAAAAGAAGGGGAATGTAACTTTAATAAGATAGAACAAACCTCTCCTCTTAATCTCCTCTCCACAAGAGAGGAGGCGGAAATTTAACATGAAACGAAAACGATAAAAGACAAATCAAAAATGATAAATGAAAATGATAAAGTCAGCTCCTGCCATTCCCCTCTCCTGTGGAGAGGGTTAGGGAGAGGTGTATTGTTCTTTCTTTCTTTTTTAGCACTCGTTTTTGCCGAGGGCAAAGAAGGGATTTGTTTTGCACAGGACATCCATTGGTCGCAGTTTAATTCATCTCCTCAAAACCTGAATCCTGCGCAGACAGGTTTGTTTGACGGGGACTGGCGCTTTGTGGGGAATAACAGAAGTCAATGGGCCGCTATTCCAGTCCCATATCAAACTTACTCTGTTTCTGCCGATACACGCTTAAAAACAAAATTAAAAAATGATGTGCCGGCCCTTGGATTGATTGTAAACACTGACAAAGCAGGTGATTCAAAATTCAGCACAACCCAGGTATTAATATCAGCTTCGTACATTAAAAAGCTGACTGAAGATTCAACTAATTTTATTTCTGTCGGCATTCAGCCGGGAATTACAACAAAAGGATTTAATATCAATGCACTCACTTTTGATAATCAGTATAACGGCGACAGCTACAATGCAGCGTTAGGCAGCGGCGAAAATTTCAGTAAAACACGCATCACTTATTTTGATATGGGCGGCGGACTTACATATTTGTTGAGGAAAACGCGAAGAACACAGGCTAATGCAGGCATTTCTGTATTTCATGTGAACATGCCTAAACAGAGCTTTTTTAATAATAAAGATATTACTCTGGATATGAAAACCACTATCAACGGCAGTTTAGAAGTCCCCGTGTCCGCTCAGGTAGATGTGCTGCCATCTATATTGTATCAACGGCAGGGCAAATACCACGAAACAGTTTTAGGAGCATTTGGAAAATATTATCTGAAACCTTTTAACGGTGCAGTAACCGCAGTTTCACTCGGCGGCTTTTACCGCGTACAGGATGCTTTTATTGCTGTTGTAAATATGGATTACCGTAATTTTAATGTCGGCCTCAGCTATGATGTTAATATTTCAAAGCTTACTGCTGCTTCTAATAACCGCGGGGGCTATGAAATTTCTGTAATTTATATTTTCAAAAAAGAAGTTCCTTTCGTTGCCAAGCAGCGGTTTTGTCCTATTTATATGTAATGTATGATTTTCAGCAGAAGAAACAAAAATAAAATATTTCCTTTGGAGCATGGCATGCCTGAAATGCTGGCAGCAGTGTCTTTTGATAAGAATGCGGTGATATCGTTTCCTGAAAAAAAAGAAAAATTTCCAAAGTCGAAAGTGAAAAAAATTATCGGATTATCTTTCATTCTTCTGCTTTTTCAAATCTCAATTCTTGTATCTCCATTGTGTGCTCAGAAATATAAAACCCTTGTTGAAAGCGGTGATAAAGCATTTGGCGCGAATGATTTTTTCGGCGCTGCAATTTATTATAACCAAGCCATACTTCAGGATTCATCTGAAATAGAACTGCAGTATAAATATGCCGAAGCAAGCCGGCTTAATTACGACTATGCTCTTGCAGACCGATGGTACGGCAAAGTATATAAAACTGATCCTAAAGGAATAACGTTTCCTGAATGTGTTTTCTGGATTGCTGTGATTAAAAAAAGTCAGGGCAAATACAAGGATGCAAAAAAATTATTTGATAAATACGCCAAGAAAAACAAAAAGAAAAAAAATGACTATTTCGTAAAAAAAGCAAATCAGGAAGTTGCCGCCTGCGACTATGCAGCAATGGCGACGGCTAATCCTGATAAAAACATAAAAATCATTCATCTCGACAGTGCCGTAAACAGTAAGGTTTCGGAATATGCACCAATCCTGATGGACAGCACTTTATATTTTTCATCTTTAAGAAACGGAAAAGACCGCGATAAAAAAAACGCTGTTAATTATAATAAAATTTACACCGCCGCATACGACAGGGCTAAATGGCATAATGCAAAAGAGCTCGACACGCTGTTTAATAAAGAAGGTGTTCACAATGCCAACACCGCATTTAATTCGGATTTCACAAAAATGTACACAACACGCTGCGAGCAAAAAAACATGCAGGACTTTAACTGCGAAATTTATTTCTCAGAATTTAAAAACGGGAAATGGGATGCCTTGCTGCGTCTTCCCCAGGAAATAAATGCAAAAGGTTACACCAATACCCAGCCTGCTGTGGGCTTTTTAGGAAATGATGAAGTCCTGTTTTTTTCATCAAACCGTCCGGGCGGAGAAGGTAAAATGGACATTTGGTACAGCAGTATAAATAAAGACGGAACTTACGGAAAGGCTGTAAATGCCGGCAAAAAAGTAAATTCCATAGAGGATGAAATCACTCCCTTCTACTGCAAACCCTGCCAGGAGCTATTCTTCAGCTCCACATGGCATAAAGGTTTTGGAGGGTTTGATATTTTTAAAAGCAAATATGAAAACAATGAACTTGGGCCCCCTGAAAATTTAGGACTGCCTATCAACAGCAGTTATAACGATATTTATTTTTCGATCAGCTCAAAAAGAACAGAAGCTTTTTTATCGTCCAACCGCCCCGGTTCTTACTTCGAAGAAAAGGAAAGCTGCTGCAATGATATTTATATGTTTAAAATTCCGGGCATTAAAGAACCGCCTAAAAAAGTGGAGATAGTGGACAGCACACAGATTTTCGTTACACAGATGAAACTGCTCGTACCTCTTACTTTGTATTTTCATAATGACGAGCCGGATAAAAAAACGCTGGCAATTACCACCGAAAAAAATTATAAAAAAACGTATGAAGATTATACTGCAATGCGTGAGCAATACAAAAAAGAATATTCGAAAGGGGCAAAAGGCAAAGACATAGAACGCGCAGCCGGCGAAATTGACGCACTCTTTGATGACTCTGTGGATGCAGGAATGCAGGATCTTGAAAAATTTGCAGTGCTTATGCTGAAAGTTTTAAAGAACGGCGAAAAAGTTAACATAACCATGAAGGGCTACTGCAGCCCCTTAGCATCAACCGATTACAATGTAAACCTTGCGAAGCGGAGAATATCAAGTCTTCGTAATTATTTTGCTGAATACCAAAACGGGGTGTTTCTTCCATACGTGAATAATACAAAAGAAAATGAAGGCAGTATTGCTTATTTTGATGAAGATATCGGGGAATTAAAAGCCCGCCCGAATGTGAGTGATGATTATTATGATACCAAAAATTCTATTTACAATCCCGTTGCGGCATTTGAACGTAAAATTCAGATCATCGCTATTTCTATAACCTCATCCAAAGTCGAGAAGGCATTAGAAAACAACAAATAAACCAAGCTGTTTCTTTAGAAAACGGGAATAAAAAAAGATATTGAATTTATTTCAATATCTTTTTTTATGATTTTTTTGTATAATTATTTTTAACAAATCCTACCTGAAAATCAGGCATCAGATAAGTTGAACTTGTTACTGAAGTGTTTGTTTTTCTTTGGCTTCTTTATTAAATTTAGCCTGCATGCGCAGCCAGGTAACAACAAGTCCGGCTATCAAAAGCCAAAAGAAAACGTTTGGTGCATTCCCGATTCCCTTCATGAATGTAAATGTCCATTGAAAAAAATGCCCAATCCCGTTAAAAACATCTGTCATATTCATATCTAAAATATTTTATTGATTGAGGTCAAAAATACAAATTTTATTTATAACACATACTTTTTTGAACTAATTTTAGCGCGGACTTAAATGTTCAAAAGCTATTCACAGAATAAAGCATATTTATGTTTGTACGTTTTTTCAAAAACAATTCACCGTCATCATATATTCTGCTGCCCATATTTGCTTTAGTATTATGGCTTGCAGGTTTCTGGGGAGGGAACAGCACAGTGATAAGATACGGAATGCCACTTTACGAAATACTTGCCAGGCCACTCGAAACAATTCCTTTAATAGCAAAATTAACAGCCCTCATTTTAGTTCTTAGCGAAGCCTTTTTACTGAATTATATTGTAAACGAAAACGAAATACTTGCGAGGCCCTCATTTCTCCCAGCATTGCTATATATTGTTTTTATGAGCAGCGATATTTCTATGCTGCGCCTCTACCCGATTTTGTTCTCTAATTTTTTTATTCTGCTTGCCATTTACAGGCTGGCTGGTTCATACCGCGAAAACAGAGCTTTTTCAAATTCATTTGATGCAGGCCTCCTTCTCGCGGCAGCTTCCTTATTTTATTTTCCAAGTATAATTTTTTTACCATTAATAGGCGTAGCTTTTGTTCTTTTCCGCCCGTTTAACTGGCGCGAATGGGTCATTTCGTTTATCGGTATTTTAGTTCCGTATGTATTTGTATTTATTTATTATTTCTGGAATGATATCTTAAAATATTGGTGGGATGATAAAATGTTTTATCCTGCTTTGAGAGAGCAGGCCAAATCGAATTTAGCTGCAAGCGGGCACGCACATTATTTTATGTTAAGCGTTGTTTTTGTAATTGTTTTATTTGCATTAGGTAAATTATTTAAAGGTTCCTCCGAGACTTCTCAAAGAAGCAGAAAGGGTACACTCTTGCTTATCTGGTTTTCCGCATTTGCTTTCATATCAGTGTTTTTGGGTTCAGAATTGTCCATTCGGAGTTTTGCCGCGTTAACAATACCTTTATCAGTATTTTGCGCCGGGTATTTCTTGAATGTAAAAAAAGGATGGTGGGGCGAGTTGCTTTTTCTTTTGCTGTTAATCTCTATTTTTATTTATCAATTTTCAGCGCACTGATTATCAAACCGACGAATCAAACCAATTTCAGCGAGGTTATATTTCGTATATTTGTTTCTTAAAATCTGTCAATAAACTTTCGTTATGAGCAAATTTGGAGTAGTAGTTTTTCCCGGATCAAACTGTGATCAGGATATGATTTATGTGTTGCGTGAAATCATGGGGCAGGAAGTAACTGAACTGTGGCATAAGGATGCTGACCTTAAAGGATGCGATTTCATTATTCTTCCAGGAGGTTTTTCTTACGGCGATTATCTGAGATCAGGCGCTATTGCACGTTTTTCGCCTATAATGGAAAAAGTTATTGAGTTTGCCGGAAAAGGCGGCTATGTATTGGGCGTATGCAACGGCTTTCAGATATTATGCGAAGCTGGATTACTGCCTGGAGCATTGTTGCAAAATTCAGAGCTGAAATTTATTTGCAAAAATATTTTCATAAAAGCCGAAAACAATGATGTTTTAATTACATCTGAAATTCCAAAAGGACAAGTGCTTAAGATACCAATTGCACACGGTGAAGGAAGTTTTTATGCTGATGCTCAAACTTTGAAACAACTGAATGCAGACGGACAGATCATTTTCCGCTACTGCGATGAAAATGGAAAAATAACTGACATTGCGAACCCGAACGGGGCCTGCGAAAATATTGCCGGTATATGCAACGCCGGGAAAAATGTCTTTGGAATGATGCCGCATCCAGAGCGTGCAGCTGACGGCCAGTTAAGTAATATTGACGGACGCTGGATTTTCGATTCGATTTTAAGTCTTGTAAATAATTAAATTTTTTCAGGAAGGGCAGAAATTTTCAAGATAATCTCTTTTAAATAACTTTAATTAATAAAACAAAAATAGCGTATTTACAACTATCACGTTTTTACAATGAAAATTTTAATTAAGAAACTCCCTTCAGTTTTCGTTTTGCTTTTGGCCGCATCGCTGCTGTCATCTTGTTATACTCATAACAAAAAAAAGCACTGTGCTGACTGTCCTAAATGGAATAAAATAGAAAATCCAAAAAACTCATTAAAACAAATTTAATTGTTTTAAAATCCAATTTTCTCCTTTATCGTTTATCATTCGCGACCAGTATTATAAACTCTTCCTGCCAATCAGGACTTATAAATCAAGCTGTTTAACATTAAATCATCTAAAAATACCCACTTTTAGGTATCCCTATGATTTCGGGATGGCTTAAAAAGGCCGTACCTTTGTTCTAGTAACAAAACCGGTATTTTAAAATGAAATCTTTGCCTTTGATGAATCTATCTCAGTTGAAAATAGGAGAAAGTGCAGTTATCAATTCATTTACTGATAAACACATGGCACTTAAGCTCCTAGAAATGGGCTGCACACCGGGCGAGGTGGTAAAACTCGACCGCATTGCTCCAATGGGAGACCCTATTGCCATTACCGTTTCGGGCTACCTGCTCAGCCTTCGTAAAGCGGAAGCTTCAACTATACTAGTATCGCTGCTGGCAGCTAAAATCTAATAATTTTTAACTGCGGTGGGGAATCAATCATTTGTAAATTTTTCTGAAAGAACTTCCATAAAAGTCGCGTTGGTAGGAAATCCCAACAGCGGTAAATCTACACTGTTTAATGCTCTTACAGGCTTAAATCAAAAAACAGGAAATTTCCCCGGCGTAACAGTTGATAAAAAATCCGGCTTCCTGAAAATTGCCGGTGAAGGACTTGACCATACAGTAAATGTAGAATTTGTTGATTTACCAGGCACTTACAGCCTTTATCCAAAATCCCTTGACGAACGTGTTGCCTTTGAAGTCCTCTGCAATCCAGGCAACGAAGATTATCCGGATGTTACAATTATAGTTGCCGATGCAAGCAATTTAAAACGTAATTTGTTTTTAGTATCACAAATCATAGATTTAAAAACGCCTGTGATTCTCACATTAAATATGATGGATTTAGTGGAAAAAGAAGGCGATATAATTGATACAGTAAGGCTTTCCGAAAAATTAGGTGTAAAAACAATTGCGGTAAGCGCACGCAGCAAAGGAGGTGTTGAAGCTTTGAAGCAGGCACTGTTACAGCCATTACCTGTTCCTCAATATGATTTTGTTGATATTAAAAAACTGGCTCCCGAGCTGATTGATGACATTGCGGGTATTATAAAAGTGAACAGTGATTTCGCGGCATTTCAAATTATAAATAATTTTTCGGAGATACATTACTTTGATAAAGAACCTGGCAAAAAAGAAAAAATTGCGGCTCTTTTAAATGCTGAAACAATTGATACAAACAAGCTTCAATCGCAGGAAACAGTAGAACGTTACAAAGTAATTAATCGTATTGCAGAGGAATGCATCACGCATAAATCAGAAGTTAAAACAGAATCGTTCAGTCATAAACTTGACAGCATTTTAACGCACCATATCTGGGGATACGCCATTTTTTTAGGTATTCTGTTTCTTATTTTTCAAACCATTTTTTTTCTTGCCGCATATCCAATGAAATGGATTGAAATGTTGTTTGTTTCTTTTTCCACATTGGCAAGTCATACACTGCCGCACGGCGAATTGGCAAACTTATTTGTAAACGGAATTTTAGCGGGCTTAAGCGGAGTTGTTGTTTTTGTTCCCCAGATTGCCCTGTTGTTTACATTTATTGCCATACTAGAAGATACCGGATATATGGCCCGCGTAAGTTTTATCATGGACAAGCTTATGCGCAGATTCGGATTAAACGGACGTTCGGTAATTCCTCTGATGAGCGGTGTGGCCTGCGCCATTCCTGCAATTATGAGTACCCGTACCATGAGCAGCTGGAAAGAACGGATAATCACAATAATGGTAACACCGCTGATGAGCTGTTCCGCCAGGCTGCCTGTTTATACTCTATTGATTTCATTGGTAGTTCCGGCTGATAAAACGTTGGGATTCTTTAATTACCAGGGACTTATTTTAATGTGTTTGTACCTGATCGGTTTTATTGCTGCGATGACCGCGGCGTTTGTAATGCAGCAGATTTTAAAAGCAAGGGAGAAAAGTTATTTTATAATGGAACTGCCTGTTTACCGCAGTCCGCAATGGCGGACAGTGTGGCTGACTATTTTTGATAAAGTAAAATCATTTTTATTTGATGCCGGTAAAATCATTCTGGCGATATCCGTAATACTTTGGTTTTTATCTTCTCATGCGCCAAGCGGAACTATGGAAAAAATCGAAAAAAAATATGAAGATCCTGCAGTGACCTCAAAATACAGCGAGGGAGAGCGCAATGCTAAAATTTCATCTGAAAAACTTGAAGCATCCTATGCCGGAATACTGGGCAAATCAATAGAACCTGTTATTGCACCATTAGGTTTCGATTGGAAAATAGGAATAGCACTGGTTACTTCATTTGCTGCCCGCGAAGTGTTTGTAGGCACCATGGCAACAATTTATAGCGCCGGAAGTTCCGACAACACCCAAACGATAAGAGAAAAAATGCATGCAGAAATAAATCCCGAAACAGGACAGCCTAAATTTTCCATTGCAGTAGGATTTTCACTTTTGATTTTTTATGCATTTGCGATGCAGTGCATGAGCACCATGGCGGTTGTTTACCGCGAGACAAAACACTGGAAATGGCCGGTGATTCAGTTTCTGTTTATGGGCACTTTGGCTTATATTTCCAGCTTTATAGTATATCACTTGCTGAAATAATATTCTCCCTTCTGTTAAGATTCAAAAAAAGCAATATCAATTTCGATTATGTATTTCCTTATTTTTGTTTAAAGATTTTTCAGTAATTCTAAAAAAATACAATTCAAATAAGCATTGAATCAAGTCGATCGCAACCAGTTTATACTCCATAAGTACATTCCCGAAAAAGCTGTGCCTGTTATATCCGAATGGATATTTCAATTTGATTTTAAGCTAAGGATTAAAAAAAGCCGTTCAACAAAATACGGTGATTACCGCCCTCCTGTTAATGGCGAAAACCATTTAATCACTATCAATTATGACATGAATAAGTATGCGTTTTTAATTACTCTGGTTCATGAAATTGCACATTTATCCAACTACAATAAAAATAAAGACAGGGTTAAACCTCACGGTGATGAGTGGAAACTGCATTATAAATTATTGATGCAGCGGTTTTTAATTCCTGATATTTTTCCGGTTGATATAATAACTGCGCTTCGAAAATACATGAATAACCCAGCCGCATCAAGCTGTTCTGATCACAATTTACTTCGGGTCTTAAAAAAATATGATATCCGGCAGGATACAGTTTTATTAGAGGAGCTTTCAATCGGCACTATATTTCGATACAACAAAAGCAGGGATTTTATAAAAGGAGAGCAGATTCGAAAACGTTTTAAGTGCAAAGAATTAGTTACTAACCGCGTATATTTATTTAACCCGCTTGTGGAGGTATTAGTGGTCAATAATCCTTGATTAGGCTAATTTGATGAAGAGCCGATTAAAAAGTAATCAACATAGATGGTTCGCCTTGCGGTTTTTCTTAAATTTGTTTATCAACGGATAGAGTATTAATAAGGTTTAAAAACATTTTATATGAGCGCAGCTACATTAGATAAAAAAAATGATTTGATAGTTTCAAAACTTGCCGAAAATATTATTGGATCCGAAATTATTAAACTGGCAGCTGAAGTAAACGAAAAAATTAAAAAAGGAGAGAAGATATATAATCTTACGATAGGTGATTACAATCCCGCAGTATTCCCTATTCCGGCAGAATTAAAGCAGGCAATCATTGAAGCTTATCAAAATGATCAGACGAATTATCCTGCAGCTGATGGTATGCTGGAACTGCGTCAGGCGGTATCAAAATTATTGCTGGAACGAGGAAATTTAGATTATAAAACAGACGAAATTGTAATTGCAGGCGGCGCACGTCCCATTATTTATGCGATATTCCGGGCATTGGTTGATGACGGCGATACAGTTTTATTTCCCGTCCCATCCTGGAATAACAATCACTATGCTTATTTGAATAATGCAAAACAGGTTTTGATTGAAACCAGCCCATCTACCAATTTCATGCCTACTGCCGCAGATTTAAAACCTTATATCAGTACAGCAAATTTAATTGCTTTGTGCTCTCCGCTAAATCCAACAGGTACAACATTCCGAAAAAAAGATCTGGAAGAAATTTGTGATTTGATTCTGAGCGAAAATTTAATACGCGAGAACGAAAAGAAAAAACCTTTGTACTTAATGTATGACCAGATTTACTGGGCTCTTACGCAGGGAGAAATTAAGCATTACAATCCGGTAACGCTTCGCCCGGAAATGAAAAACTATACAGTTTTTGTGGATGGTATTTCAAAATCCTTGGCAGCCACCGGTGTTCGTGTGGGCTGGTCAATGGGGCCGAAAAAAATTATTGAAAAAATAAAAATGATCTTAACGCATGTCGGGGCATGGGCTCCCAGGGCTGAACAGCTGGCAGTTGCAAAATATCTGAATGGTTTAGATAATTACGACAAATTTCTTATTGATATAAAAACAAAACTAAACGACCGCCTGGTTGGTTTTTATAAAGGATTCCAAAGTTTAAAAGCTGAAGGTTTTAAAGTGGATGCAATTGCTCCTGAAGCTGCAATTTATTTAACTGTACAATTCAGTCTGCACGGACAGAAAACAGCTGACGGCACTGTATTAAAAACAACACAGGATGTAACCAAGTATATTTTGGATGAAGCGAAAACTGCTTTCGTTCCTTTTTATGCATTTGGAGCTTCTCATGATTCAAGCTGGTACCGCTTGTCAGTGGGCACTTGTAAAACAGAAGATGTGAACGGCGTGATTGAAAATTTACGGGCCGCATTGAAAAGGTTATCATAATTCATTTTCAAAAAACTTTTCAGCTATCCCCTTTGCTTGAGATGAAAAAAATTATTTGTTGAATTAAAAATATATGGAAAATAAAAATAAATATTGCGTGATAATGGCAGGAGGAGTTGGCAGCCGTTTTTGGCCGATGAGCAGGACAGCACACCCCAAGCAGTTTATGGATATTTTAGGAACAGGGCAGACGTTGCTTCAGCAAACGTATAACCGCTTTCTTCGTCTTTGTCCGAAAGAAAATATTTACATTGTTACCAATGATTCATATATTGATTTTGTAAAAGAACAGATACCCGGAATTGATAACTCAGTAATTTTAAGCGAACCTGCGCGTAAAAACACAGCACCCTGTGTTGCCTATGCCTGTTATAAAATAGCGCAGTTAAACCCTGATGCAGTAACTGTAATTGCACCTTCCGATCATTTAATAACAAAAGAAGATACATTTGTTAAAGCCATAAAATCCTGTTTTAAAAAGGCTGCCGAAGAAAACTGCCTCCTTACTTTGGGCATCCGGCCAAGCAGGCCGGACACTGGTTACGGCTATATTCAATACATAGAATCTGAAATAAAAGAGAGAGACATCCGGATAAAAAAAGTGAAAACATTTACTGAAAAACCGGATTTAGAAATGGCTAAATTCTTTTTACAGAGCGGCGATTTTCTTTGGAATGCCGGCATTTTCATTTGGAGTGTAAAGAGTATAATCAAAGCTTTTGAAACGTATTCGCCAGAGTTAGATATTCTTTTCAGGGAGGGAAATTCAGTTTACAATACACCGAAAGAAGCCGGTTTTATTGCCGAAGTTTATTCCCAATGCAAAAATATTTCCATTGATTATGCAGTAATGGAAAAAGCCGACAATGTTTATGTACGTGCATCTGTCATAGGCTGGAGCGATCTTGGAACGTGGGGATCTCTGTATGATCATATCAAATGCGATGAAGATAAAAATGCGATTGTCGGCAAAAATGTAATCAATTACAATTCTAAAAACTGCATTGTAAATGTCCCCAAAGATAAGCTGGTGATACTTCAGGGGCTTGACGGCTATATTGTAGCAGAGTCTGACGGTATCTTATTAATCTGTAAAAAAGAAGATGAGCAGCAGATAAAAACTTTTGTGAATGACGTAAAAATAACAAAAGGGGAAAAGTTTGTTTAAATTTCAGCGTCGTAAAGCCTGCTGATTGGGTTATACAGGGCAACTCTCAATTCTAAGGTTGTTTCATCCTACTGCCTATTTATTGATTTCCATTTTTAACCACTTGTCTTTTAAAATAAATATTCAGGCACAAAATACTTATCCAGGCAATAGCCTCATTCTGCCAGAAGAGCCTCAGTTCAGTAATCGCTGTTGAGACAAACTGCTTTTCTGAGCTATCAATAAAAACGCTTGTGCACCCTGAAGTCCATATCTTAAAGTTAAAACCGAAAAAAATTAAATGAAAAAAACAGTATTAATATCATTCTTGATTCTGCTGTATTTTAATTTGTTTTGTCAGAATGAGAAAAGAAATAAGGATTTTAATTTGGGTTTCGAAAAAATTAACAAGGGCGATAAACTTCCTGAACACTGGACTAAATGGGGCGCTGATGATTACAGCCTTTTAATTGATACTGTAGAAAAACACGGTGGAAAAGCTTCTCTTCTTATTGAACACTCCGGCAGTAAATCAGAAAAATCTATCGGCAGCTGTGTTTATAAAATTCCTGCAGACTATCTTGGAAACGAAATTGAATTGAGAGGGTATTTGAAACTTCAAAATGTTTTAAATGGTTCGGCCGGTCTTCTTTTAAGAATCGATGATAAGGCCGGGAAAATATTAGAATTCGAAAATGGGCATCAGAAAGGCTTGCAGGGCACAACAAGCGAATGGAATTATTATTCTGTTTCAATACCTATCCCCACACAGGCAAAAAACATTTACATCGGCGCATGGCTTTCGGGATCTGGTAAATTATGGATGGATGATTTTGAGGTGCTGATAAACGGTAAAGATATTTCAGAAGCAAAGCAGAGAGTAAAAATTGAGCTGAAAGCAGACAGAGACAATGAGTTTGATAAGGGCTCCAAAATTTCTTCAATCCAATTAACACCCGAAAAAATTGAATACCTGACACTTCTCGGCAAGGTTTGGGGTTTCTTAAAATATTATCATCCTGCAATAGCAAAAGGCAATTTTAATTGGGATTACGAATTATTCAGAATCCTTCCTAAAATCACAAGCTGTAAAAATGAAATAGAAATAAACGCTGTTTTGTCCTCTTGGATTGCAAATATGGGAGAGTTTAAACATTCCGATGTAAAAAAAATCGACAGCTCTAAAGTGAAATTCTTACCTGATCTGCAATGGATAAACGACACTGTACAATTAGGTCCGCAGTTAGCAGCACAGCTTCGCCAAATTAAAGATGCGGAGCGCACGAATGAAAATTATTATATTGAATTAACGGCAGAAGCTGGAAATCCAAAATTCGAAAATGAGAAAGTATACAGCCAGTTATCTTATCCTGATGCAGGTTTCCAGATTTTATCTTTATACCGATATTGGAATATGATTCAATACTTTTACCCTTATAAAAATTTGTTTGATGAAAATTGGAACAGTGTTCTAAAAGAATTTATTCCAAAATTTACTTCAGCTTCAAATGAACTCGAATATAAACTTACAGTGTTATCATTAATTGGACGTATTCATGATACCCATGCAAACATTCTGGCACCGGAAGCTGCTCTCTCCGCATTCAAGGGAATTAACAACTCCTCTGCAGAGATTAGTTTTATTGAAAACAAAGCAGTTGTTACCGGAACAATTGAAATGGGTTTGGATCAAAGACAAGAACTCAGTGCAGGAGATATAATTCTTAAAATAAATAATAGAAATACAGATGATGTTGTGCAGCAAAAATTAGAATATTCGCCTGCCTCCAATTATCCCGCACAGTTGAGAAACATGGCGTCTGACCTTTTGAGAACAAATGATACAGTTTTAAATATTACCTTTCAGCGAGGCGATTCAATTAAAACAGCCAGAGTAAAATGTTATTCCCGAAGTAAAATATACAATTCAAAAGCAGCTCTGAAAAAAGATACCTGCTTCAGATATCTGGCGCCAGATATAGCTTATATCTATACAGGGAGTATCAAAAACAGATATTTAGAAAAAATGATGCCTGACCTGATGAAATCAAAAGGAATGGTAATTGATTTACGCTGCTATCCTTCTGAATTTATTGTGTTCACACTGAGCAGCTATCTGCTGCCTAAATCTATTAGGTTTGCAGCATTTACAAATGGAAATATTATTACGCCGGGCCTTTTTACTTTTACTGGAAACGATTTAAAAATCGGCGAAAGAAACAGGAAATATTATAAAGGTAAAGTCGTAATAATTGTAAATGAAACAACTCAGAGTCAGGCGGAATACACCGCAATGGCACTCCTTACAGCTCCCAATGTTACCATTATAGGAAGTACAACAGTGGGGGCAGACGGCAATGTTTCAGCAATTAATCTGCCCGGCGGAATTAAGACACAGATCAGCGGCATCGGCGTTTATTATCCTGACGGAAGGGAAACACAGCGGATCGGAATTGTTCCTGACATTGAAGTTCATCCCACTATTAAAGGGATATCTGAACATAGAGACGAATTGCTTGAGAGGGCTGTATATATAATTAACAGTGCGAAAGGACATTAATAATCTTTGTAATCCTTTACTTTTTTTCCGTTATACGATCCTGAAAAATATAAAATAAAACGGAGACCGGCCATACTCTGAGCCTGATTCCAATCGGCAAACAGGCAGAACCCGGCTCCGACATCATATGTTATTTTTTTTACTACTTCGCCTTCAATAAATAAACCTGGTTTACTAAATGGTCTTACACTAAATTTATTTGTGTCAATCTGTGTAATCAAATTGCCTGTAGAATAGGATAACCCCAAAAATGCAGCAAAATGATAATCCTTGTCCTCAAAGCGTTTGCCGTAACATAAATGAAGACTGTAGTTATCATAGTAACTGAATTTAGGGCCGCTAAGCATTCCTCCAGCCTGGAAATAATTTTTTTTAACATGGAAATTAAAATCCATTCCGCCGACAAAACCAAGAGGTTTGCCATAACTTAAATTTTGCTGCACACCGCCCCCAAGAGTCAGCCAGTTGTTGTAATAATAAAATTTATTATTGTTGATTATAAAAAGACTGTCCTCCGGGTTTGTTTTTTTTTTATTTTTTACTGCATTTTTTTTATCATCAACAGCTTGGTAATGCCTGCCGTTAATAATTACTTCATCTGCAGCTTTTATTGTGTCTGTCTGCGCTGACAAATACTTAGGGACAATAAAAATTATTGCGAAAGAAAATAATATGGATGTGTGTGTTTTCAAAAGACAAATAAAACGGATAGCATACTAATTTTAAAAAACCTCTCAAATGAAAAGCAAATTACCACGGAGACAATGAGAACACAAAGAAACACCGAGAAAAAACTCCGTGAAACTCTGTGTTCTCTATACCTCTGCACTAAAACTTTGAGTTTTTTACAGATGGAAATATTTTGCGATCTCAAAAAGCTTAATAACTAAGCATGTTTAAGAGAGCCGGTCATATCTTCTGGTTTTACCCATTCATCAAATTGTTCGTTAGTTACTAAATGAAGTTCAATTGCAGCTTCACGCAAAGTCTTATTTCCTTTGTGCGCTGTTTTTGCAATTTTAGCTGCATTTTCATAGCCGATATGAGTGTTCAAAGCAGTAACAAGCATCAGTGAATTTTCGAGATGCTGTTTTAGTATTGGTAAATTAGGTAAAATACCGATGGCGCAATTATCATTAAATGAAACACATGCATCACCTATCAAACGCGCGGACTGCAATACATTCGATGCAATCACTGGTTTAAAAACATTTAATTCAAAATGGCCGTTTGATCCGCCGATTGATACTGCAACATCATTTCCCATAACCTGAGCGCAAACCATAGTCAATGCTTCGGGCTGAGTTGGGTTTACTTTGCCTGGCATAATGGATGATCCCGGCTCGTTATCGGGGATAATGATTTCGCCGATGCCACAGCGAGGACCTGAACTCAGCATACGCACATCATTCGCTATTTTCATCAAAGCTACAGCAGAACGTTTTAAAGCCCCTGATAATTCAACCATTGCGTCATGTGCAGCTAAAGCTTCAAATTTATTTGGTGCTGTTACAAACGGGAGTCCGGTTAGGTCCGCAATTTTTCTCGCTACCAACACATCGTATCCTGCAGGAGTATTAAGGCCTGTACCAACTGCTGTACCACCTAATGCTAGTTCGCTGACCATTTCCAAAGCATTTTTAACAGCGCGGATACTGTTTGTGATTTGTTGTGCATAGCCCGAAAACTCCTGCCCAAGGGTTAAAGGCGTTGCATCCATAAAATGCGTACGCCCTGTTTTTACAATACTTTTAAACTCAACAGATTTTTTCTGAAGCGTATTTCTTAATTTTTCCATTCCTGGAATGGTTATGTCAACAACCTGTTTGTATGCGGCAATATGCATGGCCGTTGGGAATGTATCGTTTGATGACTGCGATTTATTTACATCATCATTCGGATGAATAAATACTTTCCCATCCCCTAATTTATTTCCAAGCAGCACATGTGCCCTGTTTGATACGACTTCGTTTACGTTCATGTTAGACTGTGTGCCTGAACCTGTCTGCCAGATAACTAATGGAAATTCATTGTCTAATTTTTTTGCGATAATTTCATCACACACCTTTGCAATGATATCTTTTTTGTCAGCAGCTAAAACACCTAACTCGTGATTAGCCATTGCTGCCGCTTTTTTCAAATAACCGAATGCGTATATTATTTCTTTCGGCATAGAGGCTTCCGGTCCGATTTTAAAATTGTTACGGGAACGTTCTGTTTGAGCACCCCAGTATTTATCTGCTGGTACTTTTACTTCCCCCATTGTGTCTTTTTCGATTCTGTATTCCATTTTTTTTGTATTTAATATATATTAATAATGATATTTTCAGCGACATCTAATTCAGCTGTGAAGTTACAATAAATCTGTAAAATACAGATTTATAAACCAGTAAAACGGTTGCTTTTATAATTCGAAAAAGATCTTTTTTTTTATCTGGAAGACTTTTAAATGCTATATTAAACGACAGGTATCCATACATTAAATAATGGGCAGAATAAAATACATTTTCGAAAATTCGGAGATGTCATATTTTTTTATAATTTCATAAATTTTTCCATCCAATTGAATCTTTTTATCAGGATTCCTGGATTTAAATCTTTCAGAAACTTCAAAGTAGAATTTAAATTTATTTGCTTTTAAATAACAGCCGGCACAAATGAAAAATAAATTTTTATTCAGCTTTTTCTTTTTGTACTTCTTTTTTTGTTTTTGGGAAACCGCAGAAGGGAAAACAGCTGCACAAAAAAAAAGTTTTAATGACTCTCTTCAAATTTATTTAAAACAAGCTGAAGAAGATACCTCAAAAGTAAATGCCTTAAATAAATTATGCTGGGAAATTGTAAAAACAGGAGCTTATCCAAAAGCCGATTCTCTCGCAGAAATTGCTCTCAAACTTGCAGAGAAACTGAATTTTAAAAACGGAATTGCCAATTCATATTATCAGATTTCATTTATTAATCGTTATCAGGGTAATTATCCGGAAGCATTAAAAAATCAGTTTGCCTCATTAAAACTTTACGAAGAAATGGGGAATAAGAAAAAAATCGCAGGTTCATATACTAACATTGGAAATATTTATCTGTATCAGAGCAGGAATCAGGATGCCTTAGAAAATTATTCGAAATCATTAAAAATTTCTATAGAAATAGCTGATAAAGATGGTATTTCAAGTGAATACACAAATATAGGGATCGTGTATGCAAATCAAGGCAGGTATAAAGAAGCATTAGAAAATTACTCAGCCTCCTTAAAAATGGATAAAGAGATCGGCGAGTCTGTACTGCCAGGAAGCGCAAGCACTTACCGGAATATTGGCAATTTGTATATGAAACAAGGAAATTTCAAGGATGCGGAAAATAATTTTTTGAAGTCCGCAGAAATTTGCGAGGAGATTAAAAATAAAGAAGGAATAGCTGTATCTAATATAACCCTTGGGCAGCTCTCTGTAAGACTAAAAAAAACTGCAGAGGCAAAATTATATCTAAACAAAGCATTAGCACTCTCTAAAGAAATTGGAAGCACTGAAAACATCAAGGAAATTTATGCTATTCTTGTCGAGTTAGACAACGTTACAGGAGATTATAAGGCTGCATTTGAACATTACAAAATGTATATTCTTTACCGCGACAGTTTGTTCAATGAAGAGAACATTAAAAAAAGCGTTCAGGCAGAAATGAATTTCAACTTTCAGAAAACTCAGGATGCAGAAAAATTGAAACAGGAAAAAAAAGAAGTACTTCAGCAACAGGAAATCCGCAGACAGAAAATAATGCGCTATTCTTTTACCGGCGGTTTTGCAATGGTTCTTTTATTGGCTTTGATTATATTTAGGAGGAGCCGGCAAAAACAAAAAGATAATACAGAGCTTGAAAGTAAAAATGAATTGATAAAAATTCAGAAACTGGAAGTTGAACTTCAAAGAGAATTGCTGCAGGCAAAAAACTCTGAAATTACTGACAGTATAAGTTACGCCAGGCGGATCCAAACTTCTTTTTTAACTTCCGAAAAGTACATTTCACAGTACCTCTCTGATTATTTTATTTTAAATAATCCCCGCAATATTGTGAGCGGTGATTTTTATTGGCTAATTGAAAAACAATCACGTTTATATGTATGCACTGCAGATTGCACAGGCCACGGAATACCTGGTGCTTTTATGAGTCTCATAGCAATGGGAATTCTCAACGAGATAATTTTTTCGAAGTCTGAAATTAAACATACTGATGAAATTTTTGATGAACTGCGGCGAATAATAATTTTAGCTTTAAACCCTGAAGGTGCCGCTGATGAGGGAAAAGATGGAATGGATGCCGTTTTGTGCAGTTATGATTTTCAAAAAATGGAACTGGAATATTCGGCCGCCAATAATGCATTTTATATTATTAGAAATAGAGAACTGCTGGAATTCAAGCCCGATAAAATGCCTATCGGAAAATTCACCGGTGAAGAAAAACCATTCACTCGGACTATTGTTCCTTTGGAAAAAGGAGACTGCGTTTATACTTTCAGTGATGGTTATGCCGATCAATTCGGCGGAAAAAACGGAAAAAAACTTATGTCTAAACAATTTAAAGAATTGCTTTTAAAGAATTGTCATGAGCCGATGAGCAGACAGAAAGAAATTTTAAATAAATATCTTTTCGACTGGATGGGAAATTTAGAACAAATTGATGATATATTAATAATTGGAATCAGGCTGTAAAAATTTATTCTGGGAACGACTGTGTGCTTGATTAGCCTAAATGGCACGAATAGCATGGAGCGCATGGGTTATGGCCGTCATGAAACCGGACGGCATTTTACAAAAATAAAATTGCAACTATTAAAATGAAAATAAAATATTTTTTAAATTTTGTTTATGCCGTGGCGATTATTCTCATATCAGGCATTGAATCTTATTCATCAAACAATAAAATTGACTCTCTTAAAACTGCAGTAAAAACGGCTAAAGAAGACAGCAGCAAAGTAAATATTTTAAATGATTTAAGCTGGGAACTGATAAACACAGGAGATTACGCCAAGGCAGATGCTAAGGCCAATGAGGCACTTCGGCTGTCGGAAAAAATTAATTTCAAAAAAGGCCTTTCCTTATCGCTTAATAATATTGGAATTATTTACTGGTATCAAGGCGATTATCCCAAAGCACTGGAATATCAGTATAAAGTATTAAAAGCAAGTGAAGAAAACGGAGATAAAAAAAGAATTGCCGGAGCACTCAATAATATCGGAAATATTTATCACGATCAGGGTGACCTTTCAAAGGCATTAGAGGATCAGTATAAAGCATTGAAAATATATGAGGAAATAGGCGCTAAGCCTGACATTGCCAATTTATTAAATAACATTGGGGTGATTTACAGGAAGCAAGGGGATTATGCGAAAGCATTGCTAAATCAAAGCAAAGCGTTAAAAATACGCGAAGAAATCGGCGATAAAGCTGCCATTGCCAGCTCACTCAACAATATTGGTGTATTATACGATGCTGAAATCAATTACACAGAAGCACTGGAATATTATAATAAGTCATTAAAAATATTTGAAGAAATCGGGGATAAAAAAAACATTGTGAATCTGCTCATTAACATTGGAAACACATGCTTTAAGCAGAAAAAATATCAGGAAGCATTATCCTACCAGACAAAAAGTTTAATGAAAGCTCAGGAAATAGGTTACCTGGAAGGGATCAAAGAAAGTGAAAAATCTGCATCTGAAATTTATGAGCAGCTCAATGATAAGGGCAATGCATTAATATTTTATAAAAAATATATTGCCGTGCGCGACAGTATTTTTAACGAAACTAAAAGCAGGCAGATTGCTGAAATGCGCACTAAATATGAGGTAAATCAAAAAGAAAAAGAAATTGCTCTTCTTACAAATGAACAGAAATTGAAAGAGACAAAATATTTTTCAATTATATTGAGTATCCTGTTTATTTCTATTTTATTATTTGCTTTATATAACCGTTATCATATTAAACAAAAGCTGATTGCAGAGAAGCAGAAACTATTCCTGGAAAAACAGCTTATCGAAATAGAACAAAGGGCTTTGCTGCTGCAGATGAATCCTCATTTTATTTTTAATTCTTTGTCGTCCATCGGGAGTTTGATTTATGAAAACAAGCCTCAGATTGCAGTTAAATATCTTACAAAATTTTCGAGACTGATGCGGCTGATTTTAGAGTATTCACTCGAATCAGCTATTCCGCTTACCAAAGAGATGGAGCTTTTAAAATGTTATGTTGAATTAGAACAGTTCCGGTTTGAGGATAAATTTAATTTTACAGTTTTTATTGATCCCGAAATCCCAAGAGATATTACGATTCCCCCAATGCTTATTCAGCCGCATATTGAAAATGCTATACTTCACGGGCTCAATACAAAACCCGGCAAAGGAAATCTGGAAATAAAAATCACTCGGGCTGACAGCGCAATTATTTGTGAAATAAAAGATGATGGTATTGGAAGAGAAAACTCCAAGCAGCTGCAGAATGAAACAAATCATAAATCAATGGCAACCGACATTACCAATAAAAGGCTTGAAATAATTAATCAAAATAATAGTTTCCCGATTCAATTATTTATCGAAGA
The DNA here is from genome assembly GCA_903847205.1 of uncultured Bacteroidota bacterium. GTDB lineage: Bacteria > Bacteroidota > Bacteroidia > 2-12-FULL-35-15 > 2-12-FULL-35-15 > 2-12-FULL-35-15. The sequence continues at coordinate 130,803 of CAINDA010000062.1, forward strand.
TTTAATAAACACTGAAGGCAAAGCGCTTGGAACAAGCGTTAAGCTTATTATTCCATTTCAAATAATTTAAGAAACATGATAACTGCTGTAATTGTAGATGATGAAAAGAGATCACGCACCTTTTTAAAAGGGCATCTTGGTACATTCTGTCCGGAAGTAAATATCGCCGGTGAAGCAGAAAGCGTCAGTTCCGCTGTCAAAGTCATCCAGGAGATTAATCCTGACCTTATATTTTTGGACATCAAAATGCCCGACGGTACCGGGTTTGATGTAATAGAGCGGCTGCGTAAAGAAGATAAAAATGACACTTTAAAATTTAAAATTATTTTCACCACAGCCTTCGATCAATATGCAATAAAAGCAATTAAATTCAGCGCTCTTGATTATCTTTTAAAACCAATAGATCCGGAAGAGCTGGTTGCTGCATTAAAAAAAATCAAAATTGAACCGGCAAAAAAAAGCATAAACGAAAACATTGATGTGTTGATGAACAATGTGAAATCACTGAATGATTCAAATAAAAAAATTGCCTTAAATACAAGCAATAAAACGTATATATATAAAATAGATGAAATTATCCGCTGCGAATCAAGCGGGAGCTACACAATTTTTTATATAAAAAATTCTGAGCCCGTTCTCATTTCAAAAAGTTTAGGCGAAACCGAAGATCTATTAAAGGACCATCAGTTCGAACGGATTCATAAATCACATTTGATAAATTTGAATTATTTAAGAACCTTCATTAAAAGCGAAGGCGGATTTGTAGAAATGGAAAATGGCGACAAAATTCCGGTTTCCAACCGCAAAAGGGAATACCTCATTCAGCTTTTAAAATCCTTGTAAATTCAGGCCTGTTGAAGAAAAGCGCAATTTTCGGGAAGGAGTAAATAAACACCGGCATTTCGTTAAACCTCAAAAACCAATCGTTAGTTAACAATATTCATCCTCTGGTTAATTCAGGCATTTTTATGGTTTTGTATGGTTGTACATTTGATTCAGAAATTAATCAAAGAAGTTTTTCAACCTTTAAAAATCATAATTATGGAAACGAAATCGATTATAAAGAAAAACAATTCTTTGAATTTTTTAAAAGGATTAAGAAATGATGAAAAAAAAGCAGCAACTGAAAATGAAAATTTCAATTCCGAGGATACTGATTCAATCGGCATTCTGCTTTTAATTCTTACAATTACATTTATTTGTTACAGTACTTACATAATCCTTTACTAAAAAAACATTTGAACATCTTAAAATCATAAACTAAAACAATAAACCATGAAAACCAAAACAATTACTCAAGAGCTAACAACGCTGAAACCAGGTTTTGGCAAATGGCTGCTGCCTTCGGCGCAAAAATTATTTATCCTGCTTCTGCTTGCTGGCTCAGGTTTAAAAGCAAGTGCTCAATGTACTGGGAACCCTGTTGCATTATTCAGCAACAGCGCTGTGTGTTTAAGCAATACCACACAATTCACGGATCTCTCAACTTCTTCGGGAACCATAACTTCATGGTCCTGGGATTTTGGGGACGGCAGCGCACCGAGTGCCAGTCAAAACCCATCCCATCTTTATGCAAATTCAGGTCACTTTAATGTTGCTTTAATTGTTGGTACTAATACGGGTTGTCATGATACTCTTATTAAACCTATACAGGTTTATTCTAACCCTTTAACTGCATTCACTCATACCATTGCTGCCTGTTATGTCGATTCCATTTACTTTATGAATACTTCAACTATCGATTCCACTGGTTCACTTGCAAGTTATTTGTGGATTTTCGGAGATGGAAGCCCGACAAGCAATTTAATAAACACAGCCCATCACTATATTAATGGCGGTACCTATAATGTAACCTTAGTTGTAACCAGTAATTGGGGATGTTCGGGTACTGCTACAGAACAGGTTCAAGTTAATGCACCGCCTCCCATTGCCACAGCAACACCCTCACTTCAAACATTTTGTTCTGGAGGTACTTCCTCTATTGCCTTATCAAGCTCTGCACCTGGTACAACTTATAGCTGGAGCGTAACTCAGACAAATGTTTCAGGGGCATCAGCGGGCTCAGGCAATGTAATAGCTCAAACATTAACAGCAACTGGAATTTTACCCGGCACTGCATTGTACACGATTATTTGTAATTTAAATGGATGCGCAGGAAATCCCGTTTATGATACTGTAAATGTAAACCCATCGGTTAATTCTTCTTTTAATTATTCATCTGGCACATATTGCCAGTCAGGTACCGCTCAGACACCGGTAATAACCGGTTTACCGGGAGGTACTTTTACATCAACTCCTGCAGGCCTATCAATCAACCCATCAACTGGCGCGGTCAATCTCGCAACCAGTGTATTAGGTTCATATACTGTTTCCTATAGTGTGAATGGAACCTGCCCCGGCACAAGTTCTATTGGCTTAACAATTACGAATTCAACTCCTCCATCCAATTTTACTTATTCAGGTTCCCCATTCAGCCAAAGCGGTAATAACCCTCTTCCTGTTTTTGGTGCTGGTGCAAGTGCCGGCACGTTTACGGCTGTTCCGGCAGGTTTGGTTTTTACTAATGTCAATACCGGCGAAATCAATTTAGCAGCAAGCACGCCTGGCACATATATGATCTCTAATACCATCCCGACAAGCGGTACATGTATTTGGACATCTGATTCAACAACGATTGTTATAAGCGCTTGTTCTGCGCACACTTCATTGGGGCAGCCTTATTTTAATAGTCCTGCGGGTAACTGCATAAATGATTCAGCTGTTATTGATTTTCAAATTCTCTCGTATGCTAATCTTTCTCCAAATGATTCAAGTATAGTCATTATTAATTGGGGAGATGGGGTTACGACTTCTTTTTCTATTCCACATTCAGGACGCACTGATTCTACCTTTAGTATGCCCGCAATCTTCCATATCTATAATACTGCTGGTGTGTATACTTCAATTATTACCTTTTTCGATTCAGGAGCTTGCTATAATGATTCAGTTATAGGTACAATAAATGTTAACAGTGCTACCTGCGGTAATTTAACAGGTACAGTGTATGAAGATGCCAATAACAATTGTTTACAAGATAACGGTGAACCGGGCATTGCAGGCATTGAAGTATTAGTTACCCAAGGAGGGAATACTTACGGGGCTTGGACCGACTATCTTGGAAACTACGGATTCAATGGTATTCCGGCAGGAACCTATTCAATACAAGTTAACAATATAAATGCAGGCTATACCATTTTATGCAGCAATAGTTTACCGCATACTGGAACTATTACAACCGGCATTTCGGTAGAAAATTTTGCTGTAAGCTGCAACGGTTCCTTTGATGTTGCTGTTACAGGCATATCATTAATGGACGGTTTCTTTCCCGGCACCTTTGATGCAGTTTTACCGCATGTTGGTTTATTAAATAATGCCTGCAATTTAACTATAGCAGGTCAGGTAAAAATGATATTGGATCCATGCATACAATATACAACTGGCGGCAATTACTCATGGTTCAGCAATCCTCCATCAGCTGTTATTCATGCATCCTCCGGCGATACTTTAGTTTGGAATGTAAGTGATATTAATAATATCGGTTCTTTCAGCTATTGGGATTATGCAGTTAACATTTCTACCTGCACTTCTGCCCAGGTGGGTGACAGCGCTTGCATTACAATGATGGTGCTTCCTACAGCAGGTGATGTTGATCTAAGCAACAATACTTATACACGATGCTTTGCAATCGGTGTAAGTTATGACCCTAACTACAAAGAAGTGGTACCAAAGGGTTCAGGCGTACAAGGTTTTATTCCTGCAAATACTCCTGAATTAACTTATACAATAAATTTTCAGAATACAGGTACTTCTGCTGCCCGCAATATATATGTTATCGACAGTATTGATACCGATTTAAATATCAACAGCATTGAAATATTAAGCGCCAGTCATGGTTTGCAGGTTTACGAATTGCCAAACCGTGCAATGAAGTTTATGTTTGCAAATATTATGCTTCCAGACAGCACACATGACAGAGCTCACAGCCATGGGTATGTTACCTTCCGTATTAAACCAAATACAGGGCTTTCAATGGGAATTCAGATAAAAAACAGGGGTCATATTTATTTTGATTACAATGAACCGGTTGCAACAAATACAACACTTAATACTATTGCAGCTCCATCAGGTATTAATGAAATAAATAAATCCGGTTTATTAAAAGTGTACCCGAATCCGGCTAAAGATGTGCTTGTCGTAAGTATGAGCAGCAATGGAAGCAGTGCTATTGTTATTACAGATGTACTTGGTAAAACTGTAAGACAGTTAAAAACAAATGAATTGCAGACGGAAATAAATATAAGTGATTTGCAAGACGGAATTTATTTTATTAAACTGACTCAGTATAATGCCAGCTATGTAGAAAAAATAATCATCAGCAAATAAAATAAATTTTATATCTAAAAAAGGGCTGTCTCAATTTGAGACAGCCCTTTTAATTTTATAATAATTCTAATATTTTTTCAGGAGGCCTGCCGATCATAGCTTTGTTTCCTTTAACAATAATCGGACGCTCTATTAAAACAGGATTATCTGCAAGCACCTTTATCCATTCAGCTTCCGTCAACTTTTTAGCCGCAAATTTTTCTTTAAACAAAGGTTCGCCTTTGCGGATAATCTCTTCCGCTTTCATACCGAGCATTTTCAGAAGTTTTTTAATTTCTTCTTGCGAAGGCGGTGCTTTTAAATATTCTATTGTTTCAAATTTTATTCCTTTATCCCTCAAGATACTGCATGCTTCACGGCTTTTGGAGCAGCGGGTGTTGTGGTAAATGATATACCTCTCTCCGGCTCTCTCCACAGGAGAGAGGGACTGTGTGTCTATTTGCAGTTTTTGTTTTTTCATTTTGTAAACAATTAAGCACCGTCAAGATTTACTATAAGTATTTCTAAAAGTTTTTTTATTATTCAGTTTCCCTCACCTGTGGAGAGGGTTAGGGCGAGGTGTTTGTTTTAACTATTCCCGTACTCCATCAAAAACGCCTTGATAAAACCATTTAAATCGCCGTCCATTACAGCCTGTACATTCGATGTTTCATAACCTGTGCGAACATCTTTAATTAATTTATAAGGCTGAAAAACATAGTTTCTGATCTGCGATCCCCATTCAATTTTCTTTTTTGTTCCTTCAATTTTATCAATCGCCTCGCGTTGTTTACGTAATTCAATTTCAAATAACTGTGATTTTAAAAGCTTGATCGCATTTTCTTTATTCTGAAGCTGCGAGCGTGATTCCTGATTTTTTATGATGATGCCGGATGGTTTGTGATACAGTCGCACTGCGGTTTCTACCTTGTTCACATTCTGTCCGCCTGCCCCGCCTGCGCGGAATGTTTCAAACTCAATATCACCTGGATTTACATCAATCTCTATTGTGTCATCAATTAAAGGATAAGCATAAACTGATGCAAATGATGTGTGCCTTTTGGCATTAGCGTCGAACGGAGAAATGCGTACCAGACGGTGTACACCGTTTTCGCCTTTTAAATAACCGAAAGCATAATCACCGGCAAATTCAAGTGTAACAGATTTTATTCCGGCTGCATCGCCGTCTGTACGGTCTGTTTCAATTATTTTGTATCCATTTTTGCTGCCCCACATCATATACATGCGCATCAGCATTTCAGCCCAGTCACAGCTTTCTGTTCCACCGGCGCCTGAATTGATTTGTATCACACAGCTGAGAACATCCTCTTTACCGCTGAGCATATTTTTAAATTCAATTTCTTCGAGCATTGTTAATGTGCTCTGAAATTGCTGCTGCACTTCATCTTCAGTGGCTTCACCCTCCTTAAAATAGTCATACAAAAGAATAAGATCATCCATACTGCCTGATAAAGCAGCATACGATTTAGTCCAGTCTTTTTTAATTTTGGTTTGTTTGAGAAGTTCTTCCGCTTTTTTAGGATTGTCCCAAAAATTGGGAGCCAGCGCTTTCTCTTCTTCCTCGGCTATTTCAAGCAATTTACGATCGAGGTCAAAGATGCCCCCTTAACGCACTCGTGCGTTCCCGAAGGTCTTTTAGTTGGTCAGTTGTAATCATGGTGTCAAAGTTAAAATAATTATCGGGAAGTCAGAACGAAACTTTAGCGTATTTTTGTAAACGATTTTTTGATAACATGATCTATCCTTAGGTCGATATGACGCTTATATACGTTTACAATTAATAAAATGCAAACCCTCTATTTCAGATCAAACAAAAAAGAATACTGCCACATTACTGATGATACTGTTTTTATTATCAACAGCAAAGAAGTAACACGCATCCCTTTGGAAAACGAATTAGGAGAAGAGTGGGGAATAGTGAGTATTTTAAATTATCTGCTGTTTGCTTTTTTATTTGTTTACACAGCCGTATCAGTAACTCACTATGGCATTAATTTTTTTAAGCATCCGTTAAATTATGGCGCGCTTTTTCTTTTGTTTATTTCATTTACCCGCATCAAAGAAGGGTTTCTAAGCAGCAGCACACCTGCTATCCAGCGAAGCAGCATAAAATCAGTTTATTTAAAAACGCCTAAATTTTCTTTCCCGCGTTTAATTATTTATTTCGACGGCCCCGAAGGAAGGATGCTTCGCAGAACTATTCCTGTTCTTAATAAAAAGGAAGCATTGCCTGTACTGCAGGAAGCAGGACTTGTTAAAGGTTAGAGGAGGGGCTCAATCTTCTTCTTTTAAAATATCCCAAATCAAATTTTGTTCAAAGCCTTTAGAAGCAATATACTGCGCTATTTTATAATTACGCACCTGCAGCTTGCCGCCTTTAATCTCTTTCGATTTTTTTGCTATTAACTGCTTCAATGTTTTGATATAGTCTGTATCATTAATTTCCTGCATGGCGCTCTTAATGCAGTATTCTGAGATTTTACGTTTTTTCAATTCAATCCGTATTTTTATTCTTCCCCATTTTTTTATTCTGAACTTGCCACCTGCAAATGTTTTGGCAAAACGTTCTTCATTTAAATAACCGGTTGTAATTAAATCCGAAATAATGTTTTCTACAGCATCAGAATATAAGCCCCATTCATAGAGTTTGTCCCGCATCTCCTGCTGACAGCGCTCTTGATAAGCGCATGACAGCTGGGCCCTGGTCAGTGCCTGCTGCGGAGTAAGTTTTTTCTTAATTTTTTTTTCTTCGAAATCCATTATTAATAAATAAAGCACAGGAAACTTATTGTTCAGTTTTTATTTGATTGTTATCCAAACAAATAAGACCATAAATTAAAATTTTGCTTAAAAGAAAATCATTGCAAATCATAAAAATCAGCGTCACCTGCGTTCCATCATCCAAAGAAAATCAAATCAATCCGCGCGCTTTTAATTCCAGATATTTATTAATTGTATTCACCGAAAGTTTTTTGGGGGCTGTTAAAATGCTGTGAATGCCGTATTTTTCAAGCTCTTTCACAATCAATTTTTTCTCGTACGAAAATTTTTCAGCAATCGCTTTATTATATACATCTTCGGTAGTAACCGCAGGCTTATCTAAAAAAGTTCTTAATTCGGTATTCTCAAAAAAGATTACTGTCAATAAATGATCTTTCGCAAGCCGGCGTAAATATTTTAACTGCCGCTGTAATGCCGACAAACTTTCAAAGTTGGTATATATGAGAAGCAAACTGCGCTGGTTGATTTTTGCTTTTATGTTTACAAATAGTTTTTCAAAATCACTTTCGAGGTAGCCGGTTTTTTGATTATAAAGTAATGAGGCAATTTTCTGAAGCTGCTTGCCTCTGCGCTCAGCAGCGAGTATCGAATGAACTTTATTAGAAAAGCAGACAATGCCGGCCTTATCCTGTTTTAACATTGCAATATTCGAGATTGCAAGACTCGCATTAACTGCATAATCCAGCAGGCTTAAACCTTCAAAAGGCATTTTCATCACGCGCCCCATATCTATTATGGAATACACCTGCTGCGATTTCTCATCCTGGTATTGATTTATCATCAATTTATTTTTGCGCGCAGTTGCTTTCCAGTTGATGCTGCGGTAGTCATCGCCGGAAGTATATTCCTTAATCTGATCGAATTCTGCATTGCTGGCTGTTTTCCGTATTTTTTTTATGCCTGCTTCAGTTAACCGGTTTGAAATTGCGAGCAGTTCGTATTTACGCATCTGCAAAAAAGAAGGATAAACCGGCACCATCATATCTTGCGAAAAACGGTAACGTTTCTGCACAAATCCGATTGGACTTTTCACATAAATATTTACAGCTCCAAAGCTGTATTCACCTCTTTTAAAGGGATGAACATTATATTCCAGTATTTTATTTATGCCCGAGTCAACAGTTAATTTGAATTCAGTATCACGCGCCTGAAATTGAAAAGGGAGCTCATCAATTACAGTTAAACGCGCCGGAAACAAATAGCGGTTTTCTAAAACTATTTGAATAAGATTATCATCACCGTTTGATAATTTATCCATTGTGCTCCTCCTTCCGAATATCCCATTTTTATTAGAATATAAAATAACAATGTCTGCAAGAAGCAGGGCTCCTAAAATCGGTAGCCCGTATATTGCGAAAGGTGCAATAATAGGAAAGAAAAAACCAAAAACCAGAAGTATTGTTTCTGCTGCAACGGCATAATATAACAAACTGGTAAAATAAATTGATTTAAAGAAAAGCCCCGCCCGCCCGCTCTGGCTGGCAGGAGATATTACTTTAGTATTAGGATTTTCTTCCAAAATAAAATTTAATAATTGTTTTGTCTATTCTATTACTCATCACGCACTTACTCACCCGTTTCTATTGCCTATTACAAATTGCCAATTGCCAATTGCCCTTTGCTTATTGCCTATTGACCATTGCCTATTGCCTCCTCCCTATCTCGGCACTTCAATCGTTTCAATGATTTGTTTAACTACCTCAGCAGCAGTAATACCTTCCATCTCTTTTTCAGGAGTGAGCATTACACGATGTTTCAAAACGGGTATAGCTGTAAATTTAATATCATCTGGAGTTACAAAATCCCTCCCGTTCATTGCAGCAATCGCTTTCGCAGTTGAGAGTATCGATAAAGATGCGCGAGGAGAAGCGCCTAAATACAAGGATGAATTATTTCGCGTTTGATTTACAATTTTTGCGATGTAAGAAATTAAATTTGCATCGATGTGCAATGAGCTTACTTTAGCTCTGTATTCTTTCACATTCGCGGCGTTCATTACTGCATTCACGCTATTTATATCCACAGTATTTTTTCTCGAGTGATATTCTGAAATAATTTTAATTTCATCATCAAGAGATGGATAATCAACTTCAATTTTAAAAATAAAACGATCGAGCTGAGCTTCAGGCAGGCGGTATGTGCCTTCCTGCTCAATCGGATTTTGTGTAGCTAAAACAATGAAAGGCGGTGCTAAAGGATACGTTTTGCCGTCAATTGTAATCTGACGCTCTTCCATTGCTTCAAACAGCGCGGACTGTGTTTTTGCGGGAGCACGGTTGATCTCATCAATTAATACAATGTTTGAAAACAAAGGCCCTTTTTTGAATTCAAAGTCGGATGTTTTAAGATTAAAAATACTTGTCCCGAGAATATCGGAAGGCATTAAATCCGGCGTGAATTGAATACGGGAAAAATCTACAGACATTGTTCTGGAGAGTAATTTAGCAGTCAGCGTTTTTGCTACACCGGGCACTCCTTCAATTAACACATGCCCGTCGGCAAGGATAGCCGCAATAAGCAGTTCAATCATATCATTCTGCCCGACAATTATTTTACCGACTTCCTGCTTTATGCTGTTAACAGCTTGCTGCAAGCCGCTTAAATCAACTCTGTTTTGAAATACCTGTTCTTCCATTGTTTGAAATTATTGATTTTAATTGGTGATTCCGTTTGTTATCGTTTACTTAATTTATGAAAATCTTCAATCATTTTATTCAGCTTTAATAATTCTTCCTGTGTGACTGAAGGTCGTATACCGATGTCAGAAAAATAATAAAACATATCATGGACTTTTTTCTCTTCAATGCCTGAAAGGTTGGTAACGCGTGTTATGAATGCATCATCGTAAATAGTAGTTTTAACCTGAAATGCCGTGCGGATATATTCAAGAAAATAAGTGATTTTTTTATCCGCAATATTTTTATGATTCCCGGTTTGATAATACAATGCCCCTACTATATCCACAAATTGCAGCGTTGTGTTTTTGTATGGCTCAATTACAGGGATAATCCGCTGTTTGCGCTTTGCACCGAAAATCATAAAAAAAATAATAGATAAAATAAGAAGGTAATAAGCAGTACGCAGCATGGGGTTATCAAGAATAACTCGAAGGGGGCTGTCGCTTTTAATGTTTCCAGCTTTGTAATACTCGTCCCAAATCAACGGCTGATTGGGCAGATAAGAAAGTGCTTTATAAACATAGGAATAATTTTTACTCACAAAATGATAATTGCTGAACGCCTCCGGCAGCGTGTTTATGAAAACTTTCCCCTTACCAATTTTAATTTCAACGAAATTTATTTTTTTATCTCCGTTAAAATTTAACACTGTGCTTCTCGCTGTATCAAAGGAATTAAGATAAGTTCCTTCAATGCCTTTTGTAAATTTATATGTCTGTAAATTTTTTAAGGATGGAGAAGCAAAATTAGTTTTAACGGTATCATTATATTTTGTTAGACTTAATAATGAAGCAGAATCATTTTCATGAATGCTCCCGAGATTAAAAAAATTATCAGTTTTCAGTTTCAATGAATCTGCAAATTTACCTTCGAAAGAATTTGCGGCAATAAATACATTATTGCCGCGTGCTGCAAACTTTAATAATTCGCGGGTATCTAATGTATCGGGTTTGAAAACATTATTAATAATAATATAATTATGATTTTCGATATCAATATTGTTCAGCATATTATAAATCGGGAGTTCCCCGTTTGCAATCTGAGCTGAAGGAAAAATAGCCGGCAGCACATCATACAGCGCCGACGTGCCGAATGGAATTTTAGCATTTTTAATGTATGAAAGCTGCCAATTAATCGGCTTAGGGCTGAGGTATTGCAATAGGATAAGCCCTGTAAAGCATACAGCTAAAAAGAAAATATATTTTTTACTGCCTTTAAACATTATATTTTAAAGTCATTAAATTTTGAAATAGTGTTTTTGAAATTTGCTTCATCTACCGGAAAATCGCCGTACCAGATGTATTCATATAAAAAACTTAATTCTTTGAAATCCCCGCTGAATGTACTGTCAGCAAGTTCCATAAAATAATCGTTATTGGTTTTATCAATCTGCCATTTGATTAAATTTTTGTCGGCTAATTCTTTCAAAAGTTTTAAAAAATGCAGCCGTACAGCCCTTCTGAAATCTTTTTTTGAAAGGGCATCTTCTATCAATTCAGTAAAATTAATTTTATTGATATCCTCTTCAAACTCTTTAAAGTCAATTGGTACAGCTGCACTTTTGCCGTAAAATAAAGCACGGACATTATTTTTCAGCAGTAATAAAATAATTAATACAATTGCCGCGCCTATCAATAAGTATTCAAAAATCCGAATACCGATACTGCCTCCTTTGCTGTCTGCTATGTCCCCAATTTTTCTCCAGAACCAGTCCCAAAAACGGTCCCAAAGGGATTTTGGAGCAGGCCCTACACGGTCGTACTGATACTCTTTATTATCTAACAATTTTTTTTGACGATCTGCAGCAGGTTCCCGAACTTCAACTTTCGAAGAATCAAAAACAAGAGGCCGGCCGCCCTTTTGGTTTGAACAAATGGCATTTGAGCTGTACAGGAGGCTGTACAGGAAGAATAAGGAAAAGTAAAATAATTTAATACTGCTGTTCCACATTGCTGTTTGGCGTATTGCCGATTTCATTTATACGTTCCATAAGCCCGGTTCCGTCTTTCTTTTCAGCCAGACTGAAGTAGTGAAACCCGTATATTACATAGAGAAAAGAATACAACAGTGTGCTGCAGAAAGTACAGACCGACGCTACTATTAAAAATGGAATAGATGCGCCTTCTTCAACAGCACCGCCTTTCAAACGGCTGAACATAAGTATCACTTGATAAATCATCTGCGGCGCTGTAAAAACAAATCCGATTATTCCGATAGCTATCAGCGAGCAGACAACGATTACCCATGTCCACCAGAAATTATCACGCATTATTTCGCGTGCACGCGAAACCGATTGAAAAACACTTGAATTTTCTCTCATTCGTATTAAATAAACGCTTGACATCAGCCAGATAAAAGGCGGTAATATTATCATCATACCGACAAGAACAACCAGGAAATAGAGCACTGCAAGGGCAGGAGTAATACTGCCAAGTCCTACACCGATTCCAATCATTACAGCAGCAATTAAAATTATGATTAACATAAATATGAAAAATACGGATAGAAGTTTTCCGGTATTTCTAAGCAGAGTTCTTCCTACATCATTTACAGTAAATCCATTGGGTCCCTTTTCCAAATAGCAGATCATGAAAGAATATGCAACGCCAGTAATAGCAAGGCTGCTCATGATGGTTGCGCCGATAAAAAGAAAATAGGTCCAGCCGAACTGCGACAAAATATTTGTATTGCCGGATTTTGCCAATGAGAAAAAACTAAGTGCCGAAGACTGGTAAAAGGCCCCGCTGATTGCGCTGATAAGCACAAACGGTCCTGCAATAAAAAGCAGTGACTGAAAAAACAGTTTGAAATTCTGACGTAAAAATTTTACCGAAACATTGAATGTTTCGCCGAAATCACGCCGCTGGAAAAAATTGATTTTTTCTTGATTAATCATTTTTATTTTGGTTGGTTAAGTATTCGTCCGTTGAAATTCTTTATTTGAATTATTATTCAAATATATCGGGTAAACTATAAAATATAAAACAATAAATGTAAGCGAACTACCTATTATTGTTAAGCTCAGCCACATCGGCATCTGTGAATAGCGTGTTACAAAACTTTCGAAAAAACCGGCTGTAATAAAAACAGGTACCAAGCCGATTACAATTTTTAATCCCTGCTTGGCGCCTTTAACAAATGATGCCCCTCGCGAATAGGTGCCGGGAAATAGTATGCTGTTTCCCATGGTGAGTCCGGCGCATCCGGCAATAATGATAGCTGATATTTCAAGTGTTCCGTGGATCCAGATAACTAAGACCGACTGCAGCAGCAGGCCCTTTGCGTAAAAAAAATATTGAAACGCACCAAGCATCACGCCATTGTAGAATAAGAAAAAACCAGTGCCGAATGAAAACAAAATCCCTAAAACATAGCAGACAAAAGCTACTCTGATATTATTTATAGTTATCATTAAAAACATATCCACCTGATGCATGCTTTTATAAACCGCCATTGGATCGCCCTTGTTAATATTTTCTAAAGTCATATTTACATAGCTGTCGCCGAGAATTAATCTGACAAAAGAATCATCATAAGCCGATGATACTATGCCTATCAACATGGCAGTCATAAAAATAATAAATGAGTACAGTAATTGCTTGTGTGAATTTTTAAAAACAAAGGGCAGTTCATATTTCCAGAAGGTGATAATGCGCCTGCTTTTTTCTTTTTTGTTTTTATATATTTCCTGGTGAACCCTTGCTGCAAGGGAATTTAAGTACTGAGTTGTTTTTGATTTCGGATAATTTGTTTTGGCGTAAGATAAATCGTCAGTCAGCTGAATAAATAAATCAGCAGTCAAATCAGGATCAGAAGCGCCTTTGTTTGTTACAAGCGTTTCAAACTGCTGCCATTTATCAGCATTCTGGTTAAGAAATGTAATTTCTTTCAAATTAAATTATGGAATTAGCAGCGGTTCAGCCTAAATGTAAACTTACACAAAAAAACAATTTAAAATTTTTCACTAAAATACTTGAAAATAGTTATTTTTATAATGTTTAATAAAAATAAAAAACAGATTTTTACTGCTGTTTATGGAAAACATCCGAATACAAACTACCCAAAACGTTGATATTGAATATGAGCTTGCAAGTATCGGCGACCGTATTCTGGCAACACTCCTGGATTATTTATTTTTTACTGCTTATGGCTTGCTGCTGTTATTATTAGCTGCTCTCACCAAAGGAGTAATTTTTGAAAGTATGGGACTTGATGTTTTGTATTCTTTACCCATATTATTATATGATCTTTTATGCGAAACTTTTTTGGAGGGAAAATCTTTCGGCAAAATGATTATGAAAATTAAAGTTGTAAAACTCGACGGCACCCAGGCCGATTTCGGCGCTTACCTCCTGCGATGGCTGTTGCGTATTGTTGATACAAAAGTTCTTTCAGGCGCCATTGCTCTTATTGCAATTTTAGTGAATGGAAAAGGACAGCGCATCGGCGATATGGCTGCAGGAACAACTGTAATAAAAATGAAACAGAAAGTGCAGCTGAGTGACACTATCCTGACAAGGGTAAAACCTGATTACACAGTGGTTTTCCCGGAAGCCGCAAAACTCAGCGATAATGATGTTGCAATAATTAAGGAAGTAGTAGCTGTATGCATTCAGTCAAATAATTACGAAGCACTTAATAAGCTGGCTCTGAAAACCAAGGAAACAATGGGTATTACGACCAATCTGCCCCATGCGCAGTTTCTAACAGCGGTAGTTCAGGATTACAGTTATCTTGGAAGCAGCTGGAATAATTAGTCGAATACCAAAAAGTTCTATAGCCTAACGATATCAACAATATCGGTTAAAAAGATGTTATAAAAATCTGCAAGAAAAGCATAAAATTATTCATAAAACTTGCAGATTTGTATATGCTTTCAAAACCAAAAA
>CAINDA010000063.1 GCA_903847205.1 uncultured Bacteroidota bacterium
AAGTTTCACCCAGTATATGCATACAATAGTACAGTATAAAAACCTTGTTAAACATGCTGTTGCGCAGCAGTCTTTGGGTGCCTTACCGGCAGTACCGGTATTAGGTACAGCACCTGAAGCAGTTGCAGAAGGTATATTTGATCGTGTCGGAAAATTAATAAAACGTATTAAAGCAAGCGCAAACTATAACGATAATATGGGACAGCTGCTGGGTATTGTTGCCCCGGTTACTGTTATTGACACGGCGTTGCTTCAGCCGGTGTTAAAAGTTAAAATCGATGCAGGCCGTCCCCGCATTAAAACGGTTAAAGGCAATGCAGAGGCACTTGATTTGTATGTGGACAGAAAAGATGGTGCAGGTTACGTGTTTCTATGCAGGCTTATCAAATTTAATTATATTGATATTGCCAGCCTGCCTGCAAATACATTATTTGCAGAATGGGATTACAAAGGTATGTACGTAATCGGCAATAATCCGGTAGGTTTGATGAGTGCAGTTGTAAGCATTATTGTAAAGAAGCTGTAAGCTGAAAATGTATAATGACAGCCCTCCGGAGTGCAGTCCGGAGGGCTTTTTTAATTTTATCCTTGAAACAATTTTAAAACCGTTATATATTAACTTAAATTCTTTTTTATATTTTCTCCATTATGCCTTACTTTTAGTTTGTTCGAAAAAACAATTACTTTTGTTTTGGAATTTTAATTATCACATTCCCAAGCACAAAAAATAAATGACAAAATTATTAATCATCGACGACGAAAAAAGTATCCGCAAAACATTGCGCGAAATATTAGAGTATGAAAAATACCAGGTAGATGAAGCTTGTGATGGCTCTGAAGGACTTGCTATGATTCAGAAAGATAAGTATGATATAATTCTCTGCGATATTAAAATGCCGAAAATGGACGGCATTGAAGTGCTGGATAAAATTATGCAATTATCCTCTGATACACCGGTAATAATGATTTCGGGGCATGGTAATATTGAAACTGCTGTTGAAGCGGTGAAAAAAGGCGCATTTGATTTTATTGCAAAACCTCTGGATCTAAACCGCCTGCTGGTAACCCTTAGGAACGCAATGGATAAATCTACCTTAGTTACCGAAACTAAAGTATTAAAAAAGAAAGTGAGTAAAACTTTTGATATGATTGGAGCGTCAAAAGCAATTGTGCAGATTCAGGAAATGATTGAACGTGTGGCGCCCACTGATGCCCGTGTTTTAATAACCGGCGGAAACGGAAGCGGGAAAGAGC
The DNA here is from genome assembly GCA_903847205.1 of uncultured Bacteroidota bacterium. GTDB lineage: Bacteria > Bacteroidota > Bacteroidia > 2-12-FULL-35-15 > 2-12-FULL-35-15 > 2-12-FULL-35-15. The sequence continues at coordinate 1,255 of CAINDA010000063.1, forward strand.
TTGTAGCACGCTGGCTTCATGAAAAAAGCAGCCGTGCAAATGCGTCGCTGATTGAAGTAAATTGTGCTGCTATACCAAGCGAGCTGATTGAAAGCGAATTATTCGGGCATGAAAAAGGGGCGTTCACATCGGCTATCAGCCAGCGTAAAGGCAAATTTGAACAGGCAGAAGGCGGAACAATATTTTTGGATGAAATCGGCGATATGAGTCTTTCTGCTCAGGCAAAGGTTTTGCGTGCTTTGCAGGAAAATAAAATTACCCGGGTAGGCGGGGAAAAAGAAATTAAAGTAAACGTGCGTGTTGTGGCCGCCACCAACAAAGATCTGCAGAAAGAAATTGCATCAGGAAATTTTCGCGAAGATTTATATCACCGTTTGAGTGTTATCCTTATTCATGTCCCTTCTTTAAACGACCGTAAAGAGGATATCCCCTTATTGGCAGAACACTTTTTAAAATTAATCTGCGATGATCATGGAATGCCTCCTAAAACCTTTACCAAAGAGGCAATAGCAGAACTTCAAAAAATAAATTGGACAGGTAATATCCGGGAATTTAGGAATGTTGTAGAGCGCTTAATTATTCTTTGCGATAAAACTATTACAGATAAAGATGTGATTGCGTATGCCCGCCCTTTAAAAGGATAAAAATTTTATTTGAAAATGTGCTGAATTGAAAATAAGTTTAAACATTCAATTCATCAAATTTCATTAACTATCTTTTCGAATACTGTATCTCGTAATATTTTTTATAATCCCCGGAAGTAACGTTGTTCAGCCATTCTTCATTTGTAAGATACCAGTCAACTGTTTTTTCTAAACCTTCTTCAAACTGCAGCGACGGTGTCCATCCTAATTCTTTTTGCAGCTTTGATGAGTCAATTGCATAGCGGAGATCATGGCCGGCACGGTCTTTCACGTAGGTAATCAATTTTGCAGATTCTCCTGCAGTGCGGTTTAATTTCTTATCCATGATTTTACACAGCAGATGAATTAAATCAATATTCGTCCATTCATTATGCCCTCCGATATTATATGTACTGCCTGCTTTTGCATTATGGAAAATTACATCAATAGCACGGGCATGATCCTCTACCCAAAGCCAGTCGCGTATGTTTTCGCCTTTTCCGTAAATAGGAATCGGTTTATTGTTTTTGATATTATAGATTGAAAGAGGAATTAATTTTTCAGGGAAATGATAACTGCCGTAATTGTTGGAACAATTAGAAATAACAGCATCCAGACCGTAAGTATCATGGTAAGCTCTTACAAAATGATCCGAACTGGCTTTTGATGCTGAGTATGGGCTGTGAGGATCGTATGCTGTTGTTTCAGTAAACATGCCGGTTTCTCCTAAACTGCCGTACACTTCATCTGTAGATACATGGTAAAAACGGGAATCTGTCTCCTTGCCATCTGCTTTTAACCAATTGGCTTTAGCAGCATTTAATAAATTTACTGTGCCGATAACATTGGTCATCACAAATTCCAATGGGTTGCTGATGCTCCTGTCAACATGGCTTTCAGCAGCAAGGTGAATAACACTTCCGAATTTATGAAGTTCAAATAATTCATTAATAAAGACCGCATCAACGATATCGCCTTTTACAAAAGAATAATTTGGTTTGTTTTCTATGTCGGTAAGATTAGCAAGATTACCCGCGTAAGTAAGCTTATCCAGGTTTACAATTTCATAATCAGGATATTTATTTACAAATAAACGGACAACATGCGAACCGATGAATCCTGCGCCTCCGGTGATAAGTATTTTTTTGTTTTTCATTTTTTTTCCTCTTGATCACCCTTTAAAAGTGAGAATTGATTAAAATAATTCTGCTGAAATTCAATAAAACAGATTTCAATCTTACAAACTCCAATAATTTAAATTTTTAATTTTAGTCCTTAAAATTCCTTTTACATCAACGAGTATCCCGCCTTCTGAAAGTATTGATTTATAAAAGGATTCATCGTATGCTGAATATTCTTTATGATTTACGGCAACTATAACGGCATCGTATCCTGTTCCAATTTTTTCTTCCAATCCAAAACCATATTCATGCATTAATTCTTTTGATGAGGCATGAGGGTCAACAATATCAACACCAACTCCAAAAGATTTAAATTCTTTAACAACATCTGCAATTTTCGAATTTCTGATGTCGCTCACGTTTTCTTTAAAAGTAGCGCCCATTACCAATACGCGCGATTCGTTGATATTTTTTTTAGCTGCAATTATTTTTTTTACTGTCTGCTTTGCAACGTAAAAGCCCATTGAGTCATTCACATAACGGCCGGAGTTAATTACTCTTGAGTGGTAGCCCAATTCTTCGGCTTTATAAGTTAAGTAATATGGGTCAACTCCAATGCAGTGACCGCCGACAAGACCAGGTGAAAATTTCAAGAAATTCCATTTTGTTCCTGCAGCTTCCAATACATCATAGGTATTAATGTGCATCCGGTTGAAGATGATTGAAAGTTCATTCATCAAAGCAATGTTCACGTCACGCTGCGTGTTCTCAATGATTTTAGCTGCTTCAGCAACTTTTATAGAGGAAGCCTTGTATACTCCTGGTTCCACAATTATTTTGTAAACGCTTGCAATATTTTCTAAGGATTCATCGCAGCAGCCAGATACAACTTTTATTATTTTAGTAATAGTAAGTTCTTTATCGCCTGGGTTTATTCTTTCTGGTGAATATCCTACTTTGAAATCGGTTTTGAATTTTAACCCCGATGCTTTTTCTAAAACCGGTATGCAGTCTTCTTCAGTACAGCCGGGATAAACAGTTGATTCATAAACAACGTAATCTCCTTTTTTTAAAGCTTTGCCGACGGTGTGTGATGCGCTGAGCAAGGGTTTTAAGTCGGGAAGATTGTGGTCGTCAATAGGAGTGGGGACAGCAACGATAAAAAAAATTGCTTGTTTCAATACATCAATTGAGGATGTAAATTCAATATCGCATCCTTGGAAATCTGCAGGTTTTAATTCTTTTGAAGGATCGATGCCGTTCTGCATCATCTTTACACGTTCTTTGTTAATGTCGAAACCAATTACTTTTACTTTTGAAGCAAATGCCAATGCAATTGGCAGCCCCACATACCCGAGGCCGATTACTGCAATTTTTGCTTCTTTCTTTAATATTTTTGCGTACATTATTTTGGTTTGTAGTTTTCAGTTTGTTGTTCTATGTTTATTGCTTATTGTCAATTTCTGTTCTGTGTTTGAATTTTTCTCCTTTTACATTAGATTTATTCAAATAGGTTACGAAACTTCCTGTTTTATTGATTATTGTTTGTGCTAAAATACTGCATTCTTCAAATTCTGTTTTGTCGATATAATTATAATCCAGGGCTCTATATAATTGAGAACGCGTTTCTGAGCAGGAACCGATTGAATAACATAAAAATGTTACAAATTCTTTATTGCCGCCTCTTCCAAAACCTTCAGCAATATTGTCCATTACTGAACCACTCGAATCTCTTATCTGATTCCTAATACCAAAATCTTTATTAAATTTTTCTTTTTCAGTTAAAGCAAAAACTTTCTTTGATAGCAGCCTGGCTAATTGCCAAATTTCTAATTCTTCAAATTTCGTTATCGTTGCCATAAATAATTATTTTAACAAAAAATACAGAACAACAAATCACAAACTACAAACGTTTAACCTTTTCTTGTTTTCTTTCTTAATGCGTAAATCCGTTCGATTATATCAACCACTTTTAAACCTTCCATTGCATTAGTTGTAATTGTTGTTCTGCCTTTTAATGTATCAATTACATTTTTGAAAATATAATTATGATTGTTTGCCGAGCCTTTGTACGCACCGTAATCATTAGCTGCGTTAGTTGCTTCCAATACTGGCATTGTATAATCTTTAATGTGGCAGTATTCCACTTTATCCATATACTGTCCGCCCACTTTTACGCTGCCTTTGCTTCCGATGATTGTAATACTGCTTTCGAGGTTGGTATCCCAGACCGAAGTTGAATAGTTGATGCTTCCCATCCCTCCGTTCAGGAAATTAAAATTCACATAACCGCTGTCTTCAAAATCGGTTAAACCGGCATGATTAAAATCTTTGAATTTAGCCTGGATATCTTTTAAATCTCCGAAGAGCCAGTACATAATATCAATGAAGTGAGAGAATTGGGTAAACAATGTACCGCCGTCCAATTGCTGGGTACCTTTCCAGCCCCCCTTTTTATAATAGCGGTCATCACGGTTCCAGTAACAGTTAAGCTGCACCATAAAAATATCGCCGATAATTTTATTTTCAATAATCTCTTTTAACCATACAGATGGCGGTGAGTAGCGGTTCTGCATAACACAGAAAACAGTTCTATGGACTTGCAGCGCTTTAAAAATAATAGTTTCGCAGTCAGCTTTTGTGAGGGCCATTGGTTTTTCACAAATAATGTTTTTGCGGGCTTCAAGAGCTGTTAACGAATGCTGGGCATGTAATCCATTAGGTGTGCATATACTCACCACTTCAACTTCGGGATGAGAAGCCAGCATTTCTTCAGGCGAGGAATAAAAATTTTCTTTTAAATCAGAAAGGCCTAATTGTTTTTTAGAAGCAATATCGCAGACTGCAGCTAATTCGGCTTCATCATTTCTCCGGATCATTTCAGCGTGGCGCTTGCCGATATGCCCCTGGCCGATTACTGCAAATTTTATTTTTTGACTCATATTTTAATTTTTGTCTGCTGCTAGAAATATGGCAGCTTCAAATATTTAAATTTTTCTCACCTTCCCATTCTCAAACTTATATTTTTCTTTACTTTCCAAGCACTCTGCAATGCCGTCTTTATCAAATTTTAAACGATGTCCGTATTCACTTATCCACCCCATTTGTCTGGCCGGATTACCAACCCATAAAGAGTAAGGCGGAATGTTTTTTGTAATTACCGCACCGGCACCGATAAATGCATATTCGCCGATATTGTGCCCGCATACAATGGTTGCATTTGCCCCGATTGATGCGCCTTTTCCAACATGAGTTTTTGCGTATTCATTTTTTCGGTTAACAGCACTGCGTGGATTAATAACATTTGTAAATACCATTGAGGGACCAAGAAAAACGTCATCATCACAGGTTACACCGGTGTATATGGAAACATTGTTCTGCACTTTAACATTTCTTCCTAAAACAACTTCTGGAGAAATAACAACATTTTGGCCAAGATTACAATTTTCCCCTAACACGCAGTTAGGCATAATGTGAGAAAAATGCCATATTTTAGATCCCTTCCCAATGCTGCATCCATCATCAATAAAAGCAGTTGAATGTGCAAAAAAGTCCCGTTCCATTTTATGTTACATTAAGATTGGCAAAAATAAGAATTTACTTGAAACAGTAAGGATTTATAAGGTATAAATGTCAGCGGATTGTTTCGTTCAAAGCCGCTGATATATTAAAAAGCCCTTTGTTCAATGACTCTTTATCAGGCCAGCCGTAGCCTATCCTCATAAAGCGTTTATCCATTTCAAACCAATGACCTGGACCAACAAGTGTTTTATAATTGTTGTAAAGCGTGCTATAAAAAAGTTCAGTGTTAACAATTATTTCTTTTTTTATCCTTGGGAAACAGATAACACCTCCCTGAGGTTCTACCCACTCTAGATTGGGATTTTGATCCATCCAGATTTTTACCAATTCAAAATTGGTTTTTACTTTTTGATGAACTGCAGGTAAGAAGCTTTTTTTCTTCTGCAAAAATTGATAGGCGATTTCTTCGTCAACAATGGAATTGCATAAAAATATCTGTTCTTTGGCGGCTAAAAATAATTCCTGTAATTTTTTATTTTGGGTAATAAGCCAGCCTATCCGAATGCCCGGCAGGCCGAAAGCCTTGGATACAGATGATACACTGATTACGTTGGGTGATAATGAAGCAGCAAGGGGCAGTTTAATTCCCGCTGTTAAATCGCGGTAAGTTTCATCTACCAATAAAAAACAATTATTTAATTCTGCTGCTTCAATAAGTTCCAAAAGCGTTTGTTCCGAAATTACTGTTCCTGTTGGATTATGCGGGGTTGTTATGCTGATACATTTTGTATTAGGCTTTATCAGCGATTGAATCAATGGAACATTGAGTTGAAAATCAGTTTCAAAATTCAAATCAATAAAATCAATTTCGCATCCGATAGCTCTCGGTGTTTCAATATTTGTCGCATAATTAGGGCGGACAACAATTAAATGATCTTTTGAGCTTAATAATGATGTTGCTGCAATGAACAAAGCAGCTGCGGCACCTGCAGTAATTAATATATCCTCAGCAGAAATGTCAGTGTATTCAGAAGCAATGAATTCGCGCAGTTCCGGTTTGCCTAAGTGATGGCCGTAACAGAGAATTAATTCGTTTAAATTTAATTGAAGGTCTTTAAATAGAGCGTCATGAATTGAACTTTCCGCAAGATTACATTCAATCGTATCATAGCCCAATTGCTCCGGAGATTCAATTTCTATGGGCATTCGTTTGTATTTCATCTGGCTGTTTACATTGGCAGATAAACTATTTTTTTTGTTTCAAAAAATTCTTCAGCGAAAAAATCTTTTAAATCATAGAATACCGCGTGCTTTTTAAAATTTTGAAACTCCTCGGTAAGGTCTCCTCCCTTAAGGAATAGCAGACCATTTGGCAGGCTGTTGAATTGTTTTTTACTTATTTTGTTCTGCACCCATCTGTAAAATATTGAACTGTCGGTAACGGCGCGGCTGATTATAAAATCAAATTTCTCATTCACATCTTCTGCCCGGATATTTTCGGCTCTTAAATTATTTAAACCAATTGCAGCGGCTACTTCATTTACAACTTTAATCTTTTTACCAATCGAATCGACAAGATAAAAATTGCATTCAGGAAAAAATATTGCAAGCGGAATGCCTGGGAAACCGCCGCCACATCCTACATCCATGATTTTTGTTTTAGGCTTAAAGTCTATTACTTTAGCAAGTGACAATGAATGGAGAACATGCCGCTCATATAATAAATCAATATCCTTACGTGAAATTACATTTATCTGCGCGTTCCAGTGCTCGTATAAACCCTGAAGAGCGCTAAATTGGTTCTGCTGTGTTTCTGTAATATCGGGAAAGTATTTTAGAAGAATCGAAATCACGAAATAGAAAGACAATAAATTAATTGAAAATTTAAATTTTCCCGCTTGAGTTTTTCAAAATATTGGCTAAAAATTCCCGGGCGCGAAATAATTGGGCTTTAACGGTACCAAGCGGTAATTGAAGCTTAACAGCAATTTCCTCATAAGATAGTTCATCAAAATAACGAAGCTCCACTAATTCCCGGTAACGGGGTTTTAATTTTTCAACAACATCCCTCATGAGCTGCACTTTTTGCTTCTTAACCATGTGTTCCTCCGGATTCAAGCTGTCAGCTTTAACATCCATGCTCATTTCCCCGCCCTCTTCATTTTCGAATTTACGGTCGATAGAAAACATAACCATTTTTTTTCGGCGGATAAAATCAATACAGTTATTTGAAGCAATTTTGAATAGCCAAGTACTGAAGGCATAAGTGGGGGTATATTGATTCAGTCGTTTAAATGCTTTACCAAAAGCTTCAATTGTTAAATCATCAGCATCGTCCTTATTATTAACCATCTTAAGCAGCATAAAATAAACTGAATCGCGGTAGCGGCCCATCAATTCGGCATATGCTTTTTGGCTCCCTTTATCAAGTGCAGCTCTAATTAAATTATAATCGTACACAGCCTTAACTGATAAATTCGTGTCAAATTCTAATTCATCCATTTGATTTCTTCCATTTGTTTTTTGCGGCAAAAATACTAGATAAGGTAACCAAGGGGTATAGTATTAATAAAACCGGTTCTATAATTGGTGAAGTTAACAATAAATCTTTTTCAGATAACAATTTCATTGAATTTCTGAAGATAATAATTTGGATTAATAATCGCAAACCAAAAAGTGATAAAACAAAAATTGGTTCAAACTGAAGTATCAAAAGAATTATAAATGGAACATAAAATAAATACTGGCTGAAGCGAATCATTGATAACGTCAATTTTGTATTTGAATTATAGTGCTTGAATGTGCTGAACTGCCTGCGTTTTTGAAATATCCAATCTTTGAATGATTTTTTTACACGCGAAACAGTCTGGCTGTTAATGCTGATTTCAATTTGAGTATTATGTTTTGTCGCTGCTTCATTTACAAATAAATTGTCATCTCCGGCTTCAATATGATAATGTGATGCAAAGCCCTTCATTTTAAAAAACAAGGATTTTTTATAAGCCAGATTTCTTCCGTTGCCAGTATAAGTTTTTCCCAAAAGGGAGAAGGATAAAAATTGCAGCGAATTCATGAAAGTATCAAAGCGGATTATTTTGTTTAAAAAACCTTTTTGTTTTTCGTATCCTGAATAACCGAGAACTATTTCTGTTTCCGGATTGAAATGCTGCATCATATTCATGAGCCAGTCTTTGCTATTGGGTTTGCAGTCGGCATCAGTAAATAGAAGATGCTCATGGGAAGCACCTTTTATACCAAGCATCAGGGCCACTTTTTTTCCATGAAGATGATTTTTACTTTCCTGAATTGTAACAATTTTTAAATTGGAATGTTTTTTTGCCATCTCCTTTAATATGTCCGAAGTATTATCAAACGAGCAGTCATTTACAACCACAACTTCATAATTGGGATAATCCTGATCGAAAATGAAAGGTAAAAACTCAACTAAATTATCTTCTTCATTGCGTGCGCAGATGATTATTGAAGCAGGAGGAGTATTGGGAGGAAGCACTGTTTTTTTATAAAATGCCAGTTTTCTGAAGATGCCTAAATAATAGCAAAGCTGTGCTATTAGAGCAATACAGAATACAATGAAAATAAATAATCCCGCCGAAACTGTTGTGAAAGAAGACATAAATGCTGCTGCGAATTACAAATAAAACCGAACTATGAATTAAAAAAAATCTGAAAAAATAATTCGAATTAATTTTACGAATTATGAAAGTCGCTTCAAACTGCGAAGATTGTAATTAATTAAAATTCACAATTCGCAGTAAAAGACAAAAATAGACTGAACCGGTCTATGCTAATATATTATCTTTGGCAGGATTTAAACAAAGTAATTAACAATTTAATTGAACGAATTATTTATAAACAGAATTACGGATTCCAAAAGCAATGTCTGCAGTGATAATTTATAACTGCAGCAAATATTAGTTTTTCAAAATTTGTAATTCGCATTAGTATTTTATGAAATTTAGTATTTTACACTTAGATAAAAACAGTAAAGCAAGAGCCGGGGAAATTATTACAGATCACGGCTTAATTCAAACACCTATTTTTATGCCGGTGGGTACCGCCGGCACTGTTAAGGCGGTTCATCAAAGAGAATTGAAAAATGATATCAAGGCACAGATTATTTTAGGAAATACCTACCATTTATATATGCGCCCAGGACTTGAAATTATTGAGCAGGCCGGAGGACTCCATAAATTCAATGGATGGGACAGGCCTTTATTGACTGACAGCGGGGGATACCAGGTTTATTCATTATCCAATCAGCGAAAACTTTCTGAAGAGGGCGCAAAATTTACATCACATATCGACGGCAGTAAACATTTTTTCAGTCCGGAAGGAGTGATGGATATTCAGCGCATCATTGGTGCCGATATAATTATGGCTTTTGATGAATGCACGCCCTATCCATGCGAATACGATTATGCAAGAAAATCATTGGATATGACACATCGCTGGCTGAAACTCTGCTGTGCCCGCTTTGATCAAACAGAAGGTAAATACGGATTTTCTCAGACTCTTTTTCCAATTGTTCAAGGAAGTGTATTTAAAGATTTAAGAGAAAAGTCGGCCGAATTTATTGCATCACAAAATAGGGAAGGAAATGCTATCGGGGGATTATCAGTTGGTGAACCCGCTGAAGAAATGTATGCGATGACGGAGATAGTATGCGGTATTCTGCCAGCCGATAAGCCCCGTTACCTGATGGGAGTGGGCACACCGATAAATATTTTAGAAAGTATTGCTTTAGGAATTGATATGTTTGACTGTGTTATGCCAACACGAAATGCCCGCCATGGCTTATTATACACACAAAACGGCATGATGAATATTAAAAACGAAAAATGGAAAAACGATTTTTCTCCCTTGGATGAAAATGGTACTTCTTATGTTGATAAAGAATATTCAAAAGCATATCTTCGCCATTTAGTTCATTCGCAGGAATTATTGGGAGCGCAGATTTCAAGTATTCATAATCTGGCTTTTTACCTGTGGTTAGTGGGTGAAGCGCGTAATCAAATTATTGCCGGAACATTTAGAGAGTGGAAAGATAAAATGGTGAAACAGATGAATTCCCGGCTGTAAATAGATGTTTGACTTAAGACTTGAGATATGTGAATTGATTTCTTTAGTCCCATATAACATTACAACAATTTTAATTCTAAAATGAAGATATTAGATATATACATTATTAAAAAATTTTTGGGAACCTTCTTTTTCTCAATGACACTCATCATTCTGATAGTGGTTGTGTTTGATATTTCAGAAAAAATTGATGATTTTATTCAGAAGGATGCTCCTTTGAAAGCAATCATTTTTGATTTTTATTTTAATTTTATTCCATATTTCGTTAACCTGTTCAGCCCTCTCTTCACATTTATTGCGGTTATTCTATTCACTTCCAAAATGGCTACACGTACCGAAATTGTTGCCATTTTAAGCAGCGGTGTCAGCTATAGAAGACTGCTGCTGCCATACTTGGTATCGGCAACCGTGATTGCCTTATTATCTCTGTACTTAAATAATTTTGTGATACCAAAGGCTACAAAAAAGAGAATTGCTTTTGAAGACAGGTATATCAGAAATGAATTTCGTAACAACAGTAAAAATATTCACCTCCAGATATCTCCTGATAATTATATTTATTTGGAACGATTTAATGTTCAGGAGCAGACCGGATATAAATTTTCAATTGAAAAATTCAGCGAAGGCAAATTGGATTATAAACTAATGGCTGAAAATATTAAATGGGACAGTGTTAAAAAAGATTGGACAATTAATAATTATTTTGCCCGCACAATCAATGGTGTTGATGAGAATATCCGGAAAGGAAAAAAAATTGATACAACTTTGGGTTTTACTCCCAAAGAATTCGGGCGTAAAGACAATACCGTTGAAACGATGGATTACAATGAACTCAATCAATATATTGATTCCGAAAGGTTAAAAGGAGCTGACAATATTGAGCTCTTGCAGATAGAAAAATACAGAAGGATAGCTTTCCCTTTCGCAACATTTATTTTAACATTGATAGGTGTTTCAATAGCAAGCCGTAAAGTGCGCGGAGGTATTGGAATGCACATCGGGCTTGGTATTTTAATAAGTTTTACATTTATCTTGTTTATGCAGGTAAGCACCACATTTGCTGCAGGAGGCTTGGTTTCACCATTGGTTTCGGTATGGATACCTAACTTTTTGTTTACTATTTTAGCCTTGTACCTGCTGAAGACAGCCCAAAAATAGTTTAAAGTTTGAAAGTTCAAAGTTTAAAGTTCTGTTCAGTGCTGTAGGAATAATACAATTAAGTTCATACACGTTAAACCAAATTCTAACTTTCAACTTTCCAACTTTAAACTAATCCATCAACTTTATAACATACCTTCCCAGACAAAACAATCTTTAAATTGTTTTTTTAAATCCGTTTTATTTTTAAACAAGCCGTATACTGTTGAACCGCTTCCGCTCATTGCTGCATATACAGCGCCAGAAGAATATAACTTTTCTTTTATTTTTTTTAGTTCAGGAAATTGAGGGAAAATCGAATCTTCAAAATCATTATGAATAAATTCTTTCCACTGTTCAATTGGTAAATTAAGCAAGTCATTTTCTAGTGATCGAATCGGCATTTTAGGAACTACGCCGCTGTATGCCTTTGCCGTGTTGATGTGTATATTGGGATAAATTAATACAGCGTAATAAGAACTCAAATCAAGTTTCATGGATTCATATTGATCACCTGTTCCTTCTGCAAAAGCAGGTTTGTTACTGATAAAAAAAGAACAGTCGCTTCCAAGCTGGCGCGCGTAGTGATGCATTTCGCCCCATGAAATACCTAATTCAAATTTGTCATTCAGCAGATGAATAAAAAAGGCAGCATCGGCCGAACCGCCTCCCAGGCCTGCGCCAATAGGAATGTGTTTATATAAATGAACTCTTACATTGGGCAGTGAATAATCTGCAGCAATTAAATGATACGCATAATAACATAAATTATCATCGGCATTGCCGGGAATTTCAATTCCTGAAAACGTAAAAATAATCCGTGCTGCTCCAGCATCAGTGTTTTCAATAACTTCCAGAGCATCGAATAAAGCCACAGGATAAAAAGCACTTTCGATATTATGATAGCCGTCGATGCGTTTTTCAATAATATTGAGTCCGATATTTATTTTTGCGTTAGGAAATGAAATCATTTTATTTGTTTAGAATGCAGCAGCAATGAATTTAAAATGCGTTAAATTTTTTTATTTAAGAACGCTGCAAAGATACATTTATAGAAATTCGTTATTCGCATATAATTTGTATTTTAGCCTTCCAAAAAATTTTAAACAATGAATTATTTAGATTTTGAAAAGCCGATTGCCAATTTATATGAGCAGTTGGAAAAATTGAAACAGGTGGCTGTAAAAAGCGGTGTGGATGTTTCGGTAAACGCGGCTGAGATTGAAGAAAAAATAAAGCAGACCAAAGCAGAAATATACAGTGTCTTAACTCCATGGCAGCGTGTTCAGGTTTCCCGTCATCCCGACAGACCTTATACACTTGCTTATATTGATTATATAACCGGAGGTACGTTTATGGAACTGCATGGTGACCGGACTGTGAAGGACGACAAAGCAATGGTAGGCGGTTTCGGAAGTGTGGATGGAAAAACGGTTATGTTTATCGGGCAGCAAAAAGGAGTTAATACCAAAATGAGGCAGATCCGGAATTTTGGAATGGCAAATCCGGAAGGTTACCGCAAAGCATTGCGTTTAATGAAATTGGCGGAAAAATTTAATAAGCCTATAGTTACATTTATTGATACTCCCGGTGCATATCCAGGACTGGAAGCGGAAGAGCGCGGTCAGGGAGAAGCGATTGCGAGAAATTTATTAGAAATGGCACAGTTAAAAGTGCCGGTAATCTGTATTGTTATTGGCGAAGGAGCATCAGGAGGTGCTTTGGGCATAGGTATTGGGGATAAAGTATTAATGCTTGAAAACACTTGGTATTCGGTTATTTCACCAGAATCATGTTCTTCTATTTTATGGCGCAACTGGAATAACAAAGAACGTGCTGCAGAAGCATTAAAATTGACTCCGGAAGATATGTTAGCAAATAAATTGATTGACGGTATTATTCCTGAACCTCTAGGCGGTGCTCATACCAGCCATGAAGAAACATTTATAACTGTTAAGGCTGAAATTTTAAAGTACATTTCTAAATTAGAAAAAATTGATCCTAAAAAACGTGTAGACCAGCGTATTGAAAAATTCTGCGCAATGGGTGTTGTTAATGAAGAATCATCTGGCATTCCCGAAAGTGAGGTTTTGCTGGACAAAGAGCCTTAGCCATTTGAATTTTTTCTTTAGGAACCAATATAATAGGAATCTGTTCCTGAAATTATTGTGAAATGAGATGAATAAATTGATGCATCTTATTATTTCAAAAAACTACAAAGACAATCCTCAGTACAAAATTGATATTTAAAAATTTCTGCAGATTAAAGAATTTAAAAAAAGCGATAATTTTTTTATCTCTGCATACTCTTCTTCCGAACAAATAATCTGCCCATTTTACAACTTATTAAACTTTATCTCTGCAAAAGACATGATTAGAATCATGTTTAACTTTTTAGGTTACAATGTTCTCATCTTGAATGCGTTGTCTTGTTAAAGTAAATTAGAATAGTTCTAAACTGACTCTATGACAATTCTATGACACAAAGAACTTAAATAGAGATGAAATTTGTTGTAAATAAAAGAAGGAGGAATTGTGAATAATATAAAAATCATAGCATTTACGCATAAGACTACCGAAATAAGTAATATCGGCAGAATGCATATTGAGGAAAATAATTTAGAAAGCCGCCTGGCCTTTTTAAAGCAGGCTTCCGGTGTTGATGAATTACTGTACCTCTCTACCTGCAACCGTGTTGAATTTATGCTTGCTTGCAGCGAAAAAATAAATAATACCTTCCTGAATAAATTTTTCAAAGCATTTAATACCAGCTGGACTGAAACTGAAATTTCCTGGGCAGCGGCAAATGTTCAGGTATTTGAAGATGATGAGGCTTTGCATCATTTATTTAATGTTGCATCATCTATAGATTCATTGGTTGTCGGCGAGAGAGAAATTATTACTCAGGTACGCACTGCGTATGAGAAATGCAGCGCATTCAATTTAACCGGTGATTTGATCAGGCTGGCAATTAAAAAAACAATTGAAACTGCAAAAGACGTTTATACACATACTGATATCGCCCGTAATCCAGTATCCGTTGTTTCATTGGCTTATCGCAGACTTCGTGAGTTGAATGTTAAACAAGATGCTCGTTTTTTGATTATCGGCTCAGGTATAACAAATACCACAATGGCTAAATATTTAAAAAAACATGAATTTCCCAACTTCACTATTTTTAACCGCACTTTGGCCAATGCAGAAAAATTGGCGTCAGAGCTTAATGGTAAGGCTTATCCGCTTTCTGAATTAAGTAATTATAAAGTAGGTTTTGATATTATCGTTACATGCACGGGCGCTGCCGAAAGTATTATCACTCCTGAAATTTATAAGAGCCTTGTGGGCAATGATAAATCTAAAAAAATTGTGGTTGACCTTGCTGTTCCCAATGATTTGGATCCGGAAATATTAAATAACTACGATGTTAATTTAATTGCAATAAATAATCTGCAGGAAGTTGCTAAAGAAAATTTAATGGCACGCGAACAGGAAATGCTGGCCTGCCATACTATAATTGAAAAAAACATTTTAGAATTCAAGCAGATTTTAAAAACCCGGAAAGTTGAACAGGCAATGAGTGAAGTGCCAAAAAAAATGAAAGAGATCAGAACCACCGCCAATGAGGTGTTTGCAAAAGATTTATCAAGTTTAGATGCTGCCTCCAAAGAAGTATTGGATAGAATTTTATCTTATATGGAAAAAAAATACATCAGTGTGCCAATGAAAATGGCAAAAGCTATTTTGATTGAAGACATAAATAATAATTAACTTTATCTCCATAAGCCCTCTTTATTAAGAGGGATTTTTATTTCTCCTAAAAAATATTTTAATGGAAAGAAAAATAACAATTGGCTCAAGAGGTAGTGATTTAGCATTGTGGCAGGCGAATCACATCTTACGCAGAGTTCAGAAATTAGGACTTACTGCTGAAATAAAAATTATATCCACCCAAGGGGATCAAATTCAGAATTTGAGTTTGGATAAACTTGAAGGAAAAGGTTTTTTTACCAAAGAAATTGAAGAAGCTTTATTAAATAAGGAAATTGATTTAGCTGTTCACTCCCAAAAAGATTTGCCTACAACATCTCCTGCAGGGCTTAAAATTGCTGCTGTTTCCGAAAGGGAAGACGCTGCTGATTTAGTTGTTGTACGTAAAGAATGTGTTGATAATTTATTGAAATTGTCTATCAAAAAAAATGGAATTGTCGGTACTTCTTCACCCCGCAGGAAGTCGCAGTTATTGGCTTTTAGGAGCGACATTCAAATTGCTGACCTTCGCGGCAACGTGCCTACGCGTATTCAAAAATTACGCGACAAAAAATACGATGCTATTCTTCTGGCTGCTGCCGGAATAGAACGTTTGAAAATTAATCTGAGCGAATTTAAAGTGATCCGTCTTGATCCGAAAGAGTTTATTCCAGCTCCTGCACAAGGTGTATTAGGGCTTCAGATTCGGGAAGACGATCATGAATTATTTGAATATATTAATAAATTAAATTCGGAGAAAGTTCAAGATACTATAGGGATCGAACGGAAAGTATTGAACCTGCTGGAGGGTGGATGCCAGTTGCCGCTTGGTGTTTACTGCATTAAAGAAGATAATAAATTTAAAGTTTGGACATCCAAAGCCGAGGACTGGAATAAAATGCCTAAACGGGTTTACCTTGAATCATACAGTGATGAAGGATTTGCTGAAAAAATTGTTCAAAAAATCAAATCAATAGCGCCTACTTCTGTTATTATTACACGCGACTTGAATAAAGATTCATTTTTCAAGAATGTGCTTCAAGGTAATGGGTACAAGGTTCATGGCATTTCATTTATTGAGACGCAAAAAGCTGCTGTTACTTCTATACCGCAAAGCGACTGGGTGTTTTTTGCCAGTTCAAATGCTGTTAATTTTTTCTTTGAACAAAATCCGCAGTTAAAAGCAAAAACAAAATTCGGCGTAATCGGCAAAGCAACTGAAGAAGAATTAAAAAAGCACGATAGAAATGCTGCATTCGTTGGTTCAATAAACGATACTAAAGCTGTCGGGAAAAAATTTGCGAAAGCTGCTGGTGCTGAAACTGTTTTGTTTCCGCAGGCTAAAGGCGGGCTGCGCACAGTTCAGCAACAGTTTGAAGACGCGTCTAAATTAACCGATCTCGTAGTTTATGAAACAGTAAAAAAAGAAAACCGCGAGCTTCCTAAAGCAGAAGTGATTGTATTTACCAGCCCTTCGAATGTTGAATCGTTTTTTGAAAAATGGAAAATTAATTCGGATCAAAAAATAATTGCAATCGGAAAATCAACTGAGAAAAAATTAAAAGAGTTCGGAGTAGAAAATTGTTTACTGCCTGCTACTTTTGATGAAGTGGGATTAGCCGAGGCTGTTTTCGGGCTTTAGGGATAATTTATTTTCTATTAGAAAAATTGAATATTAATCCTGACAGGTTTTAAAACCTATCAGGATTTTGTTTGTTAAAGAACTATTTTGGTACAAGTGCATCAATAGTATTCCTCAGTCCTTTATAGCCGCTTAACTTTACTTTTATTGTACCGACAATAATCGGCGTTTCCACATACACAGGCATTTTGTTTTTATCATCTGTAACCCATACTACCATTCCTTCACCACCTTTAAAAATAGTGCCTTCAAGTAATTTAGGGGAGAATTTTATGCAGCGTATATCTCCGAGTAAATCGTTTTTAATGGTTTCTTTTCCCAAATAGCGGACGTAAGAAAAATAGACCTTTCCATCAAGTACGTAGGTGATAGGGATAGTATCTTTGGGTTTACATTTTGAAAAATCAAGACAGCGGGCATAAAAAACAGCAGTTATCAAATCATTTGTACAAGGGGTAATAGCGATAGAATCAAGCTTCACCATTTTTTTATTTTTTCGATCGGCTGTGTAAATTTTATTTTTTTGCTGATTAAAAATATAATCGTCATGTGCAGTGCTGAAACCTTCACTAACTTCTCTGCTGAAACGTAATGGCCTTAAGGACGCAGTGTCGGCATAAGATTCATATTTATCACGAACTTTAAAAAACCAATCATAACTTGGGTAAGTGGAGCCTGATCCTACAAAATGATACATCGTTTTCCCTCCAAATTCCACAGTGGCAGTTGAAAATCCGGCTTCACCAGCATTCATCCAAATAGCTCCCCAGTTGTAATAGACCTGGTAGCTGAGCTCTTCGCCGGATTTAAATGACTGATTTTTTACTGCGCAGGTTTTTTGAGCCTGCATTGAGGCTGAAAATATAATGGAGATGCAGATTAAAAAAAAATTCATCCTGTTATTTGAATTCCTTGTCTGCATTGTGTTTTCTAATAACAAAATCGAATGTAATTTTTAAATAGTTTCGATTTCTTTCAATACTTCATTCACATTTTTAACATTCGGATAAAATGAAAGGATTTTTTGGAGCACGGCGTCAACCAATGAATCCGGGCAGGATGCACCGCTAGTGAGCAGAATATTTACCGGTGATTTTTCGGGCAGAAAATTATTCGAAGTTAAATGTTCCTGTTTTGAATAAAGGAAATGATTGATGCGCTTTTTAGAAACGATTTCTCCGGCTGATGAAATAAAATAAGTTGGCAGCTTCGCTTCGCATAATTCTACAATGTGCGAAGTATTTGAACTGTTATAACCGCCCACAACAACTGCTAAATCAGCGTTAACGTTGAGCAGCCCGTAAGTTGATTCCTGATTTTCATTAGTTGCGTAACATAATGTATCACGGGTATCAGCAAAATGATTTTTAAGTTCTGCTCCAGCATATTTCTGAATCATCACGGCTTTAAAATAATCAACAATTTCCTGCGTTTCAGAGGCCAGCATGGTGGTTTGATTAATAATTCCAACCTTCATCAAATGTTCAAGAGGTTTAAAATTTTCGGAATACTTTCCTTTGAAAATTGTTTCGAATTTATCGAGAGATAGGTTTCCCAAAATAAATTCTCCTATTATCTTTGACTCATGAATGTCTTTAACTATAATAGAAGGGGCGTTTTTTTCACTCCGTGAAAAAGTAGCGCGGGTTTCTTCGTGTTTGTCTTTGCCGTGAATAATTATTGTATAATTTTCTTCACCCAGCTTTTCTGCTTTTTTCCATACGCGGTCAACAAAAGGGCAGGTAGTATCATATCTGCGGACTTCTATACCTCTGTTATAGAGTTCATTTTCAATTTGTAATGTGGTGCCGAATGCCGGAATTATTACAATATCTTCTTTAGTAAGTGCATCAAAAGGAATAATCTGGTTACCCGAAGTATCCATTAAAAATTTTGCACCGCGTTCCAATAAATCCTTATTCACATCTGGATTATGAATCATCTGGCTAAGCAAAAAAATGCGGCTCTCCGGATTATCTTCTATTGCTTTGAAGGCAATTTCAATGGCATTTTCTACTCCGTAACAAAAACCAAAATGCCGTGCAATATAAAAACGAACCGGACCGAAATCAAGCAGTGTAGGACTGAAATTTTTTTTTCTTGGATCCATTATTTTCCGGATTTCTTTGACTTTTGAAATTATCGGACTTTTATAAAAATCTGGAATGTTAAAACTTTTCATTTGTTTAATTTAGCATGCAAATCACTGTAAAATTAAGTGCAATTTATTTAATTCTCAAATCAAAAATTTTATCCTTTATTATTAGTTCGCCCTTAATATCTTTCTCTTTAGGGGCTTCAAGACTATAAATGTTTAATATTTTATTTTTTTTATCAATCTTAAATGCAAAGCTTGTTTGTGTTTTACTGCTGCTTGTGAAGTCAATGGTATTGGATGGGGTAGTGGTTTCTCCAACACAGTCTCCGCTGTAGCAAATGTAGTATGAAACAAAGTTTTCAAGACCAATTACTCGTCCATCCGTAGTAAAAATGATTTTTTGCTGCGTAGGTTTATCATCCTTGTACAAAAAATATTCACCCGCAATCATCTGCTCATTAAGATAATAATCAAAAACCCATTTGTGTTCTTTGTTTTCAGGAACTTTTTTAAATTCGGAGCTGGCTGCAATACCAGTCCAGGCTGTATCCATCATTGTGATGGAGCTATCTGGATTTAATGTAAAAAGCATATCGCCTTTCCATGTGGGTTTTAGAAGGACAAAATTACTGCCTTGTTTTTTATATGCAAATTTATATTCTGAGATACCATCATCTATGTCAACACTGTCTGTGCAGAAAAAATGCATTTCAAAACAAAAATGAGGAACACCGCCAGGGACAGTATCTGCAATTTTTTTTAAGACAGTATTGTTTACGTAATCTCCTCTGACACCTTGAAAGCTTTCAGGCTTCTTTTCCCTATTGATACAGGAAGAGAAAAGCATGCTTGCAAACAGGACAAACTGAAATAATGCCGTCCTGATATTCATTTTTGTAATACTGAATTTATATTTCACCATACTTATTTTTCAAAATTATTTATGCTCGCTGTCAAGGAATAAATTTAACCCAACACATGGCGTTTAATTGCTCTGCCTATAAAGCGAACTTTTTCATTCAACGGAAACCGGCTCAGGTTGGCTTTCACAACGCCTTTGGTCATGTAAGTCTTTTTTGAATAATCAATTTTTACATCAACTAAAACAGGTTTACCAGATGCCGAAATTTCTTTTGCTTCTTTAATTGCATTTTCCAATTGAGTATCATTATCGATTGAAATAAAATGACAGCCGGTTGCAATCGCCACTCCTTCTATTTTCACATCGCCAATGGTTGTGCAGGTTTTTCTGTTCATTGGTATTTCCTGAAACTTGCTTATCTGCGCAAGTTCGCCGTCGTGAAAAACGAACACCATTATTCCTAACTTGTTTGTGGCAGCGGTAAGGAGTTCCATACAGGTCATTAAAAATGCACCATCGCCGACAATAGCAACTACCTGCTTATCTGGGTTTGATAATTTGGTTCCAATAGTTGCCGGGATACAAAAGCCCATGCAGTTAAAATCAGTAGGAGAAATAAATCCTTTGGGCTGATATACAGGGAAAAGTTCAGCCGCTAAAAACGTGTGCCAGCCATCATCAACAATCATAATTGCATCATCATTTATCTGCGATCGCAGCTCTTTAAAAAAGAAACCGGGAGAAACAATATCTTTCTTTTTTTCTTTTGTCCATTCATCAAAATATGCTTTTTTATCGCGAGCTATCTTTTCTGTCAGTCCAGCTTTGTTCACTGATGATTGAAACTTACGGCTGTTTAATTCTTCAAGGATAGCTTCAAAGGATAATTTTGAGTCACTTTCGATGCTTACTTTAGCAGGATAATTCTTATTAAAAACTTCGGGATTAATGTCAATATGAATAAGGTTTTCTGGAACAACAACACCATAACTTCCAGTAGCCAATTCCGAAAAACGAACACCGACAGCTAACATACAGTCGCAATTTTTAAAAGCATTCTGCCCTGCAGGAACAGCAGACAAACCAAAGCCGACACCAGTGTGCAGCGGATGGTTTGCGGGGAAAGAACTTAAACCCTGCAAGGTGGTGCAGACAGGGGTATTTAAAGCATCAGCCAATTTTTTTATTGATTCAGAAGCATGAGCAGAGCCCCAGCCAACATAGATTCCCGGATTTTTTGCTGCAACAAGTAAATCTACTGCCTGTTTAATTTTTGTTAAATCAGGTTTTGGAATTTGGTATTTTCTGACATAATTTTTTACCTCAGGAACTTCACCCTGAAACATTTGTATCTCCACCGGAATTTCAATGAACACCGGTCCGGGCTCTCCGCCTGTTGCGATTTCGTAAGCTTCGTAAATACTTGGAATAATATCTTCGTGTTTCTCGATGAGAAAATATTTTTTTGTAATGCCCTGCACAATCTTACTCAAATCCATTTGATGAAGCTGATAATGTTTCCCGCTGTCTCGCCGTGTTCCGCCGGAAATAACTAACATGGGGCTTCCGTCAAGAAATGCTTCCCCAATACCGCTCATAGCATGGGTTGTACCTGCAGCCGGGACAATAACAATTGTTCCGATTGTATTTGAAGAACGGGAAACACCGTCTGCCATAAAGGCTGCACAGCCTTCGTGAGTGACTAATAAGGGGGTGATTTTCTTCGAATTATTAAGTGCGTCATATATTTCAGTAGTATGTACACCGGGAATGCCGAATGTAAATTTTACACCTATTTGCTCCAAAGCGTGAACAACCAGTTCCGATCCTGTTTTTTTCATGAAATATTATTTATTTAAAATTATTTTGAAATCGAATTCGCAGCTACTCTGCCTGTTAAAACACATGTTCCTAAAAATGTTCCTTCTAATGACCGAAGCCCGTGAATACCGCCTCCTCCGAACCCAGCAGATTCACCAATAGCATACAGACCGTCGATTGGATTTTGCTCTTTAGTAAGTACCCTGCAATTTAAATCTGTTTGAATTCCGCCAAGAGTTTTTCTTGTAAGAATATGTTCCCTCACAGCGATTAAAGGCAATGCTTTTGAATCATTTATTTTTTGAAATTTACAAGTCCTTACTCGGTCGCCTTTGTACTGCCTTGCATGGGCTATTCGCCGTAACTGTTCATCATTATAAAGCGAAGGTCCGCGGTCAATAGTATCGTCATACGTTTTTACTGCATCTCTTAGTACATTAAGATTTACATCGTTTTCACCAGTAAGTGTATTCATTTTTTTTACTAATTCCTCAATAGAATCAGCTACTACAAAATCTTTGCAGTTGGCTATAAAATCATCCACTAATTCTTTGCTGCCGAATAAAATAGTTTTTAAAAATAAAGGAAAATTTTTATCCCTGATGGCCCTATTAGAATCAGCACCCGAAGCGGCTAATTCTTTTAATGCAATTTTCATATTCATGATCTGCCATGAATATTTTTTTTCCTGCTTGCATACTTCTTCTACTAAAAAACGCGTATCGAAGCCTGTAACAAGGGGAATAGGAAATCTTTCGCCGGTATATTTTACCCAAAGGGCTGATTTGGGCGGTACCAGGCTTATTCCATGATTAGGAAAATACGGCCTCGGATGATTTACTCCACCGGCATAATGCCAGCATTTATCAATATTAGTAATGTAACCGGAATGTTTTTCAACAGCGTCATGCAATAGGCCGTCTGCTTCAAGAATTGACCCGTTGAGAATTGTTTCCGGCGGGGTTCCCCAAGGTTTATACCAGTTTGCTCGCACTTTTTCAACACTGCCGCAAATACCTCCGGATGCAATTACCACATTTTCTGCTTCAACAGAAAATTCTTCGCCGTTCAATTCATTTACGCCGATAACACCCGACGCTCTATTTTGTGAAACGGTAATATCTGTTACCTTATGTTTGAATTTTAAAGTGAGGTTAGCATTATTTTTATGAGCTCTCAGCTGTTTTTCAAGCTCTCCAGTCAGGCTGGTACCTGTTCCCCAAACCATGTGAAACCGCGGCACTGAATTACCAGGCTTATACAAGCCTCTTTCCACCCAATGTACAACAGGGAAGAAACTAACGCCCTGCTTTTTCAGCCATGAATAAACATTATCGGTACATTCATTCACATATTTTTCTGCCCAGAGTTTCGGCCACTTAGCATCGGCTTCAAATTCTGCAAAAGAATGCCAGTCTTTCAAAGCTAAGTCCGGGCTGTCTTTTATTCCGGTTCTGCGCTGTAAAGGAGAATTCACAAAAAACATTCCCCCGAAGGATGCCTTTGCCAAGCCTCCGAAACGCTCTTCTTCAGCTCTATCGAGCAAAAAAACTTTTTTTCCTTTGTTTAGTAATTCAAGAGCACAGACCATTCCTGCAAGGCCGCCACCGGCAACTATAACATCGGTTTTGTAATTAGTTTTTGACATGAAATTATTTTATAAAACAAAATAAAATTTTTAAAAGCTAAGGCTTGACAAATCATATCGGGATTTTTACTACCACTTTTTTTACCTTGGAAATTTGGGTTGCCTTAATGCAGGGCATATGTATGTCATCAGGAAAAAATATTGTGAACATTCCCGCTTCAACTTTAATTAAATCAGTATCGCATTCATAAAAGGCATAATCATTCTCCGCATTTTTAATCACCGGTATCTGATTTTTCAGAAGCGTAACTCCCATATATTCGACACCTGAAATAATGTAATGAATATCGATATACTTGAAATGACTTTCAATTTCACTTTTATCTTTAGTATCATATTCCATAACAATTGCAAAAATATCGCCATTGTCTATTTCATATTTACCTGCTTCAATTGAAGTTAAATCAGTTTCATTTATATAAGCAAATGCCTTAGCAATATTCTTGCTAAGGCCTGCATAAAGTTTAGAATTTTCAATCTTATCTATAACCATCTTTTTTTAAGAGCCGGAGGCTCGATAAATTTTGTAACAACGGATTTTAATTCGTTGATAAGAAACATACATCTTTCTTAAGAGCCATAGGCTCGGTCAATTTTGTAACAACGGATTTAAATCCGTTGATAAAATAACATCCCTCCTTCATGAGAGCCGTAGGCTCGGCACATATCTATTTCAACTCCTCAAAAATATACCTCTCATCATAAGGCACATTAAATTTTTTCAAAAAAGTCAAATACTCTTCCTTAAAAGTTTTCTTCTTGTGATGCTCTTCCTGATTCTGTATGTATTTATATACCGCATCTATTTGAGACTGCCCATAAGAAAACGCCCCATAGCCCTCCTGCCATTCAAAACGACTATCCGTTAATATATTATCATTAATATATTTTGATGATTTGGCTTTTACTGTTTTCATTAAGTCAGAAATAGAAACAACAGGCTTTAAGCCTAGAAGACAATGAACATGATCTTCAACACCATTAACGATAATAGTTTTACAGCCGGCTTCATTAATTAGATTGCCAATGACTGCAAAAAAATTGCTTTTCCATTTGTGATCAATAACAGCAGCACGGTACTTAACAGCAAAAACAGTTTGAAGATATATTTGATGATAGGTATTTGCCACTATGTTCTTATACTTTATAAAAAATATTTGTAATATGCGCCGAGCCCATGGCTCTCTGTTATTGCGCGGGCTCTTGTTTGCAACGGATTAAAATCCGTTGTTACAAAATTTATCGAACCTACGGTTCTTTGCTACCCAATTGTGCCGTTCAGAATAGAAACAATTTATATTTCAGAAAAAGAAAAATTTAAAATTCGGCTTAGCAATAATATTTATAGCAATTTCACACATTCTTTATAAACGTCGCTTAAATTGTCATAAATTGCTGCTACAATAGTTTTATTTAAAACCTCCTTAATAGTTAAGTCGATAAGTTTGCCTTTTAATAACTGAAACCAAGTCTTTTTTCCTAAATTGAAATGATTTTTTAAAGACTCAATTTCTTCAAATATTATTTCCTGACCAAGCCCTTGCTTGTTCAGTTGGTCAATTATTTCATTTAACTTAGAATGAAGTTTAGATTCCTCTTCAGTTGAAAACACATCATCTGGTTTTGGTTCAAATGAGTAATACTTGTTTATACCGTCAATTTCCTGATCAATTACAAACAAACCTAAGTCCCTTTCTTCAGGAAATTGAGTATTGGTTTCTTGTCGAAGAATTTTTAAAAAATCAAGTTTATCTCTGTCGCGATTAAAATCAAAAAGTTTTGAAGTCAGCTGCGATTTAAGTTTTCCCAAGGAATTAACTTCACCATTATTGTATAAATCCTCAATGAAATTATTTGCTTCTTTTTCGACTATATTCATATAAATATTTTTCATCAGGAATAAACATCCATAAATATTCCCTATAATTCTTTTATAAAACAGCCTTACAAAAGCAAAAGATTATTTAAAATTTCACCCCTAATTACAAAACTCATCCGCAATCGCAATTGCCTGAGAAATTATTGCTAATCCTTCATCTGCCTGTTCTTTGGTAAGACATAAAGGCGGTGCAATAAAAATATAATTCCATCTTACAAAAGTGTACATGCCGAGTTCTTTTATTTTGGCAGCCACTTTATTCATGATAACCATTTCGTCAGGCTTAGCATTGAATGGAGCCATTGCTTCTTTGGTTTTTCTGTTTTTAACAAGCTCTATACAGCCAAGTAATCCGGTGTTTCTAAAATCACCGATAGAAGGATGTTTGGCTTTCATTTCTTCCACTCTGCCTTCAATGTATTTACCCATTGCAGCTGCATTGGCAACCATATCTTCGTCTTCATAAATTTTCAATACTTCTAATGCTGCAGCGCATGCCACTGCATGTGCAGAGTAAGTGAGCCCGAGCATTAAAGGTTTATCATCATAAAAAGCTGCAATTTTATCACTTACGATTAATGCGCCGAAAGGAATATAACCTGCTGTCAAGCCTTTTGCTGTTGCAATCATATCAGGTATTACACCATGATTATCAATTCCAAACCAGTTGCCTGTGCGTCCAAAACCGCTCATCACTTCATCTGCAATCAATAAGATGCCGTGTTTATCACAGAGAGCTCTCAGCTTTTTAAAATAATCAGGCGGGTATTTTATACAGCCGCTGCTGCCGCTTTCGCCTTCCATCAATATTGCAGCAATAGTTCCTGGGCCTTCAAATTCAATTACTCTTTCAATATGGCTTACACATTCATATTTGCAGGCTCCGAAAGTCTGACCAAACGGACAGCGGTAACAGAAAGGATCTTCAACATGAACAAAATTAGGTGCCTGCTGGCTGTCGGCAGGAATTTTACGAGGGTCGCCGCCTGCGGTCATTGCACCGTATGATGCACCGTGAAATGCACGGTAGCGTGTAATTATTTTATGACGGCCGGAATATAATCTTGCCAGTTTAATTGCATTTTCAATAGCAGTTGCACCGCATACCGTGAACAAGGCTTTATTCATGCCTTCCGGAGTGATTGATGCTAATTTTTTTCCTAATTCACCGCGTACTTTTGTAACGCAGCTTGGTGTTACATAACTCACTTCCTGCATCTGCTTAACAACTGCATCAGTTACACGCTGGTTGCCATGGCCGATATTTACATTCATCAGCCCGCTAGAGAAATCGAGGTAACGTTTACCATCATAATCATAGAGGTAAACTCCTTTGGCATTTTTTACTGCTATTGGTGAAATCCCTTTTTGCTTGCTCCATGAAAATAAAGTATAGTCAAGACTATTCTGAATTATTTCTTCTGCTTCCGATACTGTTTTTGCATTTGTACTCATAACTTACGTCGATTAAAAATTAATAATTTAATGTTGTTGTTTGAAAAACAAACGCCCTCACACTTTTTCTGTATGAAGGCGTTTCGTTTGAATTAGCTCATCCAATTGGTCTTTGCTTCGGCATTCCATTTGGTAGTAGTTTTTTTCAATTTTGTCCAGAATTCAATAGAGCTTTTACCTGTTAAATCACCTGCACCAAATTTTGAATCGTTCCAGCCTCCGAAAGAAAATGGTTCTCTTGGAACAGGTACACCGATGTTAACGCCAATCATTCCGGCACTTGCGCGGTCAATAACATAACGTGCCATAGCACCGCTCTGAGTAAATACTGCAGCAGCATTTCCGTAAGGATTAGCATTTTCAATGGCCAGCGCTTCGTCAACATTTTTTACTCTGATGATGGAAATTACCGGCCCGAAAATTTCTTCTTTTGCAACGCTCATCTCTGGTGTAACAAAATCGATAACGGTGGGTCCTACATAATAACCGTTTTCTTTTCCTTTAACCACAGTGTTTCTGCCGTCAATGAGAATTTTTGCTCCCTGCGTTTCTGCTTCAGTAATATATTTTTCGATACGGTCTTTTGCAGCCTGCGAAATAACAGCTCCTAAGTTTTGTCCCGGGATTATTTTTTTTGCTTCAACACAAATCTGGTCAATGATGCTGTCTACATTACCAACAGCAACCATTGCAGATGCAGCCATACAGCGTTGTCCGGCACAGCCCGACATTGATGCAGTAACGTTAGATGCTGTCATAGCAGGATGCGCATCCGGAAGTACAATCAAATGATTTTTTGCACCGCCTAAAGCCAATACTCTTTTAAAATTTGAAGATGCTCTGGCATACACTAGTTTCGCCACTTTCGTAGATCCTACAAATGAAACGGCTTCAATTCCGGGATGATCGCAGATTGCTTCAACAATTTCGCGGTCGCCGTTTACAATATTTAAAACGCCGTCAGGCAGACCGGCTTCTTTTAACAATTCAACAATTTTAAGACAGCTTAAAGGCACTGCCTCAGACGGCTTTAAAATCATAGTGTTTCCTAAAGCAATTGCATTTGGGATAGTCCAGTTAGGGACCATACTTGGAAAGTTGAAAGGTGCAATGCACGCCACAACTCCAATAGGAACACGGTCGGTACGGCACTCAACGCCTTTGCTTACTTCAAGAACTTCGCCGCCGGTTAACTGTGGCAGAGAGCATGCAAATTCAGTTAATTCAATACTTTTTTCAACTTCGGCTCTTGCTTCATCCAATGTTTTTCCATTTTCTTCCTGCACCAGCTGAGATAATTCCAGCATGTGTTTTTCAAGCAGTGTTTTATATTTAAAAAATACCTGAACACGTTCTTTTATTGGTGTTTTCGACCATATTTCAAAAGCTTTTTTTGCAGCGGTTACAGCTTGATCCAAATCTGCTTTAGACGAAAGAGGCACTTTTGATAACACACTGCCATCCAGGGGGGATTTAACATCAAGATATTTATCAGTTGTGTTAGGAATTAATTTCCCTCCTACATAATTTTTTATTTCGGGATACTTCATTGTAAGTGTTGGCATGGCTGTTTTTTTATTAAAATTAGTACTTCTGCAAAATTAAAATAATTCCTGAGATGGGGGATTAAAAGTGTTGATTCTTTTAAGGTAATAAATCAATGAGGTTTGTTAAGGAACGTTCGACCGCCAGCCGGGGTCGAATGTTTATAGAACAATACAATTTCTATAAACATTCGACTCCTCCGGAGCCGCACAAAAATGTTCAATTAAATTACATCGGGTAAAATTCATGAATTGGCACTCTGGGCAGCAATCCATCCGGTGGTCCAGGCATTTTGAAAATTGAATCCTCCGGTTATACCGTCAACATCAATAATTTCTCCTGCAAAATAAAGATTTGGAATTATTTTACTCTGCATGGTGCTGAAATCTATTTCTTTTAAACTGATGCCTCCGCAGGTAACAAACTCTTCTTTAAAAGTGGTTTTCCCAAGCACTTTATATTCATCATTAAGGATGGAAGTGATTAGGATGTTTGCATTTTTTTTCGGCAGATCAGCCCAGCGGGCGGTTTCTGGGATACCTGCTTTTGAGGTAAAATATTCCCAAAGCCTTTTCGGGAGCTCTACAGGAAAATTATTAAAAATCAGCTTTGCAGGATTTTCGCTTCTTTGATTTGCAAATTCGATACGTAGTTTTTCTTCTGTATGTTTTGGCAGCCAGTTTATGATAGCTGCAAAATTATAGTTCAAATCGCTTAATTGGCGGGCTCCCCATGCAGATGCTTTTAATACTGCCGGCCCGCTTAGTCCCCAATGGGTTATCAATAAAGGGCCTTCGGTTTCTATCTTTGTTCCCGCCACCCTGATTTTAGCATGAGGCACTGAAACGCCCATCAACTGCGTGACTGCATTATTCGGAATATTAAATGTGAACAATGAGGGGACTGGTTTTATAATGGTGTGTCCTAATTTTTTTAACCAATCGTAGGCGGTATCTTTTGAATTGCCGCCAGAAGCTATAATCAGCTTGTCACATTCGAATGTACCGCCGCCATTTGCTTTCAGAGTAAATGTATTATTTTCGTTTTTTGTAATTTCTGTTACATCAACGTTTAGTTTAATTTTTATGCCTGCTTTTTCAGCTTCCTGAACTAGGCAGTTAACAATGGTTTCGGAGCTATCAGTAACTGGAAACATTCTGCCGTCTGCTTCTGTTTTTAATTCAATTCCCCGCTGTTCGAACCATTTTACAGTATCAGCTGAAGAGAATCTGCTGAAGGCACTGCGAAGCTCTTTTTCGCCTCGGGGATAGTTTTTAACAAGAAGGGAATTATCAAAGCAGGCATGTGTAACATTACATCTTCCTCCTCCTGAAACACGCACTTTTGAAAGCAGTTTGGAACTTTTTTCAAGTAAAATAACTTCGCAGTTTTTATGAAGCTGAGCACTGTTTATTGATGCAAAAAATCCAGCAGCCCCTCCGCCGATAACTATTAATTGTTTTGAATTCAAAATTATTTTTTAATCATTTATTTATTATTCACCAGCGGTAAATAGATGCTTTTACAAGCTTTCGTCTTCATACAAACTCAGCCTGTTTTTGAGTGCAGTAATTTCATCCTGCATGTTATTCACACGGTTTAATAAATGAGTAATGGCTTCGATGCCTTCCAAATTAATTTCCAGATCGTAATGCATCCGTAAAAACTTCTCTAATTGCTGCAACTGACGGGTATCAATATAGGATGTTTCCTTAATGGTGGTAATTTCAATCAATCCAAACTCTTTTAATGAGCTGATAAATGAAATTTCGATCTGGTGGCTGCTACAAAAATCATTGGCAGCTATTAAATGTCCCGTTTCCATAGGTTGTGATTATTAAAGTTAAGAATTTGACAATTCGGTAAATAAAGCTTTTTGTTTTTCTGTTAAATTGGCTGGGATTTTAACTGTGTAGGTCACATATAAATCTCCAAACTCCCCTTCCTTCTTATAAACGGGGAATCCTTTTCCTTTTAACTTTACTTTAGTTCCGTTCTGAGTTTCAGCAGGGACTTTCAATTTTACTTTCCCGGTTAATGTATCAACAGTGGCTTCTCCTCCTAATACGGCAGTGTATAAATCTATTTCTACTGAAGTATATAAATTATTTCCTTCACGTTTAAATTTAGTATCGTTGGTAATTGAAAATGCAATGAATAAATCGCCGTTCGGACCGCCATTCACGCCGGGACCTCCATGGCCTGCAATTTTAATGGTCTGCCCGTTTTCAATTCCTGCAGGGATTGTAATGCGGATATTTTTTCCGTTTACAGTTAATGTCTGCTGATGGGTTTGAAGAGCATCAATTAAATTAAGATGCAGTTCGGCATTAAAATCCTGCCCTCTGTATTTTGCCTGTCTGCCTGCTCCTCCACTGCCTGATGCACCGCCGAACATGGATCCGAAAAAATCTGAAAAACCAGAAAAATCTTCTTCGCCCTGTCCGCCTCCAAAATGCTGTTCTCTGCCTCGCTGACCTGATGAAGCACCTTGCGCCTGCTGTGCTTTTTCATATTCTTCACCATGCTTCCAATCCTTGCCGTATTTATCGTATTTCTTGCGATTTTCAGGATCGCTCAATACTTCATTCGCTTCGTTAAGCTGTTGAAACAATTTGTTAGCCTCTTTGTTATTGGGGTTCAAATCGGGATGATGTTTCCTTGCAAGCTTGCGGTAGGCTTTTTTGATATCCTCCGTTGATGCACTTTTATCAATACCTAATACTTTGTAATAATCAATAAATTCCATAATTTAAATTTTGCTTAAAGGTAGTAAAATACTAAATTATTCAGCAGTGATTTTGGTCATATACAGAAGGGGCCGCGGAAATATCCTTTTAATGCAATTAATCTTCAATGTTTCTGTCACCGTCCATCGTCAAAGGAGATGGCTGTGATAAGCTGATGCTTGTTGACTTAATGCTTAAGCTTTATGAAGGGAAAGAAAGATTTAAACCGATACGCCCGGCAGAACAAAATAATTTGGACACAGGATTATAACTTTAATTAACTTTTAATTTAAAAAACAATATTATACATTTGCCCCGCATGTTAAAGCTGATAAAAAAATATTGTTCCATTTTTTTTCTCCTTCTCTTTCTTTTCCCGGCGGCAGAGAAAGAATTTCATGCATACAAACATATCGGCGAAAGCCATTGTAATGAAAGGGCTGCGAAACATTTCCATGAAGCAGAGCACCACTGTTCTATCTGCGATTTTACAAGTACTGACTCAAACACTCCTGCCAAATCACAATATACAGCGGTAATTGCTGTTTCAAATTCTTTTTATAATCCTTTTGCTGAAAGTGTAAATACTCCAAATGCCTTTCAAAATTTACCTTCCAGAGCTCCTCCAATAGTTTTGTCTGCTTAATTAATCCGTATTGTTTTAATTAATAATTCTATTTCAATACCTCTTGCCTCTTCGTAGAGTTATTCAATTTATCAAATAAAATTAAAATGTTTCCCGCAAAGGATCATTGACGCAGATTAGAGCAATGTTTATTTTTATGTTTTTTCTGTAGCTTAATGTCTTTGCCGGAAATAAATCTTAAAGAGATTATCATGAGAAAAATAATTTATACTTTTTCTGTCATATTTTTTATAGTAATAAGTTCAGTTGCGGCTTCAAATGACCATGGTCCAAAGACTATCCTCACTGGAAAAGTAACTGATAAAGAAACGGGCGAAACATTGCCTGGCGTTACCTTGTATATCCCCGATTTAAAAACGGGGGCGGTTTCTGCTATTGACGGTACCTACAAGATAATAAATCTGCCTGCACGAAAAGTTTTGCTGCAGATAAGTCTGATAGGCTACAAAACAATGCTGGTAACAATTGATTTATCAAAGACAGTAGCAAAAGATTTTGCTTTAGAAAGTTCAATCAAAGAAATAAATGAAGTTGTTGTTACGGGTACTTCAAAAGCTACTGAAATAAGGATGAGCCCGGTTCCTATTGCTGTTATTGACAGCAAACATCTACAGGAAAATCTAAGCTCTAATGTTATTGATGCAATTGCGAAATTACCCGGTGTTAACACCGTAACAACCGGGCCGAATGTTTCCAAACCCTTTATCCGCGGGCTGGGCTACAACCGCATCCTTACTTTGAATGACGGCGTAAGGCAAGAAGGACAGCAGTGGGGTGATGAACATGGAATTGAAGTGGACGGATTTTCTATTGCCAGAATAGAAGTTGTAAAAGGGCCGGCCAGCCTTATTTACGGTTCGGATGCTTTAGCCGGCGTAGTAAACTTAATACCCGAACCGCCAGTGACTGAAGGTGTGATGAAAGGAAGTTTTTTGTCGAACTACCAAAGCAATAACGGACTGCTGGCTTACTCCGCAGCCATTGCTGCAAATAATAACGGATTTATCTGGGGAGGAAGACTGTCGGATAAAGAAGCAACAAATTATCAAAATAAAATTGACGGAAGGGTTTACGGCACATCTTTTAAAGAGAAGGATGCTGATGTGTATATAGGGCTGAACAAGGAATGGGGATATTCCCACCTAAAGTTTTCGGTGTTTGATGATCTGCAGAGCATACCTGACGGCAGCCGGGATTCGGTTTCCAGAAAATTTACAAAGCAGATTAGTGAAGCGGATACGCTGCGCCCAATTGTATCAGATGCGGATTTGAAAACTTATACAATCCCTGTATTACATCAGTATGTGCAGCATTACAAAATTGTTTCATCAAATAATTTTATTATCGGCAACGGTAAATTAGGATTAAATTTAGGATACCAGCAGAATATCCGCAGAGAATTCAGCCACCCTGAAAACCCTGATATTGCAGGTTTATATCTTGTCCTTAAATCTTATACGTATGATTTAAAATACCATTTTCCAGAAAAAAACGGCTGGGAATCAACCATTGGGTTAAATGGGATGTACCAGACAAATGCCAATATGGGCAGCGAGTTTATTATTCCTGATTATAATTTATTTGACATCGGCCCTTTTGCATTTGTTAAAAAAACATTTAAAAAGCTGGATGTAAGTGCTGGGTTGCGCTATGATACACGGTCGTTTAAGAATGACGGTATGTACACCAAAAAAGATCCGCAGACAGGATTTGAAATGCAGACTTCTGATACCGCCGGGGCCGTTCATCCTTTTACAGCCTACAGCCATAGCTTTTCAGGCGCTTCAGGAAGCTTTGGCGCAACTTACAGCCTGTCGGATAATTTCTTTCTGAAAGCCAATATTGCAAGAGGATACAGAGCACCTAATATTTCAGAAATTTCAGCAAACGGTGTTCATCCCGGAACAAATATTTACCAGATAGGCAATCCTGATTTTAAATCTGAATTAAGCCTGCAGGAGGATGTCGGTGTATTTTATTCCGCGAAACATATAACTGTAGAAGCAGATGTTTTTGATAATACTATTTCAAATTATATTTATAATGCGAAGGTTTTGAACGGCAAAGGACTTGATTCTATTATTGTTCCGGGTAACCAGACCTTCCAATTTCAGGCAGCGCAGGCACAGATTTACGGCGGTGAGTTGAGCATTGATATTCATCCTCATCCTCATCCTTTAGACTGGCTGCATTTTGAAAATTCAATTTCGATATTGTATGCGCTAAATAAAGGTGTTAACGGCGGTGCCCCGATAACAGACAGCACTAAATACCTGCCCTTTATACCGCCGATGCACACACATTCAGAATTAAGGGCGGACTTTAAAAAGAAGTTCAAACATTTTTCTTCGCTTTATGCGAAAGTGGAAATGGAATATTATGCTGAGCAGAACAGGGCGTATTTAGCATATAATACAGAAACTGTTACACCCGGCTATACCTTATTTAATGCAGGAATCGGTGCTGATGTGATTAACAAAGCCGGTAAAACTATTGCCAGTATTCATGTTTTAGGAAATAATATTACTGACGCTGCTTATCAATCACACTTGAGCAGGTTAAAATATTTTGAAGAATATCCTAATAACGGAAGCAGTCATAGCGGTATTTACAATATGGGACGGAATATCAGCTTTAAACTGCTGATACCGCTTGAATTTAAATAATAACAAAAGCGCAGGATGAAAAAATAATTTATCCTGCCAGACGAAATGCAAAGACAATTAAAAAAATACAGTTCGATTTTTGTTCTCCTTCTTTTCCTGTTACCTATGGCAGAGAAGGCAAAGCACGACTTTGCACACACCTTAGATACCCATTGTACAACAGGGAGTAAACACTTCCATAATTTAGAACACAATTGCGCGCTCTGTGATTTTTCAATTAATGATACTCATTTTCCAGTCGATGCATCAACTCAATTTGTAATACTTCTCAACGGGATTTCATTTAATTCAGTTACTGAAAGTGTAAATATTCCAAATGCTTTTCAGGATATTCCTTCAAGGGGGCCACCAGCTTTACACTTGCCTCAGACATTCATTCAAATATTAACCACATAGAAACATAGGTAAAAAGAGATTTATACAAGATTTTTTTATACAGCTATGTTATAGGCTCTATCTATTCTTTTATAACTTTTTATCTATGTTTCTATGTGGTTAGAAGTATAAACAATAAACAACCCATTCTAAAACTTAAAAATATGAAATCTATAAAACTACTAGCATTTACAGCCTTACTGCTGGGTTCTTGCAGAGCAAGTTCTGCAAATATTATTTCGGATGGAAGCTCCATCATTTTAAATGCTGATAAATCAAAAATCGCTGTGCCAGAAATAAAAACTGATGATGTTAAACCGCAATCTGGAAAAGTGCGCGGTTACGGCATCTCATTCGGAGGAGGCACTATTTTAATTCCTTCTGGTAATTTTGATATGCTGAACCAGCACCTGACAAAAAATAATTATGCTGCAGTTCCTTTACAATACACAACCTGGAATATGAGGATGATACATGCCATATATAAAAACACTGTTTTTAATATGGATTTCGGCGGTATCCTTCAAAAAAATACTGTGACTGATTCATCTAAAACAACCATGACAGGTTCCTCTTTTAACCTTGCATTGGGAAAAGTTATTTATCATGGAAATAAACTGATTATATATCCCATGGCAGGAGTTGATTTTGGCAGTTTTAATCTGCATTCGCATTTTACCGGTGCAGACAAAGCAAGCGATATCTCTGGAGATAATGTTTACCGCTCTTTTGATTTTTCGTTGAACATAGATTATCTCTTTCACGGCTTTGATGAAAAAGTCGACTGGAATGCTTCAAGTAAAGCATTTCCGATACACGGCACGGGATTATTATCATTTACAATCGGCTATGTTTACTGCCCTTCAAACACTTATTGGAACGACAGCAATTACGATATATCCAGCAGGTTTAACACCAATGTTAATTACCCGGCTAATGTAATCGGCAGCACAACATCTTCTAATTTTTCAATGCTTTATGCAAGCTTGAAAATTGGGTTTGGTTCGTTTTATAAATAATATGGCAATATTTAAGCTTGAAGCTGTTCCTAAAGTCCTACGAAGGCAGTATTTAAGTTTGAACGTGTCCGTAAAGTGCTACGAAGACAATATTTAAGTGTGAACGTGTCTGTAAAGTCCTACGGAGGCAATATTTAAGTGTGAGCCTGTTCGTAAAGTACTACGAAGACAATATTTAAATGTGAACCTGTTCGTAAAGTACGGCGGTAGCAGTATTTAAGTGTGAACTTACTCATAGACTTCTATGAAGGCAATGTCAATACAGCCTTCCTGATTATTTCAGGAAGGCTTTTTTGTTTTTATCAATGTTTAATTTTGTTTAAACAGCATGGAAGTTCAATAATTCAGAAATAAACAGAACCACAGAATATTAACTCAATAGCTCCTTTGCGTCCTTTGCGCTTTGTCTTCGCGAACTTTGCGGTAAAAATCAGCTTCCCTAAATATAATTTTTTCTTTTTCACATCTTTTCAACATCCGAAAATCAAAGTCAATTATTAGCTAAATTTACATCCCTGCAAAACTTCAAAATAATTTGGAAATGTGCTGATGTGCAAATTTGAAAATACAACAGGCTCAAACAATTTAACAATCTCACATTTAAACCATCTCTTGAGAAGGACTTAAAGGGGGTTTAACAACAGTCAAATGAATTTTTCCCACTTACACGTACATACACAATTCTCCCTGCTGGATGGTGCTGCCGATATTTCATCGCTTTACAAAAAGGCGGTAAAGGATAATATGCGGGCGCTTGCCATTACCGATCACGGCAATATGTTCGGCGTATTTAAGTTTGTTGCAGAGGCTGCAAAACACAATACACCTGATAATCCCAATAAAATAAAACCCATTGTAGGCTGCGAATTTTATGTGGTTGAAAACCGCCACAAACGTCAGTTTACAAAGGAAGACAAAGATGTGCGTTACCATCAGCTCTTATTAGCAAAAAATCCTGAAGGCTATAAAAACCTGCTGAAGCTTTGTTCTGCGGGCTATACCGAAGGTTTGTATGGTAAATATCCGCGCATCGATAAAGAATTAATTTTACAGTATCACACTGGATTAATTGCTACAACCTGCTGTCTGGGGGCCTCTGTGCCAAGAGTGATATTAAGAAAAGGAGAAGAAGAAGGCGAAAAAGAATTCAAATGGTGGCTCGATATTTTCGGAGAAGATTATTATATCGAGCTGCAGCGACACAGCATCCCTGAGCAGAACACTGTAAATGAAGTGTTATTAAAGTTTGCAAAAAAATATAATGTTAAAATAATTGCATCTAATGATTCTCACTACGTAGATCAGCAGGATTCAAATGCTCATGATATTTTATTGTGCATCAACACTGGCGAAAAGCAGAGTACGCCTACCATGAAGGATTTCGGCGATGATGATTCTACTTCATCAAAAGGTAAAAGGTTTGCATTTTTCAACGATCAGTTTTATTTTAAAACAACGGCTGAGATGACCCAGCTCTTCAGCGATTTACCTCAGGCAATTGATAATACCAACGAAATTGTTGACAAGATTGTACCTCTGAAACTCAAGCAGGACATCATGCTGCCGAACTTTCAAATCCCTTTGGAATTTTTAACACAGGACGATTACCTCCATCATTTAACTTTCACAGGTGCAAAAAAACGTTACATAGATATATCGCCTGAAGTAGAAGAGCGCCTCAACTTTGAGCTGAACACCATAAGGATCATGGGTTTTGCGGGTTACTTTTTAATTGTATCTGATTTTATTAATCATGGAAAAGATATCGGCGTATTCATTGGTCCTGGCCGTGGCTCTGCTGCAGGCTCTGCCGTGGCATACTGTATCGGCATTACCAATATCGATCCTATTAAATATAATTTACTGTTCGAGCGTTTCTTGAATCCTGATCGTAAGTCGATGCCCGATATTGATACAGATTTTGATGATCAGGGCCGTCAGAAAGTAATCGATTATGTTGTTGAAAAATACGGAAAAAATCAGGTTGCGCAGATTGTAACATACGGTACAATGGCTGCAAAGATGAGCATTAAGGATGTTGCGCGTGTGTTGGATCTGCCTTTGCAGGATTCAAATATGCTCGCAAAATTAGTTCCTGATAAACCGGGTATAGAATTAAAACGCGTCCTAAGAGCCCCAATGACAGGTGAAGCAAGCTTAGAAGAAAAGGAAGGCTTGACAAAAGAAGATTTAGAAGATGTAAAAAAACTCCGTGCATTGCTTGCCGGAAATGATCTTCAGGCAAGAGTGCTCAAAGAAGCTTTGATATTGGAAGGCTCTGTAAGAGGCACTGGTATTCATGCTTCAGCCATCATCATTGCTCCCAAAGACCTTACAGAAATTGTTCCGATTGCTGCATCCAAAGAAACTGAATTATACATCACACAATACGATGGCAGAGTGATTGAAGATGCCGGCGTAATTAAAATGGACTTCCTAGGCCTGAAAACACTCACTATCATTCGGGATGCTCTAAAGCTCATTAAAGAAAATCACGGTGTGTCGTTGATAATTGATGATGTTCCTTTAGATGATGCAAAAACATTTGAGCTTTACCAGCGCGGTGATACCAATGGCACATTTCAGTTTGAAAGCGCCGGTATGCAGAAACATTTAATCAATTTAAAGCCCGATAAATTTGCTGATTTAATTGCGATGAATGCATTGTATCGCCCGGGGCCTATCGAATATATTCCAAATTTTATTGCACGTAAACACGGCCGTGAGGCTATCACGTATGATGTTCCTGAAATGGAAGAATACCTTGCAGATACCTATGGAATCACTGTTTACCAGGAACAGGTGATGCTCCTTTCGCAGAAGCTCGCAGGCTTCTCAAAAGGCGATGCTGATATTCTGCGGAAAGCGATGGGTAAAAAAGACAGATACACCCTTGATAAAATGAAAGGCCAATTTATGGCAGGAGCCACTGCAAAGGGTCTGGCTGTGGCGAAACTTGAAAAAATTTGGACTGACTGGGAGAAGTTTGCACAATACGCTTTTAATAAATCACATTCTACATGCTATGCTTTTGTTGCCTATCAAACAGCGTATTTAAAAGCACATTACCCCGGTGAATACATGGCATCCGTGCTTACTCATAACTTAAGCAATATAGATAAGATCACTTTCTTTATGGACGAGTGCAAACGCATCGGTGTTCCTGTGCTCGGCCCCGATGTGAATGAAAGTGCTTACCAGTTTGCAGTTAACAAAGCTGGGCAGATACGCTTCGGAATGGGTGCTGTAAAAGGAGTAGGGGAGGCCGCAGTTGTTTCTATCGTGGAAGAACGCACTCTGAACGGGCCTTACAAAAGTGTTTTTGATTTTGTGAGAAGAATTAATCTAAGGGCTGCTAATAAAAAAACGTTTGAAAGCCTTGCTTTTGCAGGCGGTTTAGATTCGTTTAATATTCATCGTGCTACCTATTTCTTTACGGAAGGAAATGACAATATTAATTTCCTGGAAAGAACAATCCGTTACGGAAGTTCTCATCAGGAAGGTGTTAACTCCGCC
Organism: uncultured Bacteroidota bacterium; assembly: GCA_903847205.1. Lineage (GTDB taxonomy): Bacteria > Bacteroidota > Bacteroidia > 2-12-FULL-35-15 > 2-12-FULL-35-15 > 2-12-FULL-35-15. Next base: position 40,406 of record CAINDA010000063.1, read on the forward strand.
CAGGTTTCATTATTCGGCGAAGAGAGTTCAGTTGATATGCCTGAACCAAAAATCCCGGTCTGCGAGGCCTGGACTAATTTAGAGCAGTTAAAAAATGAAAAAGATGTGGTAGGTTTTTTTATTTCCGGCCATCCTTTGGATACCTATAAATTAGAAATTGAAAACTTTTGTTTTCATTCTGTCAGCGACATTAAAAAAATTGAAGAGAATAAAAATAAGGACTTGGTGTTTGGCGGTATTGTTACCAACGTTCATAACGGAGTGACCAAAACCGGCAACCCCTGGGGAAAAATCACTGTTGAAGATTACAGGGAATCAACTGAATTAGCCTTTTTCGGAGAAGATTATGTTAAGTTTAAACCTTATATGATCAGCGGCTTATTTTTATATGTGAAAGGCAAAATATCAGAAAGATTTAAAAATTCCGGCAATTTTGAATTTAAAGTAAGCAATATACAGCTGTTATCCGAACTGCGCGATAAATTAGCAAGAAGTATAACTGTGGATCTGTCGATAAAAGACTTGTCGGACGAGTTTATAACTAAGTTTAATGCTATACTTGCTGCTAACATTGAAGCACAACCGCGCAATTGCACGCTCAAATTTAAAGTGATTGATTCCGAAGAAAATATTCATGTGTTACTGCCTTCAAAAAAAATAAAAGTAAATCCTAATAATGATTTGCTTGAATTGCTGGCATTGCATCATTTGGAGTTTAAGTTAAATTAGAAGGAACAAAATGTCACCTTGTCATAAAAAACAAATTGGCAAATGATTTGCCAATACAGAGTCGCAGCTTTATCTTTACAGTTCAATAAAAATCAAATCAATAATTATATAAACCAGCAATTATAAAAAACTAAATTATGGCATTAGAAATAACAGACGCTAATTTTGAGGAGTTAGTAGCAAAATCAGACAAACCCGTATTGCTTGACTTTTGGGCAGAATGGTGCGGACCCTGCCGTATGGTTGGGCCGGTAGTAGATGAATTATCGAAAGACTATGAAGGAAAAGCAGTAGTAGGAAAAGTAAATGTCGATGACAATGCAAATGTTTCTGCAATGTTCGGCGTTCGCAATATCCCTACAATATTGTTTTTCAAAGGAGGAGTTGTTGTTGATAAGCAGGTTGGAGCAGTTCCAAAATCAGTATTAGATGCAAAACTTAAAGCACTTCTTTAGACTTTAGTTTAAAGTTTGAAAGTTCAAAGTTTAAAAGTTAACAGCAGGTGGATTAATTAACCTGCTGTTATTTTTTATCTGTCTCCTGAACTTCTTAACTTTAAACTTTCCAAATTAAACTTTCTAACTTTAAACTTTAAACTGTCTAACTTTTAACTTTCCAACTTTAAAACTTTGAACTCAATAGATCCGCAGCCATTACAGCAGTTTACTCATTTGGAGTTAATCGCCCGGCAGGTGGTGGAAGGCTTTATAACAGGTCTTCACAAAAGTCCGTTTCATGGTTTCAGCGTTGAATTTGCTGAACACCGTTTATACAACAAAGGCGAATCAACCAAACATATTGATTGGAAACTTTTTGGACGAACAGATAAATTATTTATCAAACGTTACGAAGAAGAAACCAATCTGCGCTGTCATCTGATTATTGATGATTCATCCTCCATGTACTTTCCAGTAATGGAAGAGAAAAGTTCTAAACTTAACAAAATAAATTTTTCAGTTTATGCAGCAGCCGCTTTAATAGAGCTCCTGAAGCGCCAGCGCGATGCAGTCGGCCTCAGTGTGTTTTCTGATAAAATTGAAACTCATACCCCCGACAAATCAAGCTCACTCCATCACAAAATGCTGTATCACGAATTGGAAAAATTGATACAGCCTCATAACCTGAAAGAACATAAAAAAACTTCAGCCATTGAAGCCCTTCATCAAATTGCAGAAGCTGTTCACAAGCGCTCACTCGTAATTATTTTCAGTGATATGATGGATTCAAAAGCGAACTCGGAAGAACTATTTTCAGCCTTACAGCATTTGAAGCACAATAAACACGAAGTGATTTTATTTCACGTTGTTGATCAGCAGAAAGAGCTTGATTTTGATTTCGAGAACCGTCCTTACCGCTTCATTGACATGGAAACCGGGGAAGAAGTAAAACTTCACCCAAGTGAAATAAAAGACACTTACCAGACTTCAATGACTGAATACAAAAAAGAATTAATGCTTAAATGCGGACAATATAAAATTGATTTTGTAGAAGCAGACATTAACAAAGGTTTCGATCAGGTTCTGATGCCCTACCTCTTGAAAAGGACTAAAATGCTCTAAGTCCGATTTGTTTTTATCTGAATATTTAATCCTTAAATGAACAGCAGCAAACCTTCAGTTTACTTCCCTTTTCTATAAATCTGCAAAAAAAAACAGTATACTTTTTAAACCCTTTATTCATAGATGCTTCTGGATATTTTAAATTATCGAAACTACTATAGAACCTTTAATTCATAGGGATAAATTTTATGACCTTTGGGTACTTTAATTCAATTTTTTTTTGGATATTTACGCAAAATTAATTAAAGGTATGAAATCAATAATACTCAAGAGTAAATTAGCGATATTAGTTTTAGTTGGTTTGTTATGTCAAACAACTGTAAAGTCGCAGGAAACACTTTATCCTTTTAAAGATAAAGGTAAATACGGCTATATCAATAAAACCGGCAAAGTAATTATTCCTGCTCAGTTTGAGTATGCCGACAAATTTCACGAAGATTTAGCAGTTGTGAGACAAGGTACGAAATTTGGATTTATTGATTCTAAAGGTAAAATGGTTATTCCAGCTCAGTATGATGATAAAACCGACGGGTATTTTTCCGAAGGGTTAGCTTGTGTAAAAAATGGGGCTAAATATTCTTACATCGATAAAGCCGGGAAAACCATATTAGAGCCTAAATGCGAGCATGCTTATAAATTTTCTGACGGGATGGCCCGCCTGCAGATTGGAATTAAATTTGCCTATATCGATAAAAAAGGAAACGTTGTAATAAAACCTGAATACGACGCTGCATGGGACTTTAAGGAAGGTTTGGCACGTGTGCAGAAAGACGGGAAATGGGGCTTTATTGATAAAACCGGGAAAGTAGTTATTGATTTTCTTTATGATGATGCTTTCGAATTTTCAGAAGGTTTGGCAAATGTAAAAATCGGAAATGAAAAAAACGGGAAATGGGGCTATATTGATAAAACAGGGAAACCTGTTATTGAAGCCCAGTTTGATAAAGCTTTTACTTTTTCTGAAGGCTTAGCGTGTGTGCGGATAGGAGGATTTAAAAATGGAAAATACGGGTATATTAATAAAACCGGCAAAATGATTATTAACCCGGTTTTTACCGGTGCATTTTTTTTCAATGATGGATTAGCTTGTGTAAGCACATCACCATGGGTGATCGGGAGCTTTAAAGATGCTAAATGGCAGTATATAGATAAAACTGGAAAAACTGTTATCAACCCCAATTCTGATTTTGCATCTGATTTTTATTCAGGGTTAGTGTATGTGAGTGACGGCGGTGTTTTTTCTTATATAGATAAAACAGGCAAAACTATTTGGACTTCGTCAAAATAAATAGATTTTTAAGATACTTTGCAATTATAATAACCAATAAAATTTTACCAGCTAACCAACAATTAATCAATTAAAAAAATGACAAAAACAACAGTGGAAAAATTCGAAAAATACAAAGTAAAAGATATGTCTCTTGCGGCTTGGGGACGTAAAGAAATTAAACTTGCAGAAGCAGAAATGCCAGGCTTAATGGCTCTTCGTGCTGAATTCGGCGCATCAAAACCATTGAAAAATGCTCGTATCGCAGGCTGTCTGCACATGACAATTCAAACAGCAGTTTTAATTGAAACCCTGATTGAATTAGGAGCTGAAGTTACCTGGTCATCATGCAATATATTTTCAACACAAGATCATGCAGCTGCTGCAATTGCTGCTGCTGGTATTTCTGTATATGCCTGGAAAGGTATGAATGAAACTGAGTTCGACTGGTGTATAGAACAGACATTGTTCTTCGGTGAAGACCGCAAACCGTTAAACATGATTTTAGATGACGGCGGTGATTTAACAAATATGGTGTTCGACAGATTTCCTGAATTAATCAAAGGAATAAAAGGACTTTCTGAAGAAACTACTACAGGTGTTCACCGTTTGTATGAGCGTATGACAAACGGAACATTGCATATCCCTGCAATTAACGTAAATGATTCAGTTACTAAATCAAAATTCGATAACAAATACGGCTGCCGCGAATCTTTAGTGGATGCAATCCGCAGAGCAACAGATTTGATGCTTGCTGGTAAAGTGGCTGTAGTAGCTGGTTACGGGGATGTTGGAAAAGGCTCTTCAGAATCTTTAAGTTCTCAGGGAGTACGTGTTATTGTTACTGAAATTGATCCTATCTGTGCGCTGCAGGCTGCAATGGACGGCTACCAGGTAATGAAAATGGATAATGCAGTTAAAGAAGCTGATATTATTGTAACAACTACAGGAAACAAAAATATTGTTGTTGACCGTCATTTCAAGGCAATGAAAAACAATGCAGTAGTTTGTAACATCGGCCATTTTGATACAGAAATTGATATGGCTTGGTTAAATAAAAATTACGGTACCACTAAAGATGTTATCAAACCTCAGGTTGATAAATATACTATTGATGGTAAGGATATTATTGTACTTGCAGAAGGCCGTTTAGTAAATTTAGGTTGTGCCACTGGTCACCCGTCATTTGTGATGAGTAACTCTTTTACAAACCAAACTTTAGCGCAGCTTGAACTTTGGACTAATACTGATAAGTATGAAAACAAAGTTTATACATTGCCTAAGCACTTAGATGAAAAAGTAGCGCGCCTTCATCTTGGAAAAATCAATTGTGAATTAGATACCCTAACACCAGAACAGGCCGCATATATCGGCGTAACTGTTGAAGGGCCGTTTAAATCTGATGCATACAGATACTAGAATTATCTGATAACTTTTTCTTATTAAAAATCCCCTTCCTCACAAAATGAGATAGGGGATTTTTAATATAGAGAAAAAAATATGAAGGGTGAAAGGGTTAAAAAGGGATAGAGTTTTTTGTTTAATTGAAGATATGCAAAACATTTCCGTCAAAAGTGGTATTGTAACTTTTTAGCGGAAGCCCTGCAGGACCCTGGGTTACAGAGCCGTCGTAAATTGAAAATTTTGAATGGCAGCAGGTGTCTTTGGCTAAAATATTGGTAGCATCCACTACAACTGTTGCACATGGCGAAGATGATTGATACGTGCAGTTACGGTCGTAAGCCATAAAGTCGGTTGATGATTTTCGATATACTAATATTCCCCTTACACCGCCGGTAACATAAATCCAGCCGCCAACACCGTTAAGGTTTACAAAACTTGGGTTGTTGGTATATAAATAAATATCAACAGCTACAATTGGAACACTATTGTTAGTATTGTCTTTTTTGCAGCTATAGATACCAATAATTAAAATTAAAGAAATTAGAAAATAAAAAGGAAGTTTCATTTGAATGGAAGAGTTATTGTTAAACAAATTTAATTAATTTATTGTTTAGTAACAAGGATGAAAAATATTCCAATATAAATGCCGTTCTTTAAAAAAGGAAAATCTATATTTATTTGTATATTTTTGATTATGTTTTTTATAAATCCATTAATGAATCGGCACTAAAATTTTTTAAATGAAAACTCTTTTTCGAAAAACAATTGTATTGTTTGTTTTCTTGATGCCCTTTGCTGCTCTTGCACAGGAAGCTGCCATTGCTAAAGATAAAGAAAAGAATACTGCTCCGGCCAGTTCAAGGGCACAGCGCAAAAAAGCAAAACAGAAATGGAAAGAAGGCCGCTTAGCAGAAAGAGATCAGGCAAAAGCGGTTAAAGATTATCATAAACATCTGCAATCTAAAGACACAAAAAAAAGAATGCGTCAGGAAAAAAAACGGTCTGAAAGATTAAAAACAAATAAAAAAGAATCTTCCATTGTGAGATGGTTTAAATATAAGCATCATTGAATAAATAATTAATTTGAAAATTACAGCATCTGGTTTTCAAATTTGTCCATTGTCACATTTGTATGCAAAAAACAAGACTATTTTTTTTACTTTTCTATTCACTCACACTATCTCTGATTACTGAGGTATGTTTTGCTCAATCCTATTATTTTCAAAATTTTTCTGTTGAAGACGGCCTTCCTTTTGTAAATGTATCTGCCCTTTTTCAGGACAGCAAAGGTAACCTCTGGTCGGGCGGGTATGGCGGTCTAAGTAAATTCGATGGCGTATCTTTTACCAATTACAGCCCTAAAAATGGATTGCTAAACCATTCAGTAACCTGTATTAACGAGGATAATAAAGGCAATCTATGGATAGGGACAATCAGCGGTATAAATAAATTTGCAGATGGGAAATTTACCGGATATACTGTTAAAAACGGACTTGCCAGCAATTCCATTACAGCTTCTTTAAAAGATAAGAAAGGCCGTTTATGGTTCGGTACTGACAAAGGAATCAGCGTTCTGCTCGACAGCACTTTTATAAATTATACTGTTAAAGATGGATTAATCAGCAATGCCGTAAATTGTATTTATGAGGATCAATCGGGCAGTATTTGGATAGGAACAAATGACGGTATAAGTGTTTTTGACGGTAAAAAATTTAGTAATTACAATACCTCAAACGGCCTGTTAAATAATCATATCAACAGTATTACTCAGGATATAAAACAAAATATCTGGATTGCCTCATCTAACGGATTATGTAAATGGAACCAAAACAAATTTACATTTTATACCAAAGAGCAGGGGCTTATTGACAATGATATCAAAGCTGTTATAACTGATTTTAGGAATGCCCTGTGGATAGCGACAAGCAAAGGTTTGATGAAATTCGAAAATGAAAAATTTTCAGCTTACACCCTGCATAAAAATCATAACAGCAGTATCATCAGCTGTCTTTACCAGGATTACGAACATAATTTATGGATAGGAACTTATGCCGGTTTGTTCAAATACAGGGGAAACCCCTTTGTCAGCTATGGTATAGAGGACGGTCTATCCCGCCAATTTATTTATGGTATCCTTCGCGATTCAAAAAATATTCTATGGGCAGGTTCTAAAGACGGGGGCTTATTTAAATTCGAAGCAGGCCGGTTTACTCAGTTTAACAGCCAGAACGGGCTGAAAGCAAAAAGCGTAAATGCAATTTATGAAGCATCGCCGGGTACTCTATGGCTTGGTACTGATGCCGGCTTAAAAATTTACGACGGAAAGCAGTTTGTTGAAAAGCTTGACTCATCAGGTGTTTTCAGCCGTGCTATTAATTGTTTTTATAAAGATTCAAGAAATAATTTGTGGATAGGAGGCAATAATGAGATTTTTAAATTCGACCCTTCAGCTTCAGATAAAGCAGGCTCAAAAAAATTTATGCGCTATACTTTTAAAACCAGAAGTTCAAACTTTCAGGTATGGACCTTTGTGGAAGATTTGAAAGGCTCGCTCTGGATCGGTACTTATTTAGGCGGCTTAATTAAATATGACGGAAAAGATTTTATTGAATGCAGTGAAAAATTGGGTTTGAAAAACGATTCGTATCTCACATCATTGATTGATAAAGAAGGCAACATTTATCTTGGTGCTCTTGATGGCTTATGGATGTTTAATCCTGCAATGGCTGCAGTTAAACCAGTAAATTTTGGTGAAGCCGACGGCATGAGTTCTGATTTAATTTATTCTATAACTTTTGGACAGACACAAAATGAAATTTGGACAGGAACAAATCAGGGCTTAAATAAAATTGATATTGCTGAATATAAAAAATCAAGGCATAAAAATATTATTCCATTCGGTAAACACGAGGGCTTTTCAGGTGTTGAGTGCAACTCCAACGGCACCTGGGTTGACCCCGACGGCTCCATTTGGTTTGGTACAGTGAACGGACTTATTAAATACGATCCTAAAGAATATATTGATAATACTGCAGAATCAAAAACAAGTATTACCGGCTTCAGCCTCTTTTACAAGGATACTGTTTTAACAGATAATACGCATCTGAAATACAGCGACAATAATATCACATTTTATTATTCCGGCATAAGCCTTACTAATCCCGAAAAGGTACAGTATTCGCATATATTGGAAGGTTTTGAAAAAAATTGGTCGCCTCAGTCAAAAGAGCGGCTGGTAACATATTCCAATCTTCCTTCCGGCGCATATACTTTTAAAGTAATCAGCTCAAACAATGAAGGCGTCTGGAATAAAACCCCTGTAAGCTTTACCTTTATTATAAACAAACCATTTTGGAGAACATGGGCTTTCATCATTATCTCTTCACTGCTTATTACAGCATTCTTAATTCTATCCATCCGTTTCCGTATTCGGAAAATTAAAAATCGGGAAATACGAAAAACAGAACTCAACAAAAAAATCGCCAACATTGAATCACAGGCTCTGCGGGCTCAGATGAATCCTCATTTTATTTTCAACACATTGAGCTCCATCCAGCATTATATTTCGAACAGCAATACCGAAGCTGCATTAAAATACTTGTCGAAATTCGCAAAGCTTATGCGCAAAATTATGGAGAATTCTAAACAGCAGATGATTGCTGTTGCTGAAGAAATCAATGCACTCAATTTATATTTAGAATTAGAAATAATGCGTTTCGATAAAAAATTTGAATACCAAATTGATATTGATCCCGGCATTGATCAAAATTACGACCGCATACCATCCATGCTTATTCAGCCTTACGTAGAAAATGCAATTATACACGGCCTGCTTCCCAAGGAAGGTGTTGGGAAAATTTCAATAACTTTACAAAAACAAAATGATACAATTTTATGCATCATCGAGGATAACGGAATTGGCCGCGAAAAATCAAAAGAGTTTAAGAAAAACCGATTGCAGCAGCACAAGTCAATGGGAATGAGTATAACGCAGGATAGGCTGGATATTTTAAATTCCAGTTTGAGCAGTAATATTCACTCCGAAATAATTGACTTGTACGAAAAGGGCGAATCGGCTGGAACAAAAATTCGGCTGGTTATCCCGCTGGAGGTGGATGAATAGCAAGTCCCCCTTGCGCGCTGCCTCTGCGATAGAGAATGAAGGTGCATTTGACAGTGTGCTGCAGGAGGATGTTTTTTAACATTAATAAATTCGTAATAATTTGATAAAATAATTATATGATAAAAGCTGTAATAGTTGATGATGAATTAGGCGCGCGCGAATCATTATCTAAAATGATCGAAAAAAATTGTGCCGGTATTGAAATTGCTGCCAAAGCTGATTCAATGACCAGTGCTTATGATGCCATCAGCAGGTACCAGCCTGATTTAGTTTTTTTGGATATAGAAATGCCTAACGGCAATGCTTTCGACTTACTTGAAAAATTTAAAGAAATTGATTTTGATATTATTTTCACTACTGCCTTCGACCATTATGCCATTAAAGCTATCAAGTTCAGTGCCGTTGATTATCTTCTAAAGCCCATTGACACCGAAGAGCTGGTTCAGGCAGTGCATCGTTTTGAAGATAAAGCCGGGCATAAAAGCATGCTGGATAAAAAATTCAAAACCCTTCTGGCTAACATTAAACCTGAAAACAAACTGAAAAAAGTCGGTATTCCGGACGGAGACGGCTTAATATTCATCAACCTCTCCGATATCATTCGCTGCGATTCCGACGGCAACTATACGTTTTTTATTCTCACCACAGGCAAAAGAATTATGGCCTCACGTACCCTCGGTGAATACGAGCAGATGTTTGCCGATGATAACTTCTGCAGGGTTCACCGTTCGCATCTTATCAACTTGCAGCACGTGAAAAAATATATTAAAGGCGAAGGAGGATACGTCGTAATGAGCGATAACTCCCAGGTTGAAGTCTCCAGAAGAAATAAATCTGATTTTCTTGAAAAATTATCCCTAATCTAGTTTACCGCTTTTCGTTTAATTTCCGCCGTTAAATAAGTAAAACTCTCCTTTCACTCAATGTGTCCTGAACTTCTGTTCTTTCTATTGTAATATTGTAATAGAAATCAGGGCAGATAAAATACCAGCTGAAATTTTTTACTTCTAATTCAAACAGTCTGAAATTTACTAAACAAATTTTTTCTCTGTTTTCTTAAAAGATTCAAAAAAATAGGTGCCGGGTTTTGCCGCAAAATTAATTGGCACATGGGGATGTTGTTTAGATTAATAGGCAGATACCCGCACCTTAATTTAATATTTAATTCAATTGCAGTCTTTCACATTAATCTAACAGAAAATGGCAGAACGCTTACCTGTTATTAACAATTAAAAAATCAAAAAAAATGAACAAGAAATCAGCAGTCCGCAAAGGGTACAGTTACCGCGAAGAAGGTATTGGAACCATTACAATTCTAATGGCAGCAGCCACAGTAGCAATTATTTTCTTCAGCATTTACAATGCAGTATAATTTTCAGTTTTGTTTGTTTGAGAAAAGCCGGTCCGGTATTATACCGGATTGGCTTTAAACAAGTTAAAACAGGATTTTATTCCTAAAATAAATTGTTAAAAAGCGGGGAAAAAAAAACTTGCTCAAGAATTTTAAATATTCCTATATTTACGCGCTTTAAAATTTAGGCTTGAATAAAACAATTTGAAAATATGTTTATATAATTTTCAAATTGCCGAATTATCAAATTATCAAATTATAATAATATGCTGCAAAAATTACTCGTTACCTTCTCGATTGTTATCGCCTCAGCTGGCTTGATGCTGGGACAAAACGAATCCGCAATTAAAGTAAAACTTACCGACAAAGCCAATAAAGAAACAATTCCATTTGCGAATGTAATTGTTGAAATGGGCGGTATGCAGGCTGGTGTAGGAACCACCAACATAGATGGTGAAGTTACTATTAAGCCCTTAAGTCCCGGTAAGTATAATGTAAAAGCCACTTATGTGGGTTACCAGACTGTAATTATTGGAGACATAAACGTAGGCGTTGGTAAAACTGTTTATTTGAATATGGAGTTGACTGCAGGACAGGAGCTTCCAATTATTGAAGTAGCAGTTTGGAAAGAACCACTCATTGATCCTGATACTAAATCAGGAGGAACCGTAACACGCGAAGAATACCAGCACATGGCTACTAAAGATATTAATTCAGTAGCGGCAACAACAGCAGGAATTTATCAGGCAGATGAAGGCGGAGCGCTGAATGTAAGAGGTGCCCGTGCTGAAGGGACGTCTTATTATGTGGATGGTGTAAAAGTAATCGGAAGTGCAGGTGTTCCCCAGGGATCAATTGATCAGATAACAACAATTATCGGCGGTACCCCTGCTGAATACGGAGATGCAACAGGCGGTGTTATTGCAATAACTACTCGGGGACCTGCAGCCACTTATGGCGGCGGCATAGAAATGGTATCTTCTGGTTTGGGCGAAAAAAATGCAAAGACACGCGGACTGGATGCTTATGGATATAATTTAGTTGATTTTACATTGAGCGGTCCCTTATTAACAAAAAAAGACTCTTCAAAAAATGTTAAGAAATCAGTTCTTGGTTTCTTTTTATCAGGTGAGGCTTCAACTGCTCAGGATCCCCATCCATCAGCTGTCGGTATGTACCAGGTTAAACCGGATGTATTAACCAGTTTAGAAAATGCACCTTTGCGTCCAAACCCTAATGGAGCAGGAGGTTTTGTAAATAATGCAGAGTATATTACTATGGATGATCTGCAAAAAGTAAAATCAAGAAGCAATGTGCGTTCTAATTCATTTCTTTTGAACGGTAAAATACTTTACCAGCCTGCTGCAAATCTTGGAATTACAATTGGTGGATCGATTAATTATAATAATTACCATGATTTTGTTTACGAATATGCATTGTTTAATCCTTCAAATAATCCCCAGGTAATAAATAATACCTGGAGAGCCTACGCAAAACTTACTCAAAAGTTTAATTCAGCTACCGCTAAAGAAGAAGAGAAAACATCTTCCGCTATCACAAATGCCTACTTTACACTTCAGGCCAGTTATTCAAAAACAAGCCAAACTGTTCAGGACGATACGCATAAGGATAATTACTTCAACTATGGGTATATCGGGAAGTTTGATCAAACTAAAACTGCCAATTATACTTATGAAACCAGAAATAAATATGACTTTAACCATGACGGTGTTAAAGATACTGTTGCTGCGTTTTATCAAAATGGTTTCAGGGATGTAAGTCTGACATTTACTCCAAGCAACATAAATCCTGCAGGAGCAGCTTATACCAGTCAGTTTTATGCAGCCACTGATCCTGGGCTTATCCACAACCTGAATGATGTTCAGGCTGGTTTAGGTTTGATGAACGGCGACCGGCCTTCTAACATTTATGGATTATGGTACAATACCGGCCGTCAATACGGAGGTTATAGTTTAAGTGATGTGAGCCAGTTTCGCGTGAATGCAAGTTTTTCTGCAGATATTAAAAAACATGCAGTTCAGATGGGATTTGAATTTGAGCAGCGCAGTGAAAGTGCATTTTCTCTTAGCCCTATTGCTTTATGGACTCAGATGCGTGCATTGGCAAACAGCCACCTTACCCAGTTAGACAGCGTCCCTCATTTGAATACAGAATTATCAGGTACTTATTTGTACTATGATTTCGATCGCTTAAACGACGGCACTCAGACACAATTCGACAGAAGTTTAAGAACAGCGCTGGGTTATAATGCCAACAGCACCAACTGGATTAATGTTGATGCCTACACACCAGAGCAGATGCAGAGTTTTGGCGGACTTAAAATGTTCAGTGCAGATGATTTATTAAACCTGGGCGGTACAGCCTTAGTAAGTTATTACGGATATGATCACACTGGAACAAAAATAAGCGGAAAACCAAGCTTAGATGATTTCTTTACCAAGAAAGATGCAAATGGAAATTTCACCCGCCAAGTTGGAGCCTATCAGCCTATTTATGTAGCAGGCTATATCCAGGATAAATTTGATTTTAAAGATGTGAAATTTAATATCGGTCTGCGTATTGATAGGTTTGATGCAAATCAGCAGGTACTAAAAGATAAGTTTTTGCTGTATGAAGCCAAAACTGCAGGTGAAGTAAACTTTGCTTCTGAGTTTAATACTACCAAACCCGCAAATATTGGGAGTGATTATGTAGTTTATGTTAATGATAAAGACAACCCCACAAAAGTTGTTGGTTACAGAAACGGGACTACATGGTATAACGCTACTGGAGCAGAAGTTTCTGACCCAACCTCGTCATTAGCAGGTTCAAATACTGTCGATGGTGCTATTAATCCTTATTTGTTAGATCCCTCAGCTGCAAAAAACAAAGTGATTTCTTCAAAAGTATTTGAAAGTTATACGCCTCAGATTAATTTGATGCCGCGTATTGCATTTTCATTCCCAATTTCCGATGTCGCTGATTTTTTTGCTCATTATGATGTGTTAACACAGCGTCCTCCCGGCGCAAACAGGTTAGACCCTACGCAGTATTTGAATATTACTAGTAATGCAGGACAGTTTATTAATAACCCAAATTTAAAACCAGAAAGGACGACTGATTATGAGTTAGGATTCCGCCAGGTATTAAACGACAAGAAAAATTCTGCAATTACCTTATCTGCATTTTACCGTGAATTAAGAGATATGATCCAAGTGGTGCAGGTGGTTGATGCCTTCCCTAATAGTTATAATTCCTATGATAATATTGACTTTGGTACAGTTAAAGGTTTTTCAATTGCTTATGATTTAAGGAGGTTATCAAGCGGGGTTCAGCTGAGCGCAAATTATACTTTGTCGTTTGCCGATGGAACTGGTTCAAGCGCTACTGACGGTGTTAACTTAGTAGCTGTAGGTCAGCCTAATCTTAGAACTACGCACCCTTTAGATTACGATCAGCGTCACACTGTGATAATTAATACTGATTATCGTTTTGGCGCAGGTAAAGATTATAACGGGCCGGTATGGACCCGCCATAAAGGAACTGATAAAGAAAAATCTGTAAAAATATTTGAAAATATAGGAGCCAATATTGTTGCAAGAGCAGGTTCTGGAACTCCTTACAGCAGACAGAAAAATATTACTCAAGGTGACCCGACTTCTGGAAATGTTGTGATAGGAGTTGCACAGCGCAGCCAGCTTGCAGGTATGGTTAATGGTTCCAATCTGCCTTGGAATTTTAAAATTGATTTAAAAGTTGACAAAGATTTTGATCTTACATGGTCTGGCAAAGACGGCGGAGAAAAGAAACATGCCAGCTTAAATATTTATTTGCAGGTATTAAATGTTTTAAATGCAGTTAACATTCTTAATGTTTACAAAGCTACAGGAAACCCGGGCGATGATGGTTATTTAGCTTCTGCTGACGGGCAGAATGCTCTTGCAAGCAAAAACAGCGCAGCATCTTTTACCGATTTATATTCCATAAAAGTAAATGACCCTAATTATTACAGTCAGCCGCGTGTTATCCGCTTAGGTTTGGTACTGGGTTTTTAATCTAAATGATCTGAAAATAGATCAATCATTCATTTGAAAGCCTAAAAAAAACAGGCAAAAGATAAGTGAGGATTAAGAAAAGGGAAATGAAGATCGGGAAAAGGGAAATGAAGATCGAGAAAAGGGAAATGAAGATCGAGAAAAGGGAAATGAAGATCGGGAAAGGGGAAATGAAGATCGAGAAAAGGGAAGTGAAGATCGAGAAAATGGAAATGATGATCGGGAAAACGTAAATGAAGATCGAGAAAACGTAAATGATGATCGAGAAAAGGGAAGTGAAGATCGAGAAAAGGGAAATGATGATCGGGAAAACGTAAATGAAGATCGAGAAAAGGGAAGTGAAGATCGAGAAAATGGAAATCAAGATCGGGAAAATGGAAATGAAGATCGGGAAAAGGGAAGTAAAGATCGAGAAAACGTAAATGATGATCAAGAAAGGGTAAGTGATGAATGGGAAAAGGGAAATGAAGTGTTAATGTTGAAAAAATACAATAAATATTTAACGTAGAATATATTTTAAAAAACTATGCATATTAAAATAACAAAAATGAAAGCAAACTATATTTATCGAATCATTCCCTGCTCATTATTGGTCACTCTTTTTTTCTCCTCTATTATTTTCAATGGGGCAGGTGGAGATCTCTCGGCAAGAGAAAATATAGGCGGAAGTAACCTGCCTGTTTCAAATCACCTGGTAAAATCAGTTGAGTCGGGTTGTATCAATGCAACGGCTCAGGCTGATTTGGATATAAACAGCGTAAGAGCTAAAATATTAAACGGAGGTGATATGTGGTGGGATATTTTCGGCGCTCAGAATGCTGCTTA
The DNA here is from genome assembly GCA_903847205.1 of uncultured Bacteroidota bacterium. Lineage (GTDB taxonomy): Bacteria > Bacteroidota > Bacteroidia > 2-12-FULL-35-15 > 2-12-FULL-35-15 > 2-12-FULL-35-15. The sequence goes on from CAINDA010000063.1 coordinate 55,719, forward strand.
TGCTGTTCCAAAACCGCCTGTAGGACAGATTGGCCCCAGCTCTCAATTTGCAAGTTCAGTTTGGGTAGGGGGATATGATGCCGGTGGACAATTAAAAGTAGCCGCCCAGACTTACCGTCAAAGCGGAAACGATTATTGGCCGGGACCCTTGACTTCTACTGCAACAACTGATCCAGCAACTTGTATTGCCTGGGATAAATTTTATAAAATCAACAGGGCTGATGTGGAAACATATTACAATTGGGTTGCACTCGGCTCAAATGGAGCTAATCCGCTTCTTTCCGGCCAGGCAACTTTATCAAATGCAATGGATGTAATTAATAATTGGCCGGCTTACGGCCCGGAAGGACAGCCATTAGCACCATATTATGATGTAAATAATGACGGCATTTATGATCCGGCTGCAGGTGACGTTCCTGATTTTGATATTACTGGTACACGCGGCTGCGCGGCTAAACTATACGGCGACCAATGTTTATTCTGGGTATTTAATGATAAAGGAAATATCCATACTGAAACTGGCGGTGCCTCTATCGGCCTTGAAGTTCAGGCGCAGGCTTTCGCATTTGCTACAAATGACGAATTGAATAATGCAACATTTTTAAAATATAAAATCATTAATAAATCATCTTTTCGTCTTGATTCAACTTTTTTTGGAATTTGGGATGATGCCGACTTAGGTTTTTATATGGATGATTATGTTGGCTGCGATGTTGGTTTAGGACTTGGTATTCTTTATAACGGAACCGCCATAGACGGCAGCGGGCAGGCAACCGCTTACGGTGCTAACCCTCCTGCAATCGGCGTTGACTTTTTTGAAGGACCTTTCGCAGATCCTGACGGGCATGATAACGCTGCTTCCAGCGTTCCTTCGAGCTTCTTGAATTACGGCGATGGTATTGCTGATAATGAGCGCCTGGGTATGTGTAAGTTTATGTATTTTGAAAACACGTCAAGTGCAGTGAATGGGAATCCAATGCCGGGTGATGACCATTATCAATACTTGACCGGAACTTGGCGTAACGGTACCGGAATTACTTATGGCGGAAATGGAACGTCAGGTTCTGTGAGATGTAACTATATGTTCCCTGGTTTATCGGATCCTTCCGGCTTTGGAGTAGGCGGTACTTTAAATAACCCCATTACAATGCCTAATTGGGATATGGTTAGTTCAAGCATTGTGCCTAATGATATGAGATTTTTGGAAAGTTCAGGGCCATTTACTTTACAGCCGGGCGCTGTTAATGTGATAACTGTTGGTGTTCCTTGGGCAAGAGCTACACAGGGCGGGCCGCTTGCATCTGTGGCCCTTTTGAAAGGCGCTGACGCGAAAGCGCAGCTGTTGTTTAACAACTGCTTCGCAACTACTAACGGGCCCACAGCACCTGCATTAACAATACAAGAATTGAACAGGCAGTTAATCCTTACGTGGACTAATCCGGTTAATTCAAATAATTATAATGAAAGTTATTCAGAGGATTATGATAAGGCAAATCCTAACAATTTACCTTATACTTTTCAGGGATACCAGTTGTATCAGTTAAGAGATGGGTTTGTTACGCAAGCTGATTTGTATAATGTTGATAAAGCTCGTTTGGTAATGCAGTGTGATAAAGTGGATGGTATTTCTCAGATTGTTAATTATACAAATGATGTTACTATATCAGCTTTGGTGCCACAGGAAATGGTAAACGGTTCCAACAAAGGTATTGTTCATTCAGTTTCTCTTTCAGATGATTTATTTGCAACCGGAACGGATGCAAGGCTCGTGAATCATAAAACTTATTATTACGCGATAATAGCTTATGGTTTCAGCCAGTCTTTGGTTCCTACTAATTTTGGATCTCTTCAGGATTACAAACCATATATTGCCGGAAGAAAATGTGCTGATTTCCCTGTGTTTACTCCTCATCCGGGTATTCCCCATATCCCTGCTCCAGAAGCTGAGGGCACAGTGCAGCAGTCGAACTATGGCAGCGGTCCTAAATTAACTCGCATAGAAGGAAGCGGTAATGGTGCAAATGTGCTTGATTTTACCAGCGAAACCGTTGATGCTATTTTTGCTGACCCTGAATGGAAAGTAAAAAATCCTGTTTATGAAAATGGTAAAGGTCCTGTTACAATTAAAGTGATTGACCCTTTGAATGTTCCCGCAGCAACAAACTTTCGTTTTATTATGAAAGCTAAATATCCTGTTACCGGCGTAGCTGCATTTATTCCACAGGATTCTTCTCGATGGGAGTTAATTAATTTAAATACCGGCGAATCGGTGAATTCAGATTCATCTATAATAATTCCGAATGAACAATTGATTAACGGGCAGAATACAGGCAGTATTGCAATAATACCTAAATGGGGCTTATCTGTAAATGTAAGATTTGCATACAGCCCTGGTCCTACAAGGATTGTAGTTAATGGAACTCCGCCTAATACCACAACTTCATATTTTTATGATGAACCTAATAATGCTTTTCAGGAAGCAACTATGACTTTTTCTGATCCATCAAAACAATGGTTAACTGGTGTTCCTGATCAGGATGGCACAAATGACCAAAATTGGATTCGTGCTGGTACACAAACATTTCCTGCACCAAATGCTATTTTTGGAGATGACCAAAACGGGCTTGACAACGAGCAGCATTATGAAAAAGTTTTAGGCGGTACCTGGGCTCCTTACAGGCTGTGCGCTGCTTCTGCGACAACAATTCCGAATCCTATTGTATGTTCCGGCGGACCGGCTTGGGCAACTAATCTTAATGTGAATAAAATTAAAAATGTATCAAGCATTGATGTTGTAATAACACGCGATAAATCGAAATGGACGCGCTGTCCGGTGCTTGAAATGCAGGAAGAGCCTGCGTTGGCTATTGGAAATATAAAAAAATTAAATATGCGCAGTTCTCTTTCTGTAGATCAGAACGGCGTGCCTGCTATTGCAGGAAGCGGCAGCAGTACAAATAAAAATGATCCGAATTTCAATGGCGAAACAGGTATGGGTTGGTTTCCTGGATATGCAATCAATCTTGAAACCGGTGAGAGACTTAATATGGCTTTTGGGGAAGACTCCTGGTTAGCATCTGAAAATGGTGCAGACATGAAATGGAATCCAACGGCAACAGACTTTTCATATCCAAATTTTGCAACGATATTCGGGGGCAAGCATTATATTTATGTGTTTGGTCATAATGGGAACGGTCTTTTTAATGGGGATACTTATATGGGTAACGGCTTCAGAGATCTGCCGAGTTATGATGAAGGCAAAGCGATGCGTGCATTAATGGCTGCAGTGCAGGCCGGTGCAGGCGACGGGTACAAGCGTGAAGTATTTAAAGATGCCATGTGGGTCAATATCCCATTGCTGTCCCCAATGTTCCCGCATCTTAAACTGCCTGAAGATATGCCTTCTGATGTTAAAGTTAGGCTGCGTGTTACAAAGGCTTATTCTAAATTTGGAACAGGCAATCAGGTTTCTTCCGGTTCTCTTGTTACCGGCAGCACCTATTTTGTTGAGAGCGGACCAATAACTCACAACGCAGTAAGTGTAGCTGCAGGTGCTACTTTTGTTGCTGCGAATGCTTCATGGACGTCTTCAGCAGCAAATGCCTCAGTATTGTCAACGGTAAACAATGCAGACCCAATTTATGAATTTAATACTTCAGATATTGGGACAATTAAAGCGGATGCAGCAACTGCTAAAAGCGCGCTTGACTTGATTAACATAGTACCGAATCCTTATTATGCATATTCAGCTTATGAAGTTAAGACAAGCGATAATATTGTAAAAATTACTAATCTGCCTAGTAATTGCACCATTTCAATTTACACTTTAAAAGGAACGCTTATCAGAACACTTCAAAAAAATGACGGTGATGCAAAAGCTTCAGTGGATTGGGATTTGAAAAATCAAGCCAGAATACCTATTGCCAGCGGTTTATACATTATCGATGTAAGCGTGCCCAATGTAGGCGAAAAAATATTAAAATGGTTTGGCGTAATGCGTCCTTTGGATTTGGAAGCATATTAAAAAAAATTGCGAAGGATGATTTTTGCCTGCAGACAAAACTGCCGGCAGGCAAAAATCAGAAATTCGAAATCATAAACAATCAGCTATGAAAAAACAATATACTTTATTTGCATCTATTGCCTTGATAGGCTTTTTTGTACTGCCTTCCGGTAGGGTTCTGGGAGGTAATCCTGACCGCGCTGCACAGGCAGGAGCTTCAGAATTATTAATTAATCCATGGGCACGTAGTTCCGGATGGGCTGATGCAAATACTGCTGGGGTTCACGGATTAGAGGCATTGTATGGAAATGTGGCCGGTACAGCTTTTACCAAAAAAACGGAGATATTGCTTTCCAACACCCAATGGTTAAAAGGCAGCGATATAAATATTAATTCTTTTGGGTTAACTCAAAGGGTAGGTGAGACGGGTGCTTTGGGAGTAGCTATTATGGCTATGAATTTCGGGAAAATAAATGTTACAACAGTTGATCAGCCCGAAGGAGGATTAGGTACTTATTCGCCCCAGTTTTTAAATATTACTTTATCTTATGCTAAAGGGTTTTCAGATAATATTTTTGGAGGATTGGCCGCTAAAGTAATTACAGAGAAAACGTCTAACATAAGTTCAAGAGGATTTGCTTTGGACGGCGGTATTCAATATGTTGCAGGTAAACAAGATCAATTGAAATTTGGTATTTCTTTGAAAAATGTCGGGCCTAGAATGACTTTCACAGGTGATGGTTTATCATTTAAAACCCCTGTGCCTTCAAGTACTCAGAACAACACTATGACTGTAGATCAGCGCTCAGCTGACTTTGAGCTTCCCTCTTTACTTAACATTGGCGGAGGTTACGATTTTTATTTGAAAAAGGACAGTATTTCAATGAAGACCAATAGAATAACAGTTATGGGAACTTTTACCTCTAATTCTTTTGAAAAAGATCAGTTTAAATTGGGTGTGGAATACGGCTGGAAAAATATTCTGATGCTGCGTGCAGGTTATGCTTATGAAACAGGTATTTTAAATTCAACAGGCAGAACTTCGGCATATACCGGGGCAAGCGCAGGATTTACATTTGAAATACCGTTTGGGAAAAATAAATCTACATTTGGTTTAGATTATTCATATAGGGCTACTAATCCTTTTAATGGAACACATTCAATAGGGGCCAGAATAAACTTATAATAATTCTGTTTTTATTTGGATTTTTATAGTCCGATTCAAAACTGACTTTACCGAAAAAATCTTATATTTGCACGTATGAAGAGAGTTTTCCCAAGGAGAATTCTCTTCATGTTTTTTATTAATGCTTAAATTAAAAATAATGGCACAGATATCTTATTTTACTAAAGAGGGATTAAAAAGACTGAGTGACGAGCTGCATCAATTAAAAACGCATGAGCGTTCATATATTTCCAAACAGATTGCAGAAGCACGTGATAAAGGCGACTTGTCTGAAAACGCTGAATATGATGCTGCCAAGGAAGCTCAGGGGTTGTTAGAACTTAAAATTTCTAAATTGGAAGAAGTAATGAGCAGCGCCAGGCTGATTGATGAATCAACATTAGATGTATCAAAAGTACTTATCTTATCAAAAGTGAAAATTAAAAATTCTGCTAATGGCGCGGTTACAACCTATACACTTGTGGCAGAAAATGAAGCAGATTTAAAAGCAGGTAAAATATCCGTTGACTCCCCAATAGGAAAAGGATTGCTGGGAAAAAAAGCCGGTGAAACTGCCGACATAAAAGTTCCTTCCGGTACTATTAAATTTGAAGTGGTTGAAATATCGAGGTAGGTTAAATTAGAGAAATGAAGAATTAGAGAATTGGAAAAAAATTCTGGATTTATTTATTAATTTCAAGAATTTATGCATAATCCAATTCTATAACTCTCCAAATCACAAAATCCCCAACTCCTAAATTCTCCAAACCTCTAAATCAACAATTCTCCAATTTATATGGCAAGCATCTTTTCCAAAATAGTAAGCGGAGAAATTCCCTCTCATAAAATTTTAGAGAACGAAAAATTTCTTGCGTTTTTAGATGTTTTTCCGCTAGTTCATGGTCATATTTTAGTTATCCCTAAAATAGAAATTGATTATATTTTTGATATGGATGATGCGGATTTGGCTGAAATGATGCTGTTTGCAAAGGATGTTGCAAAAGCACAGAAGGCGGCTGTTCCTTGTAAACGCATCGGCATTGCGATAATTGGTTTAGAAGTGCCTCATGCACACATTCATTTAGTGCCGATGAATACTGCAAATGATGTTAATTTTACGCAGCCAAAATTGAAACCTTCGCAGGAAGAGTTAAGCGGGATGGCTTTAAAAATTCGTTCCTTATTAAAGGTAAATATTTAATTCTGCAATTGTAAGGAGGTATAGGTTTTAATAACGAAATTCAATTCACAAATTCTCCGATTTTTCGAACTCTCCGATTACCCTTTCTTATTTGGGTTCTCAGCTAAAAAAGCTTTCCAGCCGCTGTATGTTTTTTCAGCAGTGCCTGGCTTCCGCTGAAAGTGATGGCACACAGCCGCAGCTAAAGCATCTGTAGCATCTAAAAACTCGGGAGTTTCCTTAAAGTTTAAAAGTGTTTTTAACATGGCAGCAACCTGTTCTTTTGAAGCATTTCCGCTGCCTGTAATGGATTGTTTTATTTTTTTGGGGGAATATTCCTGTATCGGTATGTTTCTTGAAAGAGCACCTGCAATAGCCACTCCCTGCGCCCTTCCTAATTTAAGCATGGATTGAACATTTTTTCCGAAGAAAGGTGCTTCAATTGATAACTCATCCGGCTTATATTCGTCAATTAAAGATATAACACGGTTAAATATTTTTTGAAGCTTTAATGCGTGGTCTCCCACTTTTTCAAGACGCAGCACACCCATCACAATAAGTTCCATCTTACTGCCTTTGATATGTATAAGCCCATAGCCCATGATGTTGGTGCCAGGGTCGATTCCTAAAATAATTTTATCGGTTGTTTTCGTAATCCTAAAATTTTAGTGCTGACAAATAAATAGTCCTGCAAAGTTATAAGTCTTTTGAAATGGAACATTTTTATTCTTCCTTAAACTCGGCCAGCTCTTGATTAATAATAAAATACCTATTCTGTAATGTAAATAGTACCGCCCGTCAGTTGTTTTGCAAAATTTGTCTTATTATAACCAGAATAGAATAATTATTGATTTTTTGTTATTATTTTTAACCGCATCTTATTTTAAAATAGGAGAAGGGAAAATTGTTTTGCCGTCCATTTAATTTACATTTTATATTTATTGATTACCGGATTGATGGACGCTTACTTCAATTCTTTATGGAATGGCTGATAACATTGGATGAATGACTAAAAAGGAAGAAAAATATTATTCATTAACATATTTTGCATGGCAGCGGTTTAAAAAAAACAAACTTGCTATGTTTGGTTTAATCGTTATTTGTTTGTGCATGGTGATGGCGGCTTTAGGTTTTGCAATCACTCCTGATTCAACCCCTGATGCAAACGACCAGCTGCTTGAACTTTCGAAAAAACGCCCAGGGTTTAAAGTTCAGATGCTTGAAGTCCGCAAAAATGAGGCATCCCATCACGTTAATATTTTTTCAAAAATGCTTTTCGGTGAAGTAAGCGATTACCGTTCCATCCCTTTTTCGAGTTATAAATTTGACGGCAATGATATTGTTTTAACTGAATATACAGGCGAGGATAAGCGCCCCGGGGCAGATTTTAAATTTAACCTGGCAGATGTTGTTTACCCGGTAAACACTGCTTCTATTGAAAATAATGCAGAGAAGGGGTATGTTGAATTTAATGAATTGGGCAGCATTAAAAAAACAAGAAAGACTGCAAAAGAATTACAAATTGAAATAGAGAAAAATAATATAATAACTAAAAAATTTATTCTGGGTACTGATCCCGCAGGACGGGATTTGTTAAGCCGGCTGATGATAGGCACCAGAGTTTCGTTTTCTGTCGGCTTTACTGCTGTATTTATTTCGGTAATTATTGGGATTTTAATGGGAGCCCTGGCTGGCTATTACAGGGGCTGGGTAGATGATATTATTATTTGGTTTATAAATGTAGTTTGGTCGGTGCCGACATTACTGCTTGTTATTGCAATTACGCTTGCACTCGGAAAAGGCTTTTGGCAGGTGTTTATTGCTGTAGGTTTAACGATGTGGGTTGAAGTGGCACGTGTAATCCGCGGGCAGATTATGAGCCTTCGTGAAATGGAATTTATTGAAGCGGGGAGGGCTTTAGGGTTTACAAATTTCAGAATAATTACCCGTCATATACTTCCGAATGTAATGGGGCCTGTTATCGTTATTTCCGCCTCAAATTTTGCGTCTGCAATATTAATTGAAGCAGGTTTAAGCTTTCTTGGAATCGGCGCACAGCCTCCTACCGCATCATGGGGGGCTATGATTAATGCACACCGCGGTTATATAATCGGTGATGCTCCTTATTTGGCGTTTCTTCCCGGGTTTGCAATTATGTTAATTGTACTTGCATTTGTATTATTGGGAAACGGCCTGCGTGATTCTCTGGATACGAAATCCATGGACGAAGAGCAGGTAATTTATTAGATAATCAGTCAAAAAAAAATCCCCTTCATTTTTAGAAATGAAGGGGATTTTTTTATCAGTATTTAATTAGAACGGCAGATCATCACCTTCAGAAGCAGCTGTAAATGTTTCTGAAACACCTTCCATTTTTTTAGCAGATGAAGCAGTTGAAGAGCCGGCGTTTGCACCGCCTTCGATGCGCCATGCTTCAAGTGTATTAAAATATTTTATTTCACCCTGAGGGCTTGTCCACTCACGGCCGCGTAAATTAAAATGTACTTTTATTTCAGAGCCGACAGTATATTGATCGATTAAACTGCATTTGTCCTGTGTCAATTGAAAAGAGATATGCTGCGGATACTGAGATGAATTGTCAGTTAAAACAAAATCTCTTTTTTTGAATTTTTCCGATACCTGCTGTGCTTCGCTTTTTACTTTTAAGATTCCTGTGATGTCCATGTTTTTTATTTTTTTTATGGTTGAATTGATTTTATTTATTGCTTTTTCTGTTTGATTTGTTTATTGTTTTTTCTGTTTGAGGGTTTTATTTTTTGCTTCTTATTTCCTATTGCCCATTGCCCATTGCCTGATGTTTACCTCCAGCTGATAAAAGCACTTTCCAGGCTTCTTCAACTTTTCCATTTTCCAGCAATCCTTTTGCTAAGTGATGAAGGTGATTTTCGAGTTTATTTAAATTTGTTCCGTAAATTTCAAATGCCTCGTTGATAGCTCCCGAATTAATAAAAGAAGTAACTTCTGATTCTGCAGGCAGTTTTTCGATATTTCCAAGCTGGCCTAAATTATTGCCTGTTAAAACATTTGAGTTGCGAATATACTCAGGAATTTGGTCAATTCCTATACCTAAATTGGCTGCAGGTTTGGTAACTTCAAACAAAGAATTTCTATTTGTCCGGCTGTACCAGTTCCCTCCGAGACGGGCAACAAGGTCAATTTTATCCGGATCAACCTGCTTAGCTTCATTCAAAACATTTTCATTGATATGCATCAGCACTACTTCACAGATTATCAGATTGCCTGAACCGCCTTCGCTGCCAAGCTCCATTACCTTTTTTACCCTGCATTCAAGCTGAACCGGAGATTCCTTCACTCTGAAGGGTTTTACCATTACTGATTCAAGCGGTGTAAAACCCGCTTTGACAAACTCATTTACATCTTTAGGATATTCAGTACCTGCAAGCGACGTTTGATGTACCATTGCGTAGTTTACCATGTTGATAACTACTTCAGGCACCTCAAGGATATTATCATAAGTGTGCTTAGTTTTTCCAGTGCGCCCGCTGCGGGCAGGAGAAAAAATAACAGTGGGAGGGTTTGAACTGAAAACATTAAAAAAGCTGAAAGGCGCCAGATTAGGCATTCCTTTTTTATCAATTGTACTTGCAAACGCAATAGGGCGGGGCGCTACAGCACCGAGTAAATAACTGTGCAATACGGATACAGGGACTTCCCTAGGGTTTATAACAAGCATAGAAATAAAATATCCCGCAAAAATAAAATAAAATTTCCGAATGAAGTAAATATGTTATTAACGATTTGGCTGGAGAATGTTGATATATCTGGGATTTTAAAATCCCAAATAATAATCTTTGGTTAATTCTTTATACTCATCAGTATAGGAGTGGCGTTCGTCTTTCTCAATAATGATGCAGTCTTCATCAATTGTTTTGGGGCAGTTAAACTCAAATTTCATCAACAGGCGTTTTTCAGGCCGGTCGGTGCGGGTGATAACGCGGGTGAGTTTGGTCAAAAATAATTTTTGTTCTTCGGCAAGCTCGCGGAACTGCTGGCTTTCTTTGGTGGGAAGAATTACATAAAACTTTCCTGATTCTTTCAGGAGGTTTAAAACACCGTTTAATAAATCCACGAAAGGAAGCTGATCCGTATGCCTTGCATTAGTGCGCGATTCCTCCAAAGCCTTGGATGAATCAACAAAATAGGGAGGGTTGCTTACAATTAAATCGTAACAGCGGCTGCAGCCTGAACTATACTGCTGAAGAGAAACATGATAGGTATTAATGCGGTTCTTCCATCGGCATTCAGCTGCATTTTCGGCGGCCTGCATGAAAGCATTTTTGTCAATATCAATAGCATCAATAACTGCAGTGGATTTTTGGGCAAGCATTAAAGCAATAATTCCTGTGCCTGTGCCGATATCTAAAATTGCTTCTGCGTTTGAAGCATTAACCCATGAGCCCAGTAAAACTGCATCGGTGCCTACTTTCATAGCACACTTATCCTGAAGAATTTTAAACTGTTTAAAAACAAATTCTTGACTCGACATAAATATTCACAGCTAATGAATAAAACAGGTTTGTTATAAATATTTTTTTTACCGTAGAATAAAGTTAAACTAATTTTTAGAGAATGCAACAATTTTATCGGCATGGCAAGTTCCAAAATTATATTTAATCTGCAGCATCTTCCTCCTCTTTATTGTTCTCCTCTTTATCATTCATATAAATATCAATAAGGCCTTCGGGAGCATCAATTTCAACCTGTTTAGTTCGGCGGTTAATACTTATGATAAATTCTTCTTTTGCAGGAATTAAAATTTCATGCTCCCCTTTTTTTATCTGGAAAATTGCCTGCTGCGGAAAGTCTAATATTTTTTCTATGATTCCAATGTCTCCATACGATTTGTCAATGACTGTATAGCCGGGCATTTCGTGGAAATAGAATTTTTTTCCTTTTAAGGGCGGCAAAAAACTCAAAGGAAGATAAAGACTTGATTTTATTATTTCTTCAGCTTTTTCAATTGTATCGATGCCGTCAATTGCAACAACAGCAGTATTTCCGCGAAGCTGAATTTTTTTTATGAAAAAAGGAACAAGTGTATTATTTAATTCAACAAAAACCGATTCAAGTTTTTTATAGCTGTTGGGATTATCAACATCGAGCACAAATGATAACTCTCCAAAATTGCCTACCCGCTTGGCTATATATCCTAAATTGAAACATTCGTCCTTCGTCATACTTTAAATATATTTTGTTTTTTATGATTCTTTTTGTTCGTTTTTCTTAAGGTTATGCCCGCTGCATTTTTTAATACACAAGGCATGAATACAAAGTTAAAAAAAACACTGCGGGAAAAACATGGAACAGTTTTATTATTAAGTGTGGAAAACTTTTCAATTTTGCCTGCAAAGTTATGCAGCTTGTTTTGACTGTTACAGAACAAATTATGTGAACTAAAATACTGCAATTGCTTTTAGACTAGAAAAATTTGCAGCTCATATCAATTCCTTTCCCTTTACTTACCCAGCATATCAGAATTTCAATATCAAAAATTTGTAAAGCTTGAATGGCCGAAATAATTATTTGCCGGTTTTTAATTTGTAATTTTGTTTCTGAAATCGACAATGCTACGTGCTGTGTATAAATTTATATTTGAAATAAATAGAATTTTCACATCGTTATAAGGCAGCAACTCTTCTGATTCAATGAAATACATACTGCCATTTCTTTTCATTTCATTTATAACATTTGGACAGAATAGAGAATCGACAAGTAATTCGATTTTATTACCGTTGAATGTTAAAGGCGCTCAGAAACCTGTTTCAATCAACGAAAAAATAGATTCGATAATGTCTTTTTTTAATCACCCCGCTTTTCCTGCCGTGCAGCTTGGGGTTATTAAGAATGGAAAATTGATTTATAGTAAAAGTTATGGGAATGAAGATATAGAAAAAAATATTCCGGCATCTTCTAAATCCAATTTTAATCTGGCTTCAAATAGTAAACAGTTCACAGCAATGTGTATTATGCTGCTGCAGGAGGAAGGCCGCCTTAAACGAACAGATAATATCCGAAAATATTTACCCGAAATGCCTGATTACGGCAAGACTATCACCATAAATGATTTACTTAATCATACAAGCGGCCTGCGTGATTATCTCGATCTGTATCAGTTAACCTGTAAACCCATTTTTGAATTATCAAAAAAAGAAATTCTAAAACTTATTACAGATCAAAAGCACCTCAATTTTTATCCCGGAGAATATCATTTATACAGCAATACTAATTATCTCCTTTTAGGATTAATCGTTGAGCGGGTAAGCGGAATTTCGCTTCATAAATTTATTCGGGATAATATCTTTCTTCCGCTGAATATGCGGCATACCTATTTCTCTGATGAAAAATCTATAACTAATGAAGTAAAGAACTATGCAAAAAATGGTACAGCCTTTTTTCTTACTAAAAATAAATATTCTGCCATTTACGGCGATGGCGGCATTTTAAGTAATATGGATGATCTCGTTTTATGGGATCAAAATTTTTATCATAATATCCTTGGAAAGAAATCAAATGAGCTGATAGATGAAATTCAAAAGACCGGATTACTTAACAATAAAGAAAATACTTTTTACGGCGGAGGGCTTTTTAATATTCAATATAAAGGGAGGCAGGCAATTTTCCACGGCGGAGGTTATAATAGTTTTTCAACCCAACTATTAAGATTTCCGACTGACAGCCTGAGTATAATTTTTTTATCTGCTGTAAATGTTAAATTCGATTTTTATTGTTTTCAAATAGCAGATTTGTTTTTTCAAAGTACCCTGAAAAGCAATCCTATAATACAGCCACCTCCTTTAAAAAGTGAAAATTTCTCGGGATATTACTTTGATGAAACACTTGCCGGATTTCTCTTGCTTGATCAAAACAATAATTCTATTTCTGTAAGAGGCGTTAAATATATGCAGGAGAATGTTAATGAATATACAGCTAAAGACATTTGGGACTGGGAAAAACATTTGAAATTTTCAACCTCGATAAAAGGTGATACCTTAATGAATTATCAAGCTGCTGATATTAATGATAATTATAGAAAATTGGCAGAGGACACCTTAAGTACAAAATTTAAAGGAGGTTATATTTGCCATGAACTCCCTAACATTAATTTCGAGCTGAATTTTAATGAAAACAAACCGGTATTCATGGTTAATGGAAGGTATTCCGCAGATGTTACAAAAACATTTGGAACAATAGGTTTAATACCAACTTTCGGAGCAATAGTTGAATTTCAAGTAAATTCAGAAAATAAAGTAACTGGTTTTAATCTCTCAACAGATCGGGTAAAAAATTTATTTTTTCAAAAGAATAAATAGTTAAGTGTGAAAAATGTTTAAAAAAAAAACTTAGTTTCATAACACCATTATTAAACAAGCAATGCAAAAGTTCAAGGCCGCAATAAAGATAATCGGAGTAAATCCGTTTGTGTTTGTACCTCATCAAGTGTTGGCAGTAATTTTCAAGCAGGCGGGCAGGGATAAAGGTCCTATACCAATATGCGGCACAATTAACGGCATCTCTTATCAACAGACTTTGATGAAATTTAAAGGCGACTGGCGGCTTTACATTAATTTAAAAATGCTTAAAAATTCCACCAAACGAATTGATGAAGAGATAGTAATTACAATTGAATTTGATTCAGCCGACAGAACAATTAAACCTCATTCTAAATTCGTGAAAGCGCTAAATGACAGCCACGAAGCCAAAACTAAGTTCAACAGTTTACGGCCGTCGAAACAACATGAAATTGTCAGGTACATTTCATCGTTAAAAACGGAAGAAAGTATTGATAGAAATGTTTTACGAGCGATAAATTTTCTCTTAGGTAATGGCAGATTTGTCGGAAGAGACAAACCCTGAAATCCTTTCCTTAATTTATAATAAATGACCCTGAGATGCCTAAAAACGATAATGAGATAGGTAAAAACGATACCGAGATGGATAAAAACGAAAAGGAGATGGGCAAAAACGATATTGAGATGAGTAAAAACGATATTGAGAAGGGTAAAAACGATACTGAGATAGATAAAAACGAAAAGGAGATGGGTAAAAACGATATTGAGAAGGATAAAAACGAGTCTGTTCAATGAACTGTGGGGTATGTTCAATAAACTGTGTCAGGGTTAAAAAGTTTTAACCATTAAGCGGCGCTGCAAAATGTATTCACAACATCATTTAGCTGCAGCAAATCATTATCAATTGAATCAGCAGCGGAGCAATGATGTGCAGCATTATGGAGCCGCTGAACAACATTATCATGAAATTTATAAAAATTCCGTAAAACTGTTCCGCTGCGTCATAAAACCGTTTGGCTGCGTCACAAAACCGTTCGGTTGCGGCGCAAAGTCGTTCGGCGGCGCCGTAAAACTGTTCCGCTGCGTCCTAAAGTCGTTCGGCGGCGGGTTAATATTGATAAATTTCAATCAAACCGTTCGGCTGCGACACAAAACCGTTCAGCTGCGCTGCAAAACTGAACAACTTAGTAATAAAACTGAACAGCTTTTCGGCGCCGCTGAACAGTTTTATCATAAAGCTGCACAACATTACCATAAAACCGAACGTTTTTTTCTGATTTTTGAAAATTTCGCGGTTTTGCTGAACAACATTGCCAAAAAGCGGCAGAGCAGTGCAATAATGTTGATCAACATCGCTGCAAAGCGGAACAACATCACCGCAATGTTGTGCAGTTATATCTGTTTTTTTATGGAAATGCTGCAAATTGAAAAAAAATTTAAGAGATAGCTGCTGAGCTCAACTGCAAAATTTTTTGCAGGGTAAAAAGCTGCGTTCGCCGGGGAAAAACTACTTGGGGTTTTTAATTATATTTGTGATAAATGAAAAAAAAATGAAATATCTTTTTTGGGGAGCGGCAATTTGCTTGTGCTGGATTAATTCCTTTGGGCAAAACAGAACTATTGATTCGCTGCTTGCACTTGTTAAAAGCAATAAAGAAGATACCAGTAAAGTAAATAACCTGAATCTGCTTGCTCAGCAATATATTATTATGGATACTTATTCCAAAGGCAACACTGCTGTGCAAGAGGCTATGAAATTGGCAGGGAAATTAAATTTTAAAAAAGGCATTGCCGATTCATATAATATTATTGGAGTTTCCTATTACAAACAGGGCAGGCTTACTGATGCATTAAAAAATCGTTTAACTGCTTTGAAAATCAGAATAGAGCTTGGTGACAAAATAGGAACCGCTGATTTGCGTTTCAAAATTGGAAGGGAATATCAGGAACAAGGAAATTTACCGCAGGCTTTAGATTACTATTTAAAATCCCTGAAGCTGAGGGAAGAGCTTGGAAATAAAAATAAAGTTGCAGTCACTCTCAATGCTATCGGTCAATTGTATGATGATCTGGCAGAGCATTCCAAAGCATTGGATTATTATTTCAAGGCATTGAATATATCTGAAGATATCGGGGACAAGAAGCTGCAGGCATCCTCCCTTGGCAATATAGGAGTTACTTACGCAAATCAGGCCGAAGCCATCTCTATTCCCTCTCAGAAAAAGAAACTTAATAATAAAGCATTGGAATTCTATCAAAAGGCATTAAAAATATCTGAAGAGCTGGAAGATAAAAGCGAAACCGCAAGAAACTTCGGAAATATAGGCTGTGTTTATGAAGAGCAGGCAAGGCAGATAATTTCAAGTCCTTCATTAAGTTCTATTGAACAAAAAATGAAAAACGAGCTTCGGACAAAAGCGTTAATCAACTTTGCAGAAGCATTAAAAGTTGACGAAGAAATAGGAAATAAAGCAGACATAGCAAGTTGGCTGAACGATATAGGATCAATCTATACTCAAACAGGGCAATTTAAAGAAGCAGAGTTTCACCTGAAAAAAGCTATCGCTTTGGATGAAAGCCGTGGTGCTTTAGATGGATTACGACAAGATGAGGAATTTCTCTCCCAGCTCTATGATACAACCAAGCAATATAAGCTGGCACTTATTCATTTCAAAAAATCCACTGCACTTAAGGATACAATTTTCAGCCAGGAAAACAAAAAACAGTTTATCCGCAAAGAAATGAATTATGAGTTTGATAAAAAAGAAGCTGCAACAAAGGCAGAGCATGATAAAGAAATAGCAGTTGCCGTAGCAGAAAAGAAAAAACAGCAGATTATAATTTGGTCTGTAATCGCCGGTCTGCTTTTAGTAATTGTGTTTGCAAGCTTTGTTTTTCGCTCTCTGCGGATTACACGA
>CAINDA010000064.1 GCA_903847205.1 uncultured Bacteroidota bacterium
CTGGTGCTAACAGGCGTTTGGCAAAAAAGCGGGTTCAGTGCTTAAATGAAGCTTTGTGCTTCGTATCAAGTTCAGTGTTGGCAGACAACTTAGTGCTTCGAAATCCGCTTCTTCGCCAAGCGCCAAAACGTTAGCAGTAATTGTAAGACCCGAACTTGACACGAACAGAACAGAAAGTTAGACGCAATATTACGATGGTACAGAAACACGAAATGACAGCAGACTTTGAGCAACTGACTTACACAAACGAAATGCTTAAAGAATGTTGGGAAAAACAAATTGACAAGTTTAAATTGCTTGTTGACGGTGGTTGGGCTGACACCAGAATATTAGATTTTATTTATTACGTGAACACGACAACTTATAAATCATTTTTATTTCCAGGCTCTTCATTGGGGACACTATTGATAAGCAAACCCAAAAATGGAAAATTAAACTATCAACAGACATTGGCAATTAAATACGACAAGACGACCGACCTATTTACAATGGAATATTCGGATTGGGACTTAATAGAATCAGTTGACGACACAAAAAAAATACAATGGAATATTAAGTGTTCAGGAATTGAACTTGGACAACGCTTCATTGACTTTTTAGCGTGGAACAAAGACTGGAACATATAATAAACACAGGTGAAACGAAAGAACAACTACTGCTAACATAAGATTTATGAAATAAAAAAAAAGTGGGGGCGACCTGCCAGTATGAAGTTTCAAGCATTTAATTACGTTTGTCGCGGGGCGAAAGAGACGAGCTTTTAATCCCCCCTTTTTTTTACTTCATAAATCTTTCAAACGTTGTGCGCAAGTTTAAGGAATCGGACTTTGTTTTTGAAATCGTATTTCGACTTTTTTATAATTTTTTTTTATAATTAATTTTAATACAACACTATGAAAAAGGCGTTTAATATTTTAATATTTATTTATATGGCATTTACGTCTTTTGGACAAACAAATGCTCCAAAGACCACCCCAGCAAAAGAAGTTGTAATACCATACACCAATGGTAAAGAAGTGTTTCATATTTGCGTAACTAATCCACAAATGATTTTTGATGATAAGAAAGAATATTTTTGGTATACAGAATTTTCAAAAATTAAATCAACAAAAGGTGGTTCTGGAGGAAATTTGCTTCACGGAAATTTTAAATTTTATGATGAAAATGGCAACCTAAGGCACGACAAAAATTACTATTTAGGTTTACTGGATGGTAGTGAAAAAAGTTGGGATTCATTAGGCAATATAACATCACAAGCAAAGTATAATAAAGGTGATAATATTTATTTGAAATTTCAAAACAAAGAAAAATATTGGGTTGAGTTCAATGGAGCGATGTTCACAGAAGGTACAACTCGAAAAATTTACACATCGTATAATTCAATAATTTCAGAAGAAAAAATGCTATCTAACTTTAGACAACATACGAAAACATTCTATGACTATTCTGGCAAATTAAAAGAGGAGTATACATCAAATGGTATTGGTGGAGAATACAGAGCAGGCAAATATACTTCCTATTATGAAAATGGGAAAATTGAAGTTGATGGTCAATATTATGATGGAGAGTATACTAATGTACAAGTCGGAACTTGGAAATGGTATAAATCAGATGGAACCATTGACGCAACTGAAATTTACAAAGCTGAAATTGAAAAATGGGACAATGGAGAAATCAAAGTTGCTGGTGGTTACATTTTTGACAACGACAATAATGCGTGGCTTAAATATGGTGAGTGGCGCTGGTACACAGATGAAGGTAAATATCAATCAAGCAAAAAATATAAAAGGGGAATTGAAGTTACAGAATAATAAAAAATATGAAAACCGCAATTTGTAAACTTTGTCTCCAAGAAAAGAAATTACTTAATCAATCGCATATAATTCCCAATTTTATGTTCAAGTCCTTAAACAAGGAAAAAAAGGGAATGTTTTTTACTACGTTCAACAACCTCACAAAAATAAAAAATAAAAAAGAAAAGCGATTTACTGGGGAATTTGAAGGCAATTTATTATGTGAAGATTGTGATAACAAATTATTGGGCTCAATATATGAAGCTTATGGTCATAAAGTTTTATATGACTTAAAGCAATTACCAAAAGATGAACGTCCAATTTTCACTGCTGGTAAGTCATTGGATGGATTAGGTTTTATTCATTGCTCTAATTTAAACTATCAAAAATTTAAACTATTTCTGCTGTCAATATTATGGAGAGCAAGCATTTCTTCTCGTCCTTTTTTCAATGAAATACATCTTGAACATCATGAAGATATTTTAAGGAAAATGATTTATTCAGGTGATGCAGGAAAAGTTTCCGACTACCCTATTTTTATTGCTACTTATGCAAATGATAAAAATTCCCCAAAAGAATTAATAGCAAAGCCTCAAAAAAATTTCAAAGATGGTAAAACATCTGTTGTATTTATGATGGATGGTGCATTTTATATTTTTTATATTAGTTGTGAAGAGAAAGAAATTCCAAATTATGTTTTATCAGAAACTATAAAATTATCGAATGAAATGAATATGGTTGTTTTTCCAACTGGTACGAGCAGAGATAAAGTACTTGGATTTGCTGGTTTAATATAGTTGACTATTTGTTTTTTACAAACAATGCGCTACGACCTTTGTTTAAGGTGATTTCAGACCGTTATGTTTTACGAACTGTGTGTAACGACCTTATTTAAAGAATTTCCAGACCGTTGTGTTTTTACGAACTATGTGTAACGACTTTATTTAAAACATTTTCAGACCGTTGTGTTTTTACGAACTGTGTGTAACGACCTTTATTTAAAAAAAAATCAGACCATTGTGTTTTTACGAACTGTGTGTAACGACCATTTTTTAAAGGGTTTTCAGACCGTTGTGTTTTTACGAACTGTGTGTAACGACCTTTATTTAAAAAATTTTAAGACCATTGTGTTTTTACGAACTGTGTGTAACGACCATTGTTTAAAGGACTTTTAGAATGTTGTGTTAAAACTTTAAAGACTGGACTTTTCTCGAATTTGTAATTCGACTGAAAAGTAAACATGCGCACAACATAAAATATGCTATACCTTAGCCGACACGCAGAAAAAGCCAAACGCACGGCAATCGCATATTTGATCGTTGGTGGCAAGTTTAAGGAAAAAAAATCGTCCTTTGTTTTTTTTGCAGCCTTTTCATCATTTACAGAACAGAATCCAGCCAACAGAGTGCTACGGCAATTGGGTATTACGCCCGAGAAGTGTAAAAACCACTGGGTGCAAATAAATTTTTTTTGAGTTTAAGAAAACGTTTCCTGCGGCTCAAAATTTTTAGTGGATTTTCAAAATATTAACTACGCGGATACAAAATAATACGGCCAATCAATTTTCAAAAACGAATAAACAAAAACGTCCTTCGAAAATATCCAAAGGACATTACAGCATTACTCCATCTTCATATCCTTCACATTTAACTGAAGCGATATTTTTCCGTTGAACTCATTTTCTTCAATAGCATAGCAGGCGCTGAATGTTTTTTTTCGAAGCACATCATCAAAATGCTCCGCCTGCGCAAATGCGATAGATGAAAAACTTTCTCTCGGATTTTGAGCCGACTGAATATCCATTTTCAAATGATTGTTTCCTACAATGCGTACATAGCCTTTATCCATAAGGCCTTTGGTCATAAATACCGGCGACATATTTTCAGGGCCGAATGGTTCAAACTGTTTTAATATTCTGAAAAATTTCGGAGTAATGTCTTCCAGTATTAATTCTGTATCAATTGCAATTTCCGGTATAAGCATACTGGCTTCAATTGTAGAGCTTACAACCTCTTCGAAACGCTTCTGAAAAGCTTCAATGTTTTCTAATTTCAGCGTTAAGCCTGCTGCATATTTATGTCCGCCGAACTGCTCCAGCAGATCAGAGCAGGCTTCAATTGCATTGTAAACGTCAAAATCTTTAACCGACCTGGCGGAACCTGTTGCTTTGCCGTTTGATTCGGTAAGCACTATCGTTGGGCGGTAGTATTTTTCAATTAAACGCGAAGCAACAATTCCTATTACCCCTTTGTGCCAATCGGGATGAAACAATACCGTTGACTTACGCAAGGTCAGTTCTTCATTATCCTCAATCATGCTCAAAGCATGCTGTGTGATGGTTAAATCAAGCGCTCTCCGCTCCGTATTGGTTGTGTTGATATTTATTCCTGATGTTTTTGCGTGGTCGTGATTGTCGGAAACAAGCAATGCTACGGCATTACGGCCTGTCTGAATTCTTCCCGCAGCATTGATGCGCGGACCGATAGTAAAAACTAATTCGTTAATAGTAACTTCTTTTTTTATGTTTGCCAGTTCTAAAATTGCTTTAATGCCTCTGCGCGGATTTTTGTTGATCTGTTCCAAACCGAAATAACACAGCGTACGGTTTTCGCCGGTTATCGGAACTAAGTCTGAAGCTATGGAAATAGCAGTTAAATCAAGGAACTCAGTTAATTCTTCAAAAGCAATATTGTTTTTTTGTGCGTAAGCCTGCACTAATTTAAATCCGATGCCGCAGCCGCAAAGCTCATCAAAAGGGTAAGAGCAGTCGTTTCTTTTGGGATCTAAAACAGCAGCAGCCTTTGGAAGAATATCGCCTGGCCGGTGATGGTCGCAGATGATAAAATCAATATTGCGTTCATTCGCATAATCAACTTTATCAATGGCTTTAATACCGCAGTCGAGCGCGATAATTAAGGTAAAGTTATTTTCTTTTGCAAAATCAATTCCTTGAAAAGAAATGCCGTAACCTTCGGTGTAGCGGTCCGGAATGTAGTAATCAACAGAAAAAGAAGTACTGATTTCTTCGTTGAGGCTTGGCAGCTTTTTCAGAAAAGAATAAACCAACGAAACAGCGGTTGTGCCGTCAACATCGTAATCGCCGTACACCAATATTTTTTCATTGTCTGCAATCGCCCGCTCCAGCCGGATAATTGCCTTATCCATGTCCTTCATCAAAAAAGGATCATGCAGGTCATTCAAGGAAGGACGGAAAAATTTTTTTGCATCTTCATAATTAGTAATATTCCGCTGCGTAAGAATTTTCGCAAGCACCTTGTCAACACCTAAGTCTGCGGCTAATTGATTTATTATTTTTTCATCAGCTGCAGGTTTTAAACTCCATCGCTTTTCCATTTGATATTTTTTTAGAGTTGTAAAATTACTCAATTTGAGGTGCAGGAGCCTATGTGTGTTGATAATATTTACCCATAAAAAAAACCGCATTGAGCGGTTTTTATATTTTTATTATTTCAATTCTCCGTTTTTATAATTCTCTGTTTTTATAACTTTTCCGTCGTTATCATATTCTTTCCACGGCCCTTCTTTTTTCCCGTGGATATATTTCCCATTCATCCTCGGTTTACCGTTTTCAAAATATTCATTGTACTCGCCTTCCTCCATATTATTAACTTGTTTTACTTCCGAATCAATATTCCCGTTTTCATAATATGTTTTTTGTATCCCTTCTAATAATCCCGCTTTGTAGATATATTCAACACTAAGTTTTTTGCCTGATGTAAACCATTTTGTAACTCCTTCGCGCTTGCCGTTTTTATAGTAACCTTCCTCTTGAATAGTTCCGTCGTTGTAATATAAATTCCGCATGCCGTCGATTACGCCCATTTTATAATTTATTTTATAGCGCAAAAAATTTCCGGATTGATATCCGATACTTAATCCGTCAATTGTATCGTTTTTGAAATTTTCTCTTTTATTAAAATTTGCATTCATATCAATTCCGATGCTGATTCCATTGCGTTTACCGTTTTTGTATTCATCCATAGCGCTGATTACCCCGTTGGGATGATAAGAAACCCAGACACCCTGCTTTTTGTCAGATTCATAGCTGCCGTAAAAATCTGAATTGTTTATTTTTTCTTTCCAGAGACCTGTTTTTTTTCCTTTAGCGTCTATCTTGTTTGTGTCAGATGCAACTATGCTGAAAGACCTTGCTGAAGCGAATAAGGATAAAATCGCGATAAATAATATTTTCATAATAGAAGAGTTTAATTCCACAGCAAATTTCTGTTCTTTTTCTAATTTTTTAAAATGGGGGGAAAAGTTTTTTTGTTAATTTTTGTTAAGGTATCTGCTTCGTTTTTTTTGAAATTCACCCCGAAATGTATTACAATTATATACAAAACATTGGCTATATGAATTGGCAATAACCAGAATACAGCGTAAGTAAAACAGTGTAAAAAACCGAAAACACTAAGGAAAAGCAGAATAAAAAACATTTAAAAACCCTGCATTTTTTCGACTTTTAGTTTTCCTGCCTTTTACCCTGCTTTATCAATCTTTATAGAGCAATCAATCAAATCAGCTTTAACAATTTTTAACAACGGAAACTGCTTTAAAAAAACACTTTTGTTTTACTTTTGTCCTGTTAAAATATTTATCCGTTTCAACAAATTATTTACAACAATGACTGACATAAAAGAATTAAATGAGCGCATTCAGCGCGAAAGTGCATTTGTAGACCTGCTTACAATGGAGATGGACAAAGTAATTGTGGGTCAGAAATATATGGTCGAAAGATTATTGATAGGTCTGCTCTCCAACGGACACATCTTGTTAGAAGGTGTACCGGGTCTTGCAAAAACCTTAGCAATTAAATCTCTGGCATCTACCATTCATGCTAAATTCAGCCGTATTCAGTTTACTCCGGATTTGCTGCCTGCCGATTTAATCGGTACAATGATATATAATCAAAAAAGGGAAGAATTTACGGTGAAACAGGGTCCTGTTTTCGCCAACTTTATTTTAGCGGATGAGATTAACCGCGCTCCTGCAAAGGTTCAAAGCGCTTTGCTTGAAGCGATGCAGGAAAAACAGGTTACTATCGGCGACCAGACATTCATACTGCCTAATCCGTTTTTAGTACTTGCTACCCAAAACCCAATTGAACAGGAAGGAACATATCCTTTACCCGAAGCGCAGGTTGACCGTTTTATGTTAAAAATTGTAGTCGGCTATCCGAGCAAAGAAGATGAACGCAAAATTATCCGTCAGAATTTGGCAAGTGAATATCCTACAGCCAACCAGGTTTTGAACCAGGAAGATATTTTGAATGCCCGTAAAGTTGTGAAGGATGTTTACATGGATGAGAAGATTGAAAAATACATTATAGACATAGTGTTTGCAACACGTTTCCCGGCCGAATACAAACTGAATAAATTTGCCGGCTTGATTAATTTCGGCGGTTCGCCCCGTGCAAGCATCAATTTGGCTTTGGCCTCAAAAGCTTATGCATTCATTAAACGCAGAGGTTATGTAATTCCAGAAGACGTCCGCGCTGTCTGCACCGATGTTCTGCGGCACCGTATTGGATTAACTTACGAAGCAGAAGCAGAAAACATTACAACTGAAATGATTATCAATGAAATTTTAAATACGGTAGAAGTACCTTAGGCGATGTGCTGATGTGAAGATGTGCTGATGTGCTGATAAAAAAATGACACGATTGAAAAATTAATGAAATGATATAATTTAAAAATATGCTGATTTGAAAATTGAATATGAAGGCTGCCCAAAATGAATCAGCACATCTTCACATCAGCACATTAATAGTAATGGAAACATCAGAGTTATTAAAAAAAGTCAGAAAGGTTGAAATTAAAACACGCGGACTCTCCAATCAATTATTTTCCGGAGAGTACCACACTGCTTTTAAGGGCAAGGGAATGACTTTTAGTGAGGTCCGCGAATACCAGGCAGGGGATGATATCCGTTCAATAGACTGGAATGTTACAGCGCGTTTCAATAATCCTTATGTAAAAGTTTTTGAAGAGGAGCGTGAAATGACTGTGATGCTCTTAGTTGACGTGAGTGCATCAGGGGAATTCGGTTCACAGAAACAGCTGAAGCAGGAATTAATAACCGAGTTATGTGCTGTGCTTGCTTTTTCTGCGATTCAAAACAATGACAAAATCGGAGTAATTTTTTTTACTGATAAAATAGAAAAATTTATTCCGCCAAAAAAAGGCAAAAGCCATATTCTGCGCATCATCCGCGACTTAATTGAATTTAAGCCGGAACATAAACATACCGATATAAAACAGGCATTAAGATATTTAACGAATGTAATTAAAAAGCGAAGTATCGCTTTTATCATATCCGATTTTATGGCTCCCGATTTTATTGATGCTTTAAAAATCGCAAATAAAAAACACGATCTGGTTGCTCTTCGCATTTATGATAAGCGCGAACAGGAACTGCCAAACATAGGCTTGGTGAAATTCATGGATGCCGAAACAGGAACTACGAAATGGGTGAATACTTCCGATAAAAGTGTCCGCACTCATTTTGCTGCAACAGCAAAAAAAAGGGAAGCACTCATCAAAGAAATGTTTACTAAAAGCGGAGTGGATGCAGCAAATATAAATACGGCTGAATCATACATTAATCCCCTTATGAATTTATTTAAAAGGAGATAATTAAAAAGTTTAATACCACAGGGCTTTGTGATACTGCCCCTTTGCAAGAAAAAATGATAACAGAAAAAAAATATATAACATTTACTGCTGCAATTACCATTGTGCTGTTATTTCTTTTTTCGTATAGTTCAGAAGCTCAGGAAATAAAAGCTTCAGCAAAACTGGATAACAGCAGCATACAAATCGGCCAGCAGGCTAAATTGCTATTAAGTATTCAATACAGGGTTGATAAAGCAAAACAAATAAAAATTCAATGGCCCGAAATTACTGATACAATCCGCAAGGAAGTTGAGATTGCCGGGCAGTCAAAAATTGATACCGTTATTCCTGACAAAAATGATCCATACCAATTCATTCAGACAAAAACACTTTATGTAACATCTTTTGATTCGGGTTTCTGGGCAATACCTCCGTTCAAATTTATTGTAAACAGCGATTCTAAAGGTGTTTTTACCGAACCTCTGTTATTAGCAGTTCATTCTATTGCAGTTGACACAACACTTGCCATCAAAGACATTAAGCCGCCTTACGAGCAGAGTTATTCATGGCTCGACTGGCTGAAAGATAATATGTATGTTGTGTATGGCACATTAGCGGCAGTGTTGATTGTACTTATTACAATTTATCTCGTAAGATATTTCCAGAAAGTTCAGCCCCCGCTTGTTGTTAAAGAGATACCGAAAATCCCGGCTCATATAATTGCATTAGAGAAATTGGAAAAACTAAAAGCTGAAAATCTTTGGCAGGAAGGTAAATTAAAACAATACCACAGCGCCCTTTCAGAAATATTGCGCGAGTATATCGAAAATCGCTTTAAAATTCAGGCATTGGAGCAGACAACGGATGAAATTTTATATGGATTCCGCAATGCAGCTATTGATGATGAAAGTATGAAAAAACTTAAGCAGGTATTGATCTTAGCGGATTTAGTGAAGTTTGCAAAAGAACAGCCCCTGCCTACTGAAAATGAATTAAGCCTCACCGGAGCTAATGATTTTGTTAACGGCACAAAAAGGGAAGAGGCAAGTCCGGCTGAAAAAAGTGATAAAAAAAGTCCGCAGGTTCAGTGAGTTTAATTCACGGTAATTTGTAAAAAAAAGAAAAAAAAACAGTTTAACTATGTTCGATTTTTTTAATGATATAACTTTTGCAAACAAAGAATTACTTTGGTTATTACTGGCAATCCCGGTAATTACAGCATGGTATATTTGGAAAAACAAATCATATAATGCCTCCTTTAAAATTTCAACATTCAGCACATTCGACGGCTTAGAAAAATCATTCAAACAATATTTCAGACACAGCATTATTGTTTTACGAATGGCTGCAATTTTCCTGCTTGTAATTGTTTTGGCTCGTCCTCAGTCCCGTTCGAGCTGGAAAGATGTAAAAACAGAAGGAATTGATATTGTAATGGCATTAGACATTTCGGGAAGTATGCTGGCAAAGGATTTAAAGCCTACACGCATCGATGCTGCCAAAGAAGTTGCAATTGACTTTATTGACAGCCGCCCTAATGACAGGATAGGCCTTGTAATTTTCAGCGGTGAAAGTTTTACTCAATGTCCTTTAACTACCGATCATGCAGTAATAAAAAATTTATTCGCCGGCATACATACCGGTATGATTAAAGATGGCACAGCTATCGGAAATGGTCTGGCAACAGCCGTTTCGAGAGTAAAAGACAGCAACGCAAAAAGTAAAGTTGTAATTTTATTAACCGACGGCGTAAACAATCAAGGCTCAATTGCCCCTTTAACTGCCGCAGAAATCGGTAAAGCATTCGGTGTGCGTGTTTATACAATCGGCGTCGGCACAATGGGCAAAGCACTTGCACCTGTTGCAATGTATCCCGATGGCAGCTATCAATACGGTTATGTTGATGTTGACTTAGATGAAAAAACTCTCAGTGAAATTTCAAGCATGACCGGCGGAAAATACTTTCGGGCAACCGATAACAGCAAGCTGAAAGATATTTATAAAGAAATCGACCGTTTGGAAAAAACTATTTTTGAAGAAAAGAATTTCACAAATAAAGCCGAGCATTTTCTGCCCTTTGCAATCAGTGCAGCTCTGTTATTGTTATTGGAATTTTTATTAAAAAATATAGTATTCAGAAGTGTGCCATAAAACAATGGGCAATGGGCAATTAAACAATAAGCAGCTACAAACAACAGTATCGCAATAAAACAATACAACAATATAACAACACAACAAATAAAGAACAGTGTTTCAATTAGAGAATAAATATTTTTTATACGCATTCGGTTTATTGCCTGTATTCTTCATTTTTTACTGGCTGCTGAACCGCTGGAGAAAGAAGTCGCTGGCGGCTTACGGTGATATTTCCATCATTCAGCAGCTGTTCCCTGATGTTTCAAAATCCAAACGAATTTGGAAATTTATTTTATTCACTACCGCCTTTTCGCTTGTGGTAATGGGAATTGTAAATCCTCAGGTAGGCACTAAACTGGAAGAGGTAAAACGAAAAGGTGCTGATTTAATGATTTGTCTTGATGTTTCAAACAGTATGAAAGCAGAAGACCTGCTGCCTAATCGTTTGGAAAAAGCAAAACAGGCCATTTCAAAATTGCTTAATAAATTAGAAGGTGACAGAATAGGGATAATTGTTTTCGGAGGTGAAGCCTATGTGCAGCTCCCTATCACTACTGATTATTCGGCCGCTAAACTTTTTTTAGAAAGCATTAATACCGACATGATTCCTACTCAGGGCACTGCAATTGGTACAGCAATTGATTTAGCAATGGAATCATTTGGTAAAGATGAAGGGAAAAATAAAGCAATTGTAATTATTACCGACGGAGAAAATCACGAAGATGATGCTGTTAAAGCAGCTGAAGCGGCCGCTGAAAAAGGAATTACTATTCATACTATTGGAATGGGATCGGCAGAAGGCGCGCCAATACCTGTTTATAAAAACAATGTGCGTGAAGGTTTCAGAAAAGATAATGAAGGAAATACAGTAGTAACAAAATTAGATGAACCATCGCTTCAGGGAATTGCGGCCGCCGGCAACGGAATTTATGTCCGAGCTTCTAACTCCGATGCAGGTTTAAACAGTGTACTCAATGCTATCAGCAAATTAGAGAAAAAACAATTTGACAGCAAAATGTACAGCGATTATGAAGACCGGTTTCAATGGTTTATAGCAGCTGCCTTGTTGCTGCTATTGATAGAAGTATTTTTAACAGAACGCAAAAGTAAAATTTATCAAAGATTGGATTTATTTAACGACAAAAAAAAGTAATGTCTTTAAGAAAACATAAAATTAATACAATTGAATCCCTTGCTTCGTTTTTTAAACGAAACGCGGCAGAACTGTCTGTATCTGCACTTTTGTTTTTTATTTGTTCATCCGGCTTTTCACAGGAGGAAAAAAAATTCATCCGCGAAGGAAACAATCAGTATCAGAAAAAAAACTTTGTTGAAGCAGAAAAAAATTATACACGCGGACTAAACAAAAACAAGGATTCCTACAAAGGTTCGTTTAATCTCGGCGATGCTTATTACAAGCAGGGGAAATTTTCGGAAGCCGCTGAACAGTTTCAAATGCTTACGCACAAAGCTTCTTCAAAGGATACACTGTCAAAGGCATACCATAATTTGGGCAATTCTCTCCTGAAAGAAAAAAAATATCAGGAAGGCGTAGATGCTTATAAAAATGCTTTGAAGAACAATCCAAATGATGAAGATACCCGCTATAACCTTGCCTATGCGCAGCAGATGCTGAAACAACAGCAGCAGCAACAGAAGAAAGATAAAGACAAAAAGGATAAGGATAAAAAAGATAACAAAGACAAAAAGGACGATAAGGACAAGAAAAACGATAAGGATAAAGACGACAAGGATAAAGATAAAAAAGACGATAAACAGAAAAACGATAAAGACAAAAAAAACAAGGAAGATCAGAAGCCCAAAGAAAATCAAATTTCAAAAGAGGATGCAAAGCGTTTATTAGATGCTTTACAGAATGATGAAAAAAATCTTCAGGATAAAATGAAAAAGTCGAAGACAAGGGGCACGCAGGGGAAAATTGAAAAGGATTGGTAGAAAAAATTAAATTAAGAACAATAAAAAACAAAAATTTATAATCATCTGTTAGATTGATTAATTATTAAAATGAAAAAAGCAGTCAGCATATTATTTTTTATTATTTCACTGGTTACTGTTTCATCGGCTCAAAAGCTTACTGCGCAGACAAGTAAGACAAAAGTCGCTGTCGGCGAAACATTCCAGATTTCATTCTCATTAAACAGTGGCGGCAGTGATTTTAAAGCTCCTGCCCTTAATGAGTTCAATGTGTATTCCGGCCCTAACCAATCTACCAGCATGTCATTTGTAAATGGAGCGATGAGCCAGTCCATTACTTTGTCATACATTGTTTCAGCAAAAAAAGAAGGAAAATTCACCATCGGTGCCGCCAGCGTAACTGCAAACGGCGCGGTTATTCAATCAAATTCTTTTACCATTGAAGCCGTAAAAGGCGCTGCCAATGTGCAAAGCCAGGGAAATAACGGCCAGTCCGCACAAAATCAAGCTGCACCCGCATCTGAAAATGCTAGCGATAATTTATTTGTAAAAACAACCGTCAGCAAAACAAAAGCATACCTTGGCGAACAGATTACCGTTACTCACAAAGTCTATACACGTTATCAATTAAGAGGGTTTCAGAACATCAAGTTTCCTGACTACACAGGTTTTTGGGCTCAGGATTTTCAAGGCAGCCAGCAGATTCAAATTGCGAATGAAAACGTCGACGGTACGGTTTACCAGGTGGGAGAATTAAAACGTACTTATTTATTTGCTCAGCGCAGCGGCAAAATTGAAATTGAACCGATGAATATCGAATGTGTTGTAAGAAAGCAGTCGAATAAAAAACCGCGTGACGTGTTTGAACA
Organism: uncultured Bacteroidota bacterium; assembly: GCA_903847205.1. Taxonomy (GTDB): domain Bacteria; phylum Bacteroidota; class Bacteroidia; order 2-12-FULL-35-15; family 2-12-FULL-35-15; genus 2-12-FULL-35-15. The sequence continues at coordinate 13,369 of CAINDA010000064.1, forward strand.
ATTTTTTGGCGGAGGATACGAAGATGCCGTGATTGCTGTAAAGAGCAAGCCTGTTACAATTGATATAATGCCATTGCCAACCGCTAATAAACCGGCAGATTTTGCTGGTGCCGTAGGCAGCTATTCTCTTAAAGCACAGCTCAGCAAGGATAAAGTAAAGGCGAACGAAGCCGTTAACTTAACAATTACCTTAACCGGCAAGGGAAGTATTAAATTAGTTGATCCCTTGAAAATTAATTTCCCTGAAGATTTTGAAACCTATGATCCAAAAATAAAAGAAAATATTATTTCCGGTGCAGCAGGCGTGAGCGGCACCAAAACATTTGATTACCTTGTAATACCGCGTCACGAAGGAGATTATAAAATTGATCTGGCCAATTTCAGTTACTTTGATCCTGAAAAAAAAGAATATGTTAAACTGCCTTCGCCTGATTTTAATATTCATGTGGATAAAGGAACAGGCCCCGAGGCTGCAGCAAATAATGTGTTTAGTCCGCGCAGCAAAGAAGATGTAAAAGTTTTAGGTAACGACATACGATATATTAAAACAAATAATATAATTCTAAAACCTAAAGACGATTATTTTTTTGGGTCGCCTCTTTTCTATGCCGGTTTGATAAGTCCGTTTTTTGCCTTCATCGGTTTTCTTTTTGTCCGCAGAAAAAGTATTGAATTAAACAGCGACATCGCTGCGGTTAAAAGCCGAAAAGCCACTAAAATGGCTAAGAAGCGTCTTTCAATTGCTGCCCAGCATTTAAAATCAAACAGCAAAGAACAATTTTATGTCGAAATATTTAAAGCTCTATACGGCTATATAGGCGATAAACTTAACATACCTGCTGCTGACTTAAGTAAAGATCATATTTCGGATACGCTTAAAACAAAAAGTGTGAAGGATACTACTATTGAACAGCTGCTTTCCACATTGGACAACTGCGAATACGCACGTTATGCGCCAAGTGCTGTGTCAGGCGATTTAAACGGAATTTATAACAACACAGTTGAACTTATTACCAAAATTGAAAATGAAATCAGATAAACCGTTTTTCTTTTATCTCAGTAAATTGAAATTTATTTCATTCTTGTTTTGTATTATTTTGTATTGCTCTGTTAATACAACAGCAGCTAATTTAACTCTCGACAGCGCCAACACGGCCTATTCAAAAGGCGAATACGACAAAGCTGTTAAGCTTTACGAAACCGTTAAAAACAAAGGCTTAGAAGCGCCTGAACTATATTTCAACCTAGGCAATTCGTATTACAAAACAAACAACATTGCTTTAGCGATTTTGAACTACGAACGTGCAAAAAAATTAAATCCCGATAACGAAGATTTCAATTTTAATTTAAAATTAGCCGGTCAGAAAATTGAAGACAAAATTGATGTGGCGCCGCAGCTATTTTTAACGCAGTGGAAAAATTCGCTGCTTGATTTAATGACTGAAAAAGGCTGGTCCATGCTATGCATATTATTAATTATAATTTCATTACTATTATTTGCCGTGTATGTAACAACTCGAAATCGCAGTTTAAAACAATTGGGCTTTTTCGGCGGAACAATTCTAATTATTTCAAGTGTACTTACTTTTTTTGCTGCACAGCACAAATACAACCTCACTAAAAACGGCAGCGATGCAATCATTACCGCGGCTGCAATCACTGTAACTGGCTCTCCAAGCGAAAAAGGCTCTAAACTTTTTGTGATACACGAAGGAACTAAAGTGAGTATTACTCAGGAAGATGCTGAATGGTCTGAAATAAAAATTGCAAATGGGAATGTAGGCTGGGTAAAAAATTCACAGATGCAGAAAATTTAGTCAGCTTGAATAAATTTCGTTCCTTAGTTTTTTTATACTATCCTCCTTCTTCAGTTTTCATCCATCCAATCATAAAACTTTCAAAATATCCATTCAGTATTTAGAAATCACGGCCATCATCTATTTGTTTCAAAGATTTCTCTTACTCAAACTTAACTGTTCCTTTTGAAGAATATCTAATTCATAATAAATAATAAATAGTAATTTTGCGCATCATTATTAAAAAGATAAATTAAAATTTATGACCGAACAATTAGAACATATACAATGCCTTATTATCGGCAGCGGGCCTGCTGGTTATACCGCTGCAATATACGCTGCAAGAGCGGGCCTGAAACCTACAATGTACCAGGGCCTGCAGCCAGGCGGACAGTTGACAATAACTACTGAAGTAGAAAATTATCCAGGCTATCCAAAAGGAACACAGGGTCCTGAAATGATGGAAGATTTTAAAGCACAGGCAGAACGTTTCGGAACTGATATTAGATGGGGATTAGCTACATCGGTTGATTTTACAGGGCCTATACATAAGGTAAAGATTGATGAAAAAACTGTTATTCATGCCGACACTGTTATTATTGCAACGGGTGCATCAGCAAAATGGCTCGGAATAGAATCCGAACAGCGCCTGAATGGTTTTGGTGTTTCTGCCTGCGCTGTCTGCGACGGCTTCTTTTTTAAGGAACAAGATGTAGCAATTGTTGGCGCTGGCGATACGGCTGCAGAAGAGGCTACCTACCTTGCAAAATTATGCCGGAAGGTTTACATGATAGTTCGTAAAGATGAAATGAGAGCTTCAAAGGCAATGCAGCAAAGGGTATTAAACACGCCCAATATTGAAATTCTTTTCAATTCTGAAACAAAAGAAATTACCGGAGATAAATCTGTTGAGGGAGCAATAATAAAAAACAATAAGGGCGAAGAACGCAGATTAAATATTACCGGCTTTTTTGTTGCCATTGGACATAAACCAAATACAGATATTTTTAAAAATTGGTTAACACTTGATGAAACCGGTTACATCCAAACTATTCCGGGGACAAGTAAAACAAATATTCCGGGCGTATTTGCAACAGGCGATGCACAGGATAAAATATACAGACAGGCTGTAACAGCTGCAGGAAGCGGGTGTATGGGTGCATTAGATGCTGAACGTTACCTCGCTGAAAAAGGAATTCACTAATTGTTTTTAAATTATTTAAAAATAATATATGATTCTGATCATCTTTTAGAAACGGTATTTCTTATTAATTTGGCTTAGGCTTAAAGCCTGCTTTTATTAATAACAATTCTATGAAAAAAAGTTTACTTTTTTTTACCGCTCTTTTTGCATCAGTCCTGGTATCAGCACAGACTACCGCAGTAAACTTTACTTGTAATGATTGTGCAGGTGCATCTCATACTCTTTTTACAGAACTTGATGCAGGCAAAGTTATTGTCATCACTTGGGTAATGCCTTGCGGAGCATGCATTGCAGGAGCATCAACAGCCGCTGCAACAGTACAGGGGTATGCATCCTCCAATCCAGGAGTTGTTAAGTTTTATTTAGTGGATGATTACGCCAATACCGCCTGCCATACATTGGATAGCTGGGCAAGCACCAATAGTATTACATCTAATGCCGAGTGTTCTGATGCAGTTATCAGCATGTCTGACTACGGCATATCAGGTATGCCTAAAACAATAGTTCTGGGAGGAACAAGTCATACTGTTTTTTACAATCAAAGCGGAACACCCGTTGTCAGTGATCTCCAGACTGCCATTAACAGCGCTATAGCTGCCACTGGGATAATTGAAAACAACAAAGTAAATGCTGGTTTAACTTTATTTCCAAACCCTGCTGTAAACAGTGCTAAATTAAAATACACTTTATCTAAGCAGGCATCCGTAAATATAGATATAGTAAATGTCACCGGAGAAAAAATTATTTCTGTTTCTCTCGGTGTTCAAGCCGCCGGAAAACAGGAATACGATATTAATCTTGAATCGCTTAGCAGCGGGATTTATTTTGCAAAGCTGTATGAAGGTGAAACATCTGAAAGTGTTAAACTAACGGTTACACGTTAAATTTTTCACGCCCTTTTCTGAAGCCTTCTGGGGCTGGTTAAATAATGCGGACTTTTTTATTTATAGATTCTCAAAAATAAAAACAATGCGTTTTATTATTTTCACCGCTGTGCTTTTATTCGCTTCCGCAGCTGTTTTCGCACAAGGCTGCTGTTCGGGAGGAAGTGGAAGTCCAATAGCAGGCGGAGCATCACAGGGTGTCCTGCTCGACAGGCAGATGGAAATTTCTTCGAACTTTCAATATATCGGAAGTGACAAGTTTAAGGCAAAGGATAAAGATACCGCTCGTTTGTTCGACAGCTACAGCAGCAGATATCTCTATACTAAAATTGCATATGGCGTCACAAAAGATTTAACAGTTTCAGTAGAGTCTGGATATTTTATCAATAAAACGCAGATAGGACTCAACAAATTTGACACCCTTCATTCATCGGGCTTTGGCGACTTAATAATATTTCCCCGTTATGATATTCTTAATCGTACAACAGAAAGTAAACGTGTAGAAATTACTCTGGGGCTGGGTTATAAAATTCCATTAGGTAAGTATAACGACTCAACACTTGTTTACACTAATCCCACTACCGGACATAGAGTCTTTACAACGCTGCCTCCAATGGTACAGCCGACAAATGGTTCGCAGGATATTATTTTTTATGCGTTTTTTTTCAGAGGGTTTCCGCTGCATAATTTCCGGCTGTTCGCAAATACTTTATATATTAGAAAAGGCTGGAATGCTTTAGGAGAAAAGTTTGGAGATTATTCAAGCATTGGATTATTTGCTGGGAAAACTTTTTTCAAAAAACTAGGTGTCACTCTTCAGTTGAAAGGAGAAATGATCGGCAAGATGCAGTACGATAAAAATATTGACATGCTTGCATTTTATAATGTTGATGTGAATTCAACTGGGAACAAAAAAATTTCGTTTGTTCCTCAAATCAGCTACAGCTGCAAATCCTTTACTATTTTTGCACTCGGCGAATTTCCTTTATACGAATATGTAAACGGCGTTCAGGTATCGGCTCAGCACCAGTTCACCGCCGGCGTTTCATACAGATTTTTTACGTACAAAAGTTTAATACCGAATAGTAATGAAACCGTTTACGTCTGCCCGATGGACTGCGAAGGAAGCGCCAGCAATACTCCCGGAAAGTGTAAAATATGCGGGATGACTTTAGTAGAAAATAAAAAGTAAAAAACTTTGCCTGCCTAAACAAATAGTGATTTTTAGTTTCTTGGTTTCATATCCTCTTTTTTTTATCTTTACAAAAAAAAATAACTGAATCAACGCTGATTTTAAATGAAAAAAATAGCTCTGCTTTTTATTCTTACTATTTGCTTAAAGCCGTCGTTTGCGCAGCGTTTTGGGCAGGCGCCCCAGCCGAATAAATACAGCGCAGCCAAGGTAGTTGATCCTGTTTACGGCATCAGGATGTATGAAAAATTAAATTTAAAAATCGGCGGTGATTCTGTCCGTAACGATAAAAAAGGATATGCTGTTCAGGAATGGGTTGAGGACGTTTATGAAAGCGGCAGGATTCTTCATAAAGGATATTACGAAGACGGTCAGCTTAAAATTTATAAAAATTTTTTCGAAAACGGCAATATTGAACGCTCCTTTAAAGTAGTAGATTTTAAACATTGTAATATGCAGATATTCTATCCGAACGGTAAACTGAAATCTGAAATCACATACTACGACGGGGCTGCCCAGATATGGACAGATTATTATCAGAACGGACAGATTGAATATACTGAAGAAAATTCAAAAAATATGGATTACCTTGTTATGCGCAAATCTTTTGCAGAAGACGGTAAACCCCAGGACACATTTGAAATAACAGATGTCAAGAAAAAAAAATACACAAAAAAAGAATACTATGAAAACGGCAAAATAAAAGCTGAAGGCCCGATGAAGTATAATGCTTCATACATTGATTATCAAAAAGACGGTGTTTGGAGCATTTATGACGAAAGCGGAAATGTTTCAAAAGAAAAATGGGTAAGAGGAGAGCAAATAAAAGATTAAGTTATTTATAAAATTTTAAAGAACAAAAAAAGCTCCGTTTCGCAATACTTAAGCGAAACGGAGCCTTTTTTTTAAAGGTAATTTACAATTATGCTTTTTTCACATTTACTGCATTTAAACCTTTTTTACCTTCTTGAATTTCAAAGGTAACTTTGTCGCCATCACGAATTTGATCAACTAATCCTGTTACGTGAACAAATAGTTCTTGACTGGTACCGTCTACTGTAATAAATCCAAAACCTTTTGCGGAATTAAAAAATTTTACTGTTCCTGTTTTCATTAAATTAAAAATTAAAAATTAATACTATAACAAAAGTATTAATTTCTCCATAATAAAAAAAATAATTGTTTTATTTATTTCATTTATGGGTAATTATAACGTTTCTATATAACAATACGGGTCGATAATCTAATTATAATACCGTGGCTTCAAAAGATTTTCAAAAGCACCTTATCAAAAAAACTACCGGATTTAAACGCTGAATAACTGACGTCTAAAATCGTGAAAAGGTTTAAAATTTATTACTTTAGCCCATCCATAAAATTATCCGCGCATGCCTCTCATCAAAACAAAAATAAATCGCAATTCTGAATCCTTTCAAAAAAACTATTTGATGATGAAGGAAAAGACTGCTGAGCTGGAGCAGACAATGCAGAAAAGTTTATTTCAGGGCGAAGAAAAATATTTGGAGCGGAACAAAAAAAGCGGGAAGTTAACCGCACGTGAGCGCATAGAACTTTTATTAGATCAGGATTCTCCTTTCCTGGAGCTCCTTCCCTTAGCCGGAATTGGCGGAGAAGGATTTGGAATAGGAGGCACTCTTGTCGGCGGTATAGGAATTGTAACCGGCAGATTATGTACTATAACAGCCAACATCGGCACTATTAAAGGCGGCTCAATTGATTATACTACGCTGCAAAAAAATCTCCGCATTAATGAAATCGCTTTAGAAAATGAACTCCCGCTAATAAACTTAGTAGAATCGGCAGGTGCAAACCTCCCCGATCAGGCTAAAATATTTAATTACGGAGGAACAGCTTTTCGCGAAATAACCCGCAGATCTCAAAAAGGTATTCCTACCATCTCCATTGTTTTCGGCAACAGCACTGCCGGCGGGGCTTATGTGCCAGGCATGTCGGATTATACCATCATGATTAAGAATCAGGCAAAAGTATTTTTAGCCGGCCCGCCCTTGGTTAAAATGGCAACAAACGAAATAGTAGACGATGAGGCACTCGGCGGAGCAGACATGCATAGCCGCATATCAGGAGTTTCAGATTACATAGCCAATGACGAGCAGGATGGAATTAGAATAGCCAGAGATATAATGGCCTTTATCGGCGTTGCTGCAAAAGAAAAATCAAGACAAAACACTGTCGAGCCCGTATATGATCCCGAAGAAATTCTTGGTCTTGTTTCCGCTGATATCCGCATCCCTTTTGATGCCCGCGAATTGATTGCTAGAATTACAGACGGTTCTGAATTTTCTGAATTCAAACCTAATTACGGAACAACGCTAATCACGGGCTATGCTGTTATTAACGGATATCGTATAGGTATTATTGCCAACAACGGCGTGCTTTTTTCTGAAGCAGCAAACAAAGGAACACAGTTCATCCAGCTTTGTAATCAAAACAATACTCCACTTTTGTTTTTACAGAACATTACCGGCTTTATGGTCGGCAGAAAATATGAAGAAGAAGGAATAATAAAACACGGAGCCAACATGATAAACGCGGTATCTAACAGCACCGTGCCTGCTATAACAATTATCATTGGCGCATCTTATGGTGCAGGCAACTATGCAATGTGCGGAAGGGCTTTCAAACCGCGGTTTTTATTTTCTTATCCGAATTCAAAAATAGCTGTTATGGGGCCGGAACAGCTTGCCGGAGTGATGGAAATCATACAGCGCGAAGCTGCGCAGAAAGCAGGCGTTTCTTATGACGAGGAAAAAGGAACATTTATAAAACATAAGATTACTTCGGAAGCCGACAAACAGTCCAATGCTTATTTCGCTACCAGTCAGCTCTGGGACGACGGAGTGATAGATCCAAGGGAAACTCGAAATTACCTTAAACTTTGTTTGGAAGTTATTCATAATACTGATATTAAAGGGGCAGAGGGATATGGTGTTTTTAGGATGTAATAAACACCTCTCCCCTTAATCCCCTCTCCACAGGAGAGGAGGCTGGATACAGCACGAGTAGTAAAAAACTAATTGAAACCGAAAAAGCTAATTGAAAAACAAATTACAAATCAAGAATGAGTTGCCAACTCCCTCCCCTGCGGGGAGGGCTGGGGAGGGGTCTATTCGTAAAATACTTATTGCCAACCGAGGCGAAATTGCAATAAGAGTGATGAAAACCTGCCGTGAGATGGGCATCACAGCGGTTGCTGTTTTTTCGGATGCCGATAAAGATGCATTATTTGTTAAACATGCAGATGAAGCAATTGCAATCGGCGGAATGCATGCATCCGATTCTTATCTTGATCAGGAAAAAATAATTAATGCTGCTAAATTATCTGGAGCCGATTCTATTCATCCGGGTTACGGCTTTCTTTCAGAAAATGCTTCTTTTGTAAAAAAATGCACTGAGGCCGATTTAATTTTCATCGGCCCTTCTGCCGAGGCTGTTGAAGCCATGGGCTCCAAAAGCAGGTCGAAAGAAATTATGCAGCAAGCTGGGATTCCCATTGTTCCCGGGTATAACGGGCTTGATCAATCCATTGAAATATTTACTGCCGAATCAAAAAAAATTGGTTTTCCTGTTCTCATAAAAGCTGCTGCCGGTGGCGGCGGCAAAGGAATGCGGATTGTAAATGACAGCAGCGAATTACCTGCTGCGCTTGAAGCAGCAAGGCGGGAAGCACAGAATAGTTTTGGCGTCGGCACCTTATTAATTGAAAAATATTTTGAATCCGCAAAGCACATTGAGTTTCAAATCTTCGGAGATCATTATAAAAACTACACCCACTTTTTTGAAAGAGAATGTTCTGTTCAAAGAAGGTATCAGAAAATTATTGAAGAAAGCCCCTCCCCTTCGCTGACTCCTGAACTAAGGCAACAGATGGGGAAAACAGCCGTTGCTGTTGCGGCTTCTATAAATTATACCAATGCCGGAACAGTTGAATTTATATTAGATGCTGAAAATAATTTCTATTTTTTAGAAGTGAATGCCCGCCTGCAGGTGGAGCATCCCGTTACCGAAGAAACAACAGGACTGGATCTTGTAAGACTTCAAATTGAAACGGCTCAGGGAATGCCGCTGAAAGTAAATTTTCAAAACATCACCCGGCAGGGCCATGCAATTGAGTGCCGTATTTATGCTGAAGATTCCGAAAATAATTTTTTCCCTGCAACTGGTACTATTTTATTTTGGAATGAACCCGCTATCAATGGAATCCGCTATGACAGCGGTGTCTGCTCCGGCTCCAAGATTGATATCTATTACGACCCGATGATTTCCAAAATCATTGCTAAAGGTGCGACGCGTGATGAAGCGATTCAAAAAATGCAGTATGCACTTGAGAAATTTGTCATCTTAGGATTAACAACAAACAAAAATTTCTTACTTGATATCCTTAAACATCCTTCATTTAATGACGGAATGTTTACAACTCATTTCATAAATAAATATTTCCAAAACTATAAAGACAGCAAAAAATCAGATGCTGCGATAATTAATGAAATAGCAGTTGTATCAGTGCTTTCAGAATGGAGCGAGAGAAACAGCCAAAGAAATTTCAAACATCTCCCTAATGGATGGCGGAATAATTTTTATCAAAAGAATGCGGGCACATTCGACATCGAAGGAAGCATAATTAAAGCCGCATACCGTTACAAAAACAATAATTGTTTCGATATAACTATTGGTGATGAAAGCTTAACAGCCGAATTGGTTTCTCATGAAAACAGCAGCATTACATGCATCATTAACGGCAGCAGGAAAACGTTTGCCTCGGCAAAATCAAAAGAAGAATTATTCATTCACCATCCTGCAGGAGGCAGTTTTAAAGTAAAAAGCGCTTCTCGTTTTCCAGAGACTGTATCTGATGAAAAATCAGGAGGCTACAAAGCGCCTATGCCCGGAGAGATTGTGAAGCTTTTGGTAAAAACCGGGGATAAGGTTTGCTGCGGTAAAGGATTATTAATAATAAATTCCATGAAAATGGAAACCACTATTGAAGCCTATGCCGACGGTATTGTGGAAGAAATATTTATTACTGAAAAATCATTTGTTGAAGCAAATACTATTCTGCTGAAAATAACGAATGAAGAAAATTAATTTTTGAAGCGAATGTTTTTGCCACGAATTGCACGAATTAAATTATGGACAATTTCCAGTTTTTTCTGGGTTTGCAATTCCCCCTTGAAAAGGGGGCCAGGGCGATTAGAAACGAATACTCTTTTTTAATCATTCAGACCTGACAGGTTTTAAAAACCTGTCAGGTCTCTAACAGCAGGTGAATGCAACATTTTCAATTAAAAATCAAGCCGACATGTTATACACAGAAAAGGAAACAAACTCTCTAAAAAGCCTCACTTTCGCACATCTTCTTGTTGAAGAAAAAGATCATCTTTTTACAATTACCCTGAACCGCCCCGAAAAGAAAAATGCAATGAACCCGGTTATCCTCAGAGAGCTGGCTTTTGCATTGGCGTATGCACACCACGCTGCTGCTGTTTGGGCCGTAGTTATTGCCGCTAAAGGAGATGTGTTTTGTGCAGGTGCAGATTTAAAGGCCTTTTCAGATAAGAATCCAGAACCGACTGTTTCAACTATCCCTAATCCCGAAAAGGAAATAGTAATCGGCGATATTTTTTCACAGCTTCATAAACCATGCATTGCAAAAGTGAGTGCCTCTGTTTATGCAGGAGGATTTTTAATTATTTGCGGATGCACTCATGTTATCTCTGTGCCGGAAGCAAAGTTTGGTCTACCTGAAGTAAAGCGCGGTATCTGGCCTTTCCAGGTAATGCAGAGCATGCTGCAAGTTATGCCTGCGCGCGCGGTTTTGGATTTCTGCATGAGAGCTAAAACAGTTGACGCTCAGGAAGCACTGAATTTAGGGCTTGTTTCGCAGATAGTGCCGGCAGAAAAATTAGATGAAGCAGTACAGAATTTAACAGCTGAAATTTTACAATATTCACCATCAGCAATCCGCCTGGGCTTAAAAGCATTTGATGAACTTAAAAGTAAACCAGCAGCTGAAGCCCACTCTTTTCTTAAACAGATGTTAGCTGACGTGATACATACCGAAGATGCAAAAGAAGGCATAGCAGCCTTTACAGAAAAAAGACAGCCGGTATGGAAAGGGAAATAAAATAATCCCGCGATTTACTAATTTTTAAAATTACGCTAATTAAGTAATCCTATTTGTTAACAGCTAAATCAATGAAAACAACACAATACATGTAGATTCGTAATTCGTTTAAATTCGTAATTCGCAGAACAAATGACTAAGTACTCTATTAAAATTGCCGGAGCGCAGGGTTTTTACGGCGACAGCCCAAGAGCAGCAATTCAAATTGCAAAAGAAAAAGGTGCCGATTATCTGGTAATTGATTCCCTCGCAGAACTTACACTTTCTATTCTTCAGAAAGATAAATTAACTGATGAAAAGCTTGGTTATGCCCGCGACATAGAGCTTATGGCATCCACCCTGTTTCCGATTGCATTTAAAAATGGGATAAAAATAGTAACTAATTCAGGCGGTTTAAATCCTGAAGTAGCTGCGAAAAAAGTTGCTGCATTATTAGAAAAACAGGGAATTAAAGGAATTAAAATTGCTGTCATCACCGGAGATAACCTCTTGCCGCAACTGGGCGAAATGCAGCAGGCAGGGCTGGTACTGGAAAATATGGATAACTGTCTTCCACTATCAAGTTCGTCATTCGAGATTACTCATGCCAATGTGTATACCGGCGCTCATACAATTGCTGAAGCTCTTGATAAAGGTGCTGACCTTATCCTTGCCGGAAGGGTTGCGGATCCCTGCCTAACACTTGGTATTTTAATTCATCATTTTAAATGGAAGCTGGAAGGAAATTTGGAGCAGCACGATTTGGATAAATTAGCTTCGGGCATTGCTGTCGGGCATTTATTAGAATGTGGCGGACAAGCTTCCGGAGGTAATTCCTATGCAGAATGGCCGATGGATTATTCCATCAGCAATCTTGGATACCCGATTGCGGAAGTGTTTGAAGACGGCTCAGCAATATTTTCAAAATTAGAAAGCCAAGGAGGTAAAGTAAGCAGAAACACAATCCGCGAACAGCTTATTTATGAAATTCACGATCCGGCAAATTATATAACACCCGATGTAATTGTTGATTTTACAGCTGTGAAGATTGAAGAAATCGCTGCAAATAAAGTGCGTTTTTCGAGCATCAAAGGAAAGCCGCGCCCGGACAAATTAAAATTAAGTATCGGCCTTATGGAAGGTTATATGAGCGATCAGTTCATGTTTTTTTCCTGGCCTTATGCCTTCGAAAAAGCTAATAGATTTATCGAAACAGTAAAAGAAATATGGGCCAAACTGCCTGTCAAGATTGAAAGAGCAGAGTTTTCACTAATCGGCATTAACGGAATTCACGGCAGTGCCGCCCCTCTTCCTGCTAAAGAAGTACTTGACGAAATGAATGAAATCGGCGTCCGTTTAGTTATTAAACACAATGATCTTCGCACAGGCAAAATGGCCATGCAGTCCATCATCTGTCTCGGCCTGAACGGCCCTCCGGGATTAATAGGTATACCAGGATGGGGAAAAACAGATAGATTAATGTTAAGCCTCTGGCCTACTCTTATTCCCAGAGAATGGGTAAAAGAAAAAGTTGAAATTATTGAAAGCTGAATATCATTATTTAACGGATTAATAAAAAAGGACAGCCACTAATTTCACGAATTAAAATCAAGAACAACCCCCATCTTTTCTAGAAGCGGTTATTCCCCCTTGAAAAGGGGGTTAGGGGGATTAAAATCGAATCATTATAACAATCTAATTGCAAATGAAAAAAACAAAACTAATTGAAATAGCAAGCGCCCGCTCCGGCGACAAAAACAATGTCTGCAATATCGGACTCATGGCGAAATCACCCGAATTTTATGCTGTACTAAAAGAAAAAGTAACATCCGAAAAAGTAAAAGAACATTTTAAAGATCTTATCAAAGGCCCTGTGATCCGCCATGAATGGGATGCTATTGAATCACTTAATTTTATCTGCAACCAGGCACTCGACGGCGGAGCATCACGTTCTTTAAGGATGGATACACTTGGCAAAAATTTTTCAAGTCATCTGCTCAGGATGGAAATTGAAATTGAAGGTTGAAAAGAAAACAGCAGTAAAAAATTTTATCTTATAAGTGTAACATCACCGCATTTGTTAAATATTTTCCCGCCGTTCAGCTTAACGTATGCTTTCCAAATATAAACATCCGGCTGGCATATTTTCCCTCTGTAATAGCCATCCCAGCCTATTTTAATATCATCGGACACAAAAATCAGCTCTCCCCAGCGGTTAAAAATTTCTAATTTAAACTCTATTACTCCGTAAGTGTATGGGAAAAAAACATCGTTACTTAAATCAGATAAATTATACGTCCCCCCTGAAGACCCGCTCTCATTGGGAGAAAATGCATTTGGGAAAACAACATCTGAATTTGCAGTAATTGATTGGTACGCTGTATCAAGGCACCCATACTGGTTTGTAACAATCAATTGAACATTAAAAGTTCCGACAGCACTGAAAGTATGTGAAGGGTTTTGAATGACAGCAGAATTCGTGCTGGAAGAAGGATCACCAAAATTCCACAGCCATGAAGAAATTGGTGCAGTAGATAAATCCTGAAAAGACACAACCGGATCAACCATACTTGCGAGATTAATATTCGCAATAAAATCAGCATTCGGCAGCGGGTTCGCTTTTATAATACTACCCCCTGAAGCCGGCGCGCGGCAACCTGCAGCCGAGATAATAGTAACTGCTGCAATGTAAAGTCCGCTGTTCAAATAGGTATGCGTAACTGAAGCACCAGAACCTGAATTTGAGTCGCCGAAATTCCAAATATAAGTTACCCCATTATTGCTCGACGCGTTAAAATGCACCGTTAAAGGAATACAGCCCGAAGTATCTGATTCCGTAAAAACACCTGCAGGACCAGGGATTACAATTACAACTGTTGTATCAGACGCAGGCTTTGAGCAGCCATCGTTAAGTGTAACAATATAACTCGCAGGTGAAGCTGCAACAGTTGGATTAACAGACTGTGACTGGACAGCGGGCCCATTACTCCATGAGTACGTATATGGTCCGCCGTTCCCTCCGGCAGGAACAGCGGTTATATTGGCGCTTAGGCCTTCACATACCTGCTGGTCAGCTGCTGCAATTACTGAAAGAGGAGGCCGGACAATTACCTGCATATTCAGCGTCGCTGCTGCGCAGCCATGAGCATCAATAACATTTACCGAATAAATTGTATTGCCTGCCGGCAGAACTATATGAGGGCCGGCACCAGTTAAACCTGCGCCTGATGCGCCAAGCCAGTTATAAGAGTAATTAGGTGTCCCGCCCGATGCCTGTGCATAAACCTGTGCAGTATCACCGAAACATATTGTGTCAATTGGATTTCCAGTCAATGAAAGAACCGGACGCTGCGATACAATTACAGATCCGTTCACGGTACATCCATTCGCATCTGTTATTAAAACGCTGTAAGCCCCGTGAACTAAGCCAGATGCGGTATCAGTTGTCTGAGATGTCGGCGTCCATAAATAAGTTAATGGAGGCGTGCCTGCCACGCTGTTGGGGAATACACGGGCCTTTCCGGTATTATTTCCAAAACACCAAATCTGCGTTGATGTAATGCTGTCTATCGCAGGACCGGGAATAGCTGTAAATGCTACTGTATCCCTGATGCTGCAATTGTTTACATCTTTTATTATGCAGACGTAATTTCCGGCAGATAGGTTTTGCGCTGTGGCAGTTGTCTGCAGATTTAAATCGTTCCACTGGTAATTGTAAGATGGAGTTCCGCCGGCCGGCATCACTGACGCGCTGCCATTACTGAAATTACAGGATGACCGGACAAAACTGCCAGAAGCTGATAATACAGGAGGTTCCGTAACATTCTTCGTTATCGAAGCAGAGCAGCCGTTTAAATCCGTTACAGTAAAAGAATAATTACCGGCAGTAAGATTTGCTGCAATAGCTGTGCTGCTTACATTCGGCAGCCAGCTGAAACTATAGAAAGGAGTTCCGCCAGACACTGCAGCAGAAATAATACCATCGTTAAAACCATGGCAGGTAATATCAGTCAGCACGCTGTTTTGAACCGAGAGTAAATTTGGCTGTGTAATTAAAATCGACGAATCAATTTTTACGCATCCGATCGAATCAGTAATTGTTACCTTGTAACTGCCCGCACACAGCCCGGAAACATTGGCGCTTGTATGAGCTCCGGGGTCATTCCAAATAATTGATAAGGGCGGTGTTCCCCCGCCGAACAATATACTTCCTGAACCATCACACAGCCCGTAACAGCTTATATTGTGCCTATTTGTAAAAGCCGAAACAATTTGAGGAGGCCCCGAAATTATAACAGACGAAGAAGAAACACATCCTGCGTTATCAGTAACGGTAAGAGTATTCACCCCTGCTCCCAGATTTACCGGGCTGAGAATAGTCTGTCCACCGGGTGTCCAAAACAAGCTGTATGGCGGTACTCCGGATGTTACGGTTGCGGCGGCAGTTCCATCTGCCGCTCCAAAACATGAAACATTTGTAGAACCTGTTATTGTTAAAGTAGGGGTAGCAATATCATTAATATTTGCAACAGAAGTTATGGTACATCCCATTTCATCCGTTACAAGAACATTATAAGTATTTGCATGCATCCCTGTTATGCAGCTTAAAGTATCGGCCGGTGAAACATTCCATAAGTACCGGTATCCGGAAGAACCGCCCGTGGCGTTTGCGCAGGCCCCGCCATTCGCCTGCCCGCAATTAGAGCTTGAAGTGGAAATACTTACAAAAAGAGGAGGAAGCTGTGTCAACATAACAGCCCCGCTGACACTGCACCCATTGGCATCAGTTACAGTTACACTATTGCTGCCTGCACATAAAGTTGAAGGGTTGTAAATGGTCTGCAGCCCAGGCATCCATAAAAAGCTGTAAGGAGGGCTGCCCCCGGCAAAGTCTGCAGTTATTGCACCGTCGCATAATCCGTTGCAAGGTGATTTATTAACAGTAATAATGCTTGTAAGCGAAGGAGGCTGACTTATTGTATCGATTGATAATGATGTACAGCCTTTAGAATCAGTAATTGTACAGGTATATGTGCCTGCACACAAACCTGTGACTGATGCACTTGTTAATCCGCCCGGCATCCAGCTATAGCTGTATGGCGGGCTGCCACCTGCCGGACTTAATTGTACAAAACCATTGCAGCTTCCAAAGCAAGAAGTGTTTCCTACTGCAATAACCGAAGATGTTAAAGGTACGGGAGAGCCTATTACCGCTGCAGCCTGCGATGGACAGCCATGAGCATCTGTAACTACAACAGAATATGAACCTGCACATAATCCAATTGCAGCAGCCATTGTTTGATGTGCGGGATCATTCCATGAAAATGAATATGGAGCAGCCCCATTCACAGCGGATGCTGTGGCTGTTCCGCTGCAGATCCCGACACAGGTAACATTCACTGTGCTGATAAAAGTATTAACCGGATTTGGATCTATTAAAGATACAGAAGCGGTTTTTATGCAGCCGTTAAAATCCGTTACAGTAACATTGTAAACACCGCTGCCAAGGCCAGAAATGGCTGCTGTAACCGGGCTGCCTGAAACTGCCCATAAATAGCTGTAAGGGGCCGTACCTCCAAGTACGCTTACCTGTGCGGATCCGTTTAAAAATCCAAAGCAAGTTGGGTTCACACCGATTGCATTGGCGTCTAAGGGCGCTGGTTCTGTGATAGCTATACTCGTGGCAGCGGAACAGTTATGATTATCAGTAACGGTAACAGAATAAATACCCGGAGCCAGGTTCACGGCTGCCGGAGTAGTCTGCCCGTTATTCCATAAATAAGTAAATGGCAGGGTTCCTCCTGTTGTTGTTATTACTGCGCTTCCGTTTCCGGCGCCATTGCATGATACATTTGAAGCTGTAATAGCGGCTGAAGGCCCGGAAATATCGGCAATTGAAACTGGCAGACTTGCTGTGCATAAGTTAATATCAGTCAGTGTAACTGTATAAGTTCCCGCGGTTAAACCTGAAACATTCGCACCCGTCTGACCTCCCGACCAAGTCCATGAATATGGCGAAAAACCGCCTGTACCCGAAACATTAGCGCTGCCGTTTGCCTGTCCGCAGATTGCCTGCGTTGCTGCTGCGGTTATTGATAAAGCTGCGGGTTGTGTAATATTTGCTGATGATGACGCCGTACAGCCTTTTGAATCTGTTACATGCATTGTATATGAATTAATACTAAGCCCGGATACTGATGATGATGTGAAACCGCCCGGAAGCCATAAATAAGTATATGGTCCGCTTCCGCCATTAACAGATGCAGTTGCAGCAGCAGTTGAGCCGCCGTAACAGCCTACATTTGTAAAAGTTGTGTTAGCAGTTAAAACAGCAGGCTCAGGAACCACTGCCAAAGCGGATGCCGAGCAGCCATAAGAATTGGTAACAGTAACGTTATAGCTGCCGGCTGTTAAACCAGAAGCAGTCATTGATGTCTGCCCATTATTCCATGAGTAGGTGTATGGCGTGAATCCTCCTGTTGCAGTAACTGAAGCTGTGCCGTTGTTTCCGCCATTGCAGGAAACGCCTGTCTGGGAAGTTACCAGCACTGGCGGGCCGCCAACATTTATTGTGTATTTCGCTGTATCAATCTGTCCGCAGGTGCCTGTTGAATCTGATACATACAGAGATGCAGTAAATGAGCCGGTGCTCGTGTATGTATGAACAGTTGAAGCACCCAGAACCATTGGGCTTCCATCACCGAAATTCCATTTATAATTAGTGCCCGAACTGCCTGCGTCCGTAAATGTCACTGTGTAAGGCACACAGCCTGAAGGAGGCCCTGTTATGTTTGCAACCGCAACAGGAATAACCCTTAGGTCGATTTTAAAAACAGCATTGTTACAGTTCCAAGGCCGGAAGTAACCGTAATACGATGAATTATTATGCCGCGACCATGCAGTGGGTGTAGTTGGGAAATTATCATTTCCCCAGCAGCTTGCGCATGCCGATTCATAGATGAATCCTCTTTTATCAAACCGGCTGGTTCCGCCGTCAACATGATCGGGCACCGGTGCGCCCACTTCACCAAAGAATGTGGCATACAACAGGGACTGTGCATTGGGCCGCAGCACCATAAAATAAAAATCACATCCGTCGGTTGTATGCTGAAATGCATTTGCTGTAACGGGCATGCCTGTTACCGAAGAAGGGAATGGATGATCGAATACGCCGTTACCGCAGCGGCCCCATCCGGCGATGTAAATATTCTGGCAGCTGTCAACAAGAAAAGCTGTAGGAGAAATATTGGGATTGGGTGTACCTGTGCCAATGACGGTTGAAAAAAGAGTTGTGTTTAACTGCTTATTCATTTTATGGATAAACTGCCCGCTGTTAGGATTTGAATAGATGCCGGGAGTTACCGGGTATGCGCCCTGCGTCTGTCCAAACACATATATATCACCGTTTACATCTGTTTCAATCAGGTATGCCTGATCGTAAGTGGACGTTCCAAGATAAGTGGAATAAAGCAGCGCCGTACCGCTGCTGTTAAGTGCTGCAACATAACCATCGGCAAGCCCGCCTTGAAAAGCCGGGTGGAGAACACCTGCGGTTGTTGGGAAATCGGCACTGGCAGTACCCCCGGCAACATAAACATTATTGCCTGCATCCAATTTCAAACCATAGGCCGCATCATCATTGCTTCCGCCGAGGTAGGTACTGAAAGTTAAAGCTGAAAGGGTGCTGTTCATTTTAAATACAACGCCGTCCTGACTGCCTCCGAGCGATGCATCGAAAGCCCCTGCTGAGGTCGGGAAATCCGCTGAGCGCGAAGATCCTGCAACATATACATTGCTGTTGTTATCAAGTATAATTTCACTTCGGCCGTCATCGGCATAATTAAATTTAAGAGTGCTGAATGTGGTTGATATTTCAGAGATATTAACGCCGTCATCTCCCGTTCCGCCTATGAACGTAGAAGCAAGCAAAGCACCGGTGCTGTTGAATTTACCGACGATAATATCGTAACCGCCGTTATAGGAAGCATCGTAAGCGCCGGCAGTAACAGGAAAATCAGGGGAATTTGTTCTTCCGGCAACATACAATTCATTATTGCTGTTTACAATTAAGCTGTGAGGCTGTTCGTTGAGCGAGCCGCCGTAGTAAGTTGAAAATAAAATTGTGCTTCCTGTTGCGTTATATTTGGTGATAGAAATATCAAAAGGCCATGAATCCGGGCCGGCACCGGGCATCCAGTACCATGGCATCCCCCCGTTAAAGGTATTGTCGAAAGCGCCAAGTGTTGTTGGGTATCCAGCAGTTGCTGCAATCCCTGCTGAGTATATGTTTCCGGCCTCATCATACGTTGCAGTAAAGCCCCAGTTATCTGAAAAAGAGCCCGTATAGGTAGAAGCAACGAGGACGGGATCGATCACAAGAGGATAATCTTTGTTATATTTTTCATTTACATCAAACCCCAGAGAATTATTTTTTAAATGGTAGCTGCACGAAACTTCCATTTTCACGCCGTCTATAACCTGGTATGCATAGGGTTTTTGCTCTTCAACAACCCCTAAGCTGGTTTGAATATACAAGTTGCCGTATTCAAGATACATTTTATCCGCGCCTTCATAATTGAATTTAATATTTTCAGCGCTGCCGCCGGGATTAACGATCAAATCATATTTCAGATGCTGGCCATCCCCGTAAACATTCATGTCGATGGAAGGATAGAGGTTCTTATATGAAGCCCCTTCGTAGAGCCTCACGCCTTCGGCCCATTTAGAGGGATCATTGCCCAAATAATAATTCCTCGGGAAGGAATACATTTTATTCCCAGTAATCGCTGCAGCGGAATTACTGTTTTCGAAATTCACTTTAAAGGAATGATAATGAATCAGAGGGGCTCCTTTTTCTTTCCTGTTATGGTCATGAAAATTTACGTTTTCGACAAGCAGGTAGGTAAAAGTATTTTTTTCAAGAAATAGCTTCCCCCCGCCGAAATCAGCCTCAAACATCACCTGCCTGGGCCATTGGCTTTTGTTTTCTTCAAATATCATTTTAGGAACAGGACGTTTATCCCCGGCAGCCAAACCTGATAATGAGGTAATAAAAATGAAAATGTAAATTAATTTTGCTTTCATTTATTTATGTTATCCGCTTTTTGTTTGTGCTTTGAGTACAAGTTAAAGCCAATGCAAAGATGTTTGTTCAAAGACCATAGCTGCATAAAATAAATAAAAAATCCTTCTTAAGTTCTTTACTATAAAGCCTGCCGCTAAATATTTTTGCTTTTTTACAGGTAAACTTATCACAGAAATCAGAAAATGTTTTTATGAAAAAATTTTGGAATTTATCTTAATTAAACTCAGGCTGTTTAACATTTTTAAAATATTTTTCTTCATGACGGCCAGCTATACAAATATAATAAAATTAAGAATCAATGCCAAATCTGCAGCCTCCGCATATCTTGATTTTGCTGTTACAAACAGGATGTTCAGGACATGAATTTTATTTGAATTTTATGTTTTTATTATCTTAGCCTGATTATTTAATAATAACAACTATATTTATGTTAATAGTTACGGTTATATTTGATGGAAAATTAATACGTTAGAAATAATATTCTGAATGAAAAAAATAGAACTAAAAATTGTTTTTACGGAATTTGATGATGAAAAAGAATTAAGCGCTGTTGAGCAGGAACTGCTTCAAAAAGCCCGTGAAGCAAGCAGTATGGCTTATGCGCCGTATTCCGATTTCCATGTAGGCGCAGCATTACTGCTGGAAAACGGCATAATTGTAAGCGGCAATAACCAGGAAAACGCTGCTTATCCAAGCAGCTTATGTGCGGAGCGTGTTGCTATTTATTATGCAGGAGCACACTACCCGGATACCGCAATTAAAACTATTGCAATTACCTGCAGGTCGAAATCGTTTCATGTTAATGAACCGCTTTCACCATGCGGTGCCTGCCGGCAGGCTATGTCGGAATATGAAATACGCCATAAATCAAATATCAAAGTAATCCTGATGGGTGAAACTGGTAAAATAAGAGTGATGAAGAGTATTTCTGATCTGCTTCCTTTTATGTTTAAAGCTGAGGAATTAAAAAAAATCTAAGAAGCCGGCTTCTTCAAAACCGATTTGTACCTACTGATTTTATTGTAAATTTGTGTTTTTAATAATTTGATTAAATGGAAAAAGCAACAGCAAAAAATATTAAAACTGTTACCGGAGAAACTAAATCTCCTCAAAAATTCAGCAAAGAAGTTTATCTTAAATGGTATGAATCAATGCTGCTGATGCGCAAATTCGAAGAGAAAACCGGACAGCTGTATATCCAGCAGAAAATAAGAGGCTTTTGCCATTTGTACACCGGGCAGGAAGCATTGGTAGCTGGTTCCGAATCTGTTTTGCGCAGAGAAGACAGAGTAATCACGGCTTACCGCGACCATGTTCATCCCATAGGACGGGGAGTGCATCCAAAATATATTATGGCTGAATTGATGGCGAAAGCTACCGGATGCTCAAAAGGCAAAGGCGGTTCAATGCATATATTTTCAAAAGAGTTTAATTTTTTCGGCGGACATGGTATTGTCGGCGGACAAATCCCTTTAGGAGCAGGCATTGCGTTTGCCGACAAATACAACGGCAATGATAATGTGACTTTGTGTTACATGGGTGACGGTGCAGTACGCCAAGGCGCGCTTCACGAAGCATTTAACATGGCTATGTTCTGGAAGCTGCCGGTAATATTTATCATTGAAAATAATTATTATGCAATGGGCACTTCTGTAGAGCGTACTTCTAATGTTCATGATTTGTATAAGCTGGGATTAGCTTATGATATGCCCTCGTTTCAGGTTGACGGCATGGCCTGCGAGGCAGTTCACGAAGCTGTAGAATCAGCGGTAGCAAGGGCTCGCAAAGGCGACGGCCCTACGCTGCTGGAAATGGAAACCTATCGTTACAAAGGGCATTCTATGAGCGATGCACAGACCTACAGGACAAAAGAAGAAGTAAAACAATATCAGGCACATGACCCTATTGACAGGGTTCTTGAAACACTTAAAAAAAATAAATGGATTACTGATAAAGACATTGAGGTTATTGAAAAGCGTATTGAAGATACAGTTGCGGAAGCAGTTAAGTTTGGTGAAGATTCTCCTTTCCCAACTGCAGATGAGCTTTACAAAGATGTTTACACACAGACGGATTACCCTTACATAATAGAGTAATTATTAGGAATGAGTATGTTTCAAGTAAGAATGTCATTCCGATTTGGTTTTGCCAAGAGGAATCTTGTGAATAGGGAGCACAATCATTAATAATAGGAAGATCCCTCACAAAAGTTCGGGATGACAAAAAGCAGGGAAATTCATTTAAGCAGGATCACAATTAGTACAATTTATAATCCATAATCTATAATTTATAATTTCAAAAAACATGGCTGAAGTGGTGCGAATGCCCAAACTAAGTGATACGATGACCGACGGCGTTGTTGCTAAATGGCATAAAAAGGTAGGCGATAAAGTAAAATCAGGCGAGCTGCTTGCTGATATTGAAACTGATAAAGCTACAATGGAATTTGAATCGTTTCAGAACGGCGTATTGCTGCATATCGGTGTTCAGGAAGGAAAAAGCGCACCTGTTGAATCCATCCTTGCAATTTTAGGAAACGAAGGAGAAGATGTTACAGCGCTGCTTGCTTCAGAAGCAAAAAAAACGAGCGAAGTAAAAGAAGAAGTGAAGCAGGAAGTGAAAACTGAAACCGTTTCTAAAAAAGAAGATACAAAAACTGCTGCCCCTGTTGCTGCAAAAACAATTGTTGAAACAAAACCAACAGCTTCTTCCGGCCATGAACGCCATAAAATTTCTCCTCTTGCAAAAAAACTGGCATTAGATAAAGGTATCAGTGTAAACGCATTACAAGGCAGCGGCGACGGGGGAAGAATTATTAAACGCGATGTTGATAATTACAAATCAAACGGAGGTGCAGCACCTGCATTCGTCGGCGTTGAGAGTTATACCGAAGAAGCTGTTTCGCAGATGCGCAGAACAATAGCCCGCAGGTTAGCCGAAAGTAAATTTTCCGCTCCTCATTTCTATTTAACAATGGAAATAAATATGGACGAAACTATTAAAGCACGCGAAGCTATCAATACTGTTGCAGCAGCAAAAATTTCTTTCAATGATATTGTGATTAAAGCCACGGCTTCCAGCTTACGCAAACATCCTAAAATTAATTCATCCTGGCTGGTTGATAAAATACGATACAATAATCATATTCATATCGGTGTTGCAATAGCAGTTGAAGAAGGACTGCTGGTGCCGGTTGTACGCTTTGCCGACGGGAAAACACTGACACAGATTGCAACGGAAGTGCGCAATTATGCAGCAAAAGCGAAGGATAAAAAACTGCAGCCCAGCGATTGGGAAGGAAATACATTTACAATTTCTAATCTCGGCATGTTTGGCATTGATGAGTTTACAGCAATCATCAATCCTCCTGATGCCTGTATCTTAGCCGTGGGCGGAATAAAACAAACAGCTGTTGTAAAAAACGGACAGATTACAGCAGGCAGTGTTATGAAGGTAACCTTATCATGCGACCACAGGGTAGTTGACGGTGCTTTGGGTGCGGCGTTTTTGCAGACATTAAAACACAATTTAGAAAATCCTGTACTGATGCTGGGTGCTTACTCTATTTAAACTTATTGTATTTTTAGAAACATGGTATCATTAAAAAAGCCGTCTGAGTATTGAACTCAGACGGCTTTTTATTAAACATTAATCTTAAATATTTTTTTACTTCAGAGTAATATTGGTCTCACAAGCAGGCGCTAAGCTGTGCTTAGGGCCATAATTACTGTAAGCTTTGCTTACCCTTTTCATTATCCTGCTTTTTGCAGGATAAAAATAAACCATAATAATCTTTCAAATAATTTTATTGGCTGTCATTGCTAAGCTTATTTCATTCCGCAAAAATGCGGAATGATGAAATGGGTAGGCAGAGCCTACAAGCTACGAAAAGCACTAAGCACAGCTTAGCGCTTACTGGGGAACAATCCATTTTATAAAAGTTGTCGAGAAGCCAGAAAAATCAAGTCGTTGAAAAACTCTTTCATCTGCTCCAAGCCCGCTAAATATATAAAGTTCTTTTGTCAAGTTTGTGTTTGTTTTGATATTATCTTAAAATTATGCCTAGTTAATGGTCGTTTATTATTTATAGTCAGTACGCAATATTTTAAATTCCGTCCGTCTGTTTGTATGGTGTACATTCTCAATTTCTTCTCTTGTTTTCATTGTTACAATTTGAACAGCTGGAATTATTGGTTTAGTATTATTGTACCCTTTTGCCAAAAGTCTGTCAGCATTGACATCTTTAGAAACTAAGTAATTTACTATTGTTTCAGCTCTTAATTCAGTAAGCTTTGTTGAAGATTGTTTAGAATAATGAGTGTCACAATGATTACCAACTTCTATAGTAAGGTTTTTATTCTTTTTTAAAAAAGTTGAAATGCCGTCAAGGTAAATTTTACTTTCTTGGTTTAATTCATATTTATTCAACTCAAATTGAATCTGATATGTTCTTAAAAACTGACCTGATTTAAATGTAGTGTCAGTTAGATTAAAAGTTTGTCCTTTTACTAAAAATGGGAAAATGATCAATATGAATAAAAGGCTTTTCATTTTAAATTGTCATAAAATATCAGGAATGTTTTTCCTGCAGGCCGAGATCAAATAAAGATTGCTAATGCTTAATTTTATGCCATAGCCAAGGTTGATATTCTCGGCCATCGAATACACTGTCTTTAATCTTATGCCCAGCTTTAATTATTTCTGCATGCATTACTGCGCCAGAGTCAGAATATGCATATTTGTAACCATTAAAAAGTATATAATTTTTGTACTCGCCTTCTTCTTTTGGGGTGCCATCCAGTTCAAAAAGCGCTAAATTACCTTCTCCAGTGCTATCAAGAAGGTCGTGTGGTGTCCACCTCTCCATGTATTTAAGCCAAAAAATATTAGGGTCGTATTTTTTGGGAGCTACATCATTATAATATATTTTTTTGTTTTTTAAAAGAAGCTCTCTGCCAGTCTGTGGTTCATTTTCTATAGGTACGTTATTAACAGTATCCACTTTCATTCGCAAAAATGATTTTAATATTAAAATTGAATTCTTCAATGTAAACGATCCGGTGTCAACAAATAGTTCCGCAGGATTTCCTGCGCTATAGGTATATAAACTATCTGGATACAAGGTAATACCAGACCCGGCATCGGCAAGAATTGGCTTACAGCGATAGTGTCCAAAAATTGAATTAGTGTCAAAATGCTCTGTATCAAAATTTGGTTTTTTCTTTTGCTGATGACAGCTAAGAATTGATAAAAATAAAAAAAAGATAATTATCTTATGTCGCATACTATTGGAATAATTGATTCAAAACACGCAACAATCATAGCAAACAGCGGTCGTAAAAATTACGGTCGTAAAACACCCAGCAGTTGTAAACTCAAATTACACTGTCATTTTTTTCTATCTATTTTAAAAAAGGAAATTAGTCTTTCCGTGATAAATCCATAAAACATACAATTTATTAAAAGGCCACCGAAGCCCATAATTGGTCCACCTTTGCTGATTATTGCCCAAAAGAGAGTATGAGTCGGAAATCTTAAAATGTGAAACAGTTTCGCAAAAGTCACCCAGAAAATATTTGTTTCTATAGTACCTTCGTCCTCTCCAAACGATGCTATAATACTTGGAATTAATAAAAGGACAAATATTAAAGTCGAAAGAAAGAATGTCGATTTACTGAAATTTTTCATCGTTTTGTTTCTCGGTTAATGGTCGTAAAACACACAACAGTCCTATTGTTTGATAAAAGGTCTGCCAGTAAATATTTTAAAAAGGCTCCGAAAGAATGTCTGCCAGTATATTTTTGAAAAGAACGATAAACTTAAATTTTACTTAAAAAGTTTGTCAATGATTTTTTTAGTCTCTATGCAGGTCGTAATTCTTAACCGTGTCATTGTCAAGCCGAATTACCAGCCATTCGCTGTCCACGCTAATAGCGCTTCTTTCGGGGCCTAAATAATAAGTTAAATCTTGTCTCTTGGAAGAAGCATAAGTGCAACTGTCCATAGGTTGACCAAGCAATTTTATGATGTCTGCTTTACTTTTATGATCCAACAATTTGCTTTTTATAAGACTAGCTATTATTTCTGTCCGATTATTGGGATTCGATAACCATAATTTATTGTCGAAGGACTTACTTGCAAAATTGTGTTCCGGTGGAAAAATAATGTTCATAAGAAACACTGTAACAAACACTATTAATGAAGTCCCGGTAATAAGAGTCGAAACTGTCCATACAACCCAAAACTTTATGTTCCGTAATGGCTTGTCAATTTTTTTGACTTTGAAAATCACAATCAATAATAAAAATATTATTAGTCCTGGATAAAAGTAATATTGAATTGTGCTCCATTCCATTGTCTGTATACTTGTGTGATTGTCTGCTTTACTTTTTTTAACATTACCGCCAACGGCTAAATATGCGATACCGTGCGTAAGATTTTTGAGTGTGTCGGCTAAGGTATAGCATATTTTTTGTTGTGCGCATGTTTACTTTTCGGTAGAATTATAAATTCGAGAAAAGTCCAACCACAACTGTCTGAAAGCCCCGTAAACAATGGTCGTAAAACAAAGCTCGCGTATACACAACGGTCGTAATACAACATTATTTGTAACCATAAATTATTAATTTCTCCTCGTCACACTCAATTTCTAACTGACCAATATTGTGCAATTGATTTTTTATTTTTAAAATGTCCTGCTTGTACTTCTGCGATTTTATAGTCCAGTGACTTGGGAATTCAATCCACTGAATTTCTTTGAACCTATAAGGTTGGTTTCCTCCATAGTCTTTAAACCCCTTGTCGTGAAAAGTAAAAGAAACGTTTTCAAATGTAGGAAGGTAAATTTGTCTCAAGAGTTCATCATGAACGTCTTTCATTAAGCACTTATTAATGATGTCTATATTTTGGGATAATTTTTCAAATACCTTTGTCCATTTGGAATTACTCATAAATTTCCCTGAAAATTTATTGAGTTCATTCGCTAGCTGTCTTTCCTTTTTTTCGATGTCAATAGTCATACTATAAGTACTTGTAACATATGTGAGATCCCTCTTAACAAACTTGCGCAACATATCGCTAAACGCAGCCATTGCGTTTATATGCTATAGTCAATATATGCTGCTACGCCTATTTCTTCATCAACTTTAACCGCTTCCGATTGCAATCGGTTGTAACTGGAAACGGCTTTGCTTATCTTTTATTCGATTATTATGTAATATTAAAGAAATAAAACCGCGCATAAAAAAATATAAATGCAAACAATACTTTTAAAGGAATAAGGCTGGCACATTTCTGTGTAGACAATATTTAAACATTATTGCCTCTACACAGTTGTGTGAGAATACGATTATGCGATTATTGGGTCTACACACTTGTGTAGAGGCAATGTTTAAACGATTATTGGGTCTACACAGTTGTGTAGAGGCAATATTTAAATTTTATATGGTCTACACAGTTGTGTAGAAGCAATATTGAAACGATTATTGGGTCTACACACTTGTGTAGAGGTAATATTTAAATTTTATAGGGTCTACACAGTTGTGTAGAAGCAATATTGAAACGATTATTGGGTCTACACACTTGTGCCGCCGTTTTCAAAACAAAAAATAGCTGACACAAAGTTTTAATATATACTCTTTAAACCTGATACTTTCAAATTAATCTCTTTTCCTTCCCGAATAAAATAAACCAATTGTTAAAAAATGTAAAAAAATGAGATTGATGCAATAAGCTAAGTATTAAGTATAAAGAATCCTGTTTGTCATAATACTTAGTACATAATACTTAATACCAAAAAAGCCCGCCCGATATAATCGGGCGGGCTTTTTATTAAATACTACTTCTAAATATTTTTTTACTTCAAAGTAACACTGGTCTCACCTATAACCACATTGTCGCAGCCTATTGTGATCAAATATTTTCCCGGAACAAATTCGCCTGCCCCTTCGCAGAACACATCCACTTTCAATTCTTCATTGTTATAATCTATATCTTCTTTTCCTGCAAAATAACCTTTAGATCCATTGAAAGAAAACATGTTTCCGTCATCCTGCGATTTGCATACTTCTTTTCCATCAGGGCTTACAATACGCACGTAAACTGGTTTTACACCTTTTTTGGCAATTTTATTTTCTGCCAGTGTAAAGGATACTTTAATTTTTTCAACCTTAGAAGCTTTGCTTGTCTCTACTTCTTTTTTACCTCCGGATTTAAATTTTACACCTTTAGCCGTCGGCGAAGATGCTTTTAAAATTTGGCCCAGGTTTACTGTACTCTGCAATGCATCCTTATCTTTCGAAAGCTTAGTAGTAATGCCTTTTTCTGTACTTAAGTCAGCAGTTACTTTATTTTTTTCCGCAGTTATTACTTTGTTCAATGTATTTAAGGAATCTATTTCCACCACAAAATGTTTCATAATCTTACGCAGTGAATCAGTTTCTTTACGCAGTTTGGCAATCGTAGAAGCATCTCCTTTATGTTTTTCTGCCTGCTCAAGTAAATCAGCAATTTCAGCGCGTTTCGACTCTAACTCAGCCTGTACAGCTTTGTCGCTGGTCTGCAGTGTTGCATACTGATCCTGCAGTTCCAATAAATCTGCTTTTACATTATCACGCTCCACAATCACCTTCTCCTTCACAATCACTTCGGTATTTGCACGGCCGCGCTCTTGCTGCCAAAGCCAGGCAAACACACCGTTTCCAATCAGTAACAGAACAATTAGAATAATAAAAATCACTTTGCTATTTGATTTTTTTTCTTCCTTAGGGCGTAAACCGTTTTGCGGTTTTTCAACTTTCGGAGGAGTAGTAATAGGCGGCTTTTCTACTTTGGGAGGAGTAGTTATCGGCTTTTTTTCTGTATTCTGATTATTTTCCATAATAATTGATTGATTGTTTCCTATATCGCAAAAGTAATATATTTTAGCTGTACAATACAAACGTAATGTTAAACGATTTTATTTCATTGATATTCCCCAATGTCTGCGTTTCCTGCGGAAAGAGTTTGTATAAAAACGAATCCTGCATCTGCACCTACTGCGCCTACCATTTACCAAAAACAAATTTTCATTTAAATCATGATAACCCCGTATCCAAAATTTTCTGGGGACGGGTCTCTATTTTTTCTGCTGCAGCCTTTTACGGATTTAACAAAGGAGGAAAGGTACAGCACCTGATTCACCAGTTGAAATATAAAGGGCAGAAGGACATCGGCTATACCCTGGGAAAATTATACGGTTATGAATTAAAATACTGCGATGATTTTAATACTGTAAACACTGTTATTCCAGTGCCTCTTCATCCAAAAAAGAAAAAGAAACGAGGCTATAACCAAAGTGATTCGTTTGCCGAAGGGCTGGCCGAAAGCATGGATGCGGCAGCCGATTTAAAAACGCTGTTCCGCGCATTTGAATCGGAAACACAGACTAAGAAATCGCGCTTTAACCGCTGGAAAAATGTTGAATCAATTTTTCAGCTTCAAAACAGCGAAACATTAAAGAACAAACACATTTTACTTGTTGATGATGTAATTACCACTGGGGCAACATTAGAAGCCTGCGCACACACACTATTGCAGGTTCCCGGGGTAAAGGTGAGTATTGCTGCTATTGCGTATGCTGCAAATCATTAAAAACGGCGTTATTAAACCCGGCAGACATTTAACAAAATTAGGCCTAATTAAATTTTACTCTTAGGAAGATTTAAGCCGGCTTTTATATCTTTGCAGTCTAATTTATAAAAATGACTGAATCAATTGTTGTTTCGGGACTTACAAGAAAGGAAAAATACGAATCACTGATTCCTCAGATTGAAGCATTAATAAGAGGCGAGAACGATACTATTGCCAACCTTTGCAACATTGTTTCTGCACTTCAGTTTTCAATGAATTTTTTTTGGACGGGTATTTATTTTGTGAAAGACAGTAAGGCATCCTATGCGCCTTTATTTATAGATGGTTCGGGTGAAACAGAAAAAAAATCACTTGTGCTCGGCCCCTTTCAGGGACCTCCTGCATGTACCAGAATAGCCTATGGAAAGGGAGTCTGCGGTAAATGCTGGGAACAGAAAGAAACAATAATTGTAAATGATGTGGACCAATTTCCGGGGCATATCGCTTGCAGTTCATTATCAAAATCAGAAATAGCAGTGCCGGTATTTAATAAAAGCGGCGATGTTATTTTAGTTTTAGATATAGACAGCCTGCACCTTGCCGATTTCAATGAAACTGACAAAATTTATTTACAACAAATAGCCGGAATAATCAGCAGGTGTGTCGAAATGCCCATGCACTGATTTGAAAGAATCAAACAACATTGTTTTTATGAAGTACCGATTAAAATATATTTACAGCAAAATTAAAACCGCCGGCAGGTCATCACATTGGTTCATCTGTGCATTTCTCCTTGCTTCCTGTGCACAGATTGTAGCACCTGGAGGAGGGCCTCCTGATAAAACGCCGCCAAAGATTGTCAAATACATTCCAGACAGTGCTACACTGAATTTTAAAGCTAAATCCATTGAAATATATTTTGATGAATTTATTCAGTTAAGAGAATTGTCCAACCAGCTTATTATTTCACCCCCGCTTGCAAATACGCCGGATATAAAAGTAAAAAACAAGGAACTCATTATCAATTTTGATAAAAATGAAATCTTAAAACCAAATGCTACTTACTGCATCAGTTTCGGCACGGCTGTGCAGGATCTTCATGAAAACAATCCGGTTGATAATTTTAAATATATTTTTTCTACCGGCAGTTTTATCGATTCATCAATAGTAAAAGGCAAAGTAGAAAATGCTTTCGATCACAAAACCGAAAAAGATATATTAGTGATGTTATATACTGATTTCAGCGACAGCGTTGTGTTTAAAAAGCGTCCCGATTATTTTACAAAAACCAAAGATGACGGCTCTTTCCAAATTAATAACGTACGTGCTGACAAATATAAATTGCTTGCCTTGAAAGATGCCAACGCCAATTATAAATATGACGGCGAAAATGAAAAAATCGGTTTTGTAAACGGCCCTATTGATGTTTTAGAAAAGCAGAAGATTTTAATTGACCTGTTTCCCGAACCGCCCAAGAAACTGTTTTTAAAGAAAACTGTATACAATTCTTACGGAAGAATTATGTTTATTTTCAATAAAAATGCCGACAGTGTTACCATCCAGCCCATAAATCATACATTTAAAAAAGATGATGTGATTACTGATTTTTCTATAACTAAAGACACACTCAACTACTGGTTCAGAAACTTCGATAAAGATTCTTTGTTTCTTAAAGTCAAAAACGGCAGCAAGGTGATTGATTCGCTTGCATTTAAAATAATTACAAAAGAAGCCGCTTTAAAGAACAAAAGAACCCCCTTGAAATTACTTTTAATAAGCAGTCCCAAAGGCAGTAAAACTGTTGATTTGAATTCCGAATTAAAATTAACTTTTAATAACCCCTTAGACCCTTCACTGTTTAAGAATGCAGGCAATGGCATAAAGCTCACAGAGGACAGCATCCCTTATAAATTGCAGCTGCAGGAATCAATCAATAGTGCATCCGTAAAAATCGGAGTTGTAAGAGGTGCTGTGAAAGTCCCTGCCACAGGCTCATCAGAGATCGATGCAGGCATGGTTCCTATAGCTCTTAAAGAAAACGCCGGTTATAATTTATTCATCCCGCCCGGCACCTTCACAGATTTTTTCGGCTTAACAAACGATACTATTAAAATTGATTTTAAAACGCGGGAAGAAAAATTTTACGGCAGTTTGAAACTTACGCTTCTGGTTCCTGAAACATCCGGAAATTATATTGTTCAGCTGCTGGATGAAGCGGGCAATCCCGCTCGGGTAAATAATATTAAGAAAACAGAAACAATCACATATCAATATCTGCTTCCGCAGAAATACACCATCAAAATTATTTACGACATGAATGCAGATTATAAATGGAATACAGGAAATCTGCTGCGGAAAATCCAGCCCGAAAAAGTTGTTTTTAATGCTGATCCCATCACCATCCGCTCAAACTGGGACATGGAATTAGAATGGAAATTATTAAATAATTAGGATTTATTTTCTTTGTATTGAGGCAAAAAACAGCCGCTGATTTAATCATCCATTTAGGGCTAAAGCCCTATTAATAATAGGAATTCCCTGTAACCCCAGCCTTAAGGCTGGGATTATGACAGCCGTGCTAATCAAGGGCATTAGCCCGGATGATTTTCTTTAGTCGGTTAGTAGTGATAAAAAATGAAAGACCTCGAATATATTCGAGGTCTTTCATTTTTTATATTTTACGGAATCAATTAATCTAATCAGAGAATAATAAAATATCCTTTAAAGAGTTTTGATTAATTCGGCAGGTTTAAAAGAGGTTTAATTACTGCATATTTAGTCCAATCTGTATTAGGATGCGCGGCTAAATTAGAAGCAGTAATAATAACCACTCTAAATGTCTGCCCTCCAGGATTAGTGGCCTGCGACCCATCTGAGTTTTTATTAAGCAGTTTAACATGGCCGACACTATAGCCGAATAAAGTTTCGTTTATGCCATTCAAATCAGGCAGAGACCACCACTCAGTTCCATACTGAATAAAAACCTGGACAATCCCTTTATCAACTACTGCCTGAGTAATATCGGTAGCTGTTAAATCATACATCCAGCCTGTTCCGCTGGCAGTCCATAATGAACTTGCTGTTGTAAGTGAATTTGTGCCGATAACATTAGCATTGCCGTCGTATCCGTTTGTGCCGTTTACTCCTGCATAACCGCGGGGTCCCTGAGGTCCCTGTGCACCCGGCGCACCGTCTTTTGAGCATGCTGTCATTGCAAGTACAGCGCCTAATGCAGCCATTGAAATAAGTTTAGTTGTTTTCATCTTTTTAAAAATTGAAATTATTAATGATTACTTATTTATTGATTGTTATTTTTTTAATACTACTCTCCCTATCATTTTTGATGCCAATAAAATAGCAGCCATTCGCTTCAGCTGATAAATCTATTAATTGACGGTCGGAAGAATTTAATTCTTTCGTGAAAATAATTTTTCCGATAATGTTATAAACAGTAACAATTGTTTTGTTCGAATAATTCCCTAGACCAACTGTAAACAAGCCGTTCGCAGAAGGGTTAGGATAAATACTAATTACTTCGGAAGTATTAGCTGCAATGCCCGTTGCAATAATCACAACCGGGTGGCACACTGAATCTATGCAGCCGCTGGTTGAATCTGCAACCGTAAAGCAGGCACTGAAAGTGCCGGTTACACTATACGTATGCACAGGGCTGAGTAAATAATTAACTGGACTGCTGTCGCCAAAATCCCAAAAATAAAACGGGCTGATTCTTCCTGTTGGAACGCCTGTAAAAGTTGCTGTATGTCCGGTTACAGAAACAACAAATGAGCCTCCTACTGAATCTACAATAACCATGGCTGCTGCAGTATCCCTATGTAATGAAGAATCTCTGACAACCAGGGTAACTGAGTATATGCCCGATGAAAAATATTGATGTACGGGATTTTGTGTTGAATCAACGGAGCTGTTGTCGCCGAAATTCCAAGCCCAGCTGGTAATAGGGCCTCCCAATCCGCCCATTGATAAATCGAGAAAACTTGTTGAATCACCAAGGCAGACTGTATCGGCAGCAAAATTTGCAATTGAATGAGACGCAGCACCAGCAATAGAAACATTATCTAAGCTGAAAGTACCTGCAGTTGATTCTGCATTCCAGGCATAAAAACGAAATTTCACTGCGGAGGTAATGTTGCTGAAAGAAGCACCGCTCAATGTAATTGTGTTTCCTGCCTGACTTGTAGAGGTAGATGCCGTATCATTATTCCAAAAGAAAACATTACCGCTCTGCACGCTTAATTTTGTATTAACAGGATTGATGGATGCCGGAAGGTTGGCTGCAAATCCATCAGCACTTGAACGCACCGAATATGTTCTCACTCCTGTGCTGGAGCGCAGCATCTTAAATGTGATACCTGTTAAGGATAATTTATAACCGGAGTTTGGAGTAACGGTAACTTCGAAATACTCAGCAGGATTGAGCGCTCCCGTTAAATTTGCATAAATATCGCTCCCGTTCACTGCTCCTGTTGACCATGTTTTATAGGAAAAACGCCCAGTTGCAGTTGGATTTACTGAAACGCCGGCGGCGCTGAAACTTCCAAAAGTTACACCAGCAGCCACTGGGACAGCAGTTGGGTCAACTAAACCCGATGTTGTTTTTACGCTGTCGAAAGTATACAATGCTGTAAAGCTCTGTGCCTGCGCATAGATTGAAAAAAAAGCAATCGCAAAAACTAAAGTGATTTTTTTTATCATGACGTTTGTTTTGTTATTGAATGTGTATTTTAAATTTTTTTATGAATGCGGAATTATTTTCTACCTATTAATAGTAATTTTTCGGGTGATTACGGAGTTGTCATTTTTAATATTTATGAAATAACTGCCGGAAGCCTCGTTTGATAAATCAATTGTCTGCCTGCCGGGGAAGTTTAATTCTTTAGTAAAAATTGTTTTTCCGATGATGTTATATACAGTAACAATTGTTTTGATCGCCGCTCCTGCCAAATCAACAGTAAACAGCCCTGTTTCAGATGGGTTCGGATAAACAGAAGCCGAAATATCGGATGAAAACTCCCGGATTGAATTTAAAGCAGAGGCAGAGCCGGAAAACTTTACAGTATCAATGCCGAATGTGCCGCCGGATCCTTCAGCATTCCATCCGTAAAAACGAAAAGTTTTTGCACTGCTGCTATTTGTGAAACCAGGCCCGCTTAAAGTAATTGTGCTTCCGTTTTGTCCGCTGGTAATTGCATCAAGGTTCCAATAGAAAATATTACCCGTCTGAACACTTAAATTTGTATTGGCCGGTGCGATTGATGCCTGCAGGTTTGCAGCATAAGAATCGTCGTTTGAGCGGACGGAATATGTTCTGATTCCAGTTCCAGAGCGCTGCGCTTTAAAGGTTATGCCGGATAAAGTCATTGCAAATCCAGATGAAGGTGTAAGAGTTACTTCATAATATTGAGAGGTATTGATGACGCCGGCTAATGAAGAATAAACATCGTTAAAAGGCATTGAATCTTTAGGCCATCCTGTAAAAGAAAAACGCGCCGAAGCATTAGGATTTGCAGGAGTTCCAAAGGCTGAAAAACTCCCGAACGTAATACCCGGGGCGGTTGGAACAGAGGTCGGGTCAATTAAACCTGATGTTGTTTTTACACTGTCAAATGAATATAATGCGGTAAAGCTTTGAGAGTAGGCAGTAATTGTAAAGGCAGAAGCAATAAGAAGAAAAGTAAGTTTTTTCATGCAGTATTTATTTAAGTTTAATTCAATTTTGACTGGGAAAGCAAATATAATAAATAAGCAGAAACCAGCATTATTTATTATTGTAGGCAGTCATTGTTCTTTGCAAGCCGATAGCAGCAAAACCTTGAATCATCTCTACAGCAAGCTTAATACGGGGCTTAAGTATTATTTTTTCTTCTTCTTTCCATTTCCCTAATACATAATCGGCCTGGCGGCCTTTAGAAAACTCGCTGCCTACGCCAAACCGAAGACGAGCATAGTCCGCTGTATTTAAGGTTTCCTGAATGCTTTTTAATCCGTTATGTCCGCCGTCGCTGCCTTTCCCTTTCAAACGCAGCGCTCCTAAAGGGATTGCAATGTCATCAACAATTACTAATAAATTTCCTATTGAAACTTTTTCGGTCTGCAGCCAGTAGTTAACTGCTTTACCGCTTAAATTCATATAGGTAGAGGGCTTTATAAGAATCAATGTTTTCCCTTTGAATTTATATTCTGCAGCAGCGGCAAGCCTGCCCGTGCTGAATTTTAAATTATTTTCTGCTGCTATCGCATCAAGAGTCATAAACCCGATGTTGTGGCGGGTATCGGCATATTCATCACCGATGTTTCCTAATCCTGCAATTAAAAATTTACTCATATAAAAATTGTTCCTGTAAAAATAAAAAAAATCGGCGTCCTGCAATACTGCGGGACGCCGATTTCAATAAATAGTTTACAAATGATTTATTTTTTTGCTCCTGGTTTTGCAGCTGCAGGTGCAGCAGCTTTAGCTCCGGCAGCAGGTGCAGCAGTTTTTGCTCCGGCAGCAGGTGCAGCAGTTTTTGCTCCGCCCGCAGCAGGTGCAGCAGCTTTAGCTCCCCCAGCAGGTGCAGCAGATTCTTCTGCAACAGCAGCACGTGTAGTTTCAACACCCACAACAGTAATGTTTGAAGCATTTAAAAAAGTTATTCCATCAATTTTAATATCTTCAACACGCACAGAATGGCCGATTTCCATTGCATCAATCGCAACAGTAATTGTGTCAGGCATTTTCTCAACCAAGCCTTTTGCTCTTAATGTTTTTAATTTTTTAACGAGTTTTCCGCCATTTCTAACTCCGGGAGATGTTCCGGAAGTTCTGATTGGAATATTCATTGTTACTGGTTTTCCCGGAACGATTTCCAAAAAATCGGCATGCAATAAATGGTCGTGAACTCTGTGATATTGCGCTTCCTGAAGAACAGCAAAATATTTTTTACCGGCAATGTCTAAATCTACTGTGTGCACATCCGGCGTATAAATTAAGTTTTTAAATTCCGTTGCAGCAACTGCAAAGTGAATCTGCTCTTTACCCCCGTACAATACACAAGGTATCTGCTTGGCATTTCTCAAAGCCGTTGCATCTTTTTTCCCTACATCCGCACGTGGCGAACCGCTAATAGATACTGATTTCATTTTTTTATTTGTTTAGTTTATTTTGATTGTCATGCCCTTCAATCAATGTTATTTTAAATATATGCGGCACAATTAAATTTCATTTATATTTTACAATTTGAATAATAAAATTAATTAATTTTCAAATTATTTCTTCAGCTAACAATAAAGTTAGAACTGATAGATTCATAACTGTGAACACTATGTAATACCTTAGCAAACAAGCCGGCCACAGTAAGCACTTTTATTTTACTGAATTCTTGTTTTAAAGGAATGGTATCAGTTACAATAAGTTCAGTTAATCCTGATTTTTCTATATTTTCATACGCTTTGCCTGATAATACGGCATGCGTACATACGGCTCTTACACTGTTTGCCCCTCTGGCAAGCATCATGTCAGCCGCTTTTGCAAGGGTGCCTCCTGTGTCAATTAAATCATCTACAAGCATTATATCACGGCCTTCAACATCTCCGATTAAGGTCATGCTCTCAATTACATTTGCTTTTGAACGCTGTTTGTAACAGATAACAATATCCGATTTTAAAAATTTCGCATAAGCATTAGCTCTTTTTGAACCTCCCATATCGGGCGCCGCCATTGTTAAATTCGGCAGGTTAAGGCTTTGGATGTACGGAAGAAATATAGAGGAAGCATATAAATGATCAACCGGAAAATCAAAGAATCCCTGAATTTGATCGGCATGTAAATCCATTGTAATAATGCGGGTTGCGCCGGCAGCCGAGAGTAAATTAGCTACCATTTTAGCACCGATTGCCACGCGGGGCTGGTCTTTCCTGTCCTGGCGGGCATATCCGAAATAAGGCATTACAGCAATAATCTGGTGAGCGGATGCACGTTTCGCTGCATCAATCATTAACAATAATTCAAATAAATTATCAGTAGGAGGAAAAGTAGATTGAATAATAAGAACATCGCTTCCGCGGACAGTTTCTTCGTAAGAAGGCTGAAACTCGCCGTCGCTGAAACGAAGCAATGCCACTTTGCCCAATTCCTGTCCGAAGTTTTCTGCTATTTTCTCAGACAGATAAAGGGAAGCGGAACCTGAAAATATTTTCACCTGATTTTTCATAAGCCTTTTTATGAGGGGTGCAAATGTAATGAAAAATGCTGTTCAGTCAAAAGAATTTTACGTTTGCAGCCTTATTTTTTTGCTAATCAAAAACAAATGAATAGTTTTGCATCCCTGATTTAATAATCGATACCGTTTGCATTTCAGGGGTTTTGAATTTTAGAAATATAATTCTAAAACCTATTGCAAAAACTAAAAAAATGCCCAGTTGGCGGAATTGGTAGACGCGCTGGTCTCAAACACCAGTGAGAAATCGTGCCGGTTCGACTCCGGCACTGGGTACAAAACAAAAGCCGCATTTTGCGGCTTTTGCGGTTTTAAAATTATTAATTTAGCGCACATTACACCTTCGTGCTGAAATTGGCAGACAGGCTAGACTCAGGATCTAGTGTTGCAAAACGTGGGGGTTCGAGTCCCCCCGGAGGTACAAACCTTAAAGACTTTGTAAAAAAGGCTTTAAGGGTTTTTCTTTGCCAGAATTGCAGCTTACTGTTTTTGATTCTGAATCCTAAAAAGTTTTATACGTTTTTAGGAATTTCTATTACTTCCAAATCTTTTATTTTATCGCCGTCGATTGCAAAACGTACAAATGTTTTTACATTATGAAAGCCATGAATCCCGGCAGCACCTGGGTTAATATGAAGAAGATTATATTTTTTATCAAATATAACTTTTAAAATATGCGAATGTCCGCAGATAAATAATTTAGGAGGATTTTTAGTTATCTCAGCAAGCGCCTCAGGTGAATAACGGCCGGGGTATCCGCCTATGTGAGTCATAAAAACATCAACTTTTTCACACATAAACCGCTGATTTAATGGATATGCTTTTCTGACATCCTGCCCGTCGATATTGCCGTATACTGCAGTAACGGATTTTATTTTTGACAGTTCATCTGTAACAGCAATTGTACCGATGTCGCCTGCATGCCATATTTGATCACAGGTTTCGAAATATTTGAAAATTTTCGGATCTAAATAATTATGAGTATCGGAAAGAAGTGCTATGCGCTGCATGGGAACAAAATTAAAAAATTAATGCCTGAAATGAGAAAGAGCAATGGGCAATGGGCAATGACCGAAGGGCAATGAAATAAAAAAACAAAAACACCTAGACATTAATGTTTGGGCATAATTGTATCATAAGTGGTACCGAAGCCTGCCCAAACGCCCAGTCCGCCGCCTTTTATATTACTGATAATGCTTACTGGCGAGGCAAAAGGGTTGCCGTTAGCCTGAAGTGCGGCTTCGTATGTTTCATAAAACCGGCAAGTGTTATAATCAACTGTGCAGAATTTTATATAAACAGTGTCCGTTTTTTTAAAATAACCTTCATCCGATAAAGGCGGAGCCGATGCTGTAGTAGTAGGATCGGTGCCCCGGTTGTACGCAAAATCAAAACTTTTTCCGTCAAAAAATTTATCGTCAAATGTTGAGCCGTATGGGGCAACCCAGCGAAAGTCCTTTGTAGGACGCCTTGCAAACCATTTGTAATTATTCCCTAATCCGGGAGGATCGGATAAATGAGCCCAGGCAAAGCCCAGACTGTCTTTCGGAGGCTGCACCTGCCACCAAACAGAATCCAAAGCAATAGGCTTTGGAATTGTAGTAATGGCGGTATAGGTTTTACCATCGGCAATTACAGTTAAATAATATGTCTGCAAAGGCACTCCGATAACTGAATGACCTTTGTAATCCAGAGGAATAGCAGATTCTGCATCAAGCCCGAATGTTAATGTATCAGTTATAAATCCATTGCTTACATACACTTTAGCATTTGATACCAGGATGGCGCTGGCATTTATTGTCTGTGAAATAGGGCTGTTATGGGTAACAATTACTTTTGCCGGTTTACCGCTTTCTATACTTCCTTCAATTACAATTTCTTTATCGCCGCCAGCAATTGTAAGGTTTACATCCTCAGTGCATCCAAAAAGGAAGAAAATAAAAAAGAAGAACGCACCTGCCCTCCTCAAAGGAAGGATATATTTTTTACGATATAGTTCTGTTATTTTTTTCATTGTATTTCTATCCTGCCCTTCAATTAAGCGATGATGATTAAGAAGAAGCAGCTTCTCTTTTAAAATTTAAAATTCCAAGTAATCGACGGCAGTATCGGAAATAAATAAACCTGCTTTGCGATTGCTTTATAATCGCCCGTTGCTATGCTGCCTTTACTCGAAAAATAAACAATGTAAGGGTTGTGTCGGTCATAGACATTAAACACGCTGAAATTCCAGGTTGTTTCATATCCCTTTGCCCAATTTTTTTGAACAACCAAAGTAGATACATCTTTTCCCTGGCGCTGATAGCGCTTGGTTAAGCGGCTTTTTTTGCGTTCCAGCTTTTTTGCGCGGTCAGGTGTAAGGGTTGCTGATAAATCTAAACGGTGATAAGCAGGCATTCGAAACGCGTTCCTGTCCCCGTATTCAGTCACGAAATTGCCGTCGATAATATAATAAGCTGTGGGTACAGTAATTGCATTACCGGTGCTGTAAACCCAGATAGCAGCGAATGTCCACTTCTTACTCAAATCATAACTTGCGGTTACAGAAACATCATGGCGTCTGTCGTATTTAGCATAAAATTCTCTTCCTAGATTAAGGTCCGGGAATTGGCGGGTGGTGTATGATAAAGTATAACCAACCCATCCGTTAAATTTGCCCATTCTTTTTTTCAGAAAAAATTCAGCACCGTAAGCCTTACCTGTGCCGAATACGAACTGGTTATCGGCATTATCGTTAATATCTGATCCCGGCAGGGCGCCGTCTTTATATTCAATTTGATTTTTTAATTCTTTGTAATAAACTTCAACAGAAGTTTCAAACATGTTGTCAAGAAAATTCCGGAAATATCCGAATGAATACTGAGTGCCTTTCTGTGGCTGCACAAGTTCGGAGCAGGGAACCCAGGTATCAGTGGGAAGAGAAATTGATGAAAGCGATGCAAGATGTATATACTGCAGGTTATATGTATATGAAGCCTTAATGGATGATTTTGAATTAAGCTCATAACGGGCATTCAGGCGGGGTTCCAAGCCCCCGTAATCTTTAACTTTTTGTCCGCCGCCATAGTGAATTATATTTGATGTAAGCCCATTGAAAGGGTCTTTCACGTAGCGGTCGAACGGACCAACTTGTATGAAATAGGAATAACGGAGCCCTGCATCAATTTTTAATTTATCAGTAACTTCAAAATCATCAGAAAGATAAACCGCAGCTTCATGTGCGTAGTCTTTTTTCACTTTTCCAAAATCAAAAGCTATATCACCTTGCTTGGCGGAAACGCTTGTGGGAGTAAATGTGTGGAAAATATAATTAGCTCCGAATTTAATCTCATGCCGCAATGTGGGAAAATAAGTGAAATCCACTTTCCCGTTCCAGTCTTGTATTCCGGAATTTAATTTGAATTCAAAACCGCTTTGTCCTGCGCCGAAAGAAAAATTATAATCGCTGAAAATAGCCGATGTATTCATGAATAATTTATCATTGAACAAATGGTTCCAGCGAACTACGCCTGTTGAGTTTCCCCAGCCTACATTCAAATTGAACTGCCCGACTTTATCAATGAAATTCAAAACATCTTTTCCGAAATAACCGCTTGCAAAAATCCTGTCTTTATCCGAAAGGCGGTAATTTACTTTTGCATTTAAATCATAAAAATAATAACCTGAATTCCGCAGTGAAGAGCCTGCAGCGGCAAATGGTTTAGCGATAGCATCTATATATGTTCTCCGCGCTGAAATAATAAAAGAGCCTGTATCTTTTTTTATCGGGCCCTGCACCGTTAAACGGGATGATATTAAACCGATGCCGCCTTCTGTATGAAACGTTTTGTTATTGCCCTCTTTCATTGAAATATCAAGCACTGAAGCCAAACGGCCGCCATACTGGGCAGGCATACCTCCTTTAATCAATGTGATATTTTTTACTGCATCGCCGTTGAATACGGAAAAGAAACCGAGCAGGTGGGAAGCATTATAAACAACGGCTTCATCCAATAAAATAAGATTCTGATCGGGCCCGCCGCCGCGTACGTAAAACCCCGTATTGCCATCACCTGCCGACTTTATACCCGGCAGCAGCTGTATAGTTTTTAAAACATCTACCTCTCCCATGAAAGCAGGAATTTTTTTTATCTCCTGCATATCCAATGATACCGTGCCGATTGAAGTACCCGATACATTTTTATCGCTCTTTTCTGAAACAACTTCTATCTCCTGAACTGCAACAACGGTGAGTTTCATTTCAACATTGAGCCGTGTATCTTTATCTAATATTATTTCCTGCACAAAATTTTCGTAACCGAGATAAGATACTACTAAATGATAGGTTCCCTTTTCAACAGTGATAGAATAAAAGCCGTATTGATTGGTATTTGCGCCTTTCAGAAGTTCTTTTATATACACATTTGCGCCGATGCTGTATTCGCCTGCGGCGGCATCTTTTACATAACCGCTGATGGTAAACTTTTGTTTTTCCTGAGATTTTAAATCCGCAGAACCGGCAAACAAAAATGAAAATATAAAGATGAGTATGGGCAGGCGCTGTTTCATTTCAGATTATATAATCAGTCGGCTAAATTAAGTTTATAAAACTGTAAATGGAATGAAAAATTGCACTCGATTTTAATTTGATGATTTGATAACCTATTAATAGTTTATAAATTTATGATAGAGCCGGACTTCGCTTGAAATTTCACCAATTACCGGCTCAGATATTCAAGCTATTTTTTAAATTAATGCCCTAAATAATTTGTAAACTTAAATATATGTTTACATTCGCCACCGATGAAAATTCATTATAAATCAACAAACAATCTCGTTTATTCGAGAAATACTCTCGGCTACTGGCCATTCAGCAATATATCTTATGCTTTGTGCAATTTTTTTATTAGTCAACCGGCAATTAATACCAATTTCCATTCAAAACAAATCGGTTTATATAAAACCAATGTCAATCCGGCACAGACTTGTATTGGTTTGGTTCAGACTTGTATCACTTCGGGCAAAACCAGTATCAGTTCAAGTTCAGTTAGTACTGGCCGGAGGCTGGCAAGTACTGGTTTAGAGCCGGCAAGTACTTACCGGAAGCTGGTAAGTACTAAAAAGACTAAAAATTAACCTGGTTTTTTCAAAACAAGTGCTGGTTTGCTCCAGACTTGTATCGGCCGGACTCAGACTTGTATA
Source organism: uncultured Bacteroidota bacterium (assembly GCA_903847205.1). Classification (GTDB taxonomy): domain Bacteria; phylum Bacteroidota; class Bacteroidia; order 2-12-FULL-35-15; family 2-12-FULL-35-15; genus 2-12-FULL-35-15. Next base: position 56,681 of record CAINDA010000064.1, read on the forward strand.
AATCAAAAGCAGAGTTATATGAGCGCGCTGCAGACTTGTATTGAAAAACCTGCGAAACCATATCAATTTTACAAAACCAGTATTGATTTTCTTCCGGCTGCAATCGACTTGCTGCAAACCGGTACTTGCCGGATGCCGACTAATACAAAGAAGCATTTAGGAAATAAGTAATAGGAAACAGGAAATAGGAAATAGGAAATAGGAAATAGACAATAAAACAATTAAACAGAAAATTATGAATTTAATGCATGTTAGTTTAAGTTATCATGGATTGAGCGATAATCCGCTCGATACTTTTGGGATTGGTGTTAAAGACCGTTTGCTCGAAAATGCAATTTTATTTCCAAATCGCCCCGTGAGCGATGCCTCTTTGGGCTCTTTAGTAAGCACTCATAGCAGTACCTATGTTGCTTATAAAATGGGCGGTGTAAATCAGCAGCCTGCTTATAATACGGCATATACTGCTCTTATAACAGGGCTCGACAGTATTGCCGACTATATTAACGGCATAGTAAAAAACAATCAGGCAACAGCCGAAGTAGTTATTGTATGAGGCGGTTTTGTACCTACAAAAGCCGGCAGTACAGTAGTTCCTGTGCCTGCAATACCTACCAACAGTGTGTTGGACAGAGGCAATATTCAGGAGCATGGAGTAATTAATACAACTACACCTGCTGTGGCCAGCGCAACTTTTTATGGCTGTGTAGCCTCTGAAAATGCTCCTTTGCCAGAAGGCAGTTTTATCAATGGACAGTTGAGTGTAAATGCTGTTTATGCAAATAAAGTGCGTATGGATATAAATAAAAACCGCAAAAAAACATTTACATCACTTACTTCAGGTGTTGTATATTATTTCCAGTTTTATGCAGGCAATGCCAATGGAATAAGTGCTTTGAGTACTGCGATAAGTATTTCGGCGGTTTAGGTTTTAAAAAAAATATACAGCCCCGGTTGCTCTGATTGAAAATAAGAGAAGCCGGGGCTGCGATTTTATTGGAGAACAGAAACCAATTAAAAAAACGGGGCTGTGCTGAAAAGCCTGATGAGTAGGAAAAAACAAAAAACATTGAAATAAAAAAAAGAATTATTTTAGGAATGTTCGCATTAATAATATTAACGTTTGGAGCATATACAAAAGCAAAACATTGGTGAAATAGCTGAATAATGAATAATTTTGAAAATAGATGGTCTATTTGTAAACTTATAGTTTTTTTTGTCTTAATCCCCCGAAAATGAAATCAACTTTTATTTATTTCTTAATAGTTTTTTTGTTCGTCTTTATTTCCTTTGCTGACGGACAATCAACAAAACACTCACCGACTTCCCAATCAAATGGATTAGCTGCTCCTTGGACGGTAGCTCTTGAAAACTTTCACAAAGTTTTTATCGAAAACAAAGGACAGTTTGACAATAAAAATAATCAAGCAAAAACTCACATTCAATATGGTGTTGAATGCAATGGTGTTGATATTTATTTTTTTAATTCAGGAGTAACTTTTCGTCACAATGCGAAGTTTAAACTTACTGAAAGAGAAAAAGAAAAACTAGAAAAAGAAGAACGTCATAAAAATTCAAAACCGGAAAAAGAGAAAGAAGAAAGAGAAAAATATAAAATAGTTCCAGAGTTTTTAAATATGCAATGGTTGGGATGCAATCCAAATGCGGAGCTGGTTGCAGAAGAACAAGTAAGCAATTATTTCACATATTCTAATAACATAAAAGCAAAAGCTTTCAAAAAAATAGTATACAAAAACATTTATCCAAATATTGATATTGAATACATTTTTCCAGAAAATAAAAGTGGAATAAAATATTCATTTATCCTTAATCCTGGAGCAAATCCCAACTTAATAAAAATGCTGTATACTGATCCTAAGAAATTAGCTATCGATGAAAATCAAAATTTAATTATAACATCGGATTTCGGCAATTTCATTGATCATGCACCAAACACTTATTTTAAAGATGGAGGAAAAATTGGCTCTAATTTTCAATTAAATTATAATACCGTTTCTTTTAAATTAAATATTCCACTAACAAATAATAATCAACAACAAACAACTAACAGCACTATTATTATTGATCCATGGGTTATAACCCCAACACTTCCATCAGTTAATAAAGCATTTGAAATTGGTAAAGATAGCCTTGATAATGTTTATATAATGGGGGGGACAACCGATGCTAGTCTACAAAAATATGATCCAACAGGCACACTTTTATGGACTTATAGTACAGGATTTAATGGATATGACCGCTATGGTGATATGACGGTAAGCCCCCATGGAATTTCATACATCAGTTGGCAGGGAGAATTAAAAAAAATAAATACGCAGGGCATTGAAATATGGAGTTATAATACTTTTGATATTATTATTAGCGAAAACTGGCGTTGTGCTTATAATTGCGATTATAGTAAATTACTAATCGCGGCCGCTAGTGGCAGTACCTGGGCCTATATTATTGACGTAGCCAATAACAATGTTGACACTTTAACATCAACTTTTCCGTCAGGTGACGAAATCAGGACACTCGTAAAGGGAGTAAATGGTAATTTTTATGGTCTTACTTATGGACTGGTGCCTCAACAAATTGCGTTGAGCAGAACATTTGTTCCCATTTATTCTGTACCTAGTGGACAAAATTTTACTTATTCCGGAACTCAATACAATATGTGGGGGGGACAAAATGCTATTGCAGCAAATGGGAATTATATATATAGTACTGATGGTTTAAAACTATTTAAAAGAGACTTGGTTACTGGAACTATGATTGACAGCACTGTAATTCCAAATGGAATTACGGAACACAATTCAGGTATTGATGTTGATGATTGTGGAAATATTTATTGTAGTTCGCAAGGTGGAGTTTATAAATTTAATGCTTCTTTAAATGTTCTTGGTTCCGCTGCAACACCAGGTCAAGTATATGATTTAACACTTGGCACAAACGGAGAAATTTATGCATGTGGGGATGGTTTTTTAACTTCTTTAAACTTAGCCTCCTGCCCTGTTCTAACCTGTGCTTGCATTATAGCAAAAACTACCAATACCGATTTTACATGTGGAAGTCAAGGAACTGCAACTGTAAATCTAAGTGGCATGGGGCCTTTCACTTATTTGTGGAGCAACGGCCAAACTACAGCAACAGCTACAGGGTTAAGTGCAGGAACTTATACTGTTACAGTAACTTCCGGTACCGAATGTGTTTCTACCAGTGAAGTAACAATAATTAACAACACAGGAAGCATACATGCAGCTGCAGGAAATAATATAACTATTACACCTGGAACTACTACAACATTAATGGCTTCTGGTGCTGTTAATGGTGGTACTTATAGTTGGTCACCCGTTCAAGGATTGAGTTGTACAACCTGTGCCAACCCCATTGCCTCGCCTCTTTCAACAACCGATTATTGTGTAACAATAACCGATACAAATGGTTGTAGTGATAGTGCTTGTGTGAGAATTACTGTAGAGTTTTATTGTCCAACAAATGATGGTTTTACTGTACCCAATGCCTTTTCGCCTAACAATGACGGACGAAGTGATGTATTCAAATTAGAAGGATGGGGAAATTGTGTAACACAATTTTCTATAATTATTTATGACCGATGGGGTGAAAAAGTATATGAAAGCAATGATGTTTCGCAAGGATGGGATGGGCGATACCATGGTAAATTGTTAGACCCAGCGGTATTTGTTTATTACATTAAAGCTACCAGTGTAAATGCGGATAAAATAATAAAGCAAGGCAATATTTCATTGGCGAGATAGTAGAATAATGAATAGTTTTGAAAAGCATATTGTCTATTTGTAAATTTTCAGTTATTGTATTTTTAATCTTTAAAAATGAAAAACTTTTCGCTCCTTATTGGTGTTCCATTACCCCGGTAGGCGCGAAGTTGAGGGAAAGCTAGCAGGCTGATACTTCGTGTCATTTATAAAAGGTAAGTTGCTCTTACCATATACAGAACATCAGATATAGCGCATAAAAAAACTTCCGGCAAAAAAGCAGGGAGTTTTTTTTATTTAAGCATTAGCAATCTAAGGATTAAAAGCACCTTCCATGATATCTATTTTTTTGATAACATGAATACAGTTTTTTATATACACATCAGCGGGCTGTGATTGTTTAATATCAACATCTTCGAGCAGCCTCGAATTATCAAAAACCTGCCCCAGCTCCATAAATTCAAGATAGGGTTCTAATCCGGCAAACAAAATACGAAGGGTGCCCGGGTCTGGAAATACTTTTTTCCAATAATCAAGATATTCGGGATAATTATATAATTCGCTTTCGGGCTGCAGCCTGTTCCTGGTCCAGTTTTTTATTTGATTTAAAAGAGGCTTATGAACATAGTTGAAAGGCGGGGCATCGGGAAAATAATTTTCTAGAAATTTACAAACCTTATAGGTTGAAGTCGCTGCTGCCGGCCCTGATGAAATATGATATACTTTGTGATTTCTTTTGGAAAACAGAAGTTTTACAATTGCTTCGGCAGCGTAGTCAACCGGAATAATATCAAGCAAGGCATGTTCATGCACCGGGATAAGGCGAAGCTGGTTAACAGCAGCAGCTGCCCACAGAATAACCGGTGAACGGGGCATTACCGGCCTGCTGTCGCCCATTATTATGGAAGGCCGGGCAATAAGTATTTTATTTTCCGGCAAATGTTTACGCAGCAAAATTTCACCCTGCATTTTTGTATAAGTATATTTTACTAAATGACCCGCATTAATGTTTGGGGATTCGTCTTCCAAAACAATCCGGTTTTTAATGTCTTTCCCGCAGATAGTGGCTGTACCGATGTATTGAAAGGTGATTAGGTTCGGCAGTTTTTTTGCCCAAAGAAGTATTTTTTCTAAGCCGGAAATATTTGCTTTTTCAACCATATCGTCGTAGATACGTGAAAAAGATGTGTTTGCAGCTGAATGAATAATTACATCAATATTATTTAAACTTTTATTATTTAAAAGTGATTCGGAAAGGTTCTCATCAAAGAGGTCGCCGATAACCGGTATAATTTTACTGCTGTCGAAAAAATCATTGTGAAGATTAAAAACATGCTGCAGCCTTAAAACTGCATCCGCTTCTGATGAAGCACGGATGAAACAATAAATTTTATTTACCTCAAGCCGTTTAGAAAGATTAACTAGCAACTCCCCGCCCACAAACCCGGTTGAACCGGTTAAAAAAACATTCATATTTTTTTCCTTTTATTAATAATTAATCATTCGGGAGCAATAAAGACCTGCTGTTTAAAATAAATAAAGTCCCAAGAGAATTCATTAAATAATAAAACGCTGATCTTTTTTTTAATCGAATAATTCTAATCCTAATATTCCAAGTATAATCAAAGAAATAGAAATAATTTTTGAGACAGAAACCGTTTCTTTAAAAAACACTATTCCAATTGCTGCAATCAACGCCGTGCCTGCACTAGCCCATATTGCATAAGCAATGCTCACTTCCATTTTTTCGAGAACAAAAACCAGTGCCGCTAAACTGATGCCGTAAAAAACAAACACCAATATCGAAGGAACTAATTTTGTAAACCCTTCGGCATATTTCATGCAGATTGTTCCCAGCACTTCAAATACAATTCCTAAAAGCAGTATAAGCCATTTCATTTGTTAAAATTTTGGATTATATTTAAATATACCTGAATTAAATTAATTGTAAAAAATAAAATCAGCCATTCAGGGAGTAACGTATTCACCCCGCATTTATTTGAGGCGGTGAATTTACTTAAAAAACATCAAACCTGCTCTGCAAAAGATAAACCCCAAATGCTTTTAATAATAATTAACAATTGAAAAGCTGAAGAGTTTAAAGTATATTCTAATAAATCTCCAATCTGAATTTCTATATTAAACAACCCCTGGAATCAGGGATTTTGAATTTAGATTTTTTCAAAATGCTATACTCCTATGGCATAATTGCTGTTATTTTTTCCGACATTGCAAAAAAAATGGAGGTACAAAAACGAACGCTGCCCTTTAACAAACAGCTTGCTTATGCTTTTGGCATGATGGGCTGGAGCATTATGATTAATCTCATAAGTGTTATTTTAGTGTATCTCTACCTCCCCCCGGCAAACAGCGGACTGCCTCGCCTAATAACACAAGCTGCTGTGTTCGGCATCTTTAATGTAATTGCTATAATTACTGCAGGCGGCCGCCTTATTGATGCAGTGTATGATCCGCTGATAGCGCAGTTCAGCGACAGCAGTAAAAATCCAAAGGGACGGAGAATCCCCTTGATGAAGCTGGCTGTAATCCCTTCTTTGATTTTCTGCTGCCTGGTTTTTTATCCGTTAAAGGAGGCTGAAAGCACAGCGAATATTGCCTGGCTGGTATTTATGCTGATTGGTTTTTATGTTTCGTCAACTACCTATATTATTCCATACAATGCATTACTCCCTGAATTGGCGCCAACTTCGGAAGACAAAGTGCGTTTAGCAATATGGCAGTCCATCGGTTATGTTGCCGGCATCGGTATTGCTTCTAATGCATTTAACCTTACTGCAATGCTGCAACAGTCATTTAATATCACATCGCATATTGCGGCATTGCAGTACAGCGTATTTATAATGGCTTTCGCAGCAGCTGCATGTATGGCAGTTACCGTATTTGCAATTGTTGAAAAAAAATACTGTACCAGCAAACCCAGCGCGGTGCCGCTGAAACTGGCTCTGAAGCAGACCCTTTCGAACAAACAGTTTTTATTATTTATTGTTGCAGATTTCTCCTACTTTATAGCAGTTACAATAATTACTTCAGGTTTAATTTATTTTGTAACTGTTCTGCTCGGCCTGCCCGACACAATAGGCAACAAACTCATGATAACAATGGTGCTGGTTTCTTTTTTATTTTATCCGGCAGTAAATTATTTTTCAAAAAAAATCGGTAAAAAAAGAGTAATCATTTTTTCTCTCTCATTATTATCAATCGTTTTTTTAGGGATTTTTTTTCTTGGAAAAAGTGATATTGATCCGAAGCTCCAAATATATTCATTGATTATTTTGGCTGCAATTCCATTGGCATCGCTTAATATTTTACCGGTTGCCATACTTGCAGAAATTATTGAAAAGGACGTTTTAGATACAGGCTCTAATAAGGAAGGAATTTATTTTGCAGTGCGTTATTTTTTTGTAAAAATTGCACAGACGTTTGGAATCGCTCTGTTCGCAATGTTTTTGCTATACGGAAAAGATCCTGGCAATGATTTTGGAATCCGGCTGAATGGAATCTTAGGATTTATCTTGTGCATTTTAGCTGCGTTTATTTTCAGCCGATTTAAAGAAAAAAGAAATTAAATTTAAACGAAGAAACCGACGACAATTCATCCCGTTTTAGCGGCTGGTATTATTAGGCCTTGAATATATCAGCTGCATTACATTGATATTCCGCATTTCAAAAGCGGCTTCGCAGTAGCTGAAATAATAATTCCACTTGCGGATGAACCTGTCATCAAATCCCAGTTTTTTTACTTCCTCTAACTGATGGTTAAATTGTTTCTGCCATGCCGATAAAGTAAGTACATAGTGCCTTCCCATATCTTTCAAATCAACTAAAGTCATATCACAGGTATTATTTATTGCTTTGTTAATACTGCCGACTGAAGGAAGCAGCGAGCCGGGGAAAATATGTTTTTGAATCCAGTCGACGCCCGTGCGAAGACTTTCATATCGCGAATCAGGACAGGTAATCACCTGAAGAGCAAGAATACCGTCCTTTTTCAAGAGGTCGCTGCATTTTTTAAAATACACTTCAAGAAATTTGTGACCAACGGCTTCGAGCATTTCAACGGAAACAATTTTATCAAATTTCCCTTCAATCAATCGATAATCTTTCAGAAGTACTTTTATTTTATGTGATAAATTTTCCTTTTCAATCCGTTCTGCAGCAAGCTTATACTGCTCTTCTGAAATGGTTACTGTTGTTATATTACAGCCGTATTTTTTTGCAATATAAATTGCATTTCCGCCCCAGCCGCTTCCAATTTCAAGAACATGATCGGTTGGTTTTAAATGAAGCTGACGGCATAAACGGTCGTATTTTTCGAACTGCGCCTGTTCAAGAGTCATTTCTTTATCTTTGAAATAGGCGCAGGAGTAAGTCATTGAAGGATCAAGGAAAAGCGCAAAAAAATCATTGTGCAAATCATAATGTTCTGAAATGTTTTTCTTGGATCCGTTGATGCTGTTCGCTCTTTTCTGATGATATATTTTATTGAAGAATTTTAATATGTTTAATGCAAAGGTCTGTGTCTGGCTGCCGGAGGCTGTGGGAGCGTTTTCAACATTGAGCAAAAACCACTTAATAACATTAGTAATATTATCGGTTTCCCAGTCACCGTCAACAAAGCCTTCGCCAAAACCAATATCCCCGTATAATACACATCGTTTAAAAAAATAATTATTTTTTATATTTACGTTTGCGGTTATGCCTCCTTCACCGCTGCCGATTTTTATAAGTTCACCGCTGGGCAGCCTCAAATTTAATGTCCCGGCATTCATTTTCGAAAGCAATTCAATTACCGCTTTCTCATAAAAACTTCGTTTAATTATAGTGCTTGCTGCAGGCATATTTGCGAAATATTATTTTTTAAAATTAATAAATACGAATTTATAAAATTTCAGATTACTTGTTATACTTACGATATACGTCTTTTTGCAATTCCTGGTTTTCAGATTTTTTGCGATACGGAATTTTTTTTAGCCAAAGTTTAACCGCATTCCAATGAATCAAAGTTATAATTTTCAAAGTGATAAAAGGGAAGCGGATGCTATACCATAATAAGCTTGCATTGTTTATCTGCCGGCGTGTTCCGGTTAATGTGCTGATAAAAAATCGTTTTTCATTTTTATAATCGTCAATCCGGATATTTAATTTTTCATCAGGAATTGTTAAATTAAAATCAAAGTTGGTATCGTGATCAATGAACGGAGAAACATAAAAATATTTTGCGGTGTTTAGGTAAAATTTATTCCCATCGAGATTTTCTCTGTTTAATAAAAATGGTTTTATTTCTCCAAATGTATTATTAATTTCAGCCACAACACAAAGGGGGGCATTACTTTCATCAAAGCAGTAGTAAAATGAAACGGGATTAAAATTATAACCCAGCACATTAAAATTTGTGAGCAGCATAATCTTTCCATTGCCTATAGTCAGGCCATTTTGAAACAGGTATTCAGCAATATGCTCTTTTACATTTTTTGATTTATCAGGATTTTCACGTGGGAGCTGAATGTGCTCGCTGTCTTTAAAACTGAAAAAATTAAACTTGTTGCGGCTCAGCATCCAGAGCTTTTTTGTAAGCGTATCTATTTCATCCAAATCGATATAAAACATAAATATATTGTAATTAAACCGATGAGGCTTTGGCTCCAACCGGTTATGCATTACAGTACATCTATACAGGCATGAAGTTTCCATCATTTATAAATTTTGCACAATTCTACTGCCGATGTAAAAGCATCTTCATGAAAACCGTATTTGAAATAACTGCCGCAGTAATACAAAGGGCCTGTCTCATTTAATTTGTATAATTCCTTCTGAGCCTGCATTGCAGCAACATCAAACAAGGGGTGCTCATACTCAATCACTTTCAAAATTTTATTTTTATCAATGCTGCCGGGCAATGCAGCAATAGAAACAAAATAATTTTTATTTTTTGAAACCTGCTGCAGGCGGTTCATCCAGTAAATGGTGGTTGGAACCTGCTTTCCATTTTTATTTTCAATTCTGTAATTCCAGCTGCTCCATACCCTTTTATTTTTAGGCATCAAGGATTCATCAGTATGTATTGTGGCGCTGTTAGGCTGGTACTTAAATACTGACAGCAGCCGTTTTTCATCTTCATTAGGTTCTTCCAGCAGCCGCAAGGTCTGGTCGGCATGCGATGCAAAAATCACTTTATCAAATTCACGAACAGTCCCTTTAGAATCACTTACCACAGCTCTACTGCCTTTGCGGGCAACTTTCACTGCACCGTTGTTTGTCAGAATTTTATCTTTAAAAGGCTTAATCAATATTTCTCTGTAAGCCTGACTGCCATTGTTTAAAGTGTACCACTGGTGCTGGGTATTTAATCCTAAAAATCCGTGATTTTTAAAAAAGCGGATTAAGGAAACAGCTGAAAAATCAAGCATCAGCTCCATAGGTGTTGACCACACAGCCGAGCTCATCGGCACCAAATATTTCCAAAGCATATCATCACCGAAATTAAATTCTTTGATGTACTGTCCCAGAGAATAATCAGCATATTTAGGATTTTCCAAAACCCGAACACTCTCTTTATTGAAGCGCGCTATCTGCTGGAGCATTTTAATATAGCGAAAATTGAAAATATTTTTTCGCTGCGCAAACAATCCGTTTAAGCCGGAACCGCAGTATTCTAAACCGCTTTCAAGGTGCTGCACACTGAAAGACATATCGGATTTTTTTACAGGAGCTTTTATTTTTTCAAACAAATCACACAAGTTCGGATAGGTAGCATAATTAAATACCATAAAGCCTGTGTCAATATAAACGGGCTTTCCGTCTTCATCAATAGTAATTGTATTGGTATGGCCGCCGATATAATCGTTCTGCTCAAAAAAAGTGAGGTCATATTTCTGATGAAGAAAATGTCCGCATCCCATGCCGGCAATGCCTGTCCCGATAATTGCGACTTTTTCCATTTTTTTATTTAGAGCTGCTATTCTTTTTTCTTAAATAAATAGTGGCTTACAAACCATTCATTACCGCTTTTGTATTTCCATAATTCAGCGCAGGCCATATAAAATATTCGCCAATATACCCACCATTTAACGGCTTGCTCAGCGCCGTATGTTTTTTCAAACAAAGGCATTATTTCTGTTTTATGTTTATCCATATTTCGCAGCCATGCTTCGGATGTTTTGCTGTAATGAGTGCCGCTCACCCGCCAGTGCTGTTCAATACCCAGCCGATTACTGAAATACAACAACAGATTATCACTCGGCATTATTCCGCCCGTAAAAAAATATTTACTCATCCAGTCGCTTTCATCTATTACTTCAAATTTGTATGCAAATTCTTTGTGAACGAAAATATGTACAAAGAGTTTTCCGGCGGGCTTTAAAAGATCAGAAATTTTATGCATCAGCTTCTCATAATTCCGCATGTGTTCAAACATTTCAACTGAAACAACTCTGTCAAATGTGTCATCAAGTGAGAATATATTTATGTCAGAAGTAATTACTGTAAGATTCTGTATACCCCTGTTTTCAGCCTGTTTATCAATATACAGCTTTTGAGTCCGTGAATTGGAAACAACAGTAAATGTACTGCGGGGAAATTTTTGAGCCATAAAAAGCGACAATGATCCCCAGCCGCATCCCAATTCCAAAACATGCTGTCCGTCCGTCAATTCAGCTCTTTCGCATGTCATCTCAATCATATCTCTTTCGGAAGTATCAATGTCTGAAACGCCGGCTTTCCAATAACCGCTGCTGTATTTCAAATGTTTTCCCAAACAAAATTGATAAAATTCTGTAGGCACCTCATAGTGTTGTTCGTTAGCATCGGCGGTATTTACAGCTATCGGCGATTTTTTTAATTCATCAATCAGCCGCATCAAATGATCCTGCTGTGCTTCTGCACTGCCTTTATTTTCCTGGGTAAGCCGCTGTTTTAACAAATCACGTATCCCTTTTCGGATAAGGGTATCTGGAATTTTATCTTTTTCTAATAATGAATTGTACCACATTATTTAATTCAGGATTTTTTAATTTAGGATTTAGGATTCGCTTTAAGATTTAATTGTAAAATTGTTTACTAATCAAATTGCATAATTGCATTTACATTGAAGCTCAATGTTTTTTAAACCAAGGTACAAATGCACTAGTCGATTGCTGATATTTTTTGTATGCTTCGCCTTTGGAACGCAGCGATTGCTCCTCGGTCATTGGTATTCCAGTTACTTTAAACAATAAATAAAGCATGGAGAGCGGACAGATTACAGCAATCCATCCGTAAGGAGAACCGCAGGCAAAAATAAAATAACTTACCCATGTCATCCATTCAAAAAAATAATTCGGATGGCGGGAATAATTCCACAAACCGGCATTACATACTTTCCCTTTGTTAGATGGATTTTTTTTGAACACCTGCAGCTGTCTGTCGGCAATGGCTTCACCGTTAATAGAAATAAGCCATAACACCGCTCCTATTTTTTCTAGTGTATTTAATTCAGGAGAAGGATTAACAGCAGCCAGTAAAAAAGGAAGAGAAAGAAATACATTGGAAAAAGCCTGTATTTGAAAGAACCAAAAAAATCTGCTGTTTGTGTTTGGCGCCCATTCTGCACGCAGCTGCTTATATCGTCCGTCTTCTTCTTTGATATGGCCTAAAACACGCACAAATAAATATGTTCCGAGCCTCGCTCCCCAGATACATACCATTATCAGAACAAGAAGTTTCCGCTGATAAAATCCTCCGCCAAGGAAAAAATAAACGACCGCAATAACCGGGAAATTATATGCCCAGAAAATATCAACAATGCCGGCATTATTAATTTTCACAGCCCACAGCCAGATCATTATCATAATAATGCTGACTGCTGCAAAGCCTATAAGAGGAAGAAGGAGAAGCTGGTTCACAGTTTACGGATTTTAATTATGCCGATAGTATTCATTAAAATTATGATAAAAAAAGCAGGGTCAAACTCATACCATTTTTTTGCAAAATTGATATTGTTAGGACTTTTGTGATGATTATTCTGCATTAATTCACCCATCAAAAAAATATCAATAGGAACTGTATTTTTACTAAAGTCATTATTATCATAGCTGGCATAACCATATTTATGTCCGCACCAATTGACTATTGCTCCATGCACAGGTCCCATAAAAAAATGAACAGGAAGCAGTATAAACATCCACAATGCTGAAGCGAATTTTATGTAAAAAATAATATAAAAAAGAGCAAATAAAATCCGAACAGCCCACATATCACTTATTTTATCCACCAGCGGCCACTCGGGATAACTGCCCCGAAAAGCTTTCTCCGGCTCAATACGGAACTTCGCATAATTCAAATAAATATTTTTTGTTTCCATAGTCATCTGCCATACATCTTTAAAAAAATGAGGCGAGTGAGGATCCTTTTCTGTATCGCTGTATGAATGATGCATACGGTGCATGATAGCGTATGCTCTTGGGTTAAGGAAGGATGCGCCCTGAGAGATGAAAGTGAGTGCATAAAAAAAACGTTCCCAAAATTTATTCATTGTAAACATTTTATGCGAGGCGTAGCGGTGCAGAAAAAACGTCTGGCAGAACAATGATAAAAACCAATGTAAAAGAAAAAATAATAATATAGTCATGTGCTGCAGTGTAAGTAATGCGGGGCAATATACAAAAAAAATAGAATTTCAATTTTCGTGCGTTCACAGCGGCCGGCTCCAATTATAAAGCGATTCTATACATTGATTTTCTTTATCTTTACAATCCAAATCAATTATTTTTAAAACTGATGGATTTAAGTAAATTAAAAAAGCGCCCTGCTTACCCCTTTGAAACCATTGCGGTTGCAGTTTCATTTTCTCCCCGCTGCCTGCCGGTACTTGCCGAAGCAAAACATATTTCGGATGCGCTGAATGCTGCACTCTTATTAATTCACATCGGTGAAAAAACCAGCGAAAAAGAACAGCTCCTGGATGAATTAATGAATAAAGCCGGGATGGATGACTCACGCTACCGCGTTATTTGGATGGAAGGCGAACCCGTTGAAACAATTCTAAAATTATGTAAACTCAACATTGTTGATTTATTGATTTTAGGGGCGCTTGAAAAAGAAAATGTACTTAAATTTTATCTCGGCTCTATAGCCCGTACCATCAGCCGAAGAGCGAAATGTTCAGTGCTGCTCCTTACTAATCCCATGGAGGAGCCACGCAGGTATAAAAAAATTGTTGTTAACGGAGTAGAAAATCCAAAAACCATTCATACAATTAATACAGCTTTTTATTTTGCAAAACATTTAAAATCTAAAGATGTAGTTATTGTGAATGAAATAAATGTTCCCGGTCTGGCAATGGCTATTGCCGACCAAAGCACAATTCCTGAGGCAAAAGAAATAAAGAAACTTTTAGACGATGAGATACAGGAAACAATTCAAACTATTATCGGGCAATGCGATATCGGCGATATAAACCTAAACAGCAAAAGTATAAAAGGCAAACCTGGTTATGCTATCAGAAAATATGCGAAAGACCGGAGAGCCGACTTACTTGTAATAAATTCTCCAGATACACAACTCAATTTTTTAGACCGCATTTTTACTCACGATATCGAATATATTTTAGCTCACCTGCCATGTAATTTATTAATTGTTCATTCACGAGTTTAATTTTTATGGTAAAATTAGTACATAACGATATAATAGTTTTACTTGCCAGCATGGGCGGTATTTTAATACTTGCCCGGATTTTTGCAGAGCTCGGTAAAAAAATTAAAATGCCGATAGTAATGGGGGAAATTTTGTTGGGAATTATTCTGGGACCTACTGTTTTCGGATCGTTATTTCCTGATGCCTGCGCCGCTATCCTGCCTAAAACCGGCGCTGTAAAAATTGCGATGGACGGCATTACAAGCCTTTCAGTTGTAATGCTTTTATTTGTAGCCGGCATGGAAGTGCAGCTTCAGGTAATGCTGAAACAAGGAAAAACCGCGGTCTATACTAGTTTTACAAGTATGATCATTCCTTTTATTCTTGGTTTTGCAGCCGTATGGTTTTTCCCGGGCTTTTTTGTTTTCACTCCTGACAGGAGATTGGTGTATGCTTTATTTTTCGGCATTGCTATGGCTGTATCTGCATTGCCGGTGATTATCCGAATTATGATGGATTTGAATTTATTTAAAACAAAAGTGGGTATGGTTATAATCGCTGCAGCCATATTTGATGACTTAACCGGTTGGATTATGTTTTCATTTGTGTTAAGTTTAATGGGACAGGAGGGTGAAATCACAAGTGTATGGTTTACAATCGGGATGATATTAGGGTTTGGTTTATTCATGCTTATTATAGGCAGATATGCCATTAATAAAGCACTTCCGTGGATTCAGAAAAATCTTTCATGGCCAGGAGGCGTACTTTCTATTTCATTGGGACTATGTTTTTTAAGTGCTGCATTTACTGAATACATCGGTCTTCATGCCATACTTGGAGCATTTATAGTCGGCATTGCTTTGGGTGACAGTGTACATCTGCAGGAACGCGAACGTGAAATTATTCATCAGTTTGTTACAAATGTTTTTGCACCGCTGTTTTTTGTTTCACTTGGATTTAAGGTAAACTTTATTGAAAATTTTGATTGGCAGCTGGTGTTATTGGTGTTTTTCCTTGCTGTAGGCTGTAAAGTTTTCGGCGCCTCATTAGGCGGTTACTTAGGAGGCCTCACAAAGCGGGAATCATTAGCCGTTGGTTTCGGCTTAAATGCACGGGGTGCAATGGAAATTATTTTAGGAACCCTCGCCTTGAATGCCGGCCTGATTGACTCGAAAATGTTTGTTGCACTAGTTGTAATGGCCTTAATTACAAGCATGATCAGCGGACCATTGATGAAACGTTTTATAGATTAATAGTTTACAAACTGCGAATAAATGCTTGGATTAAAATTACCAACCGACCCTCACTGGGTAAATATTGTAGAAGGCAATATCGATGAAATATTAACTGATCACGCCTGGTGCGAGCAAAAGGCTGCCACTAACGCTTTGTCATTGATTATAAACAATCCTAACTATACCGAAATGGTTACGGCATTGATTAAACTTGCAAAAGAAGAGCTGGATCATTTTGAACAGGTTCATAATTTAATCAAAAGCAGAGGCAAGGTTCTCGGCATCGAACGCAAGGATAATTATGTAAATGAATTGTATAAATTCATGCAGAAAGGCGGCAGCAGGAAAGCATCATTGGTTGACAGATTACTTTTTTCAGCAATGATAGAAGCCCGCAGCTGCGAGCGTTTCAGGGTACTTTCAGAAAACATAAACGATAAGGAGCTGGCAGCATTTTACCATAATTTAATGATAAGCGAAGCCGGGCATTATACCATCTTCATCGGCTTCGCCCGTAAATACGGCGACGGCATTGATATAGACAAGCGCTGGAAGGAATGGTTAGATTTTGAAGCATCAGTTATTACCAACTATGGCAAAGCAGAAACAGTTCATGGCTGAATCTAAAATGGATTCTCTTTATAATTGCAGACAGAAAGAGACCTTGTTAAATTATTTGCAATTGTGACTGACTTGCTCAAAAAGAAAAATTACCCTATTTTTGTAATTAAATAAAACAGCCCGCTGACAGCCCCTTATGCTGCTGGAAAACAATGAAAACATTATTTTATTTTACTGTTTTTATACTTGAGTCTTCTTTTGCAATTGCTCAGCCTTGCAAAGTAGTAAAGATTGGAATGACGAAATCCCAGGTAATAAAGCTGGTTGGAAAACCAAACAGCATCAACTTAGCAGGAATGGATAACGGTGCAGACACACTGTTTTTATGGAATTACGGAAATCAGCGCGTAATTTTTAACCAGGACAAAGTTGAAACCGTAAAATCTGATGTAAAAAAAGAAAATGAATTAGCAGAGAAATTAGCTGATGGTAAAATACAACCTGAGGAATTCTTTGATTTAATAGAAAAAATAAACCAGGAAGGCTGTAAATAAATTCCAGATTTATTTTTTCTTCAACTCGCCAATCAATAAAAACTATGCTGCAGTGATTTTAGCTTTCCATATTTCCGGAATAGCAATACTCTCCTTTGTTTTATAATTGAAGCATACAATTACTGCCAGGCCTTTTGCTGCCTCCACCTCTGCACCATCCACAACACGTACAATTGAACAGCTCATATCAAAGCTTTTTGATCCCATCCGCGATACCCATGTATAAACAAAAACTTTATCTTCTAATAAAACAGGCTGTTTATATTCCATTTCAATTTTTGCAAGAATAACTCCCTCATTCACCCAGTCAATCTTTACCCCTTCTTTCGAAAGCTCATCAAAATAGGTCATTCGGGCTAATTCAAAATAAGTAATAAAGTTGGCATTGTTTACATGCCCCATCATGTCAATGTCTTTGAAGCGAATCTGTACCTGCGTTTTTTTCTTGAATGGTGTCATTTATCTGAGAATTATTATTGATTTATTGTTAAATTGTTTTATTGTTGAATTGATGAATTGATTTATTGTTAAATTGCTGGTTGCCTATTGCCTATTTCCCATTGCCTATTGCCAAATTCAATTCCCTACAAATCCAGCTCCTCATAAACCGAATTGTTGCTGATAAATTCCGGCACAAGCTGCTTCATTTTTTTTACAATTAATTTATTATCCTGCTCATCAAAAAGATGGATTAACTCATTAACTATTTTAACCACACTCTCAAAATCATATTCTTTAACCTGTGCAATCATAATTTGTTTATGATGCGTAGGCAGTGTGTTTTCATGATCAGCAAGCAACTCTTCGTACAATTTTTCTCCCGGGCGGAGTCCGGTATAAACAATGCTGATATCCTTATCTAAAACCAATCCGGAAAGTTTAATCATCTTCTCTGCCAGATCAATAATCTTTACTGACTGCCCCATATCAAAAATAAATATTTCAGAGCCTTTGCCCATTGCGCCGGCTTCCAGCACTAACTGGCATGCTTCAGGAATAGTCATAAAGTATCGCGTAATCTCAGGATGTGTAATTGTCACCGGGCCGCCTGCTTCAATCTGCTGCCGGAAACGCGGTATTACCGAACCATTGGAGCCCAGCACATTTCCGAAGCGGGTCGTAATAAATTTAGGAGATGTTGTTCTGCCTAACGACTGCGTGTATATTTCAGCAATACGTTTGCTCGCACCCATAACATTTGTGGGGTTTACGGCCTTATCAGTAGAAACCATCACAAATTTTTCTACATTATAAGTTACAGATAAATCAGCAAGTATTTTTGTGCCGAGCACGTTTGTCAAAATTGATTCTGATGGATTATTTTCCATCATCGGCACATGTTTATAGGCTGCGGCGTGAAAAACAATCTGCGGCTTAAAAGTTCTGAATACATTCTCCATGCGCTCTTTGTTGCGTATATCGCCCATCACAACTTCATAAGGCTGCTGTTTGTATTTATCATACAGCTCCAATTCCATATCATATAAAGGCGATTCTGCCTGATCAACTAAAATAATTTTCTTGGGATTAAAACGGGCTATCTGCCTTACAATTTCACTGCCTATACTGCCTGCGGCGCCTGTTACTAAAATCACCTTATTCGAAAACTGCTGCATTATATCATCATTATCCAGCACTATCGGGTCACGCCCAAGCAGCTCTTCAATCTGCACTTTTTTAATCTGCTTAAAACTCAGCTCGCCGTTAATCCAATTTGTAACCGGCGGTACATTCAGCACTTTGGTATTGTAGTTTAAACAAATATCCACAATCTGCTGTTTACGGGCTGGCAGGAGATTTTGCACTGAAATAATCAAGTGGGCAACATCATTGTTCTGCAGTAATTCATTTAATTTTTCAATCCCGTAAATGCTGCTGCCTTCCAGCATTTTCCCCTGCTTCTTTTTATTATCATCAATAAATGCCAGCACTTTATATTTTGTTCCTGCATCGCGGTCAAGCGTACGTTTAGTGATAATGCCCGATTCGCCTGCACCGAAAATAATTACACTGCTTTTTTCTTTATAAGGACTAACTAGTTCGAAATAAAGCGATTTAAACATCACACGCAGGCTGATCATCAAAAAAGCAGATGCCATATAATCAATAATGATGATTGAAAATGGGATTGGAAACGTTCCATTGATAAAATATGCTGTGATCACATTAATCAATACATATAGGAGGCTGCCGGCAGTAATAACAATAAAAATACGCTGAGAGTCTTTAGAACCTGTATGTTTTACAATGCCTTGATAGGTTTTTGAAATATAAAAACTAACTGCCCGTATGCCAAGGACCAGGCCAAAAACCATTGGGAAAGAACCTATTACAACAGCCGGAAGGGAAAAATTATAACGCACCAGGTATGCTAAAGCCAATGAGAACAGACAAATGCCCATGTCAATGAAAAAAATAATCCATCGGGGCATATTGCGTTGAAATAATGTACTCAGTATTTTCATAATTCTAAAACTCAAAGATATGAAAAGGATGGCATTTAGAATTGTTCCAATATAATTTGGCCGGAATAGATTGATAATCTCATGCGGAGTTTGAGAAAATGAATGGAACACGGATACCACGGATGCCATTCAATTAATATAATTACCAAGATAATTCTAATTAACCGGATTGATGAAATAATCTATTACCGACCTTTTTACACTTGTACATTTTGATTTTTTTGAAGCTCTAAAAATCTTACATTTGCATAAGTAATGGAAGAAAAACAATTCACGGAAATATATCAATGAATCAATAAAAAAAATGGAAACAACAGCAACTGAATTAAAAAATGTAGCACTTGTAAATAAACACATTTCACTGGGTGCAAAAATGGTTCCTTTCGCAGGATACCTTATGCCGGTGACCTACAGCGGACTAATTGATGAACACAACACTGTGCGTAATGCGATGGGTGTTTTTGATGTGAGCCACATGGGCGAGTTTATTTTAAAAGGCGAAAACGCATTAGATTTAA
The DNA here is from genome assembly GCA_903847205.1 of uncultured Bacteroidota bacterium. Lineage (GTDB taxonomy): Bacteria > Bacteroidota > Bacteroidia > 2-12-FULL-35-15 > 2-12-FULL-35-15 > 2-12-FULL-35-15. The sequence goes on from CAINDA010000064.1 coordinate 76,377, forward strand.
TTCAGCGTGTTACCTCCAATGATGCATCAGTATTGACCGACGGAAAAATTCAATACTCCTGCCTGCCGAATGATAAAGGAGGAATTGTTGACGATTTATTAGTTTACCGAATTGATGCAAAAACATATATGCTTGTTGTAAACGCTTCCAACATTGAAAAAGACTGGAACTGGATTCAAAAATATAATACAAAAAATGTGGAGATGCACAACATCTCTGATAAAACATCTTTATTAGCAGTACAGGGGCCTAAAGCAATATTAGCTTTGCAAAAGCTTACAAATGTTAACCTTTCCGAGATTCCATACTATACGTTTAAAAAAGGCAGCTTCAACGGAGTTGACAATGTTGTTATCTCAAACACAGGCTACACCGGCGCCGGCGGGTTTGAACTTTATTTTGAAAACGAAACAGCTGAAAATATGTGGGATGCTATTTTTAAAGCGGGCGCTGAATACGGCATAAAACCTATAGGTTTAGGAGCACGCGACACGCTGCGTTTAGAAATGGCATTTTGTTTATACGGCAACGATATTGATGATACCACTTCACCGATTGAAGCTGGCTTGGGATGGATCACTAAATTCACAAAAGAGTTTACAAACAAAGCAGCACTTTTAGAACAAAAAGAAAAAGGTGTTTCAAAAAAATTAGTCGGCTTTGAAATGATCGACCGCGGTATCCCCCGCCATGATTATCAAATCGCTGATGCTTCCGGAAAAATTATCGGCAGGGTAACATCCGGAACACAGTCGCCTACTTTGAATAAAGCAATAGGTATGGGTTATGTACCGACAGCGTTTTCAAAAACCGATTCAGAAATTTTTATCATGATCCGCGACAAAGCAATTAAAGCCAAAGTTGTAAAAACCCCTTTCAAATAAAAATTATTTCTTGAAAAACAATTCAGCAGTTTCATTCAGCAGTTTAATCATAAGGCCCTTCCCCTTTCGGGAAGACGGGAGGAGCGAATGAATACTGTTGATGTCTGCATATCTCCTCAGCTCTACCCTGTTTATCATAAGGACAGCAGCATTGTTGTTGTGATTGATATACTGCGCGCCACCTCAGCGATGTGCACCGCCTTTGAGCATGGAGCCGCTAAAATAATTCCCGTTGCTGCAATTGAAGAAGCTGCCGAATATAAAAAACAGGGCTTCCTTGTCGGTGCCGAACGCAACGGCATCGCCATTGAAGGCTTTGATTTTGGCAATTCACCTTTTTCATACATGACTGAAAAAATAAAAGGTCAGACAATTGTAATTTCAACAACCAACGGAACACAGGCAATTCACGCAGCACGCAATGCATACAAGCTTGTTATCGGCGCATTTACCAATATTACCGCACTGTGCAATTGGCTAAAACTGCAGGATAGAAATGTGCTTCTGCTCTGCTCCGGCTGGAAAAACAAATTTAATTTAGAAGACACGCTTTTTGCAGGCGCTGCTGCAGGTATTCTAATGGAGGATCATTCTCTTTTTAAATCAGGCGACGGCGCATTAGCGGCAAGCTTTCTATACGAGTCGGCGCAGGATAATCCATACAAGTATCTTCGCAACTCATCACATACAGAACGCTTGGCAGAATTAGGATTAAAAAAAGATATTAAGTACTGTTTCTCTCTTGATCAAACAGCTGTAATACCTGTTTTAGAAGGGAAATATTTGGTACCGTTGTCTTAATCTTCAAAGGCATTTTATTTCTTATCTTTACAATTCATAAAAAATCATCCTGATTAAATCGGGATTAAATAAAATAAAATTCAGGAAAATTTCCCCGGCTTTGTGCCGAAATACAGCATGATCAAAAAAACAATCCTCTTCGTTTTCATAATTGCAGCCGCGATTTTTTTGATGCCGAATAATGAGCCTGCTTATTCCTGGGGATTTTTCGCACATCAAAAAATCAACCGCATGGCTGTTTTCACCTTACCGGAAGGAATGAGCGGCTTTTACAAAAAACATATTGAATATATTTCACAGCATGCTGTTGACCCCGACAGGCGCAGAAATGTGAGTGCCGATGAAGCACCGCGGCATTATATTGATATCGACCATTACGGAGAATATCCTTTCGATTCGGTTCCTAAATATTGGAAAAATGCTGTGAAAAAATATACTGAAGATACACTGAAAGCTTACGGCATTGTTCCATGGTACATCGAAAAAATGGTATATCGCCTGCAAATGGCTTTTAAGGAAGGCAATCTTGATCTGATACTTCATTACTCTGCTGATTTAGGCCACTACATTGCCGATGCACATGTACCGCTGCATACCACAGAAAATTATAACGGGCAGATGACCAATCAAAAAGGGATACACGGTTTTTGGGAATCGCGTATTCCAGAGCTTAAATCAGATGGTTATAATTACTGGACAGGGCGGGCAAAATATGTTGAAAGTCCTATAGATAAGGCCTGGAAAGCTGTAAAGGCAAGTCATGCTGCTGTTGATTCTGTTCTGAAGTTTGAAGCAGTATTAAATGCAAAATATTCACCGGATAAAAAATACAGCTTTGAAAACCGCGCCAATGTATTAACTAAAGTATATTCCTTAGAATACACCAATGATTATGACAAAATGCTGAATGGCATGGTGGAACGCAGAATGCGCGAAGCAATTATTTCTGTAGGCAGTTTATGGTACACCGCCTGGGTAAATGCCGGGAAACCCGATTTAGATCATTTTGGCGACAGAAACATTTCAGACTCCTTAAAACTGGCGCAGAAATCATTTGATGACCTTGAAAATAAAAATAAAGCTAAAGGCAAGGGCGCAAAAGGGCATGACGACTAATTCTTCGCATTAATTTTTTTAGAAATTCATTGAATATCCGCTTCCTTTATTTTCCCTGCTTTTTACTAGACCTCTTTCATAATTCAGCAGAAAAATTTATGCAAAACTATCTCAGCGCACGTTCTCGACTCCGCTCGAACTGACACGTGTGTGGTCATGTTGAGCTTGTCGAAACATGTGCGATGGCTTCCCACACTCTTCGACAAGCTCTGAGTGACAACCGCACCTCGACATTTTGCCCCTTCGCCTGACAGCGCGCCAAGTCAGTTCGAGCGGAGTCGAGAACGAGGGAAGGTTTTTATTTTCAGAAAATGTTTTGGAATTATGAAAGCGGAATACTAAATGGTATATTTATTGCGTTATCTGTTAAAAAATAAAAACATGAAAGCGGTCATTTTAATTTTATTGTTTCCTGTTTTATGTTCTGCCCAAAAAGAAAACAGCACTTCAGCAGCTAAACCCTCAACAACAGCCTGCCCCGATTTTAAAAAAAAGGGCCCCGGCAGTAAGGCTGATTACTTTCAATATTTAAGATCAAGCAAAGGAAAAGCGAAACAACAGGCTGTTTATAATAACACTCCAAAAGCCCAGGCACAGCCTGTTTCAGAAAGAACAGAAAAACCTGTTCAGAAAACAATTGTTCAAAAACCAAAACAGGAAACAAATACGAATGAGCCTGCCATTGTGAAATCAGAAAACAAACATTCTTTCTTTTCTAAAAAAAACACCTCTGCGAATTCACCGGCTGCTGAAAAAAATAAAGATAAAAAACAAGAAACAAGTTCAATTAAAACCGTTGAAAAGCCAGCTCCTGCAATAGTTTCTTCAGAAGAAAAAAAAGCTGAAGCACCTGCCCCGCCGGCCATAAAAACAAATGATGCAAAATCGGAAGTCAAAGAAAAACCGAAAGTCGAAAACACTAAACTTAAATGGAAACTCAACCGGATGTTTAGTAAAAAGACGAGAGTACGCAGGCATAATAATGCTAAATGCCCTTCGTTTTAGCGTTTCAAATGTTATTTTGTTTTTAGGTTTATTGCTTTATTGAATAAGATAGAACCTTTTGCATCTCTCCAAACTCAGTCTTCACAAAAACATAAGCGATCTGAATTATTAAGACGCAATCCCCTTAATGCAATATCCCCCAACACACATGCGCTTCCGTGCAACATCGGTTTCATTGTTCGTCCTGCGGACGCAACGAAACCTTAGCTGTTAGCAACTGTTTTTATTCCATGAGTTTGGCAATGTCCTGTTTGATTGCTTGCGCTGTCGTCTGGGTCAATTGTAATTGTATTTGTCCGTCTTTAGGAATTTTAATTTTTTGATTTCCAAAATAAGGAATGTTGTTTTTATACGAAAGAGCAACAATAATTGCATCTTGTCCAACAGGAAGTTTTCTGTAACCGTCCTTTTTCTTAGTAAAAGAATAAAGATTGCGGTCATTATGGATTGAAAAAATTGAAATATTATAACGAGGAATAATTAGCGAAACGGAAATAAAGTCAAGGGAATCTTTTGGGTCGATAACCGTTATGAATTCAGAAGTCTGAGCCTCAGGATCGTCATAGAACTTGTCAACATTTACCCAGCCTAATTTATTTATTAAAAAAGAATAAGAAGCCAAATTGGTTACTTTATCTTTTGCGGCTATTGATTTAATAATAAGTTGCCTTGTTCTGAAATAAGCAATTATTTTTTCTGCATCATTGCCTGAGTAGCCCTTCGATTTTAGGTCGTCCACAGTTGAACTTTGGGTTATGCCAAGTTTTTCAAAGTTTATTGTATTTGTCAAACGTTGTTTTTTAAAGGCAATAAACGTCTGATAATATGCAGTGATCCATCCAATGTCATCGAATTGAAATTTGCGGAGAGTGTCAATATTGTTTTTATGGTGTTTCTCGAAATAAGAAACTACCAGAGAATCTGAATACCATAAGTTCTTGTCGATATTGTTAATGTAAATATCAATTATCGGCTGACTGAGACCTTTTTGACAAGCAACAAAGTGCAATACATTTACTCGTTCTTCAAACTCTCTTGTCGCAATAAATGTGTTCTCAAACTTGGGATTGAGAAGGGATTTAACTTGTTCTTTTGAAAGGGCGCATTCCCAGGCTCCTCTTGCGAAATTTAGAAGATTTAAAGGTAGAGTTATCAAATTGTTGTCGAGATTATTTGATTTTGTCCAATTAAGATTTCCCCCTTTATCATAACTCCCTTGAAAAATGCTCATCTTGGAGTCTTTTTGATTCGCTTTTACTTCAACGTAAATAGATTTACCGTCTGCGATTTTAAGCGAAGCATTATTTTCTTTTGCATCAATAAAGAACATTCCTCCAGATTGCAAAATGTTATTTCCGGAATTTGTTTGAAGATTTGACTTGATAAAATCGTTCATACTAATGGCCTCAACAACCCTTATATTTATTGTCTTTGCAGGTTGTCCTTGTGAATTGATGAAGGAATATTTATTAATGGTAAAGGTTGTCCCTTTTTTTCCTTGGATTAAGGTGTCGCGGTCACCTTTGATAACAAATGTCTGAGTTGCTGGTCGTAGACTGTCAAACAATTGAGAAAGGGGAGTCTTTGGAGACAGAACCCTATCTTCAATTGTTATATTTTGTTGGCCCGTCGACTTGTCGTCCGAGGATGAGTTACAGGCGAAAAGAGTTGGCAGAATGGAACTAATTATTATATATCGTATTGTCCTCATAAAATTTCTACTAACGGCTAAGTTAGGGGCTGGCAATTATTTCTATTTAGGTAAATATTTCCCCATTTCACTTGTCGGTCTTTTATAGTTAAAATATGAAGCCAGTGCAGGATATATTTTTTCAATATCATTCACTTTCCATTTTTTGCCAGTCATTTCAAAGTTTCCTGTGTCGTAATGAGTCTCATTTGGTAAAGTGTCTATAAGGTCTTCATTAATTTTTTTCAATTTTAGGCTTGCTCTTGAAACATATATCAAACTTTCAAACCAATTGTCTTTAAAGTTTATATTGTTTTTTAATATTTCGTTTGGATTATTAACTAGAGTGGCACAAAACTCTTTTCCTTGCGACAAACACCAACAACGATAATAGAGAAAGCCATCATTAGAAAAATAGTCAATTTGTTTTTCCCAAGGTTTACCCTCCTCTAAAAAAATTGGACTGGGATGTAATAATTCAAATGTTGCTAATACATTCCAATTATATATTTCTATTAGCCTGTCCCGCATAATTAACTCAAACTTTAAAATATCTTGTTGTGAGAAATTAGAAAGTTCTTTAATTATATTTTCATTATGATTTTCAAGTGAAAGATGGCTATTATTTGTAACCAATTTCCAAAATATATTTTCGTCCATTGTCTGTCCAAAGGAATTTAGGTGAAAAAGTAAAAGTAGAAATTTCAACTGTCTCATTTTTTTGCTTGCCCCTAATATCCCGCTAAATGAAGCCATTGCGTTTATATGCTATAGTCGATATACTTAACCGGCTACGCCTATTTCTGCATTAGCTGTAATCACTTCCGATTGCAATCAATTACAAATACAAATAATCAGCTTTGCTAATCTTATATTCTATCAATATGTAATATTAAAGAAATTAAATGGCGCATAAAAAAATATAAATGCAAACAATACTTTTAAAGGAATAATGCTGGCACATTTCTGTGTAGACAATATTTAAACATTATTGCCTCTACACAGTTGTGTGAGAATACGATTATGCGATTATTGGGTCTACACACTTGTGTAGAGGCAATGTTTAAACGATTATTGGGTCTACACACTTGTGTAGAGGCAATATTTAAATTTTATATGGTCTACACAGTTGTGTAGAGGCAATATTGAAACGATTATTGGGTCTACACACTTGTGTAGAGGCAATATTTAAATTTTATAGGGTCTACACACTTGTGTAGAAGCAATATTGAAACGATTATTGGGTCTACACACTTGTGCCGCCGTTTTCAAAACAAAAAATAGCTGACACAAAGTTTTAATATATACTCTTTAAACCTGATATTTTCAAATTGATCTCCTTGTCCTTCCAGAATAAAATAAACCAAGTATTAAAAAATGTAAAAAAATCAGATTGATGCAATAAGCCTTATTCTACTTGTATTAAACAATCATTTTATCACAGTTTATAGCCCCGATGCAATGCAGACAGGTTCGTTTGTGTTTGATTTGTTGTAAAAGGAGTATTAAGTACAAAGTATGAAGTATGAAGTATGAAGTATTAACTATGAAGAATGAAGAATGCTGTTTATCATAATACTTTGTTCATAATACATTATACTTAAAGAGCCCGCCCGATATAATCGGGCGGGCTCTTTAATATCTTATTGCCAATCAAACCTTCTCCGCACTTATCATCTTCAGCATCCCAACTTCAGCATCAGTCAAAAGTCTCCATCTCCCGCGGGGTAAATCCTTTTTGGTGAGCGACCCAAACATCACCCTGTCAAGTTTCCTTACATTATAACCCATGTGTTCAAAAATCCGGCGCACAATGCGGTTCTTGCCGGAATGTATTTCTACACCAATCTGAGTTTTGTCAGCGCCGTCGCCCACATACGCAATCTCATCCACTTTAATAGCGCCGTCTTCCAGCTCTAAGCCTTCGGCAATTTTATCTAAATCAATACGTTTAAGCGGTTTATCAAGCTCTGCATGATATATTTTCCTAACCCCGTAACGCGGATGAGTCAATTTTTTTGTAAGGTCGCCGTCGTTGGTTAATAACAGCAAGCCTGTAGTAGCCCTGTCTAATCGGCCGACCGGATAAATGCGTTCTTTACAGGCATCCTGTACCAGATCCAAAACAGTTCTTCTTTCCTGAGGATCATCGGCAGTGGTAATATAATCTTTCGGTTTATTTAAAACCAGGTAAACCAAACGTTCTTTTTTCAAGGTCTGGCCGCCGTATTTAATAATATCAGAAGGCTTAACGCGGTAACCCATCTCAGTAATCGTTTTGCCGTTCACCTGCACCACGCCTGAACCTATCAATACATCAGCCTCTCTGCGTGAGCAGATTCCTGCATTTGAAAGATATTTATTAAGCCGCACTAAGCCGTCATCTGTTTCCCGTTGAGGTTTCGAAGCGGTTTTTTTGCCCGAAAATGTTTTCTTTTCAAACGGTTTGGATTTTTTAAAACCCCTTCCGCTTTCACTGGTATATGCAGGCTTTTCACCCCCGTACTCATAATCGCTTTCGCGGATTTCATTTGTAGGTGCATTATCACTTTTCCTCACAAAGGCCGGCTTATCTGAAGGGTTTCTTTTAACGAATGATTTTGGTTTATCATCTCCTCTTTCTTTGTAAGAAGGTTTATCATCATCCCGTCTTTTCTTAAATGCGGGCTTATCTCCAAAAGATTTGCTGCCGAATGATTTGGGTTTATCATCTCCTCTTTCTCTAAATGAAGGTTTATCATCCCCGTCATCACGTCTTTTCTTAAAAGCGGGTTTATCCCCGAAAGGTTTTCTGTTGTAAGGTTTCGCAGTATCACTTCCTTTTTCCCTGAACGAAGATTTTTCTTCGCTATCTTCCCCTCTTTTCTTGAATGCCGGTTTAAATGGAGAATCTTTTTTGCGTGAATCGCTGAAACTCGATGAGCTTCTTTTTTTAGGGCTGCCAAAATCCGATGGACGAGAATCATCCTGGAAACGTTTAAAAGCCGGCTGGTCATCCCGTTTATCTGGTCTGGCTTTTTTCTCAAACGGCTTGTCATTCTTAAATTCTCCCTCGCTGCGATTAAAACCTTCTTCGGAGCGCGGCTTATCTTCAGAACGCCCGTATGAAGTTTTTTTAGCGAACTTACCGCCTTTGTCATCGGCTCTTTCTCTGCTGTACGAATCTTTTTTATCTGAATCGGCTCCCCTGCCTTTTTTGGCACCGAATGTTTTTTTTCCTTTAAAATCTTTACTGCCGCTGCGTTTAAATTCTTTTGCCATCTGCTTGTTTTTTTGCAAATCTACGAAAAACGAATGGATATAATGGTCTGCTTATTAATAAACAAAGACATTGCATTATACAGCCGCATATAATTGACCATTGATGAACATGCTGTTACGGGGGAGAAATCTTAGTTGATCTTTAGGGTTAAAAACGATCTTAAGGGCATGTTTAAATTTTTTCAAAAATTATTCTATGAACTAATCTAATCTCTAAATAATTAAAAAATCATGAACGAAAACGACATTTATATTCAATGTCATCCCGATTGGCTTTTTGCCAAGAGGGATCTTTTAAGTTTCAGCAGTATCATTCATAAATAACAAGATCCCTCACAAAAGTTCGGGATGACATCTATGTAAAGGTTTGAAGAGACATTCGAGCGAAAAAATCATTTAATAACAAAGTATGTAATTAAATTTAACTTGCTCCAAAGATAAACGGCACGCTGTTTAAATCATTTTTCTTTCATAAAAATCATAATAAATCCGCGTTCCCATAATACACAGCAATTCGATATTCATTTTAAATTTTGGTTTTTATATTTAAATACTATCTTTGCAACCCTAAAATATTTTACGGAATTAATTATTTGATTTTAAATAGATTAAACGAGCATGACAAAAGCAGATATCATCAGCGACATTGCAGACAAAACAGGTATTGAAAAAGCTGCAGTACAAGCCAGTGTTGAAGCATTTATGAAATCGGTAAAAAAATCGATGATAAATGGAGATAACATCTATTTAAGAGGCTTCGGGAGTTTTATCGTAAAAAGACGCGCAGAAAAAACAGGAAGAAATATTTCAAAAAACACAACAATTATTATTCCTGCACATTTCATACCGGCATTTAAGCCGGCTAAAACCTTTACAGAAGAAGTAAAGAAAAATGTAAAAAAAGTAAAAGCAGCATAAGAAATTCAGATTGCGGAGTTTCGATTGCGGAATGTTAAGCCGGGATTCGTAATTCGTTAAAATTCGTAATTCGTTGTAACGTGAATAAAACACAAATAGCCCTAATATCAGGTTCAGTACTATTAATCGTTCTTTTATTATTTGCAAATACCAAGCTTCCCAAAACAGAAGTTAAAGCTGAAATGTCAGGCCATGCCGGCAAAGGCAGTGCAGGCATAAGCGCCATTGTTGATGAAGCAGTTAATTCTTTAGATGCTGCTCAAAAACAGACTTTTGAAAAGCAGAAAGAAGCATTAAAAACTTCAACTGATAAAAAAGCTGTTTTTGAAAGTATTGTCGGCCAATGGGACAGCCTTCGCAAACCTGCTGTGGCAGCTTTTTATGCAGAGCAGGAAGCAATTGCACTGCCGATGGAAAAAACATGGTCCGATGCCGGCAACAGATATTATGCTGCCGGACGTTTTGCAAAAGAAGGACTTGAGAAGCGCATGCTTTTCGGAAAAGCCATCGAATGTTTTGAAAAAACGGTGGAGATCAATCCAGAGAATGTAGAGGCACAGATTAGTTTAGGAGCCTCTTATGTTGAAGGAAGTTCTGATCCGATGAAAGGAATAGGGATACTGCGGGATATTGAAAAAACATCCGATTCAAATAATGTGAATCTGCAGCTCAATTTCGCTTTCTTTTCAGAAAAATCAGGACAATGGGATAAAGCCATTTCAAGATTTTCAAAAGTTTTGAGAATAAAACCTGATTTCATTGAAGCTTATCTGCATCTTGCTGATGCCTATGAACAAAAAGGCGATAAAGCAAAGGCTGTTGAAACATTAGAAAAATATCTTACCCTCGTGAAGGACGATGCTGTTAAAACCGAGGTTCAGAATTATATAAATAAAATAAAAAATTAAAACTTAGTTGATGGTTGATGGTTGATAGTTGCTCTTAAACAACTTTGAACTTTAAACTTTGAACTTTAAAACTAAAAAAAATGCCAAGCGGAAAAAAAAGAAAACGACACAAAATGGCTACTCACAAACGTAAAAAACGTTTGAGAAAAAACAGACATAAAAAATAATCCTGATTCATCAGGATTATTTTAAACGTGTGTACACTGCCTATCATCAGCAGAATGGATATTTTATTCATTCTGTTTGCTTACGCACGTATGTTTGTATTCTTTTCGGTTAAGCCGGATTTACAGCCTTCAACCATTTATTATTCCCCGATTCCTCTAAAGGGGAAAGGGAATAATCGTATTTATTAAAAAAACTTTAGAGTGAACAACGAATTAATTATTGATTCATCACCCTCTGAAGTTGTTATTGCACTGTTAAGCGACAAGCGCTTAGTAGAGCTGAATCGTGAAAAAAGTAATAACAACTTTTCTGTTGGCGATATATATCTTGGCCGTGTTAAAAAGGTAATGCCCGGTCTTAATGCCGCATTTGTTGATGTAGGCTATGAAAAAGATGCATTTCTGCATTACCTCGATTTGGGTTCTCAGGCAGCTTCCCTGAAAAAATATACCCAGCTTGTGCAGACAGGCAAACAAAACACCTCCAGCTTAATAAATTTTAAGCTTGAAAAGGAAATTGAGAAAGACGGCAAAATCGGTAATGTTGTAAATTCTAATCAGCAGTTACTGATACAAATAGCCAAGGAGCCGATATCTACAAAGGGGCCCCGCATTACCACCGAAATTTCTTTAGCAGGGCGCTATCTTGTACTGATACCATTTTCCGATAAGATTTCTGTTTCTCAAAAAATTAAAACAACCGACGAAAAAAACCGGCTGAAAAGATTAATCGCCAGCATTAAACCTAAAAACTTTGGTGTAATTATCCGCACCGTTGCCGAAGGAAAAACTGTTGCCGACCTTGATGCCGATTTGAACGACCTTGCCGGCAAATGGGATAAATGTTACGAAGCCCTGAAAACGGCTCAGCCTCCTCAAAAAGTATTAGGTGAAATTGACCGCACCTCAGTTATCCTGCGTGACCTGCTGAACGAGAGCTTCAACAGCATCCATGTTAACGATGAAAAATTATACGAGGAAACAAAAACATATCTTCAGACCATTGCCCCCGATAAAGAAAAAATCTTAAAGCTTTACAAAGGCACTGTTCCTATTTTCGACAACTTCGGCATCGACCGCCAGATTAAAGCGCTGTTCGGGAAAACGGTAACAATGAAAAGCGGCGGCTATCTTATTGTTGAGCATACTGAGGCACTTCACGTAATTGATGTAAACAGCGGCAACCGTGCTAAGTCAGATAATAATCAGGAAACAAACGCATTTGAAGTAAATTTAGAAGCAGCTGTGGAAGTTGCCCGCCAATTGCGCCTTCGCGATATGGGCGGTATCATTGTAGTTGATTTTATTGACCTTCATTCGGCAGATAACCGCAAACTTCTCTTCGAAAAAATGAGAGATGAAATGGCGAAAGACCGCGCCAAACATAATATTTTACCTCCAAGTAAATTCGGGCTGATACAAATTACGCGTCAGCGTGTCCGTCCCGAAATGAATATTGTTACAGTTGAAAAATGCCCCACTTGCGGCGGTACCGGCGAAATACAAGCCAGCATCCTGCTGATGGATCAAATTGAAAACAATCTACGCTACATATTAAAAGAACAGAATGAATCGGGTGTAACACTCTGCGTTCACCCTTATTTAGAAGCCTATATTACAAAAGGACTTTTCACTTCTTTAAGGCGCAAATGGAGCAGTAAATACGGCAAAAAAATTAAAGTGCGGCCGGTTTCATCCTATGCGTTTTTAGAATATCATTTCTTGAATAAGAATGAGGATGAAATTAAGGTTTAATTAAAAAAGATTAAAAAAGAGCACTGAAATATCAGTGCTCTTTTTTGGGAGCTATCCACAAAATATTATCCTCAAATTTCTGAAACTTCTGCCGTACAGCTTTAAATCCTGCCCCAAAACTAAGGGGCTTTTTTAGTACATTTGCTGAATGAGTTCCTCCCCTAAAAAATCACGTCCGCTCTTTTTGTTCTATCTTCTGGTAGCATACGTATTACTGCAGTTTGTATGGTGGAGTTATTTGATGGTGAAACTTAATAATGAAGTGGTTCGTCTGAAAACTGAGGTGAATTTATTGAAAGGTGAATCGCTTCAGGAAGTTGTTATGAACGGCAATGATCTGAATGAAAAACTGCATGCACGCTGGCTGATGATTTCTGGTGAAGGAGCCGTTTTTATTTGTATTTTATTACTGGGGATTTTTCAAATCCGAAAAACTTTTAAGAGAGAAGCTGAACTCTCGCGCCAGCAGCAAAACTTTTTACTGTCGGTTACGCATGAATTAAAATCTCCAATCGCATCAACAAAACTGCAGCTGCAGACACTTCAAAAACATGAGCTGAGCCGTGACAAGCAAAAAGAAATTCTTGCCAATGCAGTTAACGATACCGACCGCTTAAATAATTTAGTAGAAAACATTCTGCTTGCTGCGAAAATTGAAAACAACGTTTTTGCTCTTCATAAGGAAGAATGCAATTTATCGGAATATATCACCGCAGGCATGAATCAAACAATCAAAGCATTTAATTACAGCCAGAAAGCAATTTTAAATATTGAGCCTGATATCTATATGAAAATTGACAAGACAAGTTTTCCTTCGATAATTCTGAATCTCTACGAAAATGCTGTAAAATATTGCCCTGCCGATGCACCGATTATTATAAGTTTAAAAAAACAAAATCAAAAAATAATTTTAAGCGTGGCTGATCAAGGTGTTGGAATTTCTGATAAAGAAAAAGGAATGATCTTTCAAAAATTTTACCGTGTGGGTAATGAAGAAACCCGAAAAACAAAAGGAACCGGGCTTGGTTTATACATTGTAAATTATTTAGCAGCACAGCATAATGGAACAATCTCAGTAAAAAACAATTCTCCTAAAGGAAGCATTTTTGAAGTCATTTTTAATCCTGCATAGTAATTCTTAAAATCATATTTAATCATAAAAATCAGTTTAATCTGCGTACCATAATACACAGATTCATAATTCGCAGCAAATGAAAAAAACAGCATTAATAATATTAGACGGATGGGGCATCGGCGACGGCTCAAAGTCCGATGCAATTGCAAATGCAAAAACTCCGTTTGCACACAGTTTGTATGAAAAATATCCGCACTCTACCCTCCTCACTTCGGGCGAGGATGTTGGTTTGCCCGATGGGCAGATGGGAAACAGCGAAGTCGGGCATCTCAACATCGGTGCAGGAAGAGTTGTTTATCAGGATTTAGCATTGATTAATAAAGCTGTCCGAGAAAAAACTATTGATGCCAATCCCGCACTTATCAAAGCATTTGAGTACGCAAAAAAAAATAATAAAGCAGTGCATTTCATCGGCCTGGTTTCTGAAGGCGGCGTGCATTCTTCACAGGCCCATCTTCATTATCTATGCGATATGGCAAAAGTCAATCATCTACAAAATGTGTTTATTCACGCATTCACCGATGGCCGCGACACTGATCCGAAAAGCGGATTGGGCTGTTTTACAAATCTCGAAAAACATTTACAGAAATCAACGGGAAAAATTGCGAGTGTAATTGGCCGTTATTACGCAATGGACAGGGATAAAAGATGGGAACGCGTAAAGATTGCCTATGATCTGATGCTGAAAGGCGAAGGAAAAAAAACAACCGATGTTTTAAAAGAAATTGAAGAGTCGTATTCAGCAGGTGTTACCGATGAGTTTATAAAACCAATAGCTGTAACAGACAGCAAGGGCAATCCAATTGGTGTTATTAAAGAAAACGATGTGGTAATCTGCTTCAACTTCCGCACCGACCGCTGCCGTGAAATCACACAGGTGCTTACACAGCAGAACATGCCCGAACAGGGCATGCATACGCTCCCGCTCTATTATGTCACCATGACAAATTACGACAGCACATTTAAAAACATACATGTTGTTTATGATAAAGATAATTTAGTTAACACACTTGGCGAAGTACTTGAAAAAGCGGGGAAAACACAGATTCGGATTGCAGAAACTGAAAAATATCCGCATGTTACTTTCTTTTTTTCAGGCGGACGTGAAAAAGAATTTAGCGGTGAAAGGCGTATCATGGTGCCTTCTCCAAAAGTGGCTACCTACGATTTAAAGCCGGAAATGAGTGCAGCTGAATTAACCGATGCGATTATCCCCGAATTAAAAAACGGAACCCCTGATTTTATCTGTCTCAACTTTGCAAATGCTGATATGGTGGGCCATACCGGTGTTTACAGCGCAATAGTAAAAGCGGTAGAAACAGTGGACAGCTGCTTACAGCGGGTAATTGAAGCAGGATTGCAAAGCAATTATTCATTCATCATAATTGCAGATCATGGCAACGCGGATTATGTTCTTAATCCGGATGGCACGCCAAACACAGCACACAGCACCAACCCTGTTCCATGCATATTAATTGACAATGATTACAAAAAAGTAATCAACGGCAGATTAGCTGACATTGCACCGACTATTCTCACATTAATGGGAATAGCTGTTCCAAAGGAAATGACTGGAAAAATATTGGTAAAATAAAGCACCGATGCGCTGCTTAGCAAACATCTTATTGATTTTTTCTGCTGGATTAAAGAACAATAAAATCAGTTTAGGGATGAAGAACAGCTTATGTAAAATCCTCATAAAAAAATAAAAAACACTTTGCTTTGTTAAAAGCTTTTTTAATTGATGCTGTTAATGATGCAACTAATTTTTGATTTGAGCTGTCAAGTAATTATCTTGCACAATAAATATTCATTCGATTACCTTACCGTGCCTCCATAAAACATCTTGAATGAAAAAATGTTTACTCATTATTTTTTCTTTTTTTTCTTACCATTGCTGGAGTCAGGGTAACATGATTACAATTAACAGTACTGTGCCGGCTCAAATGACTATTTGCGGGCCTGCAAAGGTTTTCACAATAACCATCTACAATCCCTCTCCTTTTCTGCTTTCAAATGATACCTTAAGACTTACATTGCCATCCGGCATAAGTTATCAAGCTTCGTCTGTGACTGGAACAGGGGTAAGCGAATTTAATATCAGTGTGCCGAATAAGCCGGTGTTTTTATTACCGAATATTCCTCTTTTAGCAACCTTAACTATTTCGTTTACCGCTGCTGCAGGCTGTGATGTTATGGCTTTCATTTCGGGAGGAGGCACAATCCAAAACAATATACATATTGATTATACTGCTAACGGCACCCATAATTATGATGTGCATACAACTTCTTCTTATATTATCCGGCAGCCTAACTTGTCTATTACAACAATTACTAATCAATCATATACCGGCCATATCGGCGATGTGTTTACCCGCTGCATCACAGTTATCAATGGGGGCTTTGGGGAACTCAGCCATTTTACATTAACCGATGTTCACGGTTCAGGGATTCAAATTACAGCAGTAAACAAAGGCACATTGACCAATTCCGGAACAACCGAAACAATTGTTTTGAACGGGGCAGATTTTGCAGGTATAGGAAACGGAAATAATTTATTCGAAAATGGGGAGAGCATCACCATCTGTGAAACGGTGCATGTAATCAGCTGTATTTCGGTAGCATCTGCTTTTGAAGCCTATTGGGGCTGTAATGGACAGCATTGCCAGTCATCTGTTTCAAACGGCAATGTTGTTTTTCCTAATTTGATTCCGAATTTAGTGATAACCCCAACGCCTTCCATGAACTCATGTCTGGCTCTGGCAAGTCCGCAGCAGCTGCGCATAGTCAATACCGGTTTAGGGCAGGCAGTAAATGTTTCACTGGATGTTTTTCAATGCGGAGGTGCAGGTTCAGGGTATCAGAATAATCTAGGTTCTTATATAGATCAGAGCAGTTTCACATTACAAACCGGCATTCATGGGGCTCCGGGTTCAATAACCCCGGTAAGCACTGTGGCAACAGCATCGTTAGCCTGCATGACCACCCCTATGGGAAAAGTATCATTAAATATCCCTTCCATTAATGCCGGCGATACTGTTTATATAAAATGGAACAGTTACAGCTGCTGCTATAATTCATGCACAGGTGTTGGTTTTTATGATATGAACGGCTGGAGGTACAGAGGAACTTACAGTAATATCTGCCAAAGTAATTATGTTATTGCCGAAACATGGGGAAGGGTGTATTCAAGACTGCGAGCCGGATTGGTGAACAACGGTTCTCCTTCAACATTAAACGGAGGGGAAACAGGGACTTTTGATTTTCTATATTCTTATTATGAAAATTCCTACCCAGTGGGGCCGGGCGCCTACTGGAAATATGAATTTACCCTTCCTCCCTGTTTAAGCTATTCCGGCAATGTTAAACTTATGCGCTCTAACGGTGTAGATTCACTGCTTCCAACTTCAGTGGATACTGTTGGGAATTTAGTAACTGCAATTTTTAGCGGCGCTGCTCCATGGAATCTTACACAGGCAGAAATTAAAATCGACTTAACTGTAAATTGTCCTGCCGACTGTGCTCATCTCTGCGGTTCAGGTGCCGTGAGCATTAAAGCGTTTTACATTCCCAATGATACCTGTGCATGTGCAATTGGTGTTTCCTGCCAGACTACATCTATCAGCTTTAATTGTCCCTGCCCTTGTGTGGGGATGAAGTTTCGTTATTTTGAAATGAAACGCACCAGCTATGGGCTTCCCGACAATGAGGCAAATGGAGGAAATGGATTGCCGGACAATACCGGGAGTTTAGACTTTTCAAGAATTAAAACTGACAGGGTTATGTTTGGCGATACTATCACAGCTTCATTTAATGGAACTGTAGGTATCAGCCTCGCTCACCCTGATTGGCAATATTGCTTTGCCAGGTCTTCTATTTCAAACGGAAACCGGTTAACCTTTGTAGATGCATCCCTCACAATTTACAGATTAGGAGCTGTAATTGCAAGCTGTACAGATTTTACAACACCAGGTAACCCCATAGTCGATAACAGCAGCCCCCCCACAAGAGTTTTTAAATATAATTTAAGTGTTGCTTCTCATCCCGGCTTAACCGGATATACTTATATGGATGGTGATTCTGTAGTATTCAATCCCCGTTATAGAGTTACTTCCAATATTGGCAATGCTACGCCTTTAAATTGCTATTCTTCTAATTACTATTACATGAGTGACATTGCTAACCCCGATTTAGATACTGCACCGAATGCAGATTCCCATAAATTCCAGTGCGGAAACTATAATGGCAGCTGTTCAATAATCGGGTATTATTATACCAATTGCTGCAACGACAATTATGCTGTAAAATCATGCAATGATGTTGTAATTTCTCAAAACTACTACCTGAGCATCGGTCCTTGCTGCAATAATTATGCAGGCGGAGATTTATTTCCTTTTGAATACCGCAACTGGGCCCATATTAAAATTTTAACTGCTATCGTTCCTTACGGATATGATTTTATATCTGCACGTTTCAACCAGGTTAGAACTGCCGGAACCCTTATTACCAATACATCCTCATGGGACACCATAACACCGGTAAATGCGAATTCAGATACGCTTACCTTTCCGGTAGAAAAATATTTTCAAGGTTATGGAGGAACAGATCCGCCGCCGGCGGGCACAATTCCATTGAGTGATGACGGTTTTCATGGTACATTACAAGTTACAATCAGGCCGTCCTGCAAAGTAACACCGACAATTTCTCAGGCAATTAGAGATACCTGGACTTTCGCTCCAACTTCTTATTTATCCGGCCCGGGAAGCGCATCAACAACTGTGTCTGCGTTGAATGATTCTATTGTTTACCAGGCGCCTGATTTGTTTTTACAGTCAACACTGCCATCAGTTCTGGCACCCAACAATACAACAAGCTGGGATATCAGCATATCTAATACTTCTAATGTTTCTAATGCTTTAAACACCTGGCTGAGCGGGCCTGTAGTTTCAGGCGTTTCAATAATTAATATTGTTGATCTGGGAACAAGTCTCCCAATAATTCCTGTTGGAAGTATTTTCCAGATAGGAACTGTAAACGCAGGCGCAGTGCGTAATTTCAGGATCACTGCAGCTTTTACTTCCTGCGCCCAGGACAGCATTTTTGTTTATTCAGGCTGGAACTGCAATGCCGGTTACCCGGACAGCGTTTCAACCTATCCCTGCACTCCAAAAAAAATCCTGTTAAAGTTAACTCCTTTGATGCCTGCGCTGGTTGTGGATATCACCGCTCCTTCAGGCACCATTCAGCTCTGTGATACTGCCAGCTATAGTGCCCATGGCGTAAATGTACAGCTGGGTACTGCATACAATGATGTACTTACTTCTATACTGCCTGTCGGAGTTTCTATTGTGCCGGGCTCTGTGCGGTTCAGATACCCTGCATCAAGCCCTTATGTTGTTTTTCCTGATCCTGTTTTTGCAGGAGGAACCACCTGGACATGGGGGATTTCGGCTATTGACAGTACTATCCATAACAACGGATTGAAAGGTATTCTTGAACCTGCATTAAATTCATTTGACCTTACTTTTAAAGTTATTACCAACTGCGGTTATACTTCCGGAAGCGCCATTTCATTCGATCTTACAGGACTGGCTGCCTGCGGACAGGCTACAGGGCAGGATGTTAATTTATCGTCTGCTTTAGGCATTACCGGCGCAGCAACGCCTTATCATACCGCCATTAAATTACTGACAACTTATATTTCGCCCTGCGCCAATAATTCTGTGATGAATGTATCCATCCTCAACCAGGGGCCTGATGCTTTCAGTATTGCCGATTCAGTGACTATACTCCTGCCTGCCGGTGTTTCATTTATTAACGGCACTTTTGCAGGACAGCATAACCCTCCGGTGAACGGCATTCCAAGACAGGTTACACTTAACGGAAGAATTTACTTAACTTGGAAACTGCCCGCAAGTATTGCTGTCGGCGACAGCACTGTATTTTCTTTTGGCTATAAAGGCGATCCTCATGCGCTTTCATGTGATATCACTGAGTTTGAAGCGCAGACGACAAGCTCTACAAATGTTACCTGTGTGCAGTCGGGTACCAATTGCGGGATAAATATTGCTACCGGTGATACTACGCTTTCTGTATTTACTTATAAAGCATATCTTTCTTTAAGCAATGGCACTGCGGTTTCTGTGCCTAATCCGCCCGGCGGCGAAACAGTAACTGTGAACCTGAATATTACAAATACAGGCCAGGCGATTTTGTCGGGTGCTAATTCAATTATTCAGTTTTATTATGATGCAAACGGCAATGGAATATATAATCCGGGTGATATTTTTTTAGCACGGGATACACTTTTGATAACCAATAATTCTACTACGCCTTATTCCAATACTTTTAATGTAACTGCAGGGCATGCCTGTTCTATTATTGCAATTATTGATACCGCTGTAAACCCCTGTGTCTGCAACCCTTCCCAGCTGATTGTTCATCCTCCTTTAATTACTCCAAGCCATGACACTACAGTATGCTCCGGGCAAACGGTGATGCTTAATACCAGCCCGCCCATTACAGGCTATACCTACAGCTGGACGCCCGTTCCCGGATTAAGCAGTGCGCTTATTGCTGATCCGGTGCTGACAACTTCAAATTTAACTGCGCTCCCTGTTTTAACCAGTTATATACTCAGCACCAGCCGGATGGGCTGTATATCAAAAGACACAGTAAAAATTACTGTTAACCCTATCCCTGTTTCAAATGCCGGCACCGACATTGTTTCATGCCCCTCTGTTACGCCAGGTAATATCGGCACTGCATCTGTTGCAGGCTATGCTTATCTCTGGTCGCCTGCTGCAGGCCTTAGCAGTACTGCTGTTTCAAACCCTACAGCACTGTTAACCCCACCCGGCACTGTAACTTATAAAGTAACAACCACTTCTCTTGGCTGTGTTTCATCAGACAGCGTTGTTGTAAGGGTGAACCCATTCCCTTTATCCAATGCCGGTACAGACATTGTTTCCTGTGTTTCAAACACTCCCGGTATTCTGGGTATGGCTTCAACAGCCGGGTATTCTTATCATTGGTCGCCTGCTTTATACCTAAGCGATACAACAGTATCAAACCCTGCTGTAACTTTAATAAACCCGCGCATCACTTCATACATAGTTACTACAAGCGCTTTGGGATGTGTTACAAAAGATACTGTTGCTGTAAGGGTAAACCCTATTCCTGTTTCTGATGCAGGAACAGATATTCTTTCTTGTTCAACTATCACCCCCGGAAGCATCGGCACGGCTTCAATTCCGGGTTATACGTATCTGTGGTCTCCTGTTACAGGCCTGAGCAATGCCGTAGTCTCAAACCCTGCAGTATCATTAACTGTTTCGGGCACCATCATTTATACGGTAACAACAACGGCACTAAACTGCAGTTCATCAGATAATGTTTCTGTGCAGGTGAATCCATTGCCCACAGCGGTAATTACTGGAACAACAGCGGTATGTAACGGTACACAGGCACCAGTCATTGCCATTACCGGCGCAGGAAGTACAGCTCCCTATACATTTACTTATACCCTTAACGCGGGTGCAAATCAGACAATAACCAGCACAGGTAACATCGCTGTGATACCTTCACCAACTGCTGTTTCAGGCACTTTTACATATACTCTGGTAAGTGTGCTGGATGCAAGCTCTACAGCATGCTCTCAATTGCAAAACAGCAATGCTGTAATAACTGTGAACCCTCTGCCGACAGCTGTAATAACAGGCACTGCAACAGTATGCCAGAATGATACTCCCCCAAATATTATTTTCAGGGGAGCTTCCGGTACAGCACCTTATACCTTCACTTATAAAATTAACAACGGAGCAAACCAAACAATAACAAGTATCGTGGACAGCATAACTTTACCGGCGCCCACAAGTACTCCAGGCACATTTACATATTCTTTGCTCAGCGTTCAGGATGCAAGCTCCACAGCCTGTCTGCAGACGCAGACCGGAAGTGCTGTGGTAACAGTTAACCCTTTGCCTACGGCAGTGATAACTGGCACTACAGCGGTATGTAAAAATGCGCCGGCGCCGAACATTACGTTTACCGGGGCTTCCGGCACGGCCCCTTATACTTTTACATACACGATTAACAACGGAACACAGCAAACAGTTGCCAGCATTGGAAACAGCATTACTATAACAGCACCCGATACTGCTTCCGGCACATTTATTTACGCACTCGTCAGTGTGCAGGATGCCAGCCCCACAGCCTGTTTTCAAACTCAGGGAGGAAGTGCTGTAATAACTGTAAACCCATTGCCCACTGCTGTAATGACTGGCACTGTATCTGTCTGCAAAAATGATATACCCCCAAACATCACATTCACAGGGGCTTCCGGCACGGCCCCTTATACTTTTATTTATAAAATTAACGGCGGGGCTGATCAAACTGTAATCAGCATTGGAAATAGTATAACTGTATCTGCCCCTGCAAATACCACAGGTGCATTTATTTATTCCTTAGTAAGCGTGAAGGATGCAAGCTCTACAGCCTGTCTGCAGACACAGACAGGAAGTGATACCGTAACAGTAAACCCATTGCCCATTGCCGATTTTAGTTTTGCGAATGTCTGCTTAAACCAGGCAATGAATTTCAGCGACCTCTCAACTGTCACTCCCGGAAGTATTACCGGCTGGTCATGGAATTTCGGCGACAGCTCACCATTAAATACCGCTGCCAGCCCTTCGGATATTTATGCAAACCCAGGAACATACAGCGTTTCTTTAATATGCACAACCAGCAGGGGATGTAAAGATACTGCTCTAAAAAGCGCTGTGGTTCACCCTCTCCCTCATGCACAGTTTAACACAATGCCTGTTGCTATCGGCATCTGCGACGGCACAACTGTTAATTTTTATGATGCATCAACTATACTTATTCCTGATAACATCAATTCATGGAGATGGAATTTCGGCGACAACAGCCTGATTAACTTTAATCAAAACACTTCCCACTTATATGGTTCGCCGCATTCGTATTTTGTGCATTTATGGGTGGTTTCTAATTTTGGATGCAGGGATTCTATTACAAAACCAATTACTATAAACCCTAATCCTATTGTTGATTTCAGCGTGAATGATACTGCAGGCTGTGTTCCGCTATGCGTCGTTTTTACTGATTTATCAACCATTGCTGCAGGCGGA
Organism: uncultured Bacteroidota bacterium; assembly: GCA_903847205.1. Taxonomy (GTDB): domain Bacteria; phylum Bacteroidota; class Bacteroidia; order 2-12-FULL-35-15; family 2-12-FULL-35-15; genus 2-12-FULL-35-15. The sequence goes on from CAINDA010000064.1 coordinate 99,166, forward strand.
ACCAATGCACAGTGGTGGTGGAATTTCGGCGACGGAAGCAGTAATTCTGAACCCGTTCACTGTTATACAAATGATTCTATTTATGCTCCTGTTGCTGCTCTCACTGTTACTTCCGACAGCGGATGCGTCACTACTTTGTCTAAAAATAATTTAATTACTGTATATCCAAATCCGCATGCAGCCTTCACTGCCGACCCCGAAATAACAACTGTTGTGGATCCGATTGTTTCTTTAATTGATTTATCAACCGGTGCTGCGTTCTGGAATTGGAATTTCGGAGACTTAACAACATCTGCTGTTGCCAGCCCTCTTACACATACATACCCTGCCGATACTGCAACGTACAAAATAACACTGATTACATCCACCCTGAACGGTTGTAAGGATACGGCTTACCAGACTATAAGGATTGATGCTGATTTTGTATTCTACATCCCAAATTCATTTACGCCCAACGGTGACGGCATTAATGATTATTTTTTCGGAAAAGGTGTGGGAATCATAAAATATAATTTATGGATATTTGACAGATGGGGAAATCAGATTTTTGACTGCAGTATAAATGATGTGCCTCAGTCACAGCCCTGCCAATGGGATGGCAGAGCCAATGGCGGTCAGAATGAAGCTCAGATTGATGTATATGTCTGGAAAGTTAAACTTACCGATGTTTTTAATAGAGTACACAACTATATAGGAAAGGTGACCATAGTCAAATAATCCAGCTGGATTAATCGTTTCGATTACACTGCATTTTTTCAATGGGGGAATTTCAGGAAGAAGATTTAGGAATATTCTTCCTGACACAACTGCTTCAAAGCAATAACAAGACAAGACCACTCCAATGAGGTCGCAAACACTTCGTAGTATCATCATCGAGTTACAGAACAATTTTAAAATAAAAATGCCCGGTAAAATTTACCGGGCATTTTTATTTTAATGGAAAAAAGAATGGTTTATTGAACGATCATTTTTTTAGTTATTTTATTTCCATCAACAATTAATGAATAAAAATAAATACCTGAAGCAAAATCAACGTTATTAATTTCAACTGAATATTTACCTTCTCTTACATCTTTTTGTGTTTTTTCATACATTTTCACACCTCTGATGTCATAAATTTCCAAAGCCACGTTTGATGCAGCATTTTTAATTTGGTAATTAATGGTTGTCTGCTTGTTAAAAGGGTTAGGAGTATTCTGGCTTAAAGCAAAACCGTTTTTTGCGAGTTCGCTGATACCAACAGTAGATGTTCCATAAATTGAATACGCAATTACTGGAGCAGTAGTTAAATCACCAACAGTAAAAGTAGACCAGGTTGTAGGATACATATTGTGTCTTTGAGTATTGTCATAAGAAACACCCATACACCATGAGGAAGGGTCAACCTGCTGATCAACGTAATCAGTTAAAGCATTAACTGCAGGATTCGTTTGTCCCCAAACTGCTGCGGCAAAACCATTAACATTTTGAGTAACTGCTGCACCTGAAAAGCTATAGATACAATCGCCGGCAGCATAAGTTGTTCCCGGGACAAACGTATAAATGCAAGAAACGATGCTTCCGGCCGGAATTGCAGCTGGAGTTGTTAATGGTATACTTATCCATTTGATATGCTGGCTTGAGGAAGAATCTGCAGATTGAAGTACATATTTAATTAACATCTGGTTGCCGGCAGGGGCGGCCGGTTTCACTTTATTACCTGGTCCAGCAGCAGCACCTATCACTTTAGGTCCGATAACAGAATGTCTCCAAGTACTTATTGGAGGGTTCCATGTTGCATTTGTTAATCTTTTGGTAAAAACACTTGTATTAGTAGTATCTCCCCAAACAAGCCATATATACAACGTATCTATTGTCGCGGTTTTTTTTACATAAGACCCCAAAATTTGAAGACTATCTATACTGTAAGGATCCAGTTTAGTAACAATAGGTTCAAAAGACGCTTGAAGATTAGTTGACTTCGGGTCTAAAATGGAACCCAACAGGATGGTGCTGACAAAACGATTAGTTGGTGTTCCTGAACCGATTCGCACAGTAGAATCCATAAAAATCCCATCGATAAAGGTGTTCTCATCAGGAGTATTCCCTGTTAAAGTCAAGCCTTTCTGTGTCATAACATCACCGACAGGTTCTGACCACATTCTAAAAGGGCCTGCAGCTCTGTCGGTACTGGACTTTTTGAAATTTGGTGATTTTGAGTTGGGTGCTAATATTCCTTTAACACGATTTTGATCCGGCACTATTGGCGAATTTTGGCTGAATACAGTTCCGCAAAGAACCAAGCCTGCCAATGATAGGTAAATGTTTTTCATTGTAATTTTTTTTATTGATAATTATTATTGATTTCTGTTTAAAGTGTTGCGAATTTATGCAGGCAAAATGATAAAACCAAATTATTAAGAAATTAATTTGTTAAAATTTATTAAATCTGTTTTCAATTTAACTCCTAGTATCACACCAATTCCGCATCTGCATAAGATTCTAAAGGCAGGCAGGAACAGATTAAATTCCTATCGCCGTGTGCATTATCAATGCGTGCTGAAGCCGGCCAGAATTTACTTTCTTTCACCCATTTCAATGGATAAACAGCCTTTTCGCGGGAATAATTATGATTCCAATCGTCGGTAATTACTGATTTTGCTGTATGCGGCGCGTTTTTAATAACGTTATCCGTTTTATCTGATTTGCCTGAAGTAATTTCATCAATCTCCTTACGGATATTTATCATCGCAGTGCAAAAGCGGTCTAATTCTTCTTTAGATTCACTTTCAGTCGGTTCAATCATTAATGTGTCATGCACTGGAAAAGACACTGTGGGTGCGTGATACCCATAGTCCATCAAACGTTTTGCAATATCACCAACCTCTACTCCGCTATCGCGTTTGAATGCGGCACAATCCAAAATCATTTCGTGAGCGCAGCGACCGTTTTTACCGCTGTATAATGTCGGATAATGATCTCTTAATGATTCTTTAATATAGTTAGCATTTAAAATAGCAGTGCGTGTGGCCTCTGCAAGCCCGTTTCCGCCAAGCATTTTAATATATCCGTACGAAATCAATAAAATTAATGCACTGCCATACGGCGCTGCCGCAACAGCATGAATCCCTTTTTCTCCGCCTGTTTTTATTACTGAATGCGAAGGCAGAAAAGGCACCAGCTGTTTTGCTACACCAATTGGGCCCATACCTGGACCGCCTCCGCCATGCGGGATTGCGAATGTTTTATGTAAATTTAAATGGCAGACATCTGCACCGATATTACCGGGGCTGGTCAATCCTACCTGTGCATTCATGTTGGCCCCATCCATATAAACCTGACCTCCGTTTTGGTGAATGAGGTCCGTAATTTCAACAATACTTTCCTCGTAAACGCCGTGTGTACTTGGGTATGTAACCATCAAACAGGCTAAATTATCTTTGTGCTGCATAGCTTTTTCGCGCATATCATTTACATCGATATTGCCCTTTTCGTCGCACTTTACAAGCACAATTTTTAATCCGCACATAGCAGCACTTGCAGGATTGGTGCCGTGCGCCGAGGTTGGAATTAACGCAATGTTTCGGTGTGCATCACCGCGAGACCTATGATACGCCTGAATTACAAGCAGCCCGGCATATTCGCCCTGAGCACCGCTGTTGGGCTGAAAACTCATTTTCGAAAAACCGGTAATTTCACTTAAAGATGTATCCAAGTTATTGATAATTTCCTGGTAACCTGCCGCCTGTTCAATCGGCACAAAGGGGTGGATGTGGGCAAATTCAGGCCACATGAGAGGAATTAATTCAGAGGCAGCATTTAATTTCATAGTGCAGGAACCCAATGAAATCATTGAATGTGTTAACGAAAGATCTTTGTTTTCCAGACGCTTAATGTAACGCATCATTTCTGATTCGGAATGATACGTATTAAAAACAGGATGCTGCAGGATTGCAGATTTACGATTTTGAATTGCAGATTTTTGATTAAAAATAATTTCTTCAGTTACTTTTTCTGATGGCTTATTTACAGCTTTTGAAAAGACATCAATGATCGCATTTAAATCTTCGGCATCAGTAGTTTGATCCAATGCTATACATACGCAGCAATTATCAACATAACGGAAATTAATTTGGGCGCCTATTGCAAGTTTCTGAATCATTCCTTCAGAAACTTCTTTTGGCAGCAGTACTTTTATTGTATCGAAATAATTATCGCTTTCGATTTTATATCCTAATTTTTTTAATTCTTCCGCTAAGGTAACCGCAGAAAAATGCACCTGCTGTGCAATTCCTTTGAGTCCTGCCGGCCCGTGATACACCGCATACATACTCGCCATAATGGCTAATAATGCCTGTGCTGTGCAGATATTGGAGGTTGCCTTATCTCTGCGGATGTGCTGCTCACGAGTCTGCAGAGCCATGCGCAAAGCAGAATTGCCATGCACATCAACTGAAACACCTATGATACGCCCTGGAAGAACACGCTTATATTCTTCGCGGCAGGCAAAAAATGCTGCGTGAGGACCGCCGTATCCCATAGGTACGCCGAACCTTTGTGTATTGCCAACAACAACATCAGCGCCCCATTCGCCCGGAGGAGTTAACAAAACCAGACTCAACACATCAGCAGCAACTGCAATGGCTGTTCCGTTTGCTTTTGCTTTTTTTACAAAATCAGTATAATCATAAATCTTGCCGTCGATTGATGGGTATTGAAGCAATGCGCCGTAAATACTGCTGTCTAAGGCTGCTGTTTTAAAATCACCGATTACTAATTCAATTCCAAATGGAGTTGAACGGGTTTTTAATAAATCGATTGTCTGAGGAAAACATTCATTGGAAACAAAAAATTTATTGCACCCGTTTTTTACTGCTTCACGTGAACGGCTGCTGAATAACATAGCCATTGCTTCTGCAGCAGCAGTGGCCTCATCGAGCAGTGATGCATTTGCAATTTCCATTCCGGTTAAATCCATAATCATGGTTTGAAAATTCAGCAAAGCTTCTAAACGGCCCTGCGAAATTTCTGCCTGATAAGGAGTATAGGCAGTGTACCAGCCGGGGTTTTCAAAAACATTACGCTGGATAACAGCAGGAACAATTGTATTGTAATATCCTAAACCAATGTAGGTTTTGAAAACTTTATTTTTTGCTGCAATAACACGCAATTGTTTGTGATAGTTATATTCCGTTAATCCTGAAGGGAGGTTCAGCGTTTTTTTTAAGCGGATAGCTGCAGGAATTGTCTGGTCAATTAATTCATCAAGAGAGCCTGCACCAATTTTTTTAAGCATTGTCTTGACATCGTTTTCGCGCGGACCGTTGTGACGGTTTACAAATTTATCAGTTGTAATCATTGTTTGGTTTGTTTTTTAAGGAATGCAAATATAAGAAAAAACGCCCTTTTGCCGAAGTAAATTATCAACAATTAAGGGATAAAACGCATGGAATTTTATCAATTATTTCTTATCTGCTTTTTTCTGAATTGTTTTATTAGAAGCTTGAGAACAGGGAAATCTGATAAAACAAATTATTCAGAAAAACCTAGGCCTGTTTAAAACTCATTTTGAGTAATTCAAAAACAAAAAAATGCAGCTGATTTTCAATTAGGTTTGTACAAGGATGAATATGCAGGATATTGAGTTTTATTATTTTAATTTCAGGTAAAACCAGCACAATAAAAACTGCAGAAAGTAAACGAGAAAACAGTTTTAGATTCTTTAATTAAACGTAAATTTATCTCGAAAAAAAAACAGTTTTGATAAGGGATTATTTGTTATATAGGTTTAAGTCGGTTACTGAACACGGGGTTCACTCCCCTTTTGTTTTTGAATTAGTCACAAATGTAATCTATAATCAGACGGATTATTATTCATTCAAAAAAATTGAAAATGTAAGGGAACAGCTTTTAGATTCAAAAATCAGGCAGATCGCAAGACAAGAAACACTTTCTTCTAAATATACGCAGCTCTTATTTCGACTGGTTAATCATTTCCAGCCGGCGCAAATTATTGAACTCGGGACTTCATTAGGAATAAGTACTGCTTACATGGCATCTGCAAATTCGAAAATCCCGGTTATCACTGTTGAAGACCGGCCGGAAATTTCGGAAATCGCGAAAAAAAATTTCGAACAATTAGAGTTAAAAAATATTGTGCAGCTGTCAGGCGATGCAAAAACGTTGCTGCAGTCAATTTTAGAAAAAAAACAGGAATTGAATTTTATTGTTTTTAATGAAAAACATTGCAATGAAAAAACGTTAAATTATTTTGGTCAATGCCTGGAGAAAGGCAATGAATCTGATCTGTTTGTGTTTACAGATATTCATTCATCAACCGAAATGAGAGATGCCTGGAAAGAAATTAAAAATAACAACAAAGTAAGAGTCACAATTGATTTGTTTTTTATGGGACTTGTTTTTTTCAGAACAGGCCAGGTAAAGCAGCATTTTATAATTAAGTTTTAATACTGCTGATAAATCCGCCTAATGAGTTTATGAAAATTAACATTTATTTTTTTGAAATTTAAAGCATAAAATTATTAGTAAATTTACATTCTTGTTATCGAAATTATAAAATATCAAACCTTAATTAGATTTAAAAATCAGCATTCATTCATTTAAAATATGCAGCCAATAATTCATCTTTCTAACATTGCAAAAGCTTACAAAATAGGCACGGAAGTAATTCATGCGCTGCGTTCTGTTTCTTTAGAAATTTACAAGAACGAATATGTAGCTTTAATGGGGCCGTCAGGAAGCGGAAAGTCCACACTGATGAATGTTTTGGGCTGTCTTGATACACCTTCGAGCGGTGAATATATTTTAAACGGAACTTCTGTTGCACAGATGCTGGATAACGATTTGGCTGAAGTAAGGAACAAAGAAATTGGTTTTGTTTTTCAGTCTTTTAATCTGCTTCCGCGCTCTACAGCACTTGATAATGTTACACTGCCGATGATTTACGCGGGCTTCAATAAAGCAGACAGGATAAAACGCGGGAAAGAAGTTTTGGATCAGGTAGGATTAGGCGACCGCATAATGCACCGTCCCAATGAGCTTTCCGGAGGGCAGCGCCAGCGTGTAGCAATTGCAAGAGCGCTGGTAAATCACCCGGCTATTATTTTAGCAGATGAACCTACTGGGAATCTAGATTCAAAAACATCTATTGAAATTATGGGCCTGCTTGAAGAGATTCATAAAAACGGCAACACAATTATTTTGGTAACTCACGAAGAAGATATTGCACAGCATGCACACAGAATAGTACGTTTAAAAGATGGTGTGGTAGAACGAGATTATAAAAATGAGCAGATTGCAACAGTGCTGCAGCGGGTTTGATATCAGGTCGGCAAATACTTTATTTTAGGAGATTATTAATTAAATTTTCAAAATATTTAAGCTTTGTGTTTTTTTCACCACTGATTACTCAGATTTACACAGATGGTTTACTAAGTCAACAGTGCCAATTTTATATTATTAATATCATCAATGACATTTAAAATATATACCAAAACGGGCGATAAAGGCCAGACTTCATTGATCGGAGGAACCCGAGTTCCCAAGCATCATATTCGTATTGAAACGTATGGCACCGTGGATGAACTTAACTCATACATCGGCTTAATCCGCGATCAGCAGATTGACGAAAACAGCAGGCGGATATTGATAGAAATACAAGACCGGTTATTTACAATCGGTTCATCTTTAGCCTCCGATCCGGAAAAATCAAAAATTAAAATTCCTGACCTCAAAGAAGAGGATATTACCCTGCTTGAGAAAGAAATGGATAAAATGGATGAGGTATTGCCTGAACTGCGATCGTTTGTGCTGCCGGGCGGCCACACCACCGTCTCCTTCTGCCACATTGCGCGCTGTGTCTGCCGCAGGGCGGAGCGGTTAACTATTCATCTTTCCGAAAACGACTTCGTTTCCGATTTAGTAATTAAATATCTAAACCGCCTCAGCGATTACCTTTTTATGCTGTCGCGTAAGCTTTCGCAGGATTTACATGCTCAGGAAATACCATGGAAGCCCCGAATGTAAATAAATGTTCCATTTCATTTTGATTGGTGGAATTAATTTTTACTTTTGCAGAAAAATCGACAATCTTTTAAAAATTACTTTTTAGAATGTAACAAATCAAAATTTTTACGTTCTGATTTCAAAAATAAAAACAATGTATTGGACACTTGAATTAGCAAAAAATCTAGAAGACGCGCCTTGGCCCGCAACAAAAGATGAATTGATTGATTTTGCAATTCGTTCGGGAGCCCCGATGGAAGTTATTGAGAATCTTCAGGAAATTGAAGATGAAGGCGAGATGTATGAAACAATCGAAGAAATTTGGCCGGATTATCCCACCAAAGACGATTTCTTTTTTAACGAAGACGAATATTAGTATTCAAAAAAACATAAAAAAGACTCCGCCTGAAATTAGCGGAGTCTTTTTATTTTAAAACCATTCAGATTTTTTTGATTTTAAACTTTTGATTTTTTGATAAATTTATCATTGGAATCAAATATCTGGACAGTTCCATTTATCAAAATCTCTTGCCAGCTTTTCTTCTCAATTCAATAATTTTCTCTGAACAAAGTCCCCTGGGCCATATTATTGGAAGCTTCTTTCACCAAAATAGAAACTCTGATAAAAGAATACCCGATTAAAAAAATCAGAAGTGTAAAATAAGAAAAATCGCCTGAAATATTTTTAAAGAATATATTTCAGCGATTCCATTTTTTTATTGCATAACAGAACCTTTGTTTCTATAAAGAAGTCTTAAAACTGTAGGAAAAACAATAAGCAGCAAAGGCATGGCCGCTAAAAATCCGCCGATTACGGCAATGGCAAGCGGCTGGTGAAGCTGGGAGCCTGAGCCGATTCCGAGTGCCAGCGGCATTAATGCTATAATTGCACCGAGAGCCGTCATTAATTTCGGCCGAAGCCGCGTAGAAACAGCGTAAACTATGGCTTCTTCAGTAGAGCAGCTTTTCAGCGATGTTAAAAATTGATGAAAAGTAAACACAGCGTTTTCACCGATAATGCCGATGATCATTATCAAACCTGTATAACTGCCCACATTCAAAGGCGTTTTAGTAATATACAAAGCGATACAGCTTCCAGAAATGCCAAGCAGCGACAGGATAAGAATTAATAATGCTGTTTTATAATCCTTGAATAAAAATAAAATAACTGTAAACACTAATAAACTTGCAGTTATTAGGATTATCAATAAATCATCGAACGATTGTTTCTGTTCCGCGAAAGCGCCGCCGTAAACAATATGATAGCCCTGCGGAAGATGTATGTCAGCATCAATTTCTTTTTGAATATTTTTCATAACGGTGCCTAAAGAACTTCCATCCAAACGTGCAGTAACAGATACCATAGCCTGCAGATCCTCCCTTTTTATTTCGGCTACACCGGGCTTTACCTCAATGTTTGCAAGTTCTGCAATTGGTTCTAATTTTCCGTTTTGAAGAAAAACAGATTGCTGAGAAATATCCTTTATCCCGGAATTTTTGCTGTTTGGATAAACCATACGGATGTCTGTCATCTGCATATTTTCAATGATACTTCCAACCACATTTCCTTCTAACTGCGTCTGCAATTGATATTGAAAATCAGCAGGCGCAATGTTGAACTGCGCAAGCTTAGCGTATCTGGGCCTTATATTTACTTCGGGGCCGGCAATTATAATCCCGTCGAAAACATCAGCGGTGCCTTTTACTTTGCCTACCAAAGCGGCTATCTGCTTCGCATATTCATTTAATGCTTTGGTGTTATTGCCAAAAACTTTGATTTCTACAGGCTTAGTTGAACTCATTAAATCGCCGAGCATATCGCCGATTATCTGGCCAAAGTCAATAATAAGCGAAGGCTGTGTACTTTGAATTTTCTGGCGGATATCATCAATTACCTGATCAGTAGTACGTGTTCTGTCTTTTTTTAATTGAATGAGATAATCGCCTTTATTAGGTTCAGTAATAAAGAAGCCCATTTCAGCGCCTGTGCGCCTTGAATAATTTTCTACTTCAGGAACTTTTGCAATAAGTTTTTCGGCTTCGCGTAAAATCCTGTCAGATTCTTCAACGGTAGTGCCCGGAGGAGATTTATAATCAAGAACAATTGTGCCTTCATCCATCTCAGGCAGGAAGCCGGTTTCAAGCCTGGGGTAAATATACCAGACAGCTGCAATTAAAAATGAAACGAATAAAAAACTGAGCAGAGGGCGCTGAATAAAAAACGAAACCCATTTGTAATGCTTTTGCTCAGCGGGTTTCTCATCAGACGGCTTCCTTGTTTTTTTCGACAATAAAAGATAGACAACCGGAAGCCCTATCCAGGTAACAAAAAAGGAGCAGACCAATGTAATGACCATTGTATTTGTAAGTACATTAAAATATGCGCCTGCAACGCCCCCCATCAAAACAAAAGGAACAAAAATCACAATTGTACTTAAGGATGAACCGACCATTGCCGGGAATAAATAACGTATTGCTCGAACCAGCAAAGTATTGGTGGGCTCTGACGGGTGCTCTTCATGCGTGCGGGAAATCTGCTCAACAACAACAATTGCATCGTCAATTATTAATCCCATAGAGGCTGCGATTGCGCCCAGTGTCATAATATTAAATGTGTAACCGATTGCATATAAAATAAGCAGGGTGAGTGATAAAGTTATTGGAATGGTAATTAAAATAACTGCGCTTGCTTTTATTGAACGAAGAAATATTACTGCGACAATTATTGCCAGGAGCAACCCGATCCATAGACTGTCCACAACACTTTTAACGGCTTTATTTACAAAATCAGCCTGAACATAATAGGATTTTAATGACACGTTTTCCGGCAAAATTTTATTAAGCTCTTTTACCTGCAGCTGCATGGCATCTGAAACTTCAATAAGATTTGCACTCGGCTGTTTGAACACATTTATAAGCACAGCGCTGTTTCCATTCGCATTTATTTTTGTGTATTCAATCTTTTCTTTAACTTCAATGGAGGCAATGTCTTTGAGAGAAACTACTCTCTTGCCGTCGTTCCTGATTATTACATTTTCTAAATCTTCTTTATTATAAATACCTGCATCAGTAAGATTCAAATACAACCTGCTGTAATCATAGGAGTATCCGTTGGAGGTGATAAAATTTGTCTGGCCGAGCGCTGTTTTAATAATATCGGGAGTAATGGAAAACGAACTCATTTTCTGCGGATTGAGCTGCACCCAGTACTCTTTTGTTTTTCCGCCAAGCACACGCACGCTTGCTGTTCCGGCCACACGGGATAAAAAAGGTTTTATAATATTTACAGCAATCAATTTTAATTCAATGGGAGTTTTCCCGCTGCTTTCCAATGTATATCCCATCACAGCAAGCAGAGAAGGATTCATTTTTTCAACAGAAATTTCGACTCCGGGCGGAAGCACATTTCTGATTTCGCTGATCCGCGATTCCATCATCTGCTGGCAAAGATTAATGTCTGCATTCCAGTTGAAATAGGCTGATAACTCGCATGAACCGCGGCTCGTAATGCTTTGAACCATTTTTAAATCATGAACCTGCTTAATGGCATTCTCTAATGGCTTGGTAACAGTAATCATCATTTTGTCGACCGGCTGCTGGCCATTGTCAGCGATGATTTTAATTTTAGGAAATGTGATCTCAGGAAATAAAGAAGTCTGCATTTTATTATAAGCAAAAAAACCGGCAAGCAGAATCACTGCAAGCAGAAACGAAATGGAATTTTTATGTCCTGTATAAAAATGTTTCATTCTTCCGTTTTTTGAATTTTAATTTTTGCAGTATCTGCAAGACCGTAGTTGCCGGTAAGTACAATGCGGTCGCTTGGTTCCAGATGAGGTTCAATGATTTCGACTTTATCATTTGTTTCAATTCCTTTTTTTACATAAACTTTAACGGCCGTGCTGTCGTTAATAATTTTCATTATCCAAAATTTTGTCTGCGTTTCATCGGCTGATAAAGAGGCTTTAGGAAGAGTAACTGCTTTTGTTTTTGTGTTTTTAAGGATCAGTACTTTTGCAATTAAATTTTCCGGCAGCGTTAAATTTGTTAACGGTTTTACAACAAAGCTTTGTGTCTGCGAAAGCGCATCAACAGATGACAACGCCCTGCTGATACTTCCTTTTATTGTCTGACCGTCAGGTAAAACAATATCGCAATTGCTGTTTACTTTCACCAAAGAATGGAGTTCAAAAGGAACTTCTAAAATAAACACCAGGCTGCTGCGCTCCGAAATAATTCCAAGCTGGTCGCCGTCCTGCACATAGTCTCCCTTTTGGTGATCCAGGGTAGTAAGTATTCCGCTTTTTTGTGCTTTGATTTTTAAAAGCCCTGAAAATTTTAATGAGCTGTCTTTCAAAACTGGCAGATTTTCAATTGCTGAAGTTTCCTTTGTTTTGATGATAAATAATATTTGATTCAGCTCTACTTCTTCACCGATATTTACTGTTATGTTATCAATGTATCCGGCAGCATTTGCTTTTACTGCGGCTTTTTTCTGAAACACTGAAGTCCCTCTCATTTCAATGCTTTCAGAAATTGATCCGATAGAAACATGAGTAAGAGTTACAGGAGTTTTAGCCTCTTTCTGCGCATCTTCATCTGTGTTTGTTCCATTGTTCCTGCATGCTGTTAAGCCTGCAAACATAAGCACGGCGAGAAATACTTTTTTTTTGAATTCATTACAAATAGTTTCCATTTTTTATATTCCTAAATTCGATGTTGGTTCACCAGCACTGATTTTATTACCAGTTCCAGTAATTAAGTTCGTTTGTCAATTGCAATTTTTTCATTTCTGATTGATTCAGCTGATTTTTAATATCAATATCATTTTTAATTGTAATAATAAAATCTGTAACTGATAATGCTCCTTTGGTTAGCTGCTGCCGGCTGGCATTAATCAATGTTTCTGAAGTATTCAGCTGGTTTTTTATCTGGCCTGTCAATTGTTCAATTTGTTTTATCTCACTTCTTACCTGCATAATATGCGCGCTGTATTGGGTTTTAAAAAAAATCTGGTAATTATTTCTTGTCGATTCAGTGACTGCGAGTTTTTGATATTGTAAGTTTTTTTGATTACCGTCATAAATCGGGACGGAAAAATTCAGCCCGAAACTTGTGCCGAAATTTTTATACAGCATTGCAGGATTAGAACCAAGCAAACCCGCATCTGCAAACCAATTAAGCTTTGGGAGATACTTTATATCAACCAAACTTTTTTGATTGGTAATTTTTAAACTGTCAATTTTAAATTGTTTAAAAAACGGAGACGCCTCCGCACTGCGGGATACGGCAGTATATATAATCGGGGCATCTAAAGTTTGATATGATGTATCACTGATTCCGCAGATAATATTGAGATCGCGTAAATCCATTTTATATCGTATCAGCGACTGTTTTATCTGAATTTCCTGTGATTGAACGGCAATTTCAAATGACAGATAATCTGTTTGTTTATAAACGCCATGCTGTACAAATTCCTGCAAAATTAATTCTTCATCTTTTAAAAGTAAGTAAGCAGCCTGTACAAACTGCATTTGCCTGAGCGATGCATAGGCTGAAAGATAAAGGTCGGTGATGGTTTTCTTTAAGTCGTGTTCAGAAATTTTCGATGCATTAGAAACAGATTGTTTTGTAAGATTGACAGCTTCGTATTGAGGGGCGTATATTTTTTTTGTAAAAATGCTCTGTGAAGCACTTGCGAGTGCAGAATAATTGCCGCCGTTGGTAATGGCATCATCATATCCCCAGCCCTTGTATGAAGGAACAGCTATAATAAGTCCGATGCCGTTCACTGCCGGCTTTTTTCCGGCTTTTAAAAGCAGGCTGTCAATTATACCTGACTGCAACTGATTTTCATAATCTTTGAGCAGCGGACTGTTCTGTATCCCTTGCCGGATATAGGCTTCCAGCCCATGCGTTTGGGCATAAGACAAGATGGAAATAAAAAAGAAAATAAATAATACGCAAACTTTTCTGCCCATTGCCCAAAGATAATGTTTAAAATTAAAACAAGATTCTACATGAAATCTGTTGAAAAATTTCAGGATGGCAGGAAGCTGAGCTGGATGGTATGAGTAAAATCAATACAGGTATAATCGATTTTGATGGACGAGCTGTCGCAGATTTCCTTTACAATAGCTAACCCCAGACCTATTGATTCTGTTGAATTTCCGCTCTTTTTGAATCGTTGAAACAATTCATCGGTATTGCTGATTTCAATTGCGCTTGTGTTTGAAATTGAACACGATTTTTCAGTTAAATGAATAGTGATAGTCCCTCCGTTAATATTGTGCCTGATGGCATTCTGCATCAAATTCCCAATTAGTATATCTGCTAAAATCGCGTTCATTTTATGCGCAGGCGGAGAGTCGTATTTTTTTACTATTTGAATATTTTTTAATAAAATAAGATCTTCGAAATGAGCGGCTGTTTTTTCTAATAATATTTCGAAATCAATTTCTACTGCATCCTTAAACTGATGATTCTCAATTTTAGAAAGCAGCAACAGTACTTTATTCAATGCAGACAGCCTGTTACTTGCATTATAAACCGATTGAATCAGCTGCATATCGCTTTCAGAAAGAGATGCGGACTGTATCAGCAATTCTATTTTAGTATTAATTACAGCTAAGGGAGTTTGTATTTCATGCGAAGCATTTTCAATAAACTGCTTTTGGCTTTTGTAGTCCGTATAGATTTTTTTTGCCATTGCTGATAACACGCTGTTTAATTCCGAAAATTCTTTGATAGTTGTCTCACCGAATTTTATTGGTGTTTCATCTATTTTATAATGCTCAAGCTGCTCAAGTGTCTTATAAAAAGGTTTCCATAATCTTTTTGAAATCCAAAAATTAATCAGAAAAAAACCAATGAGTAAAACAATAAACAAAATAAGAACCGGGAGCAAAATACCAGCTGTTAAATCATCCGATTCGGCGTATGATTCGAGAAGCGTAATTTCGTAATTATTTTTTCCGTTGCTGACTATTGCTTTTAAAGCTCTGAAAGGAACTTTTTCTGCTTTTAATGAATCGTACAAAAGGGTATCTGAATAATGATATTTAGAGGCATTCAAACTTTTCTCCTTTGCTAGTTCTGCTTTATCATTTTCTTCTTCATTATCCTCAGAATTTTTTTCCTGAGCTGAATCGCCTGAACTTTCTCCAGCCTCATCATCATCATCGTCAGAGCTTTTTGCTGCGTCCTCGTGGTCATCTGAACTTTTTGCCGATGCTTCTTCATCAGAACTTTGTTCTGCCTCCTGTTCGCTTTTGATCTTTTCTTCCGCCAGGCTCGGTTTACTTTTTTCCGATATCAGCTTAAAACACACTTCATCATCTTTTAAACTATTTATGTCAACACCGGATTGCAGTTTTTCCTGAATTTCCATTTTTTCTTTCCTAAGGGAATCGTCAAGTTTGTCAATAACCTTTGATGAAATAAAATAATAGAGTGATGCTGAACATATAGCAAATACAGGCAGTGCATAAAGTAAATAATAAATACTTGTTTTATTTAATAATTTCATTTTGATTTTAATTGAATACTCTGTTTAAGCTTTCAGTAATGTTAAGGCATTTTAATTCACTGAAAAGCAGCCAGATTTACCTTTTGGATTTATTGTTTTTTCAGTAAAATTAAGTGGTGCTGAAGTTATAACCGATGCCGTAAATTGTTCTGATATAGTCTTCAGAACCCTTTTCAAGCATTTTTTTTCGAAGGTTTTTGATGTGAGTATAAATAAAATCAAAAGAATCGCTCTGATCCATATCATCTCCCCAGAGATGCTCGGCTATTGAATTTTTGGTTATTACTTTGTTTTTATTCGTGATGAAAAAAAGCAATAATTCATATTCTTTCACTGTCAGAGTAAGCTGGGCTTCATTTACAAAAACTTTTCGCGCCGGCAGATCAATTTTAATTTCGTTCAGCAGCACTTCATTTTTTCCTTCAAAATTTTTTCTTCGGAGTATGGCTTTAATACGAGCATTGAGTTCCGAAAGATGAAATGGTTTTGTGAGATAATCATCAGAACCAAGTTCAAGTCCTTTTAATTTATCATCCAATGAATTTTTTGCAGAAACTATAATAATTCCCGCTTCAGAATCCTTGTCTTTCAATTCTTTCACAATCTGCAACCCATTGCCTTTAGGAATTGTAATATCAACAACAACACAGTCGTAATCATACGAATGTATTTTTTCAGATGCAATTTGGTAATCGCAGGCTGTTTCGCAGAGGTAACCTTCAGAATCAAGATAGGTTTTCATTGATTCCAACAGATCCTTTTCGTCCTCAATTAATAGAATTTTCAAGTCGTTTTATTTTAATATTAGTTGTACAAATTTACTTCATAATTCTATAGGAATATTGAAGTTCATATAGGAATTACAAAGAAGTTTTTCATTTGCATTTTTAAAATTTACAAGAGAGTGTATATGCTAATTTGTCAGATTATTATAAACGGAATGCCTTTTGACACCAAACGCCGGAATTTTACAATTCATTTAAACTTCTATTTCATAGGCAGAGAAGGCTTTATAATGGATAATAAATTAATGAAAACAATGGTAAAATTTAGTTATTTTTGCAGTCCTTTTAATAGTATTAACAAACGGTTTATATAATGTTAGATTTTATCACAAAAAAAATTTCCAAAATTTTTGGAACCAAGTCGGATAGAGACTTAAACGAAATACGTCCTCTCTTGGATGGCATATTGGCTGAGTATCCTAAACTTTCGAATATAAGCAACGACCAATTGAGGGGCAAAACTCTTGAGTTCAAAAAACGCATTGCAGATTTTTCTCAGACCGAGCGAAACCGGGCCGCCGACATCCGTAAAAAAATAGAAACGGATATAACTCTTGCTGTTGAAGCGAAAGAGGCTCTTTATGTTGAAATTGATGAATTGGAAAAAGTAATTCTCAAAAAAAACAAGGAGGTTATTGACCAGCTCCTGCCCGAAGCTTTTGCTGTGATGAAAGAAACTGCAAGACGATTCAAAGAAAATACTTCACTTGAAGTTACTGCAACTCAGATGGACCGTGACCTGGCCGCTGAAAGGGATTCAATTCAAATAGAAGGAGACAAAGCCCTTTGGAGCAATACATGGATGGCAGCAGGCAACGCAGTGACTTGGGACATGGTACATTATGATGTGCAGTTAATCGGAGGAATAGTACTCCACCAGGGTAAGATTTCTGAAATGGGTACTGGTGAAGGAAAAACACTGGTCGGTACACTCCCGGTTTATTTAAATGCCCTTTCGGGACTAGGTGTTCACATTGTTACAGTAAATAATTATTTAGCGAAAAGGGACTCCGAATGGAACGGGCCTTTATTTGAGTTTCATGGCTTAAGTGTTGACTGTATTGATTTGCATGAACCAAATTCAGAAGAACGCCGGCAGGCCTACCTGTCCGATATTACCTTCGGCACTAATAATGAATTTGGTTTCGATTACCTGCGTGATAATATGGCACGCAGCCCGGAAGACCTTGTACAGCGCAAACATAATTATGCAATTGTGGATGAGGTTGACAGTGTATTGATTGACGATGCACGTACTCCATTAATTATTTCCGGCCCCACTCCTAAAGGCGATAACCAGGAATTTGCGCCGCTTAAACCCCGCATTGAAAAAATAGTAAATGCTCAAAGAGCTTATGTGAATGCGGCCTTAACGGAAGCAAAAAAAATGATGGCCGAAGGAAAAGAGAAAGAGGCCGGCATTGCAATATTGAGAGCTTACAGAGGACTGCCGAAAAATAAAGCGACAATTAAATTTTTAAGCGAAACAGGAATCAGAGCCTTGCTGCAGAAAACAGAAAACTTCTACATGCAGGATCAGTCGCGTGAAATGCATAAAATTGATGCGGAATTATTTTTTGTAATTGATGAAAAACACAACACTATTGAGCTTACTGAAAAAGGAATTGAATTAATTTCTACTTCATCCGAAGATGCCGGTTTCTTTGTACTTCCGGATGTGGGTTCAGAAATTGCAGCTATAGAAAAATCTAATATTTCGGTTGAAGAAAAATTGAAAGTTAAAGATGAGCTTATCCGCGATTACTCGATTAAATCTGAACGTGTTCATACTATCACCCAATTATTAAAAGCATATACATTGTTTGAAAAAGACGTTGAGTATGTAATCATTGAGGGTAAAGTAAAAATTGTAGATGAGCAGACCGGCCGTATTATGGAAGGCCGCAGGTATTCCGACGGACTGCATCAGGCAATTGAAGCGAAAGAAAATGTGAAGGTTGAGGCCGCAACTCAAACCTATGCAACTGTTACTTTGCAGAATTATTTCCGTATGTACAGCAAACTGGCTGGTATGACAGGGACTGCAGAAACGGAAGCAGGCGAACTTTGGGATATATATAAATTGGATGTTGTCTCTATCCCTACCAACAGGCCAGTTCAGCGTAAGGATCACGAAGATTTAGTTTATAAAACAAAACGCGAAAAATACAACGCAGCAATTGAGGAAATTGTAAAATGTGTTGAAGCCGGAAGGCCCGTATTGGTTGGTACTACATCAGTAGAAATTTCGGAATTGCTCAGCCGTATGTTAAAACTTCGCGGCATCAAACACAATGTTCTCAACGCTAAAATGCACCAGCGCGAGGCGGAAATTATTCAGGAGGCTGGCTTGGCAGGCACTGTAACTATAGCAACAAACATGGCAGGCCGCGGTACAGATATTAAGTTAGGCCCCGGCGTAAAAGAAGTGGGAGGACTAGCCATTGTGGGTACTGAGCGTCATGAGTCAAGACGTGTTGACCGTCAGCTGCGTGGACGTGCCGGACGCCAGGGAGATCCAGGATCATCACAGTTCTTCGCTTCATTAGAAGATGATTTGATGCGCTTGTTCGGTTCTGAACGTATCGCTAAATTGATGGATAGGATGGGAATTGAAGAAGGCGAAGTAATTCAGCATTCTATGATTACCAAATCAATTGAGCGTGCACAGAAAAAAGTGGAAGAAAATAATTTCGGCACACGTAAGCGTTTGATTGAATATGACGATGTGATGAATTCGCAGCGCGAGGTAATTTACAAAAAGAGACGCCACGCCTTATTCGGCGAGCGTCTCGCAATAGATATTGCAAACTCTATCTATGATACTTGCGAATCTATTGTGAATGAGTACCACGATATAAAAGATTTTGAAAATTTCAATATTGAAGTCCTTCGTGTATTGGCTATTGAACCGCCTTTCAATGAAAATGAATTCACAAGCTTAAGTGCAACTAATGTCGTTGAAAAATTATATGAGGCATCTGAAGCCAATTATAATCACAAGAGCGAGTATATTTCAAATAAATCGTTTCCAATAATTAAAAACGTTTATGAGGATAAATCCAATTCGTTCGAAAACATTGTAACACCATTGTCTGACGGGCTTAAGACCCTGCAGGTAGTTGTAAATCTTAAACGTGCTTATGAAACTCACGGGCGTGAATTAGTTTTGGGCCTTGAAAAAGGTACAGCACTCTCCATGATTGATGATGCGTGGAAAGAGCATTTACGCGAAATGGACGAGTTGAAGCAGTCCGTTCAAAACGCCGTGTACGAGCAGAAAGATCCATTATTGGTTTATAAATTTGAATCATTCAAATTATTTAAACTGATGGTTACTGATGTGGACAAAGAAGTTGTATCGTTTCTGATGCGCGCAAATCTGCCGAATGAAACGCAAAACACCATTCAACAGGCACGTGTGCAGGCTCCCCGTAAAGAGCAGGTTCAGACCAGCCGTAGCGAAACTCCAACCGAAGATCAGCCGAAACCAAAAGCACAGCCTGTAAGAGTTGAACAGAAGATCGGCCGTAATGATGCATGTCCTTGCGGAAGCGGGAAGAAGTATAAAAACTGTCACGGGAAATAACACACACAAAACATTTCATCAATCACTTAAAAAAGCCCTGTAATCAGGGCTTTTTAAGTGATTTTATATTTTCAAGAGTTTCTTGGGGAAGGGATTTTCAGAAAAAATTCTGAAATTAAATTCAATAAAATCAATGAAGTATTTTAAAAACCAATTCCTTCAAAAGCTCTCCTTCAGTGGCAGAACCTCGGTCAACGCCTTTTGATTTGAGATCGTATTCGCGCAGATAGCTGAATATTGATTTTAATTTTGCAACAGAAAAGTTTTTCGCAGAACGTTCATATTCATCAACAAAAAATGGATGAACACCCAATGCAGATGCTACACTGGCTTTTGATTTGTCAGTTAAAAATTGGTAATTCAGAAGCTTGCAGAAATATCCATACAGTGATGATACTGTCATTACCATTGGATGATCTTTTTCGTTTGATGCAAAATAATTAATAATACGATTGGCTTTTAATACATCTTTTTTACCAATGGCTGTCTGCAGTTCAAACACATTATACTCTTTACTGATGCCGATATTTGTTTGAATATGCTCCACCGTAATTTCTGATTTCGGAGGAAGATTGATCATTAATTTATCAAGCTCATTTGAAACCTTGCTGAGATTAGTTCCTAAATATTCGGTCAGCAGGGCGCTGGCTTTAGGGCCGACGGTATAATCTTTTCCCTTCAGATAATTGTTGATCCAGTCAGGAACTTTGTTGTCATATATTTTTTTTGAATCGAACAGCACCGCATTTTTGTCAATTGCCTTGGCTGCACTGGTTCGTTTATCAATTGTTTTGTATTTGTAGCAGATAACCAGGATGGTTGATTTTTGAGGGTTTTCAACGTATGCTTCAAAAGCTGGTTTTGCTTTATCTTTTTGTTTTTCTTTTTCTGCGTCTCTGTCTTTCCCTACTAAATCCTTTATGTTCTGAGCTTCTTTAATGATGATCACCTGGTATTCGCTCATCATTGGAAAACGCTTAGCGGCGCCGATTACATCCGATGCAGTAATATCGCGTCCATAAAGCACGCTTTGATTAAATTCTTTTTCCGATTCATCAAGCACATTTTGTTCAATATAATCAGAGATCATATCAATAAAATATGCTTCCTCCCCCATCAAAAAATACACCGGGCGGTATATTTTTCTTTTTAACTCGGACATTATATCATTAAACTCCATTGCACGAATAACGAATTTTAAAAATTACGAATCAAAAAATCATCCTTTTAGCACACTCCTATAAGCTCCTTCTATTCTTCATTTCAAAAGCCAAAACACAAGGAAATATTGCCTGGGCCTGGTATTATTAAAGCAGCTGAAGGCTATTCAAATCTCAAATGCTTAACCGTCAAACCATTATTAATAAGCTCATTCAGCGAATCAATACCGATTTTTAAATGGTCGTCAACAAAATTCTGCGTAACTAATTTATCGCTTTCAGCAGTTTTAACTCCTTCTAAAATCATAGGCTGATCGCTTACTAAAAGTAGGGCTCCTGTTGGTATCTGGTTATGAAAACCAATAGAAAAAATAGTTGCTGTTTCCATGTCAATTGCCATAGCGCGTATCTTGCGCAGGTAATCTTTAAAGTCGTCATCGTGTTCCCAAACCCTGCGGTTGGTAGTATATACAGTACCTGTCCAATAATCTTTGTTGTGATTACGGATAGTTGTTGAGATTGCTTTTTGAAGGCTGAATGCCGGCAATGCCGGCACTTCCGGCGGAAAATAATCGTTTGATGTTCCTTCGCCCCGTATGGCTGCAATCGGGAGAATTAAATCTCCTAATTCATTTTTCTTTTTCAGCCCGCCGCACTTTCCTAAAAACAGAACAGCCTTAGGTTCTATGGCGCTTAACAAATCCATAATGGTAGCCGCATTTGCACTGCCCATCCCAAAATTGATAATGGTGATGCCATTGGCTGTTGCATTAGGCATAGGCATGTCAAGTCCTTTTATTTCAACATTATTCCACTCTGCAAACATTTTTACATACCTGTTAAAATTGGTAAGTAAAATATATTTTCCAAATTGATCGAGGGAAGTACCGGTATAACGGGGGAGCCAGTTTTGGACAATATCATCTTTGGTTTTCATATCTTTTTTTCGAGTTAATATTTTATTTTGCTGCTTTTTATCTTCTGAATTGCTGTGGCTTTCCGATTCCAAAGGTTTGTAAAATTTTATATAAGTTAATTATCTTCCCGCGAATTTACAAATTAAGAACCTTGCATGACAGATTGCTGCGAATTTTGTTAAAAACTCCCAAAGCCAAAATAAAAATTTCGAACTTAGTGCAAAAAAAATGCAGCTGCTGAATTTGCCTTCCTATCAGTTTAAACTGAAACAAAACGGGGTACGCACACAAATTTTTGATGTCATCAGAAAAAAATATGTGGCTTTAACTCCTGAGGAATGGGTTCGTCAAAACTTTCTTCAGTACCTTATACAGGAAAAAAAATTTCCTGCTTCCCTAATTGCTGTTGAGGCAGGACTAAAATACAACCAGCTTCAAAAGCGGATGGATGTGCTGGTGTATGACAAGCAGGGAAGTCCGCATTTAATTGTAGAATGCAAAGCCCCCGAAGTTAAAATCTCGCAGGATGTGTTTGATCAAATTGCGCGTTACAATATGGTATTCAAAGTAAAATACCTTATTGTAACCAATGGCATCAATCATTTCTGCTGCCTTATGGATTACACGAAAAATGCCTACCAGTATTTAGAAGTGATTCCTGATTTTGAATAAAGACTGCACTTCCTGAGAAATCCGGCAGCACTTGCTCTGTTCACGTAAAAATTATCCAAGTTAAGAAGATACTGAAGTTTCGGCAATGTGCAACTGTATAGATTTACTCTTCAGCAAATCTATACATCCGCAAATTGTTATTGTCCGCTGCTGCGTTTTGCTGTTAATCCGTATGCCTGAAGTAAATCTGCATAGCGCTTCTCCAGCTCTTTTGATACAGGAGTCTGTTTAAAATTATTACTGAAATAAATCAAACGTTCGCAGATATCCTGAGCCTGATCCATATCACTGCCGTAAGCTGCAATATCTTTTCTGTCTAAAGAATTATAATATTTGATATTGCTTTCATAGTTAGTAAATAATTTTTTAGCGAGCGTATTTGCTTTGTCGAATGCTCCCGCCTGATAGTATCCCATCACAATAGAATACATTGTTGCGTCATATGGAACATTTTCGCTCGGCGTAACTTCTATAACTTTGTCAAGAACTTTAATGGCTTTATCTTTTTTTCCTTCATCAATAAATGCATTTGCCAAAGCGCCGAAACGCTGGCGGATGTTGAGTGCACATGAACGGATAAATACATCATCCAGATAAATTCCTTTTTTATCCATTCCTCCCCACGCAAACTTCATTACCTTATCATACATAATATCAGTTGCGATGCGTGTTTCCTGAGCTTCTTGTTCATTTTTCTTAATCGGAACAAGTCTGTATGCCAATCCTTCTAACTGCAGGTATGGTGCAAGATTCAAGTAAGAGCTGGCCGGTGCAGTAGCTGCAAAATAAATCGGACGTTTCCAATTATTCTGGGCAAGCAGGTCAATAATCATCAAATCATTTTTTTGAACATAATTTCCGGTAAGCGTCCAGTCAATGTTTTTAAGGATTCGGCCGGCAAGTTCTTTTGGAACAGTTCCATTGTTCACCACTGTTGCGCTGTCAACAGGTACACGCATATTTTTGGTCGGGAAATAATTGTAGTACGTTTCTTTTGCCACCTGAACGCGGTGATCGTTATCTTCCATCTTAACAAAATCAATCAGCTCCTTCACGGGAATATAACCCTGAACCTTTGTTTCGTGATAATCATGGAAAAGAACAACATCACGCGTTCCCTGACGGTACTGATCCTTTGTTAATGAAAAAGGAATAGCCTCTGAATCGTATGCTTTATGAACCATTTGATCGATGTACCAATCTGTATTTAAAAGTTCGAGGCAGACAACCCTCACATCAGTGCGTATTCCTTCCACCTCCTGCACATACCAAAGAGGGAATGTATCGTTGTCGCCATTGGTAAACAAAATAGCATTAGGAGCGCAGGAATTTAAATAATTTGCAGCAAAATCACGCGCAATAGTACGCTGGGAGCGGTCATGATCATTCCATCCTTCTTTTCCCATAATAACAGGCACTGCAAACAAGCAGACAGCCGTGGCAGTTATCGCCCCGGTAGTCTGATTCATTTTCTTTTCCAGAAAATCATAAATTGCTAAGACACCAAGGCCAATCCAAAAAGCAAAAGCATAACAAGAACCTGCATAAGCATAATCCCGCTCGCGGGGCTCAAATGGTTTTTGGTTCAGATAAATTACAATTGCAATTCCGGTAAAGAAAAAAAGCATAGCTACAACTGCAGCATTTTTATTATCTTTTTTAATTTGATAAAACAAACCTATTAATCCTAATATTAAAGGAAATCCGTAAAATTTATTATTGGCCCTGTTGCTGTCCGAACCATCGGGCAGGCCGGTCTGAGGCCCTAAGCGGGCTTCATCAAGCGGAGTGATGCCGCTGATCCAATTGCCGTCGGAATTGTTTCCATGTCCCTGGATATCATTCTGGCGTCCAACAAAATTCCAAAGGAAATAACGCATGTACATCTGCCCCAGCTGATACCTGAAGAAAAAGCCCACATTCTGTGAAAATGTTGGTTTATCAAGGGTTACAGGCTCTCCTGTCTGCGGGTCGGTCGTATTAATATGTTTATATTTTCTTGGGTCAGTCCAGTTTTTATAACCGATAACGTGGTTATGCTGACTGCTCCACATACGCGGAAACACGGTGCAGAAACGATCGTCGTAATTCGGAATAGAATTTTTACGGTCATCAGTGATTACATATTTACCAAGCTTTTTATCCTGTGCATATACAGGGCTTCCGTCAGAATACGGATCTTTGGAGTCAACAGGAGCAGAAAAATACTGTCCGTACAAAATCGGCCATGAGCCGTATTGATCGCGGTTAAGGTAGGATAATAAATTTACCGCATTTTCTGGATTATTTTCGTCCATCGGCGGATTAGCCTGAGAACGTATTACTAATATCAGGAAGGAAGAATAGCCAATCAACAATACAGTAAAACATAAAATCACAGTATTCAAAACCGGTTTTATTTTTTTTGCTGTGTAACGCAAACCAAAAACAATACCGCCCACCATTAAAACAGCATACATAATTGTTCCGCTGTTAAATGGCAGTCCTACTGTATTTACAGCAAACAACTCAATTTTAGCTGCAAGCTTTACTACCATTGGAATAATACCCCCTTGGATTCCTCCCAAAATTATTATTGATAATATACCTGTAACGATCAATCCTTTCTGGGTAATCTTATCGTATTTTTTAAAATAATATATAAATACAATTGCCGGAATAGCCAACAAATTCAATAAGTGGACGCCTATTGAAAGTCCCATCAGGTAAGCAATTAATATAATCCAGCGATCCGCATGAGGATCATCGGCTTCGCGTTCCCATTTTAAAATTGCCCAAAATACAATGGCAGTAAAGAAACTCGACATCGCATAAACCTCACCCTCAACCGCGGAAAACCAAAATGAATCAGTGAAAGTATATGCCAAGGCACCAACAGCACCTGCGCCAAATATAGCATACATTCTTCCGGTAGTTAATTCTCCGCCTTTTTCCATTATTTTGCGGGCTAAAGCTGTAATAGACCAGAACAAAAATAAAATGGTGAATGCACTGCATAAAGCCGACATACTATTTACCATTGCTCCTACTTTAGCAGTATTGCCAAAAGCGAATAAACTAAAAAATCTTCCGATCAAAAGAAACAAAGGAGCTCCGGGAGGGTGGCCTACTTCTATTTTGTATGCGCAGGCTATGTATTCGCCGCAATCCCAAAATGATGCAGTAGCCTCTATGGTGCTTAAATATACAAATGCTGCTATTAAAAAAACAAGCCAGCCGATGATATTATTGAGACGCTGATAACTAGAAGTATTATTCATATATCTTTTTATTTTTTGGTTAATTAACCTCTTCCTATTTTTTGGAGAACGATTTGCGAAATTAGAAAATAAATTGATTGTCCTTGTTAAAAAAGCACAAGATTTCCCTTGCTTGTAAAAATATATTTATTACTTTTGGCACCCCAATCAATAATAGACACTGATTGAAAATTGTCCGATGGTGTAATTGGCAACACGTCTGGTTTTGGTCCAGAAGAGTTCAGGTTCGAGACCTGATCGGACAACAGAAACCCTTTAAAACATAATGTTTTAGAGGGTTTTTTTATTATCCGAAAACTCGGAATGAAACACTTTGTACCATTTTATAAGGTTTAATAAGCGCTTTTTCAATCAGGCGAAGCCCCATAAATTTACAATACCCTCTTTTATTGCTGTATATAAAACTAAAATGAATTAATTTCGCAGAACTAAACAGAGACGGCACGAGCATGAAGTTCACAAAAAAAATTTCTTTCCTCTTTTTATTTTTTGCAGCCGGTCATATCTATGGGCAGTCAATCGGGGGTACAACAACAGGTGCCGCTTCTTACTGTTCAACTACAAACTCGGGTGTTGTATCATTAACGGGCTATACAGGTCTCATTTTAAATTGGCAGTCATCGACAGACGGCGGTACAACATGGAACAATATAATAAGCGCAGCACCTAATCAAACCTATTTTGATTTGAATCAAACAACATGTTACCGAGCTGTTGTGAAAAATGGAGTTTTTCCTCCAGATACTTCTACTACAGTATGCGTAAATGTTTATCCGCCGAGTATAGGAGGAACAATTTCAGGCGGAGGACATTTCTGCGCCGGTTCAGGAGCCGGAACACTCACTCTTTCGGGCTATACGGGCAGTATATTGCATTGGCTGTCTTCAACAAACAACGGTACCTCCTGGACAGTTATTGCAGATATCACAAATACCTATACTTATACAAACATCACGCAGAATACACTATACCGTGCATTAGTGAGGAATGGTGCATCATGTCCGCCGGACACTTCGGCACTGGTTTCTTTTACTATTGATCCGGCAACTGTACACGGCACTATCAACAGCGCTGCCAGCGTATGCGCTGGATTTAACGGAGCGTCGCTTACTTTAACAGGATACACTGGCGCTGTTTTAGGATGGCAGTCTTCCGCAAACAGCGGTGCAAGCTGGACTTCGATTACTAATACTACCGCCTCTCAGTCCTATCTCAATTTAACTCAGACAACCTGGTACCGCGCTATGGTAAAAAGCGGAAGCTGCAATGCTGATACGGCGGCCTATGTCATTATAAACGTAAGCCCCGCCACTGTTGCCGGCACACTCACCGGCGGCGGAATTTACTGCGGTGTGCCGGCAACCGGAACACTCACATTAGCCGGTTATACCGGAAACATTATTTCATGGGCTTCTTCAACTAATAACGGAATAACTTATACAACTATCGCAAACACAAGCGCTGTAGAAAGTTACACAAATGTGCCGGTAACCACTAAATATGTCGTAATTGTTAAAAGCGGCGCATGCCTGGCTGATACATGCATTGCTGCAATAGTCAGCAAAGCTCCTCAAACTATCGCTGGAATGGTGAACAGCAGTTCAACAGCATGTGCCGGCAGTAACCTTGACACACTTTTGTTAACAGGAAATATCGGCAGAGTAACAGGATGGCTGTCGTCAATAAATAACGGCGGGAGCTGGAGCACGATTGCTGACACTGCAGCATCCCTGATATATACTGGATTGACACAAGCTACATGGTATGAAGCAATTGTTCAAAGCGGGAGCTGTTTGATTGATACAACTGCACATGTTATTATTACGGTTGTTACTGCAGGGCCTGTCAGTGCCGGGCTTGATGCCAGTATCA
This sequence comes from uncultured Bacteroidota bacterium, assembly GCA_903847205.1. Taxonomy (GTDB): domain Bacteria; phylum Bacteroidota; class Bacteroidia; order 2-12-FULL-35-15; family 2-12-FULL-35-15; genus 2-12-FULL-35-15. The sequence goes on from CAINDA010000064.1 coordinate 126,953, forward strand.
CTCCAGGGCAGTCTGCAGTTTTGCATGGAACAGGGACTGGAACCCCTTTATGGACACCGGGCTCAGGTTTAAATAATCCCGCAGTTTTACAGCCTTTGGCAAGTCCTAATTCAACTACAGAATATATATTAACTGTAACAGACATTAACGGATGCAAAAATTCCGACACAGTTGTAATTACCGTAAATCAAGTGAAGTACACTGGCAAAGTGTCTAATTTATTTACTCCCAACGGAGACGGTATAAATGATTTTTGGTTTTTAGAAGGGATACAGAACTTTTCGGACAATGAAGTTACTGTTTATAACATTTACGGGATGGAAGTGTATTCAAAAAAGGGTTATATAAACGACTGGCAGGGAACTTACAATGGTGCAGATTTACCTGACGGTACTTATTATTATATAATAAAATTTGAAAATTCAACAGATATTTTAAAAGGAGCGGTGGATATTTTAAGAAGTAAATAAACCCATTCTGCGACTCAATGCAAAATGGGTTTATTTTTCAATCTACAAAGTTTTTTTAAAGCGCCTCTGAATACAATTTTCTGAAATCTGCTCTGCTAACCGGCTTTGGATTATTGGGGTGAGCAAAATCTGCAAAAGCTAAGTCTGCTAATATATCCAGGTGTTCTTCTTTTACGTTGATGTCGCGTAATTTATGAGGAATGCCGACTTTGGTATTTAAATCAAACAGGTATTGAATAACAGCTTCTCCTGTATATTCTTTCAATTCCAGTGTACGCGCCATTCTTTCAAATTTATCTTCAAAACCGGCAATGTTGAAACGCATGCCGTAAGGGATATTCACCGCATTGGCAAGTCCGTGATGCGTATCCAGCAATGAAGACAGCGGATGAGCCATCGAGTGAACCACTCCCAATCCTTTTTGAAAAGCAATAGCACCCATCATAGAAGCCAATAGCATTTCAGCACGTGAAGCCAGATCAGGCTTTTTCACAGCCTTTTCCAAGGATAATGAAATTAACCGCATTCCTTCCAGTGCAATGCCGTCGCACATAGGATGATAATTTTTTGCAAGAAAAGCTTCCATATTATGTGTAAGCGCATCCATACCGGTTGCTGCGGTTACTGATGGAGGCAGGCCCATCGTTAACAAAGGATCTGCAAAAACAATTTTCGCAAGAAGCTTTGGAGAAAAAAGTATTTTTTTCTGATGTGTTACATCGTCTGCAATAATACCGCTTCTGCCTACTTCGCTGCCTGTTCCGGCTGTGGTGGGAATAGTTATAAAGTGGGGAACATCATTAGTTACAAACACATCGCCCCCGATAAGATCATCGTATTTAAACAAATCTTCGCGGTGATTAATCCGAAGTAAAATAGCTCTTGCAACATCAAGGGCCGCGCCTCCGCCAATACCAACAATGCTGTCGCGGTTAGTACCATCATATGCATCGCTGCCTTTATATACATCACTCTTTACAGGGTTTTTATGTATTTCAGAAAACACCTCCACCGATAAACCATTCTGTTTTAAGTCGGCAATTATTTCCTTAAAAAAGGGGAGTTCCGCAATAATAGGATCGGTAACCAACAAGGGTTTAGCAAGCTTATTTTGCTTTAAGTATGCAGGTAATTCTTTAACTGCATTAGCACCAAAACGAATGGTGGTGGGGAAATTGAATTGTACTACGCGGTTGAAATCCATTTTATTTTTTTTAAGGTTAATGTTTTTATTTCGGAATGCGGATTGCCAAAATTTCGGATTAAATCCGCAGTCAAAAATCCGAAATCCGCAATTTATTTTAATTATATAATTTCAAAGTACCTCTTCATCTCCCAATCAGTAACTGATTTGCTGAACTGTCTCCACTCCCACTCTCTTGTAGCTGTAAAATGTTCAACAAATTTTTCACCGAACAATTCTTTTGCAACCGCCGAGTTTTTCATCGCCTGTGATGCTGCTAAAAGATTAGCCGGCAATACTCCGTGCGATATGTCCTTGTAACCGCTGCCTACTGAAGGAGCCTGCAGCTTAAGTTTGTTTTTGATTCCGTACAAACCGCTGGCAAGGCAAGCCGCCATCGCTAAATAAGGATTTGAATCAGACCCGACAACTCTTGTTTCAACCCTTGCAGATTTGCTTCCCAGAGGCAATGCACGCAGTGCAACAGTTCTGTTATCAACGGCCCAGGTAACGGTGGTTGGAGCCCAGGCACCTTCTACCAGGCGTTTGTATGAATTTACTGTGGGTGCAAACATCGGCAGCATAAACGGCAGGCAGTATAACTGGCCGGCAATATAGCTTTTGAACATCTCGCTCATATTCTGTTTGTCCTTTTCGGAATAAAATAAATTAGTCTTGCTGTTTTTGTCCCATAAACTCTGGTGAACATGCCCGCTGCATCCCGGAAGATTTTCGTTCCATTTAGCCATAAAAGTAGCCATGATGCCGTGTTTATAAGAAATTTCTTTTACTCCGGTTTTAAAAAGAACAGCACGGTCGGCTGCTTCCAGAATTTTTGAATATGTAATTGCTGCTTCGTAAACACCCGGCCCTGTTTCGGTATGGAGCCCTTCAATAGGAATATCGAATTTCTGCAGCTGATCAAACAAAGCAGTAAAAAAATCATTCCGAAGCGTTGTGCGTAGAATTGAATAGCCGAACATGCCGGGACTAAGGTGAGTTAGGCCGCTGAACTTTTTATCATGGACACTCTGAGGCGTTTCTTCAAAATTAAACCATTCGAATTCCTGGCTGAAGTATGGAGTATAACCAAGCGTTTCAGCTTTCCCGATTATTCCCTGCAGGAGATTTCTCGGACATACATAGGCAGGCTTCCCGATTAATTCGCAGAGAAAAAACGGCACATCATTTTCCCAGGGAATTTTACGAAATGTTTTTAAGTCAATGCGGGCCGGTGTATCGGGGTAACCAGTGTGCCAGCCGGTAAATTTGGCGTTGTCATACGCAATATCACTTGAATCCCAGCCAAACACTACATCGCAGAAACCAATATTACTATTAATGGCGGATAAAAATTTTTCTATGCTTATGTATTTACCGCGCAGGATGCCGTCAATATCGGTAAGTGCAACTTTTACTTTTCCGGAAAGATGATTTTTTACGTACTCTATAATTTCTTTTTCTGTCATGATCATGTGGGTTTTAATATCTTATTATTCAGCTATTTTTTTCACAAAATATTTATTCCGATTTCCAACTTAATTTTAAATACCCTTCTTGAAAACCATCCTGCATTGCAGTATCAGGAAAACTCGCTTTTACAAGCAGCGAGGAATTGTTAAACCATTTGATTTCTAATGGCTGCCATTGTGTTAATTCTCTAGTACCAACAAGTTCGGGTTTATGTGTGTTCTTATAAAGTTCTAAGCCATTAAAATTCTCAGTGCTGTAAGAATTAATAAAACATTTCTTATCAGGTGATACAATTGGTTCAGTTGACATTAGTGTTTCATCACCTGTTTTTTTATCAATTAAATAATAGCCGTACTCTTCATAACCCGAAAAATTAACTATACATTGACCAATATCATCCCGAAACCCTAAATATAAAAAGTGCTCATATGATTCATCGGGTTCGGACTTATTGGATGAATCATGAGTATTAATAAATTTGTTAATTCGACCGTTTGAAATTTTCAAAAACAATGTATCTCCATTTCTTTTTACAAATGATGAATCTGCACGTAAGTGTATTTTTTCTAAAGAGTCAGACTCTAGCACAAATACAGCAGCTGCCAGTTTATCAAAGTCAGATTTTGAAACTTTTTCGACATTCACAAGTTTATTACCAATATAAAAAGTATCCAGCTCCGACAATAAAACCTTGGAACTATTCTTTGAGGCCGGTTCACTGCAGCCAATGATAATCAGCCCGATTAAAACCGTGAAGAGTATTGTTCTTTTCATATAAAATTAAAACAGGTTGTTTTTAATTTTAGTGCGATTTTTCAAAACACTAATTGTACAAATTACTTTCTATAATACAGCTTATACCCGGCAAATGAAATGGCAAGTACCGTAAAATAAATCAGTGCAAGTGTAGAATTATAATAGGTCATTGCCAATAAAGATATAGCAGCAATAGTTAGTGCCAGCACTGGAGCAATTGGATAAAAAGGGGCTTTAAAGGGACGTTCCATTTCAGGCATTTTTCTCTTTAAAACAAAGTAAGAAATCGATGAAAGAATATAAAGCGATAGTGCTCCAAATGTAGCAACAGTAATGATTTCACCTGTTTTTCCTGTAAACAATGCAATTATTCCAATCCCCATATTAAATATCAAGGCAGGGGCAGGGGTCTTGAATTTAGGATGAACTTTACCAAGAAAAGATGGCGCATTTCCCGATTTTCCAAATTCATATGTTGCTCTGCCTGCTGCCAGCAATAGCCCATTAAACGAAGCAACGAAACCAAATAAGCCAATCCATACAAGCAAGTGAAAAAACACATCACCCATCGCTGGTATGTGTTTAATTGCCAAAGGTAATGGGGAGTCTGATATCTTTCCGGAAGCATCAAATACAACAGCTTCCCATCCAGCAACACCAACAGCAGAAATAAAAGTAAGGCTGGCAAGAATAACAAGGGTAATCATTGCCGAGGCAAAACCAATGGTGATGTTTTTTTGCGGGTTAATTGTTTCTTCAGCAACGTTGGCAATGCCTTCAAGTCCAAGAAAAAACCAAATAGCAAATGGAATAGCCATAAATATCCCTTCTATACCATGAGGAAAAGAATTAGTAGTAAGATTTTCAATTTTAAAATGCGGTAATGTAAAACCCGAAAAAATAAGTAATTCTACCACTGCCACAATAGTGATGAATAGTTCAAATGAAGCAGATGCTTTTACCCCGATAATGTTTAATGCGGTAAATAAAAAATAGCAAAAAATAGCAGTGCCGATAATAGGTAAAGAAGGGTAAAGTAAATGAAAGTACGCGCCTATTCCAAATGCAATAGCCGGCGGCGCAAATACAAATTCTATAATTTGTGCCATACCCGCAATAAACCCAAATTGCTTTCCTAATGCTTTGGTAGTATAATCAAACGCCCCGCCAGCCTTTGGTATAGCGCAAGCGAGCTCAGTATAGCAAAGTGAAAATGTAATATACATTATCATTATAAAAAAAACAGCGATTCCAAGACCCAATGTGCCACCTTTTTCGAGGCCGAGGTTCCACCCAAAATACATCCCTGAGATAACATAGCCCACACCAAGCCCCCAGAGCATAAGGGGAGTAAGAACTTTTTTTAAGCCTCGTTCACTTTGATTGTTTTCCACTTAAATAGAATTTAATATCAATGGTTTGAAAATTAATTTTGAAAACAAATACTGGTGAGTTCTTTTTTAAAAACGACAGGTAAAAATAAATAAAATTTTAACAGCAGCATTTTTCAAGAGGCAGAAAACAAAATCTTTCTACCCTTTTCTGCACTGCTGTTTTTCATATTTAGGTGAGGAGGCATCTACCGCAGATTTTTCAAAATTAAACACAATGGAACCCTCTTCTTATAAAGCATTTCAAAGAGATGGCAGCGGATTTTGTTTCTTATGCCGTATATTCTCTTATAGAATTGTATCATGGCAAAGAACTGAAAAACCGCATGACTATTCATAAATATGGATAGTGTTATCCTGCATCAAAAAAATAATTTTAAATAAAAGCTCTGAAAGCCCAAATTAAATAGTATCTTTGCCAAAGTTTTAGTCAAAAAGGATTTTTTGCAAGACGAATTTAACGAGAGTTTCTTCCTGTTACGAGTACCCATAGAGGCAGCGCAAGCCTGGTACCAAGATAAGTTACTTTGTACAATTCAACTCATTTTCCTCCTGGTTGATTAAAGTAATTATTAACTAAACAAAATTCATAAATGAACAAATTTGAAGCGTTAGGCTTTAACAATGCTATTGTTAAGGCAGTAACAGAATTGGGTTTCGAAACCCCAACCCCTATCCAGGAAAAAGTAATTCCTGCATTATTAAAAGGTGATACCGACCTAGTTGCTTTGGCACAAACCGGAACAGGAAAAACTGCAGCCTTCGGACTGCCTTTGACTCACCTCCTTGATTTTACTTCACGCGATACACAGGCAGTTATCATCTGCCCTACACGTGAATTGTGTATGCAGATTACACGCGACTTACAGAGCTATACCAAATACATCGACGGTGCTAATATTGTTGCTATATACGGCGGCGCCAGCATCGACAATCAATCACGCGACATAAAAAAAGGCGCTCAGATAGTTGTTGCAACCCCGGGACGGTTGAATGATATGATTGACCGCAGACGGGTTAATTTAAGCAAAGTGCGTTATGCCGTGCTTGATGAGGCTGATGAAATGCTGAACATGGGCTTTAAAGAAGATTTAGACACCATTCTTTCACAGACACCGGAAGAAAAAAACACATGGTTGTTTTCAGCCACAATGCCTGATGAAGTATTGCGCATTTCTAAAAATTACATGACCAGCCCTATTGAAATTACCGCAGGTACAAAAAATGCAGGCAACGAAAATATCGAACACGTTTATTATATTGTACATGCAAGAGATAAATACCCTGCTCTTAAACGTATCGCGGATTCTAATCCTGATATTTTTGCAATTGTATTCTGCCGTACCCGTCTTGAAACGCAGGAAATTGCTGACAAATTAATTAAAGACGGTTATAATGCCGATGCCCTTCATGGTGATTTATCACAGTCGCAGCGCGACCATGTTATGAAACGCTACCGCAGCCGTTCGCTTCAGATGCTTGTTGCTACTGATGTTGCAGCACGCGGAATTGATGTACAGGATGTAACACACGTTATTAACTATGCATTACCTGATGAGATAGAAAACTATACTCACCGCAGCGGACGTACTGCACGTGCCGGAAAAACTGGTGTTTCCATTGCTATCATTAACATGAAAGAAGTCGGCAAGATCAGAATAATCGAGAGACTTATTAAAAAGAAATTTACTCAAGGTACTGTCCCTACAGGATTTCAGGCTTGCGAAACTCAGCTTTTCAGTTTAGTGAAAAAGGTACATGAAGTAGAAGTAAATGAAAAAGCGATTGAAGCTTACATGCCTAAAATTTACGAAGAGTTGAAAGACCTAACTAAAGAGGACATCATCAAACGCTTTGTTTCTACTGAGTTTAACCGCTTTTTAGATTATTATAAAAATGCACCAGATTTGAATGCTGCTACAGGCAGAGACAGAGAGCGTGCAAGTGTTTCTGTAAAAGGCATCACAAAATTATTCATCAACTTAGGTGAATTGGATAATCTGGACAGCAGCACAATGAAAGAATACATCAGCGAAGTTTCTGGTGTTGATATGAATTCAATTGTTACAATTGATGTGAAAAGCAGTTTTTCATTTGTTGAAGTAAAAACAGAAGCCGCTGAAGTCATTACAGGGACATTTAAAAATATTAAATACAACAACCGCAGCGTACGCATTGAATCACGAGGAGACAGCAGCGTAGAAAAACGTTCATACGGCACCGGCGGAAGCGCTAACGGTTACGGCGAACGCAAAAGCTACGGCGACCGCTCAAGCAGAGGTGGAGAAAGAAGCAGCGACAGAGGCGGCCATTCATCAAGAAACAGCGGCGGGTACGGCGAAAGAAAAAGTTACGGCGGAGGCTCCGGATCAGGCGAACGCAGAAGTTACAGCGATCGTTCAGAGAGAAGCAGCTATGCGAAAAACAGCGCTGACAGCGGAAACTCAACCGGAGAGCGCAAAACTTACAGCGACCGATCGGAACGTTCTGATAAAGCAGGTCATTCAAAAAATACCAGCGAGTCGTCAGGTACTGACAGAAAAAGTAATTTCACCCGCGAAAAACGTCCGAGAAAAAACTTTTAATCTCTGAATCTTTCATTACTCTTCTTTTGGTAGAGATGAATAAACTAGTAAAAATAAAAAAGGTGTTCTTCATTTGAAGAACACCTTTTTTTTGTGAGCTTAACCGTTACAATGAACTTATTTCAGGGGCTTTTTGTTTCTTGAATGCTGAAACAAGTTCAGGTTGATAATATTCTTTTATACTTCCCTCCCCACTTTCTCGACTCCGCTCGAAATGACAACGCGCTAAGCCATTTCGAGCGGAGTCGAGAAAGCGTGGCAGCTTATCTCTGCCTTTAAATACCCAGCTACGGTTTATTGATTTGGCTTACTATCTCGGCTTTGTCGATATAGCCGGTATTTGACCATGCCAGGGTTTGGTTTTTATAAAGCAGCAAAGCAGGCAGTCCTTCAATTTTCAGTTCTTTACATAGCGCCTTATTGTCATCAGCATTGATGCGGATTACTTCCACTTTGTCTGACTGCTCTTTTGAAATTTCTTCCAAATAAGGTTTGATTCTTTTGCATGGAGCGCACCAGTCGGCATAAAAATCTATCAGAATTAATTTTCCGGGTTTGAGCTGTTCATCAAACTGCTGTTTAGTCATTCCTTTTGAAACCCCAACAGTTTCGGAAGTTTCCGGAAGACCGGAAGCTCTCCATTTCATAATGCCCCCTTTAAGTTCATATACTCCCATAAATCCTTCGGACCGCATTTTATCTGCAGCAACAGAACTCCGTCCCCCGCTTAAACAGTAAACAAAAGCAGGTTTGGATTTATCCAGCGATGCAATCTGCCTGTCAAAATCATTTCCATTCCAGTCTATATTTTTTGCATTGGGCAGATGTCCCTTTGCAAACTCTTCCGGCGTGCGGACATCAATTAGCTGCGATGACGGCTCCTTTATTTTTTCAGAAAATTCTGCAGCTGAAAGATCTGTTTTCGCGCTTTCTTTATGCCCGCCTGTGCAGCTGCTTAATAAAACAGCAACGAAGGCAATACTGATAACCAGGTATTTTTTCATTTTATTTAATTTGAATGCTGCTGAATAATCTGCTGAAGCTCTTTGGCTGAGACCACTCCCGACTGCCGCCATTTTATTTCTCCCTTTTGAAAAAGGATCAGCGTAGGCACTCCCTGTATTTTATAGGCATTGGAGACTTTAGGATTTTTGTCAACATCAATTTTTATAATTGTTGCTTTGCTGCCGATAGTATTTTTTAATTCTTCCAATATCGGCTTCATCATTTTGCATGGCCCGCACCATTCAGCTGAGAAATCAACCAATGTAGGGGTTTCGCTTTTTATTATTTCTGAAAAATTCGCTGTCATTTTTTTAAAATTTTATTGTTGTAATCAGTGATACTTTTGATTTTATTGAATTAGAAATTAAACAAGCGGTTTCTGATTTCTGCAATATTCTCTCTGCTCTTTCTTTGTCGGCTTCTTTAGCAATAACCAATACCGGTTCGAGCTGTATTTCTGTCATTAAATATTTTCCTTCTATCTGTTCCAGCTTTCCTTTAGCGGAGCAGTTAAAACTCAGAAATTCTAATTTTGAATTTTCGGCAACAGCTAAAAAGGTTGTCATATAACAGCTGTTTACAGAAGCTGTAAGTAAATGCTCGGGTGACCAGATATTTTCAACTCCCTTGGGAAAGGGCGGAGGAGTGGCTACCTGAATCTTATCAGTTAATTCAGGAGATGACATTTCACCTTTTCTATCTGCAGTCCAGACCAGATTTACGTTATAATAATGTGCTTCCATTTTTTGCTTTGTTTTTAGTTTGTTTTAATTTCTTCGAAGGATACGTCTTCAATTTCATCCGTTTTATTTTTTGTTACCGGAACAGAACATCCATTAGCTCCGCAGCAGCCGGTATTTGTTACAGCCTGAAACAAAAAGAATGCAGCTATTGCACCCGAAAGGGCATCGCTTGTTTCAACTGCCTGGATGGCAATAACAATTCCGAATCCTAAGCGAAGCCAGCGTATAAAATTCCAGCCCGTAAAAAGTGTCTGAATTATCATCTTAACTTATTTTGCAGACTGCTCCATCCTCCGCCATTGTAAACTTCGGTGTAGCCGTTTGATTTTAAAATGCTTTTTGCGGATGCACTCCGCATGCCTGATGCACAGCAGGTAATAATGGGTTTGTTTTTTTCTTTGAGTTTGGATAAGTTGCTGCTCAATTGGTCAACAGGTATGTTCATTGAACCTTTGATATGCCCTCCGGAGTATTCGCCTTTGCTGCGGACATCCAAAACTATTGCACCATGTTTTACTAAATCGGCGTAGTCCACTTTTGGACCAAGACCGAATAAATTTTTTAATGTGTTTATCATTTTATTAAAGTGTTTGAGATTGATACTGATTTACATCCAGCCATGAGCCGCCATTATAACATTCAATGCCCTGCTGAGTAAGATAGTTGTGTGCCTGTCCGCTGCGCCCTCCTGAAGCACAGCACAATATCAAAGGTATCTGCATGCTTTTTAATTCTTCCATCCGCTGCGGAATTTCCTGCAGTGGAATATTGATAGAGCCGGTCACACTACCGCCTGCAAATTCGCCTGGTGTGCGCACATCCACTATAGTGCCTTTTTTTTCTTTGATGATTTTTTCGATGTTCATTTTACTTTTCTTTAGAGTTTTTAATTTTAGAAAGCCGAAAGCTTTTATCAATTTCATTTGTCAGAGCCTTACTGCGTTTGAGCAGTTTCAGGATAACCGATTGAAAGAAGCTTATTTATAATTACAGCTCTTTCAATATTATCGGAGGATACTTTTATCTTCCTCTTTTCAATGTCTACGTCCACACTTTTTACACCTTCTAAGCTTAGCAATTCTTTTTTAATTGTATCGGCACATCCGCTGCATTTTATGTTTGCTGCAATTATTTCTTCAGTTTTCATTTTTTTTAAATGTATTTAGTGCTAATCCTCCCATCAATGCACCGTACAGTGTGCTGTTCAATGGCTTAGAGGTGATGACGCAGGTTCCGCTGGCACAGCCGATAAAATGATAATAGAGATAGCCGCCGGCTGCACCAATGATTATTCCTATTAACGTGAGTTTATATTTGTACATTTTTTTATTTGTTACGACAAAGATAGTTGCTGTTTTCATCCTGCACAGTGACTTTTGTTACATAGTGTAATTATTTATTGCAGTCTTAAAAAAAAACTACAAATATCAGTCGCAGATTCACAGATTTTATAATTATGTTGAAGCAATTCTGATTTCAAGAAAAACTCTTATTGGGGGCGTCATTGCGAGGCCTCTTCGCAGAAAGGGCGTGGCAATCGCAAACAAGCATTTGCTACTGGTTTGAGATTACTTCAGTCGTACCTCCTTCGCAATGACGCTCTAAATTTGAAGATGTGATTATTTACAGACTTTCAATTACTTTACTCAGCTTTTCTCCCACCTGTGCAGCTATTTTGATAAGATCATTGTTTTTTACCGCTGTCATTGAAGCGGCGGGATCAACAGCCGTAACTTCTACCGTTCCGTTTTCATGTTCCTGAACAATTACATTACATGGAAGCATTGTACCTATATTATCTTCCAGCTTTACTGCTTTAAGAGCGAAATGAGGATTGCAGGCGCCAAGGATACGGTATTTCTTGAAATCAATATCAAGTTTCTTTTTAAATGTTTCCTTCATATCAATTTCAGTGATTATTCCGAAACCTTCTTTTTTCAACTCTTCTGTAAGTCTTGCAATTGCTGTGTCAAAATTATAGTTGACAATTTTTGAAAAATAGTAAGCCATTTTTATATTTGTTTTTTTATGTTAAAAAATTACTATTCAAAAGTCCACAGTGTCATTCCGAATGGCTTTTCGCCAGGAGGAATCTCATTAATCGATAGCACTTTTATTAATTAGAACAAGATCCCTCACAAAAGTTCGGGATGACAGCGAGGGTGTGACTTACGATGCGAGATTCAAAATATAAATCTCAAATAATAAGCGTAATTTTATTTCTGCCCAATGTTACAAGGCCTTTATCTTCCATCTGCTTGAGCAGGCGGGAAACCACTACCCTTGCAGTTCCTAACTCATTGGCTATTTGTTCGTGCGTAACAGCAAGGGTTTTGCTTTTTGTGAGGGCGCATTTTGTTTTTATGAAATTCAAAAGCCGCTCGTCCATTTTTTTAAAAGCAACGGCATTAACCACTTCCAGTAATTCTTCGAAACGCTTGTGATACAAACGGAAAATATAGTCGAGCCATTCGGGGAATTCTTTAATGAGCAGACTCACTTTATCGATAGGGATAAAAAGAATTTCAGTTTCTTCTTCGGCAACCGCTTTTACTTTGCTTGTATCGTGGTGCAAACCGCCTAAAAACGACATGATGCAGCTTTCGCCGGCTTTTATATAATACAGCAGAATTTCTCTGCCGTCTTCATCGGTGCGCATCACGCGTATGCTGCCGCGTGTTACAATAGGAATCGCTTTTATGTAAGCGTTTTCATTTAAAATAATATCCCCTTCCGAAAATGTTTTTCCATTTCCGTAAGAGGATAGTTTTTCTTTTATTTCAGGAGAAGATTGAAACTCGATTATATTATCTAATTCCATACTGCAATTTACTGTTTGCCCGGCGCAGGAACTCTTTTGCCGTCCATAAGCGAACTCATAGCCATCATCTCTTTCATGGTGCGCTGCATGCCGTCGCTGGAGCCGTCTAAGAAAATAACATTTCCTTTGCCGTACTCAGCAAAGTTTTTAATGGCTTCTGTCCACATAGAAAATAAAATTACAGAAGTATCTAAATTAGCCTGCTCCATTTCTTTTGCAGCTTCGCTCATACCTTTGGCCACTTCCTGGCGGAATAATGCAACACCCTGTCCGCGCAGCTGTGCAGCTTCTTTTTCTGCAGTAGCAGCAATACGTGTTGCGTTACCATCCGCTTCAGCTGATTTTGTTTTTGTGATCAGCAAAGCCTGTCCTTCGTTCTCTGCAGCAGCCTTCAAGTTGTTTGATGCAACCACTCTCGACATAGAAAGCATAATGGCTTCATCAAAAGTGATGTCGTTCAACTGCAAATCCTGAAGGTGGTAACCCCACTCTTCTAATATTTTATCAATCTGATCTTTTACGTGTTCTGTAATATCTTTACGCAATCCTAAAACTTCAGCCTGCTTTTTAATGGCAACAAATCCGCGGATAGAGCCTTCGATAGTTCTGATGAGGGCCGACATAAAATTTCTTTCGTCAATAAATTTGTAAGCCACATTCATGATGGTTTTTTCATCCTGGTTGAGCACAGAATAAAGCAGCATGGCTTTAAAATAAACATTGGCCTGGTCGATGGTGATCGCCTGAAACTCCAACTCTACCGATCGGTTCTGGAAAGAGATGCGTTTGTAAATGGTTTCAATTAAAGGGATTTTCATATTTAATCCCGGTCCCATGATACGGCGGTACTTGCCGAAAACAGTAACAACGCCGATAGAGCCCTGCGGTACTGTTACAAAAGAAAGTGATAAGATAAGAAGAATTAAAACGACTGGAATAATAATCAATGGAGGTATCATAGTTTTGTGGTTTAATTGGTTGACGCAAAAGTATTCATAAATAAAATACTGAAGGGCGATATTGTTCTTTTTGAAAGAAAATATGAGCCGCCACTTCTGGATATGAGATATTTTGATTATCTTTGCATCACTTTCAAGAGGAAAAATGGTTGCGTAGCTCAACTGAATAGAGCGTCTGACTACGGATCAGAAGGCTAGGGGTTTGAATCCCTTCGCGACCACAGAAAGAAAAAGGGTTACAGAATTTATGTCTGTAATCCTTTTTTATTTGCTCAATATTTGCATAATAATCGCCCTCCAAACATAAAAAGTATAATTAAATATAAAAGCTGATATTCAATTGGGCGCTCCATTGCAACTGAGAAATAAAAAGGTATTTATTTCTATTCCAAATCAATATTAATATCAATATCTAAAATCGTCATTAATTCAGTGATAAGAATTCCTAAAAATATAAATATCATTACCTTTATAAAATCAGAAATCATTTTTATTAAAAAAGTTTAAGAAAAACAATGATTGCATTTATAACTGGAGCCACCGCAGGAATTGGCAAAGCAGCTGCCGAACTATTTGCCAAAAACAGATACAATCTCATCATTACAGGGCGGAGAAAGGAGCGCTTGCAGGAATTCTCTATTCATTTAAAAGCAGCATATAAGATTGATGTTCTTTGTCTGAATTTTGATGTGAGAAATTTTCAGGAAGTAGAAAAGGCTGTAAATTCTATCCCTGCAGAATGGAAATCAATAAATATTCTTCTCAACAACGCAGGGCTTGCAGCGGGAATGGATTCAATTCAGGAAGGTGTGATTGATGACTGGGACCGAATGATTGATACCAATGTGAAAGGTCTGCTTTACATAACCCGCACCATTACACCCATCATGATTAAGAATGGTTACGGCCATATTATTAATATGGGTTCTATCGCAGGGAAAGAAGTGTATGCGAATGGAAACGTGTATTGTGCAACGAAATTTGCTGTTGACGCTCTAAATAAAAGTATGCGGATTGATCTGCTTCCGCACAACATAAAAGTTACAGCAATTAATCCCGGCATGGTTGAAACTGAATTTTCAATGGTGCGGTTTAAAGGTGATGAAGCACGAGCGCAGAATGCTTATAAAGGCTTAACACCTTTACAAGCTGAAGATATTGCGGAAACTATTTATTGGGCGGCAACACGCCCGCCTCATGTTAATATCAATGATATTGTGATAATGGCAGCTGCTCAGGCAAATGCTACAACGGCATTAAGAAAATAAACATTCTGATAATGGCGATACATTACTTTTGATCATCAAAATGATGAGACGATTACATAAACTTTATTTTCATTTAAAATTATTTCCGATTTCTCTCGGGCTTTTATTCTGTATTTCTTTCTTTTCCTGCCACTCTTATTTTCTGAATAAAAAAGAACCTGTTTACAATGAGGCAGGAAAAAGAATTCTTTCTTTCAGAGATGAAGAAGTTCTTCACACTAAAAAATCTCTTGAATGGTGGTATCACTACGGCTACTTTTATGAGAAAGATTCTTCGAAATACGACTGGTCGTTTTACTCCAGTTTTGTGCGCAGTCCGGGCGGAAGATATCTGATGTATAAAATTACCAACTTAAATACAGGCAAAAACTATTACCGATTTGTGCTTGATAAAATGCTGAAACCCCTTACGCTGCCTATCTCCGGAAAGAGTCATGTTTTTGAATCTCCGAAAGGAGAAAATGAAAAAACAGGTGCATGGCTTGATTTAAATTATGACAACAGCATCCTAAAAAAACAAGTGGGAAGTTATTCGTACGTTCTGAATGAAGACTCGCTTGTACTTTCTTTACTCATTTCGCACCCCGACTCGGCAAAACCGCTGCTTCTGGAAGGCACAGGACTCATAGGCAGAAAACACCCGCAGGATATTTATTATTACAGCTTTCCGAAATTGAAAGCGGAAGGAAAACTCAAAGCAGAAAATACTGTTCACGATTTAAAAGGCGAAGTATGGTATGATCATCAATGGGTAAAGCCTTTCCCAAACAAAAATGTAAGGTGGACCTGGTGGGGCATCACGCTTGATAACGGCGATGCCTTTAATTTATATATTGTCAAACATGTGTTATCCGGTAAGCCGATGTTTAAATCTGTTACACAACTTTGCAAAAACGGAAAAACTATTTTTTGCAAAACCATTGACGGCACACCCAAGAGAATATGGAAAAGTCCGAGGACTGCTATTGAATACCCTGTGGAATGGGTGCTTGATATTCCGGAATGGGGATATGAATTTGAAATTACACCTCAGTGGGACGATCATGAAATGCCTATCCTCGTTTATAATTATTTCTGGGAAGGGCCATGCAAAGTGGTGCTGAAAGAAAAAGCTACAGGAAAAATTATTTCAAACGGAAAAGGCTACCAGGAACTTGTAGGATTTTATTATGATAAATTCAAAATGAAATAGCATGAAAAAAACTGTGATAATAGGCGGAGGACTTGCCGGTATAGGCGCGGGAATTACTCTGCTTGAAAACACAAAAGGAGCCGATGTTACATTGTATAATATGGGGCATCACCTTGGAGGCAGGGCTTCATCATGGCGCGACTCTAAAGGTTTCAACATTGATCACGGCTTTCATGCGCTGTTTGCATCTTACCATCATCTGCGAAAAATGCTGAAACATGCCGGAGTTTCAGAAAAAAAGGTTTTTGTTTCGAATAGCTACATCGATTATTTTTATGAGGAGTTCGGAAAAAATATTTTCTGCGCTGCACCTAATTTGAAATCGCATTATCCTTCATACCCCTTCAGCATGTATAGAAAGCTGGTACACTTCGGGGCTAAAAATGCGAAAACATTTTTTCATAATAATGATATTGAGCAGTACGATGACATCTGCTACACCGCATGGGCGCTTGAACACGGCTTCCCTAAAGAGCTTACCGATATGAGGTGGTTTCGTTTTTCGCAGGATGCGCTTTTCAACTGGCCTAATGAAGTATCTGCATACATTACTATGAAAGGGATGCGTGCAATGGGTAAGTCAAATTATTTTCTCATCAACGGCAATTACGGTGAAAATATAATTAAACCGCTTACTGATTATTTTGTAAAACTCGGAGGTAAAATTGAAATCAGAAAAAAACTTGTTGAAGTAATTCATGACGGACAGAAAGCAACAGGAATAAAAATAGGCATACCCGATGCAAGGCCGCATGAATTCGGCATGAAGCCATGGAAAGATGCAGTGCCAGTGCTTCAGGATACTATTGAGGAAATAAAAAATATTGATTCACTTATTCTTGCAATCCCCACAGACTGCTTTAAAGAGTTAAATCATGGCGATGCCTTTTTCTGGAATGGATTTAAGAGTATTGAAAATTTACGGACTGTTGCTTCGCTCTCTTACCAGGTGTGGACAAAGGAGCCGGTAATGCCTGCAGGCTGTATTTCTATTAATGGTTTGGATGAACCTATGGGTACTGTTGCCGATTACAAAACTGTTTCTGATGAATACCGCAATAATCCTGAAATAGGCTCCGCGCTTGAGTGGGTAGGGCAGGAAACATCGTTTGAAAACAAAACGAATGAAGAGCTGAAAGAACTGATTTTTAATTCGTTTTTAAAAATACCGGGAGCTAAAGACCCGCGCAAGGCCGGAATCATTCATGAATCGTTTAACAGAAACAAAGCAAATTATGAACGTTACCTGCTCACTGAACCCGGCACAGTAAAATTTCGGCCAAGAACAAGAACACATTTTAAAAATTTATTTCTGGCAGGCGATTGGATTCGAAATGATGTGGAAATGCCATGTATGGAAGGGGCAGCATTATCGGGTATTAATGCGGCACACGAAACAATAAAATATTTTTCGAAAAACAGCTAACATGCAAAACACCAGAAGATATTTTTTAAAAACATGCGGCACATTGCTTACAGGAATGTTATTTATGTCGTTTCAGAAATTTCAATTAAAAGAAATTGAAAAAGAAGAAGAGGCTCCTGAAAAGCCATGCTCCTCGCGTTTTTGCAGGTATTATAAAAATGGGAGCTGCGGTAATGGAGTTTGTGTTGGGGCAGGCAGTTAGTTTTTTATTAACATTACTAACCGGCTAATGCGGCTAAAGCCAATAAATATAGAGTGTCCAATTAATAACCCCAGCCTTAAGGCTGGGGTTATTAAAACTATACTACAAAAGGGCTTTAGCCCTGAATGATTTTTTCAGTAGATTAGTAATTATTTATTAATTTAAAATCACAAGTTTTTCATATTTCTCAGCAGTGCTGCCGTCATTCGTTTTTACTTTAACACGGTATATATAAACCCCTCGTCCTATTTTGTCGCCGAAATCATCACGGCCGTCCCAGTCAATCGGCTCAGAACGGAATCCGACAGAATTTACAAATTGATCAATGTTTTTAACCAGTCTTCCCGAAACGGTAAATACCTGCACCTGCACTTCAAGTACCTGGCAGCATTGGTTGTCCTCAAAATAAAACTGAGTTTTTGTTGTAAACGGATTGGGATAATTAAGCACATGGCTCAATGCTAATACCGCCGATTTCGAAACAACAAACTCAGTGTATGATTCAGATGAATTATTATAAATATCCCATACTTTTAATTTCAAGGTATGTTTTCCTTCGCCTAAATCGGCAAACGGATAGCGGATTGAACCGCTCTTATAGCTGTTTAAATCAGACTGGTAAAAATCGTTGAGTACAATTGAATTGCCGGTATTACCATCGAGCACTGCGGTGATGTCGTGGCCGATACCGTTGCCGACTGTATTTATACCGCTGGCATCTTTTAATACAGAATATAAATCAGGTTTTTCATCTGTCATGCCTCCGAATACAAATTTTGCATCATTCAGATACAGCTTAATTTCAGGCCCTGCAGCGTCGGCAGGAGCCGAATTATTAGAACCTCCTATAATTACTTTTTCATAAAAGCCTGCTGCATCATCGTTTCCGTTTTCGGCATAATAACTTATTCTGCCGGCACCGTATTGATAAGCAATATCTTTAGGTATAATAAATGAAAATTTAAAACGCCCGTTATTTACACTCACCTTGCCTTTGTACAAAATATTTTTTTGAGCTTTGAATGTAAACGGCGGACTTGCGACAATTCCGTCATTTGAAAGTGTTGTAATATTCTGCGGTTTATCATAAACTGTGGGGTATAAAACACCGTTGTAAGTATTTAACAAATTACCTGAGCCGTCTTTCAGATGTCCGCTGATTGTTACTACTGACAATGCTTTTAACGTATCCGAACTTAAAGAAGTAACGGGAACAGAATTAATTGTGTCGGTGGAAACATTATATTTAGGATAGGTTAATGTTAATGCCGGATCGCCAAGCAATGTGAAGTTGCGGCTGTTTTCGGAATTACCTCCGGGCTGTGTTTTTATGTATTCATATAAATCTCCAAGCCGGGGCATTCTACCGTTAATGGGTTTAAAAGCTGCTTTTAAAAAATCCTGATTCAGATAAAAATTAGGCGGTGCGTAAACTACCCGGACTGTGCTGAATAAGGCAATTGCAGCACCGTTCGGATTTAAAAAAGTGTACTCCCCTGCTGATACCTGTGCCGGATCATCGTACCTGCTGAACTCGCAGGTAGCAGTAAACAGCAGAAATAATTTGTCTGCATTATTCCATTTATTTATCTGGGCAACCTCTACAATGCGTTCGTGAGCAAAACCGAATACACCGCCGTGTCCGGTATAATTTATTATTAAAGCACCCTGATCAACACGTTTGTTGATAGCATCTGTAACGCCCGGATAACGGTCGCCTCCGGGTGTTGCTTCCTGCTGATATGCATCTAAGTATATCTTATCAATGTTCAGATTATTATTAGTAGTGTCAACCAAAGTCGCCTGCTGGTCAGCCTGAGAAACGTGTAAGTCTTCGTCCTCATCATCACCGATAAAACAAATCATGTTTCGCCAATCGCCAAAGGGGATGCCGGAAGCCTTATTGGAACAGGTATTCGAAGAATTTCCGGATACAGGAACTCCAGTTCTTGTATAGTTTATAATTTTGTTTACAGCCGCCTGCGCATCTGCTTTTGTATCAACCGGAAAACGGCCGATGCCTATATCAATAGCATCATTTAACCACAAACCCTCGCCGTCATCCAGCAGTCCGTAAAAATCATCCGTTACGTAGGATGTAGTAACAACAGTTGAATTATACGACTGATAGGTAGGAATAAAATTAGTGTTGCTGTTGAATCGTTTTTTATTATCGTATGACCCGTCGCCGAATAGCAATAAGTATTTCGGCATACTGCCCGGACCGGAAGCTTTATCATAAAACATTTTTACAAAGTCGCGGATGGCTGATATATCCTGCTCACCCGATGAAAATTCATTGTATATCTGCTGGGGTGTAACTACTATTGTTGAAATATTATCACGGCTTTCATGATAAGCCGCAAGCTGCATTGCCTGCTGCAGAAAATCGGGATGAGCAATTATTATAAAATCTTTATTTGATAATGCATGCAGGTTCTGATTTTCTATTCTGCCGGAAGCATAAGGGGTATTAAAATCAGTACCGGTAAATGCAATAAATTGTTTTAATGAATCAGAAGGCAGTGTAAACTGATATGTTGAAGGCACAGGATTTACAAGTGTCTGAAGTTTTACATTTGCAATATCTGTAATGTCCCAAATTTGTATCGGGCTTGTGCTTGATACATTGTACTGTGCAATATTGCCTGCCCCAACAGACTGTACATCCCTGAATGCCATCTGCGTGCCGGCCATTGTAAGCTGGCGTCTTGCATTTATTTCAACATAATCAAGCCATGCAACGGCATCGCTTGTCTGCTTGGTTACATTTACCGTTATTACCGGGCTGGAAGGAAGAAATGAATAACAGCCCGATTCAATATTAGCATAGGGAAAATCCTCACTATCCGTTGTACTCGGTACAGAAATCAATGTGCTGCCCGACTGGCTGCTTACAGCATACAGCGCGTTTCCGGCAGTTAAATAACGCGACGCTATGTTTGTTTTTACTGTTGCATTTGAAGTCTGATCAATATTGGGAAATGAAAAAGAAAAATTAAAAGAAGTTGTGTTTTCAAAATATTCGCCCCACCATGCTCTGCCCGACCTAATAAAATTTACATTCTCATTTTCATGAAAGTAATAATCATCAAAACTTACCACAGTTTTTGTAACCGGTAAAGCCGATGATGCCTGAGGCTGAATGCGCTTCCCCGGCCCTATATCGGTGTTGATAAAATAATATGCCGAATCGGAATACAAATGGATGGCATGTGAAAATTTAGGACAGGCAGCATTGTCGTATGTCCAGGTGCTGGTGCCCTTCCCATAAAACAACATATAATCAGCAGCATCAAAAATACCGTTGCTGTTAATGTCTTGAAAATAAACAGCGTTTTCAAGTAGATCATCAGGGCGCGGCGTTGAATTTAATTCGGGCAGCATTCCTCCGCCGTTGCCATATACTCTTATGTTCTGGGGATTTACGGCAGTCATATCAATCCCCAGATTTTTTAAAAAAGAATAGGTTAATTTGTAAATGCCGTCGGATGCAATTGCAATTTTATACCAGGTGCCGCTTTGTAAAACCGAGGCAGCACCGTAGGTATGAGCTGCGCGGGTTCCTGCTTTCGCTGAAGGGCCGGGGGTATTGACCAAATCAAATGAAACTAATTTTTCAAATTTTCCAGTTGAATTATTTTTACGGATGGGAATAAAAGAAACCACACCAAAAGATTTCTTCTTCGCCTTAAGCACGCTGGCAGTGATTTGTATTTCGCTGCTGATTTTAGAAGGGTTTTTAATAAGGGCTGTTTCTGCATCAGAAAGAGCCTCAAATAAAGGATTGGTAATTACAGAAGTGAAACTTTGTTCATTGCCTGATAAAACTATTTTTTGGCTGTAACGCGGCAAAAAATTATCTGCAAAAGCATACTGCGCTCCGGTAAAAGATAAAAAAGTATGTTTTTCTGTGTCCGAAATTTTTATCTCTGCAGGCTTCTGCCAGATTATTTTATCGGCTCCGGAACTGCGGTAAGCGGGCAATTGACGCTGCCCAAATACTAAAACAGGCAGTACTAAAATTGCTATTAATGTAAAGCGGATCCGCATAAAATTTATTTCCAAAGGAATCTAATTTAAATAAAAAATGAATTGATTATTAATTTTTTGCATTGATTTAATTCATCAGCGGTTTGAAATTTGTTTCAATAACGGTGTTTTTAATGGAATATTTCATTGTGGATTTTATTTTTGGGTTTATTGGTTTTTGAGGGTGGAACAAAAGAGTATTTAATAAAATGGCAGCCAGGGGATGAATTCTGCACCAACGCTTAAAGAAAAAAGGGCTGCAGACTATAAGTCTTCTGCCCTTTTTTAGCTGCCTAGCTCACTGCTTAATTATTTTGAAGTAATCGATTTTAGAATTTGTTTTTAGTTTCAGGATATAATATCCCTTTGTAAATTCACTGATATTAATATTCTCAGAAAAGTCACCTGATGATTTGAAATTATATGATTTGACAAAAATACCTGTGCAGTCAAAAATATCGATGTTTAAAGTTTCTTTTTGAGGACTATAAAAACTTAGGTGTAAAATATCTTGCGCTGGATTAGGATATAGTATCATCTTTCTGGTTTCAACTTCAGAAACATTATTTGTATTGGGTTGATATTTTAAAATATGCCCATTATCACAAGTTGCATAGATTACTTTTGTTTTCGAATCAGCGATAGAAATATCAGTAATTATAGAGCTGGGTCCTGCGATTGCATTTGTTTGATATGTTAAACCAGAATCAATACTTGTTAGAATTTCTCCGTTGTCACCCCCGATTACAACTATATTGTTTTTTGCATCCATGCTGTACCATTGGGTATTTGAACCAGTAAGTATTGTATCCCAGCTTGTGCCAAAATTTGTAGTTTTTAAAACCAAATTATTTAAAGTCATAATAGCTGTTGACGAATCAATGAATTTCATTCTTGAAAATTCAGGACGAACGTCTCCTGCAGCTTGCACGAAGGAATACGATAATTGAAGTGTCTGACAGCTATCAGTTGTTTTATAGATATAAAACTCAGTAGAGTTATTATAGAAGCTGCTGCCCCATATGAATCCGTTTTTCAAATCTCGAAATTGTACATAATTATCGCCATTTGTAAAAATCTGGTATGATGATAAATTTTTTGTTGTCCAGGAAAGCCCGCCGTTTAAAGTGTAATAAACATTGTTCCCGCTGGAATACATATATTGAGATGAATCCAATAATTGAAACCTGGAAAGACTTGATGAACCAATTGCAGTTAAAATGCTTGTTCCTGTTACTCCTCCATTAGCGGTCTTCCGGACATGATCCTGCCACCTTCTATAAATACCTTCGTTTTCATTTATAAATGATAATTGGCTGATTGGTGTATTGGCGGGATCATTAATAATAGTCTGCCAAGTATTGCCGCCATTTATCGTTTTATATAAAAATGTGTGATTTATACCAGGAGGCGGACCCTGCCAAATACCGCTGGATACATACCCGACGTTTTCATTTACGAATGACACTGCATAATTTTTGTAACCCGTATTAAATGGCAAAATTGACCATTGAGCTTTTAATACAAATGGAAGGAATAAAAAAATTACAATAAATTTTTTAGTATTAAAAGCCATAGATTTAATTATCAATGATATCTATTCAAGCATATTTGCTATTCTATCTGCTCTTCTGAAACAAAGGTAAATTAATATTATGAAAGGGTTATTTAAGCGCTGTTCTAATTTTAAAGCTTTGCGAAACTCCTCACTATACTACCGATGAGTTACCGAAATCAGAATAGGGTCCCTACTGTAGTACCGATACGTTCCCGAAATGGGAATAAGCTCGGTAAGGTTTTACGACAGCAATACCTAATCGTGTAACGAGCCAATAAGATATTACAGAAGCAATACCCAATCGTGTAATGAGTCCGTAAGGAATTACGGAAGCAATACCTAATCGTGTAATGCATCCCTAATGTATTACAGAAGCAATACCTAACAGTGTAATGGTCCCGTAAGGTATTACGGAAGCATTACCTGATCGTGTAATGGCTTCATAAGGTTTTACAGGCTTCTGTTCAGTAAAAGTGTCAGGGTAAAAAAGTTTTTGTATTTCCAAAACATGCAGCGCAGCAGTTTTTAAATTGAAATGTTAAAAAATGTAAAATCGGAAAGCACTGCACAATATCCTTTATTTCATGGAGTTTTAAATACAGTTAACATTTTATTCATAAACCTAATCTTTAGAAATCATGAAAACAGTAACATGGAGTATTGCCCACATCTTTTTTTAACTGCCATCAGAGGAAGCTACGTTAATGCAAAAAAAATGAGTAATTTTTATTTTACCCAGCTGAATAATAACAGTGCCGACCCCGACATTGCATTATTGAAAACCAACTTTCAGCCTTTCAATACAACTATGAACAGCACTTATACTGCTTTTATAGCTCAGGGAGGAAATCAGAACGGTGCCAGCAAAACTTTTTCTCAGCGCTTAGCGGATATGACTCCCAATGTAAACTTCTGGGATTCTTCTGTCCAGTTGATTTACCCTAAAGGCTCCGGACCCTATGCAGCTTTATTTCCCAACGGTCATACCGGATTTTTGCAGGGTACACAAATAGATAGAATTACGGCTGTTGAGGCCCTCAGCCTGAAGCTGGGCGCCGATGCAGCTGCTGATACCGCAAATGCCCCGGCTTTAACCCTTTTAAAGGGTAAGGTTGATCTTTATTATACCGATTTAGAAAAAGCGTACAATGATAAAAATGACGGTAAAAGTATCAGCGGCATACAAAGCGATGCCTGTTTCGATGCCTCCATTGCAGTGTGCGAACAAATGTTAATCGGTTTAGGTACTCTTACAATAAAATTTTACAAAACCCCTGGTGTTATCGCGGGTTACTTTGATGAAGCTACTATCAGGAGTTCTCAGCAGACCGATTTTTCACATTTGGTAAAATTGCTTACTGCATTTACTATTGCTAAACGCACGCTGGCTCCAACTGATCAGATAAGAATAAATAATACAGGCCCCGTGCTGCTTCGTTTTTATGCCGGCAATATTAAAGATGCTGCTATCGGTACAGTATTCATAGAAGTTGCACCCGGAGCTAATCAAACTTACTCTGCTTCAGCTTTAGGCGATGTAACCAACAATCATTTTATTATGGTTTACAACCCGGATGTACTGCAGCCAGGTTCGTTTGTTTTGAATCTGCTATAGATAAAAAAATTTTAAAGTTTTGTTTGGTTGAAGGTTGGTGGTTTGTTTGAGTGAAAAGTCCCGTTTGGTTGCGGGACTTTTCTATTTATTTTTTTTTTACCGTTCGCATATTCTTTTTCAGACCGGCCGATTTTATTGACTTTATAAAGCTGGGTGCATATATAAATTATTACGCCCCATACTGAAATGAGTAAGATATTGACTATGATAATTAATAAAACTGGAGCATTCGATCTGCCGGCCCACAATGCTCTTTGCTGGCTGGCGCGATTAATCACAACAGGAATTCCCCAATGCATAATTTTATGGGCTTCTGCATTTTCATATTGTTCACTGTCTTCAATTTTTGCAATTATAAAAACATTTCCTAAAGAATCTCCCGGCAGATCAGCCGGGAAATCGACCATAATGCTCCCTGTTTCATCTGTTGTGCTCACGGAGGCTTCTATCGGCAGCAAACCGAAATTTCTTTTTACATAAAAATGCAGTTCTACTGCCGCAACGGGTTTGCCATCCTCGTTTGTTACTATGGCTTTTAATTTTTTACCAGATGCAATTTCTATAGCTTCTAATTTGATGTTTGCTTTTTTTAATTCACTGCCCGATTTAACATCAGATTTGTTTTCAGCAGAGGCATAAAGATTATTTACACTTCCCCAAAAAAACAGAGCAGAAATAATTCCTGCAAATAATTTTATACTCCTGCGCCTGCTGTATTTCAAAAAATAAATTTTCATAGATTTTACTCCTTCATAGATTTTATATTCTTAAGCAATCCTTTTTCCTCGGCAATTTCCCAGATAGGAATAATGGGAAACAGCCGTATCAATAATGTCATTAGCAGCAACGCTCCAGCAAGTGAACCGGCAGTAACAGCCCATTCTTCCCACGATGGAATATAATGAGTCCATGAAACCGGAATGTTCTGCATTGGTATAAAAGGATGCATCAGCGTGGGGGTAACAATCAAAAATCGTTTGAACCATGCGCCTACGACAACCAATACAGAAATAACAAAAATTGGAATCGGCTTTCTGCCTTTTCTGAAAAGCAAAACCAATATTGGTATCATCATTCCGAATATCTGAACCATCCAGAACATTGGGGCAAAGCGTCCTGAAAATAAAGACTGCAGGTGTTCACCTTCCACATTTTTCATTTTGTATCCTGTTATTAAATATTCATTTATATTAAAATAAAAATAGACGAGTGAGAGCAGCACCAGCAGTTTGCCCATGTGGTCGAAATGTTTGTGTGTAATATATTTTTCTAGATTGTAGTGATTTCTCAATATATACATGCCCGCTATTACGGCAGCCGCGCCAACCATAAACGCCCCGGAAACAAAGTAGGGTCCAAAATTAGTGCTGTCCCATCCAACACGAAACGTAGTAGCAAATAGCCATGAAGTAACAGTATGTATGGCTAATGCAAGCGGGATAATTAATATTGCAAGAACTCTTATTGATTTGTTGATTATTTGATATTGTTTTTTTGTTCCTTTCCAGTTGAGTGATAAAATTCCGTAAAGTTTCCGCTGCCATTTTGGAATATTAACCATTTCATTTTTGCAGAGTGCAAGATCGGGCAGCAAGGGAAGATAGAGCAGCAACAGGCTGACCGTAAGGTATGTACTAATAACAATTACGTCCCAGATAATCGGTGATTGAATTCTCCCATAAACAAAAAGATGCCAGAAACGCTCAGGCCTTCCCATATCAACAATGATAATAATACCAGCAAAAACAATTGCGGCTACTGCAATTACTTCTGCTATTCTGGTGAGCGGCGTTCTCCATTTTACATTGGCAAGTTTTAAAATAGCGCTTACCAAGGAGCCTACTAAACTGATTGCAACAAAGAAAACAAAATTGGAAATATAAATTCCCCAGGAGGAAAAGTCCCGCATATCGGTTACAATCAGCCCGTATCTCAATTGTTTGATGTATGCAAAAAGTCCGAGGAGGCAAATAGAGAACAGCACTCCGATCCATATTTTTCCTGATCTCCCAAATTTTTTTGGCAGCAGATCAGTAATGAGTTCATGAGTTTCTTTGCTGAACTTTTGTTCTTCCTTTTTGGGAATTGTTTTAGCGCGGCGTTTTACTTCTTCTGCATATTGAACTGTATCAGTATATATCATCAGCCTTGTATTTTAGTATCATTTGACTCTTCAAATGGAAATCTTCTTTTAACCGGCGGTAAATAATATACACGCGGCTTGGTTCCCAATTCTTCAAGGTAGCGGTAACCTGATTTTTCTTTCAGCAATTCGCTTAAACGTACTGTTTCATCCCCATTGCTCACAGTATCATCCTGCTCATCGCCAAAATAAAAAACGCCGTTAGGGCAGGCTGTTACACAGTCGGGCAGTGTTCCTTTTTGTGCATGGGAAGGACAGAAGTCGCATTTTTCAACTGTACCTTTAATGTGCGAACTGCATTGATGATGAGGTTTTATATCTTTCTTCTCCGGTTCTGTCAGCTTAAATTCGTCTTCGCCCCAATTAAAAATTCGGGCAGAATAAGGGCAGGCAACCATGCAGAATCTGCATCCAATGCAGCGGTTATTGTCTATGGACACTGTTCCGTCAGTAAGTTTGAATGTGGCATCTACAGGGCAGACTTTTACGCATGGCGGATCGTCGCAATGAAAGCAGGGAGTCGGCATCCAATAAGGCGCTGTTTTTTCAGCCTCCTGCATTTTTTCAATCTTAATATAACTTCTTTCGGGAGGAAGATAATGCATCTTCGAACAGGCTTTTTTACACTTGCCTGCATGTGCGCACTTTGCTAGATCAATCACCATAACAAACTTTTTGTCCGGTGCACCCTGCCGTATATTTAGCGGGATATCAGGTATCTCAGGGTTTATCAGGGAACTGTCAACCTCAATAATTCTGCCGTCCGGAGAAAGCAGTTTTATTTTTTTTCCGGATGCGGATTTTTCTTTGGCTGCAAAAACTTCAAATATTCCCAGACTTCCAGCAGCAGCTGCAACTACTCCTGCTATAGCACCAAGTTTTAAAAACTTTTTTCTGGAATTGCTGTTTTCCTCATTTTTTGTTTCAGTCATACTATTAAGTTTTAGAGGTTTTCATCCATTCCTGCACTTCATTGTTTGTGGCCCTTTGCTGGGTGGCTGCAATCTGTGTATAAACAGATTCATCAATTTCTACCAGCTTACCTTCTGGTGTAAGCATTTTTATTTTTTTACTTTCTTTAGGTTGAGAAGTTTTGTACTCAAATTTTGCTATGCCCGCTCCTATAATAACTGCGGAGATCAATTTTAAAAAACTCCGGCGTTGTTTTTTAGCATTTTCTTTTTCCATAATTGCTTCCAGATTTATTTAATTTTTATATTCAATAACAACAATTGTTATAACACCTATTTTCGCAAACGTATTGCCCTTACCCAGAAAAAAGCAATAGCAATAGTTATGAAAGAAGACACTATTGTAATGGGAAATAAAAACAATCACAAACAAAATTCTTTTGCGCTAATTTATCAAGTACTGCACATACGTTCTTCAATTCGAATATCTTATTCAATTCTATACTCTCTTCTCCTCATGCATAAGACAATCCTGAATTAAAAAATACAAATCAATAATTGTCTTCAAGAGGTCTCCATGATTTTTATTTACAGAAATACAAACTATTATCACTTAGGTTTTAAGAGTACTAGCATCTAATGAGAATGTTCTTATACTCTATAGTGATGAAATCTGCGGCTTTCTACCAGCTCCACTTCACATGAGGACAGGAATACAACTGCTGTACTAAAAGTCAAAAATAATTTTTCATGATTTCCCATTCTTGCAAAAGTTTATTTATTCTGCAAATTTAGATTGCATGGCGGAGCTGCGTATTGCATAATTTTTGAAAACAGCTGCATAATTCACACAAAAAGAAGAATTCAAGGGTATCAAAAAGTATCAAAAAAGCAGGAATGCATTTTTTTGAAAAAACTCAAAAAATATCAAGACATTTTAAAGCAAATGCTAAAGGTAAAATGAGAACTAAAATAGTTCCATCTTCTGAAAGTGCACATTTAATAAAACACAAACCTTAGGCGCTAAGTACAGATTCCCTAGGCATTACCAGAGCTCACATCATAATAAAAAAAAATCACAGAACCCTTTATTTTCTTACCCGATTTTGTGCAGACAGGTTCGTTTGTATTGAATCTGCAATAGATAAAAAATTTTTAAAGTTTTATTTGGTTGATGGTTGATTAGTTTGCTTGAGTGAAAAGTCCCGTTTGGTTGCGGGACTTTTCTATTTGTAACAGTTCGTTTTTTTATTTCAGGGCTGAAGCCCATTATCAGCAGGCTTTTTAATAACCCCGCCTTTAAAGGCGGGGTTACATCGAAACCCAATGAACCGGGGACTTTAGTCCCTACACGTAAAAACTACCGAACCATCTATTTATAAATATTCCCCATTAATTATTCTGTCCGCATTTTTTTCCACTGCTGTGTATATTTTTTTAGAAATCCTCCTGCCAGACTCCTACACTTCCAACTAAATTGGTTTGTTCTTTCCTATATTCTTAATTATCTTTATGACAGGTATTTTTGGTAAATCGCTAAGATGCCTTATGCAGGGCTGAATCGCAGCCTATTATCAAATCTTAAATCTTCAGTGTTTTCGCAGCAGTGTTTCTGAATTAATTAAGTACCAATTGATTTTTTGCTTCTGACAATACGTGGTTATTCTTCGCTTAAAATTCTTAGATTTGTTTATACGCTTCCTTTGAAGCACCAGATATAAATAAAGTATGAAGCTGATTTTACCATATCTAAAAACTGTTTTATTTTTCGCAGCAATTTTAACTGCGCTGTCTCCTGTTTTTTCACAGAACAAAAAAGCCGATTGTTCATTGAACTCCGGATGGGCTAAAAAACCTTTTGAGCGAAAAGCCTTTATCGAAAACAAAGGACAGTACGCATCTGATTTACCTCTTTCGAAAAACCAATTCAGCTATTGCATTGATAACGGCGCAAAAGTATTTTTTTATAATAACGAAGTACTTTTCTATTTTACCAAATCAGTATTAACAAAAGAAGAAGAAAAAGAAGAAAAGGAAGACCCTGAAGAAGAGCGCCGGCGCGAAATGCAGCTGCAGAAAAAAGAAAAACAATTTATAAGTATGAAATGGCTGAATGCCAGCCCTGATGCTGTTATAGAGGTAAGTGATGAGCAGACTTCTGATTACGGTTATGTGATCAGCAAAAATGTTCCAAAGATTTATACAGCACATTGCAGAGGGTATAATAAACTCAAAATAAAAAATCTTTACAAAGGCATAGATGCTGAATATTATTTTACCGAAAAAGGAGGTTTCAAATACAACTTATATGTTTCTGAAGGTGCTGATATAAAACAGGTACAGCAATTTTATGACGGCGCAGAAAACATAGAATTAATCGAAGGAAGCATCGTTGTAAAAACAGTACAGGGCGATATAACCGATCATGCACCTGTAAGCTTTACCGCTGCGGATCCCGGCAAAAAAATTGCCGGCAGTTTTTTACTGCAGAAAAATACTGTTTCATTTGATATACAAAATCCCGATAATCAGGCCATGGTTATTGACCCATGGGTAACCGTTCCCGCCATGGCCGGAGCAGCCGTAGATAACGGCATTGATCAGTATGGCAACATTTATGTAACCAGCGCTGCGTATATTTTAGAAAAATATTCGCATTTGGGTGTTTTAATTTCTTCCACTGATGTGATGGCCGGAGATGCTACAATATACGGCGATATGCTTACGGACTCACGCGGTTACTGTTTTTTCAATACAGTTGGTTTTCATGCCCGCGGAGATGCCACAGCAGTTGATTCTGCAGGGAATTTTTTATGGGACAGCCAGGGAATTACCGAATGCTGGCGCTTTGTTTTAAATGAATGCAATCATCAGGTTTTATCTTTAACAGGCTACCGCCACAGCTCTACGGGCTTTGCTAAGATTAATACGGCAACAGGCGCTCTTGCAGGTTATACCCAGAGCGGAGCCTGCTGTCAGGATCCTCACTGCGGTGTTATTGATTTTAACGGAGATGTGTACAGTGTTGCTTCTGACGGCGGCACATTAATTTATAAATGGACTCCCGGAAACACCATAGCAGCAACCTATCCCGCTGCAGGAAGCTGGGGTTACGGAAGCGGTTATGTGGGGGACGGGTCATTTGCGCAAGGTTACAACGGCATGGCTATTTTAGGAAACAATTTATACCTTTTCGACGGCGCAGATTTATTTAAAGTAAATAAAACAAATGGCGCAATTGTAAGCCAGGTTACTGTTCCCGGCGGAATAAATAAACACAACGGCGGAATATATATAACAAGCTGCGGAAAAATATTTGTGGGATCAAGCACCGGAGTGTATATGTACGATTTAAATTTTAATCAAATTGATTTTAAAGCTACATCAGGTCCTGTATTTGATTTAGCATTTAATAATTTTAACCAGACTATAAATGCCTGCGGTCCGGGACATGTAACCGAGCTCGCATTTGTAATTCCTCCATGTATTTTTCAAACACACCCCTTTGTAAAACCAGCCTGCGGAGGGCTTTCTAACAGTTACATTAAGCTGAACTTAGCCGGCGGTGTTCCGGATTACACGTTCACTTGGAGCAAAAACGGAACAGTGTTAGCGCAGGCTGCCGACAGCATTGGCGGCTTAGGCGTTGGAACATACAAGTGCGTTTACAGCGACAATAAATGTCCGGTACCGAGTAAAGATTCCACCACAGTGATTGTTCCTTTTCTTCCTAATCCCGCATCAGCGTTTAGTTTTCATAATGTATGCGGCTCCCTTGTTCCCTTAACCGATTCTTCATACATCAGCCAGGGAACAATTCATTCATGGAAATGGAACTTTGATGACGGCAGTCCTTTGGATACAAATCAAACTGTTTCTGGCGGACACATTTATCTACATCCCGGTGCTTATA
Source organism: uncultured Bacteroidota bacterium (assembly GCA_903847205.1). Lineage (GTDB taxonomy): Bacteria > Bacteroidota > Bacteroidia > 2-12-FULL-35-15 > 2-12-FULL-35-15 > 2-12-FULL-35-15. The sequence continues at coordinate 158,599 of CAINDA010000064.1, forward strand.
ACGTTAAGCTGCTTGTTGTTTCAGATTCGGGATGTGCTGATTCTGTAATAAAAATTATTCATGTATATTCAAATCCTTCAGCAGCATTTACGGCCAAAAAAACGTGTGACGGCGCAGCAATGCCGTTCACTGATAACTCCACAATAATTACCGGCAGCATAGCTTCCTGGTCCTGGAATTTCGGAGACCTCACTCCGGTAAGCACCTTACAAAATCCTAATCACCTGTATGCCGTAGTTGGCACATATCCTGTAAAATTAATCGTTACGAGCATCAGCGGCTGTAAAGATACAATCACTAAAAATGTTACAGTACATCCATTACCCGTTTCACAATTTTCATTTGAAGATAAATGCAAAGGAAGTATTGTTCCTTTTAATAATTTATCAAGCATTATCGGAACTGATTCTATTCAGATGCCCTTCTGGAATTTTGGTGATGGAAGCTTTGTAAACAACAACCAAAATCCCACGCATTTATTTCCGGATGCCGGCGCATATTCTGTGCAGCTTTTAAATGTTTCTAATTACGGATGCAGAGATTCTATATCTAAAATTATTACTATCAATCCTTATCCTGTTGTAAGCTTTACTGCGCCCGATACAGCCGGCTGTGCTCCTCTTTGTGTTAATTTTAATCCTAATGTTTCTATTGCATCAGGCACCAACACTGTATTTCTTTGGAATTTTGGAGACGGCGCCGCCTCAGGATACAGCGAAAATCCAAAGCACTGTTACGCAAATAGCTCTGTTACACTTCCAAAAACTTTTGATGTAAGTTTAACTGTTACATCCGACAGCGGCTGCGTTACAACTTTTGCTAAAACCCATTATATCATTGTAAACCCTGACCCTGCTTCAAATTTTTTCGTGGATCCTAAAAGCACTTCAATTATTAATCCCGTAATTACCCTTACAGATTTATCAGCTGGTGCAAATGGCTGGAATTGGAATCTTGGTGATAATACATCGTCAATCCTTCAAAATCCATTGCCTCACTCTTATGCAGATACAGGGCAGTATAAGATCACACAGATTGTATCAAATCAATATTCCTGTTTCGATACAACTTTTCAAACCATAACCATCCAGCCCGACTGGGCATTTTATATTCCTAATGCTTTTTCTCCCAATGGAGACGGCATTAATGACAGCTTTCAGGGATATGGCTACGGGATTTTAGAATACGAAATGTTTATTTTCGACCGCTGGGGAAATCAAATATTTCATACTGTTGATTATGATTTCCCTTGGAACGGCAAGGCAAACGGGGGTAAAGAAAAAGCGCAGATGGATGTTTACGTTTATCTCATCAACATTAAAGATGTGAAAAAGGCTGTACACAGCTATAAAGGGATTGTTACTTTAGTTAGATAATAATTTTTGAACTCCTCATTAAATTTTTATAATAAGTAATTGATGCAGCCTTTATGGTTAAAACTGCATCTTCTGCTTAAACAGTCAGACTTATATTACTATGATTTTTTGAGCAACAGAAAACAGCAATTATGAAGCCAATTTTACCACATCTAAAAACAGTTTTCCTTTTCTTTGCGATAGTATTATCTGCTGCATCTTTGTCGTTTTCCCAGAACAAAAGCAGTGCATCTTCCAAACAAGCTTCCTGGAAAATTAAGCCGTTTGAACGCAAAGCGTTTATAGAAAATAAAGGACAGTTTGAAAACATACTTCCTGCCGGTAAAAAAAACTTTAATTACTGTATAGACAAAGGGTATCAAGTGTTCTTTTACAAGGATCAGTTATGCTATCGTTTTACCAAATACACTAAAGTCAAAGAAACACTGTTAAGCAGGTTTGAAAGTGAAGAAAAGCGCGAAGCAAGAGAACATGCATTTAAAACTGAAACTCAATTTATTGATGTAAAATGGCTGAATGCAAATCCAAATTCTATTATAGCAGTTGAGGATAATCAAACAACAAACTATTCGTATGCCATTAATAACGGTACAGACAAACCATATTCAGTAATGTGCACCGGGTACTCAAAACTAATTTATAAAAATTTATATAATGGTATTGACGTTGAATATATTTTTCATCCCGATGAAGGAATAGAATATACGCTATTAGTGCATCCGGGAGCGGATATCAGGCAAGTTAAAATGCAATACTCAGGATCAAAAAAAATAACTCTAAAAGAAAACAATATACATATTACAACAATTCTTGGTGATATAATAGATCATGCTCCTCAATCATTTTATGCAAACGATAAAGAAAAAATATCTTCATCATTTAATTTTGACAACACAATTGTTTCATTTAATATATCTGCAGATTCTAAAAACCAAGAAATTGTAATCGACCCCTGGACAGTGATTCCTGGTTATACTCCATCAAAAGTGTTTGATAATGGAGTGGATGCGAATGGTAATATTTATATTTACGGCGGAGGGGGCGGGACTTGGGTTCTCGAAAAATATGCACCCACAGGAGGTGCTGCAATCGGGTCTTACCCCAATTTATTAACTGCAAGTGCTTACTCTAATAGTTATTACGGAGATTTATTGGTTGAAAGTTCGGGTGACTTTTATCTTTGTCAATCTATTGATAATACTAATGGTGCCCACGTACAAAAATTTTCATCAACAGCAACTCCTATTTGGACAAGTGCCGCATCTTCAAGCGCAATGCTGGAGTACTGGCGTATGGCACTTAACTGTATTACCGGAAAAGTAATTGTTGCCGGCGGCGGAATAAACTATAATGTGAACATCGCTCAAATAGACGCAGCAACAGGGGCTCTTTCAAATGTTCAAGCCTTAAATGCACCTAACGATATATCCGGGCTTTGTGTTGATGAAACCGGAAAATCATATACACATGGTGCAATGGGTAATATAGTTTCGTTTAACGATGCCAGCAATACGCCTATAGCTACAGCCTCAAGCGGCTATAGTCAATCAGAGGCGGCAAACCCTTATGTTAATTCAAACGGGTATAACATGATGGCTCTGGGGGGCACTTCGTTTTTATTTACATCGGATGGTGCTGCTATTAATAAATATGACAGAAATACACACGCATTGCTTGCAAGTGCTGTTATTCCAGGCGGACAGGCAAATCTTGGAAGCGGCATTTTAGCCGACAAATGCAATAACCTCTTTGTAGGTGCATCTAACGGTGTTTATCGTTTTGATTTTAATTTAGTTCAAAAAGAATATCATTCAACAACCGGGGCTGTTTACGACATTGCCTTTTCCTTAAACGCTGATATTATTGCTTCGGGAGATGGTTTTTTAACTCCTTTGCCTTTTGGCCGCGAATCCTGCGGTTCAAATTCAATATTGATTTCTTATACCAACCCATGTAATGCAGCTGTTAATACAGTTAAAGTAAGGCCGAGCCTGTCAGACCCTCCAATTGTTTTTACCTGGGATGACGGAAACACAGATTCTATAAGAACTAATTTATCAATAGGAAACCACATTGTCGCGGTTCGTTCGGGAACTTGTAACGCTTCAATAAATATTGATACAGTTAAAATTCAAGGGCCGGCAAATCCGTTAACACTTCAAAAAACAAATCCAGCTTGCCGCTTAAGTGCTGATGGTAATATTGTAATCACTTTACTGCTTGGACAGCAGATTGCCTCTGCTGCCTGGACACCTGCATCCATTACCAACAGCCTTTTAAACGACAGCACAACAAAAGCTTCGGGTTTGCCTAACGGAACCTACAGCTGCCATCTTGTTTCAAACTTAGGCTGCAGTTACGACACAACAATAACTTTAGCCGCCATCCATTTTAATCCAACAGCCTCATATCACGATACTGCAGTATGTAAAGGCGTAACAATGCCATTTACTGATAATTCAACAGCTGTTGGCACAGGTTCTATTTCATCCTGGTCATGGAACTTCGGTGATACAAACACTTCTGCAAACCAATCTCCAAGTCATTTGTATGCCGACACTGGAACATATGCTGCCACACTTATAGTTACAGATAACAATGGCTGTAAAGACACAACAAAAAAAAATGTACTCGTTCATCCATTACCAATAGTAAAATATACAGCTGCTAATGTATGTAAAGGCGTTATAGTTCCTTTCACCGATCAGTCAAGCATAAATGGTTCGGATATATTACAAATATGGTCATGGACATTTGGCGATAACTCCCCGGTAAATAACACTGAAAATCCATCTCATTTGTATTCGGCAGCGGGAAGCTATACAAGCAGGCTGGTAGTCTATTCCAACTTCGGCTGTAAAGACTCCGCAAGTAAAATAATAGTAATTAATCCCTTTCCAACAGCAAGCTTTACAGCACCAGATACTAATGGCTGCAGCCCACTGTGTGTGAGTTTTCAAAACCAGTCAAGTGCTGCAGGAAGCGGGACAATAGCAGCATATCTGTGGAACTTTGGTGATGGAAATACCAGCACATCGGCAAGCTTAGATCATTGTTATACCAACAGTTCGGTAACTGCTCCAAAAACATTTAATGTAACTTTAACTGTAACCTCCGATAGCGGCTGTGTATCGGTGAAGACAAAAAATAATTATGTAATAATTAATCCCAATCCTATAGCAGATTTTTCAGTAGATCCATCAACAACAAAAATAAGTAATCCTGTCATCTCCTTTAAAAACCTATCTTCCGGAGCTTCTGTGTGGAATTGGAACTTTGGCGATCAAGCTGCATCATTAAGTGAAACGCCGGCTCCACATACGTATGCTGATACAGGAAAATATCAAATTACATTAATAGTTTCGAATCAATATTCCTGTTTTGATACAGCCCGCAAAACAATAACAATAGAACCAGATTGGGCGTTTTTTGTGCCCAATGCATTTACACCAAATGACGATGGTATCAATGATACATTTCAGGGGTATGGCTATGGGCTTTTAGAATACGAAATGTTTATTTTCGACCGCTGGGGAAATCAAATATTCCACACCGTTGATTATGATTTTCCTTGGAACGGCAAGGCAAACGGAGGTAAAGAAAAAGCACAGATGGATGTTTACATTTATCTGATCAATATTAAAGATGTGCAAAAGGCTCTGCACAGTTATAAAGGGATTGTTACTTTAGTGAGATGAAAAACCGGCTCATTCATTTTTTCTCTAAAGAACTAAAATAATTTTTAAGGAAGATCAAAAAATTTATTACTCAAAAAATTAAGCCATGAAATCAAAACTACTTGTATCCATCACTTTTGCTTTGCTTACTGCAAGCGTATGGGGGACGACTTCGAAAAATCATATCCTGCAAAAAAAACAGCCCGGCCAGATAACATTCAGTCCGCCAGAAGAAGATAATGCCAGCAGCAAGCTTTTTAAAATACTTCCAAACACTGCTAAAATAGATGTTTCGAGGGATATTAGAAATGCTGTTTTTTTAGAACTCGACTTTGCTGAACTTGCAAGAATTAATAAATTAAAATCATCTCTCCTAATCTTAAACATTCCTGTTTCCGGAAATAACAATGTTACATTCGATCTGCGCAATGCAAAAATTTTAGCAGATAATTTTTCGGTCATTACTGAAAAAAATGAGAAAGTAAACTACACTCCGGGGCTTTATTATCAAGGAACAGTTTCTGGAGTAGGCCCTTCACTCAGCGCATGGAGTATGTTTGATAATGCTGTAATGGCTGTATTTTCATACGGAAATGAAAATTATGTATTAGGGCTTTGGAACGATAAATCAAATATCAATAAAACTATTTACATTTTATATAAAGACAGTGATGTATTGTATGACCGGGACTTTAAGTGCGGCGTAGATGCACTTCCTAAAAGATTATCAAGTAATGGCAATGGCCAGCATTTACAGAGCAATCAGTGTATTAAGGTGTATTTTGAATGTGAATATCAAATGTTTCTGGATAAGGGAAGCGTTATAAATGTTGCCAATTATGTTTCAGGAATGTTTAATGTGGTTCAGGCGCTCTACAATGTTGAAATTATAAATACTGAAATATCTCAGATATATGTTTGGTCTTCTTCAGATCCCTATATCCCGTTTACAACAACTACCGATCTCCTTAATAATTTTCAGGCTACACGGACAACATTTAATGGTACTGTTGCTCATTTGCTCACTACAAAAAATCATTCTGCCGGAGGATTAGCCTATGTGGATGTATTATGTACCCCTGCAAATGCCTATGGTGTAAGTAATATAGACAATACATATGATCCATACCCCAATTACTGCTGGACTTCTGAGGTTGTTACTCATGAGCTCGGCCATAATTTCGGATCGATGCATACACATTGGTGCGGCTGGCCAGGCGGAGCCATTGACGACTGTTATACTACTGAAGGAGGATGCCCGCCCGGACCGCACCCGGTAAATAAGGGTACTATAATGAGTTATTGCCATTTATCCAGTACAGGTATTTTGCTTACCAATGGCTTTGGAACATTGCCAGGGAATGCAATCAGAACATCGTTTAATGCAGCATCCTGCTTAACAGCTTGTGCAAGCCCTCCCGTTGCCGAGTTTACCCCTTCCTCAGTAAACAGCTGCACTGTTCCTATGACTGTTAATTTTACGGATAACAGTTTTTATAACGTTACCTCATGGGCCTGGGATGTGGATAATGACGGCGTAATTGATTATACCACACAGTCACCCGCTCACACTTATTCAACCGCAGGAGTCTATACAGTAAAGCTTATTGCGACCAATGCCAATGGCAGTGATACAATAATAAAAACCAATTATATTTCTGTCGGCCCGGTAACTCCAGCTGTAACAATAGCCATAACAACAGGCTCTAATGCTATTTGTGCTGGCACGCCGGTTACTTATACTGCCTCTCCCGTAAACGGCGGTGCAGCCCCTGCATACCAGTGGTATTTGAATGGTGTGATAATCCCGGGCGCGGTAAATGTAACATACAGTTCAGTATCACTTGCAAATAACGATGCTGTAACTTGTAAGATCACATCCAATGCCCTTTGCGCAAGCCCAACAATAGCAACAAGTACAGGAATTACAATGACTGTTACGCCTGCGGTAATTCCGGCAGCCGCTATTTCAATTACTTCAGGCGCATCAACTATTTGTGCCGGAACTACTGCGTCATTCTCTGTGGCAGCAAATAACGGCGGCAGCAATCCTGTTTTTCAGTGGCAGGTAAATGGAGCAAATGCCGGAACAAACAGCACTGCCTTCCATCCGTCCAGCCTGGCAAATGGGGATATAATTACCTGCATTCTAACTTCAAATGCAGCCTGTGTTAATCCTGTTACTACTACAAGCAGCAGTATAACGATGACCGTTAAGCCGATCACCAGCCCGACTGTTTCAATTTCTCTTACCGCTGGCACAAACCCGACGTGTGCAAATGCCTCGGTAACCTTTACTGCGGCATCAGTTAACGGCGGCATCAGCCCGATATACCAATGGCAAAAAAATGGAATAAATACCAGCATTGGAACAACATATACCCCGGTATCGCCTGCGGATGGTGATGTAATAACCTGCACCCTTACTTCCAATGCTGTTTGTTTAAGCGCAAATACTGCTGTAAGCACCGGTATCACTGTTTCGCTGATCCCATTATCTGCGCCGTCAGTTATTATAGGTATTACTACCGGCTCAAATCCAAGCTGCCTCAGCTCATCAGCAACATTTACTGCTGCTTCGGTAAATGCCGGCACAACGCCGGTTTACCAATGGTTTGTGGATGGTAATACAATTGCAGGGGCGGTAAATTCAACCTATACACCTGCAGTATTGACCGACGGCAGTGTAATCAGCTGTATGGTTACATCCAACGCCGTTTGTCCCGGAACCGCTGCAAGTAACGGAATAACAATGATAGTACCGCCGGTGGCAGTAATCAATTTCATTTCGAATATGAATGTTTGCGGCGGAAATATTGCAGGGTCAATTTTTGCCAGCAATCCTCCCGGCGCAGCATATACTTGGACAAATTCAAATACAGCTATCGGCTTAGGAGCAAGCGGAACAGGCAATGTCCCCTCATTTAATGCAGTTAATACTTCAGCCACTCCTGTAACTGCCTCTATTACTGCTGTTCCTTCAATAGACGGCTGCCCCGGAACACCTTCCACCTATACAATTACTGTGGCTCCAACGCCGGTAATTACTCAAAATGGATCTTCAATAACATCAACCACCGGGACTTCTTATCAATGGTATTTGGATGGACAGCCCATTAACGGAGAAACGAGCCAGGTTTGCACAGTAAGACAAAACGGAGATTATAGTGTTGTAATAAATGGCAGCGGCTGCCCTTCAGGAAACATAAACATTACAACTTCCGGAATTGCATCGGTGAGCAGCGATTGTTTTTTTACAGTTTTCCCGAATCCAAATGATGGTAACTTTTTTGTTTCATTTGAGGTTCCTCAAAAAGATACTTATATGCTGAGAGTGGTAAATGCAATAGGTGCTCTGGTTTATAAGGAAACACTCAGTGATTTTGCCGGTAAATACTCAAAACAAATGAGTCTTGGCGGTTTTGCGAAAGGTGTGTATCTGATAAGTTTGACTAATTCAGACAATGAAATTGTAAAAAAAATTATAATTTATTAATCGTGAATAAAGTATAAACTTACCATTTGAAAATCATCATTCCAGCATAGCTGTAATGAGTCTCCTGTTTTTTTATACTAGTTTGCCTGAGTGAAAAGTCCCGTTATCGAAGGACTTTCCATTTACAAACATTTTATTTAATTGTTACTACCCACCCTTTTCATTACCTGCAGGCGGTAAGGGAATGAACCGTTTGTTTTTAGATTCGAAATGCAAACTTGCCTCTGAAATAACGCTGTATCATAAAGCAGAACTTAAAGAAATTGAAACGCCTGACAACACTCCTTCTACCCGCGGTAAAATATATATGGAGCTGATGCTTTGAGAAAACCTTAAGCTTCTAAAGGTGAGCTTCCTGTTTTTGGATTTAGATTATCGCTGAAATTAAAGCAGCCATTTTACGACTACGGCATCACCATTATTCTTGATTCCATCATTTCCATTATTGTGTATTTAACACCTTCCCTTGTATTGCCGGAATCCTTGCTTCCGCCATAAGGCATGTGATCTACGCGGAAAGAAGGGACATCATTTATCATCAAGCCCCCGACTTTTATAGTGTTAAATGCATAATTGCTTTCATCAATCTGATTTGTGAACACTCCTGCCTGCAGTCCGAAAGAACTGTCGTTAATCATTGCCACGGCATCAGTGAACGAATTAAATTTTTCAAGAGTTACAACAGGGCCGAATATTTCTTCAGAGCATACTTTCATTTTAACCGTGGTATTTGTCAATACGGTAGGTTCATAAAAAGCGCCCTTCCTCTTGCCTCCGCATAGAATTTTTGCACCTTTTTTTACTGCTTCATTCACCCAGCTTTCTACGCGTATTGCATTCTCTTCATCTATCATTACGGAAACATCGATTGCAGGATCTTCAGGACTTCCGTACTTTAATTTTTTTACTCCTTCAATAAATTTTTTAGTAAATAAATCAAATATTTCAGCCTGAACAAACAATCGCTGTGAATGAATGCAGACCTGGCCGCTGTATGCAAACCCTGAATCAATGCACTTTTTCACCGCTTCATTAATATCTGCACTTTTCGCAACAATAACTCCGGCATTTCCTCCCAGCTCCAAGGCGGCCTTTTTCTTTCCCGCATTTTTTTTCATTTCCCACCCTACGACAGGCGAGCCGGTAAAACTTAAAAGTTTAAAACGTTCATCGGTAACAAGCATCTGCCCGTCTGTTCGGTTCATAGGAATAATGGAAACAGCTCCTTTGGGAAGTGATGTCGCCTCAATTATTTTTGCCAGTTCAAGAGTAGAAAGCGGGGTTGACGAAGCCGGCTTTAAAATGATGGGACATCCGGCAGCAATAGCCGGTGCAATTTTATGAACTGCTAAATTTATTGGAAAATTAAAAGGAGATATTCCGGCAATCAGTCCTATAGGAAAATATTTAACAATCCCTTCTTTGCCTTCTCCAGCAGCTGTCCAGTCCAGAGAAATATATTCTTTTGGCAGCCGCTTGCTTTCTTCTGCAGCAATTAAAAAAGTTTGGCTTGCACGGTCAATTTCGCCGAGTGAATAGCGCATAGGTTTGCCCGATTCCCGACAAAGCACCAAAGCCAGACGTTCGCGCTCTTTTTTTATTTCATCGGATATCTCGCGGAGTATTTCAAACTTCTGGTAAGAAGGAAGGTTCTGCATAACAAGCATTACTGCTTCTGCCCCTTTTATTGCGAGCTCCAGCTCATCCTTTCCTCCCAAAAAAGTTTGAGCAAAAACTTTTTTAGTAAACGGATTTATTACATCAAGACTGGATGATGTTTCAATAAACTTTCCGCCGATATAAATTTTATATTTTTTCATTATAAATTAATAACATTAAAAAACACAGAACGCAAAACTAATTTAATTGACTTAGCCTGCAAGCATATTAAGTAAATTTACCCGGCCCGCTTAAACAGATTTTTCAAAAAAGAAATTTCAAATAGGATTTTAATATGTCGGATAGTGCTTTTACTCCGTAAAACAAGTATAATCAGTGAGAGGCTGAATGTTAAAAGTCGACAGAAACAAAGTATTATCTTTAAGGTTTAAAGTATCTAGCGCCGCTCATGTATAACCTCGCCGCCATGTGCATCATGATGGTAACCGTGGTTATAAACTTCATGATGTTCTGGATAGTGGGAATGTTCCCATCCTCTATAGTGATTATGCCTGCGGCCTTCTACCAACTCTATTTCGCATGAGGATAAGAATACAACAGCTATACTGAGAGCAAAAAATATTTTTTTCATGATTTCATTTATTACAAAAAGTTTATTTATTGCCCAAAGTTAGAGAGCATAGCAGCACTGCGTATTGCATAATATTCGAAAACATTTACATAATTCACAGAGACAAAAAAAGATTATTACTTCCAAACTGGTAAAAATTTACTCCTGGTAATAAACCCTTTTCACTCTTCTCGAAACATTCGTTAATATTTCGTAGGGAATTGTTCCCACATCCTTAGCAATCTCGGTAATCGGGCAGGAGTCGCCGAAAACAATCACCTCATCATTTTCATTTGCGTTAATATCTGTAATGTCAATCATACACATATCCATGCAAACATTGCCAATAATAAGGGCCGGCTTGCCTTTCACAATCATTTTACCTTTACCTCCGCTGAGTTTACGGCTTAATCCATCGGCGTAACCTATCGGCACTGTGGCAATCTGCATATCGCGTACAGCAACTCCTTTCCGGCTGTAGCCGATGGTTTCACGGGCAGCAATATTTTTTATCTGCGAGATACTTGTTTTTAAAGTGCTAACATTCTGCAGCAGCAGTTGCTCCGCAGTATTCACACCAATACCGTAAAGTCCTATTCCTAAACGAACCATATCAAACTGCGCATCAGGGAAACGGTTGATGCCGGCAGAATTTAGGATATGCTTCATTATCGGGTAACTGAAATGAGCTTGAATTTTCTCTGTCATTTCAGTCAATTTCCGAATCTGCTGCCAGGTAAAATCATCGTGTTCCTCTTCATCGCTGGCGGCAAGATGCGAGAACACCGATTTTACTGCAAGGTGTTTATTGTTTTTTATTCTTACAATTAATTCATTTACTTCCTCTTCATCAAAACCGAGGCGGTGCATTCCGGTATCCAGCTTAATATGAATAGCTATGGGCTGTGCATTATTCCGTTCGCTGCGTTTTAAAGTTTCTTCAAATAAATTCAGTACGCGGAAACTGTAAATTTCGGGCTCAAGTGAATATTGTATCATTGAATCATAGCTCTGTTCTTCAGGATTCATCACCATTATAGGCATGGTGATACCGGCTTTCCGCAGTTCAATTCCTTCATCGGCATACGCCACCGCTAAATAATCAACACGATGAAACTGAAGTATATTGGCTATTTCAAAGCTTCCGCTGCCGTAAGAAAACGCTTTTACCATTGCCATTATTTTAGTGTCTGCTTTTATTTTAGAACGGAAATAATTCAGATTATGAACGATGGCATTCAGATTAATTTCGAGAACTGTTTCATGCGCCTTCTGCTGAATAATTTTACTGATGGCTTCAAAACCAAATGCACGTGCGCCTTTTAGCAGAATAGTTTCATCGCGGAAAAATGAATTATTGAATTCATGCAAAAAATCAGCTGTTGTTTTATAAAATGTTTTTTCGACATTGAACTGTTGCTGCTGATTTGAAATACTTTCGCCGATGCCGATTAAACGTGATATTCCTTTCTTATGAATCAATTCTGCCACTTCTTTATAAAGTGCTTCTTCAGCCCTTCCGCTCTGAAGAATATCAGAAAGAATAAGCGTTTTTTTTAAATGCTGTTTCTGCTGATTTAAAAAATCAAGAGCAATAGCCAATGATCCCAAATCAGAATTATAGCTGTCGTTGATAATGGAACAATTATTAATTCCTTCTTTCAATTCAAGGCGCATGGCAATAGGGCTCAGGAAGTGCATGCGCTCGGCAATCAATGAATTTTCGTAACCAAGATAAAGAAGCATTGCCCAGCAGTGAATAGCATTTTCAATACTTGCCTCATCTGTAAAAGGTATGCTGATGCGGATAAAATCGTTTTTGTAAATCCCCTGAATTTCAGTATCGGCGGTGCTTTTAGTAATACGGCCTATCAGCAGATCGGCGCGAAGCCTGCGCGACCATGAAAAGGTTTTTAAATCGCGGAATAATTTATTTGCAGTTACCTCATCATGCACAAGTAAATAATCTTTGCAGTAAATTAATACTTCTGCATTCACAAAAAGTTTTAATTTTTCATCCACCTTTCTTTTTTGATTCTCAAAATTTTCATCATGCGCCTGCCCTATATTTGTAATCATTCCGATAGTAGGGCGGATAATTGCTTCTAGAAGATTCATTTCAGAAGGCTTGGATATTCCCGCTTCAAAGATTCCTAAATTATTTTCTTCATTCATCTGCCAGACAGAAAGCGGAACACCCACCTGCGAATTAAAACTTTTCGGACTCCGTACAATATTTTTATCCTCGCGCATCAGCTGATAAAGCCATTCTTTAACAATAGTTTTTCCGTTGCTCCCGGTAATGCCGATAACCGGAATTTTAAACTGCTGCCGGTGAAATGCGCATAGCTGCTGTAATGCAAGCAATGTATCTTTTACATGCAGAAAGTTGGCACCTGCAAAAAGTGCTGTGTCCTTGGGTAAGGATGATACAACAAAATTACGGACTCCCTTTTCATATAAATCAGACAGGTAAGCATGACCGTCGTGACGTTCGCCTTTAATTGCAAAAAACAAAGATGTTTCTGCATTGCTGAGTTTGCGGCTGTCAATCAAAAGATTTTTGATTACTGCAGGTGTCTTACCCGTTACAGAGGCATTGATTACAGAAGATATAGCAGATATGGTATGATTCATTTAATATGATTTTTAAAGAACTGATGGAATATTCAGTAAAAAAGCAAGACCTGTCAGGTTTTAAAAACCTGACAGGTCTATATAAAAAAATTTGCATCAGAGTCCTTCATGACTTATTTCTTGCATCGCGAAAACAGTCTCTGCAAAGAGGCTCATAATTATTTGTCTCTCCGAGAAGCACAAGCGATGATTCATTGGTAATACGATGTGAATGATTCGCTAAATTTCCGCAGCGCATACATATTGCATGAACCTTGGTAACATGCTCTGCAATGGCTAATAAGGCAGGCATAGGGCCAAACGGCTTGCCCAAATAATCCATATCAAGGCCTGCAATAATTACACGCACACCGCTGTCGGCAAGCTGACTGCATACAGCAGCGAGCCCTTCATCAAAAAATTGCGCTTCATCTATGCCTACAACCTGCACATCGCTGGCGAGCAGTAAAATATTTGAAGTTGAAGGAACGGGGGTTGAATGAATAGAATTACTGTCGTGAGATACCACCTTCACATCATCGTAACGTGTGTCAATAGCGGGTTTGAAAATTTCCACCTTTTGTTTTGCATACTGTGCACGCTTGAGCCTGCGGATCAGCTCTTCAGTTTTTCCGGAAAACATGGAGCCGCAAATAACTTCAATGGAGCCTTTTCGGCTGGAAGAATGAATGGTGTTTTCGAGGAACATGCGTTTGAATAAACAGTCTTAAATTGTTTTTAAAATTCGTATTTTGGAGTCCGCATTATTGCTGTATTTTTATTGCCTGAATGCAAAACAAAACTACTCAAAAAACCGTTGTGAAAATTCACCCGGCAAAATAAATTAAGATGAATATGTTTAAAATAAATAAGAGGACTGCTGCTTCGATAATGGCATTCCTTTATGTATTTTTCTTTTATAATCCCCTATCTCTTTCTGCACAGGATATTAGCAAGGGAGCCGTTTATCAATACGCCAGAAAGATTATAGATACTCTGGCTTCAGAGAGTATGCACGGGAGAGGCTACGTTAATAACGGCGACGGAATTGCTGCAAATTATATCCTGACAGAGTTTCAGAAATCAGGATTAAAATCACTGACTGATGATTATTATCAGAAATTTTCATTCCCGATAAATACCTTCCCAAAAAACATTTCAGTAGAAACCGACGGCAGAAAATTAATTCCGGGTGCAGACTTTATTATTTATGCGCATTCTCCCTCTGCAAAAGGTAAATACCCTGTTGTTACTGCCGATGACAAGCTTGTACGAAAAAAAAGAAAGTTCAAAAAATTCCTCCGGCAGGATTTCAGCAATAAAATAATTGTAGTAAATGATACGGGAAAACAAACTAAAGAACTGCAGGATATAATCGGAAACAGCTGTAAAGCAAAGGCTTTAGTCGTTCTGAAAGATAAATTAACATGGAGCACTGCGCAAACATTAAATGATTATCCGCTGATAGAAGTGCTCCGCACATCCATTTTAAATCCAAAAGAAATAGGTTTTGAAATTGAAAGCGAACTTATCGCAGATCACGCATCTCAAAATGTAATCTCTTTTGTAAAAGGTTCTGAATACCCTGATTCATTTATTGTCTATTCAGCACACTATGATCATCTCGGGCAAATGGGCCGTGATACATATTTCCCTGGTGCAAATGATAATGCAAGCGGCTGCGCTATGCTTCTTAATCTTGCAAAATATTATTCAATGCCTGAACATGCACCTAAATATTCTATTGCATTTATTGCCTTTTGCGGAGAAGAAGCCGGGCTGCTAGGCTCTAAGTATTACACTGAACATCCTGTTTTTCCGCTGAGCAGCATCCGGTTTTTATTAAATTTAGATATGATGGGAAACGGCGAAGAAGGCATTACCGTTGTAAACGGCTCTGTTTTCAAAGATGAATTTGACAAACTTGTAAAAATAAATGCTTCACATAATTTGGTTAAAGAGGTTAAAATACGCGGGAAAGCGCATAACAGCGATCATTACTTTTTTTCAGAAAAAGGGGTGAGAGCTTTTTTTATTTATACCATGGGCGGATCAAAAGCATATCACGATATTTACGATAAAGCAGAAACATTACCTTTGAATAAGTTTGAAAATTTGTTTGAATTAATTACTTCTTTCAACAGCAGTCTTCAAAATTAATGAGAATTAATTTTCATTTTTATTGAGGAGTCAACATATATATGAAACTATACATCGTACCAACACCAATCGGAAACCTCGAAGACATGACCCTTCGGGCAATACGTATTTTAAAAGAAGCCGATTTGATTTTAGCAGAAGATACCCGAAAGTCTGGCATATTGCTGAAGCATTTTAATATTGACAAAAAAATGTATGCGCATCACCAGCACAATGAGCATAAAACAGCTGATATAATTACCGAACGTATTGCTGCCGGTGAAACCATAGCAATGATAACCGATGCAGGCACCCCGGCTATTTCCGATCCCGGATTTCTGCTGGTGCGTGAGTGCATAAAAAAAGGAATCACTGTTGAGTGCCTGCCAGGTGCTACAGCATTTGTACCTGCATTGGTAAACTCAGGTCTGCCAAGCGACTGCTTTTGTTTTGAAGGTTTTTTGCCGCAGAAAAAAGGACGCCAGACAAAAATAAAATCGCTTGTAAATGAACCCCGCACAATTATTTTTTACGAATCACCTCATCGCTTAATTAAAGCGCTGGAGCAGTTCATAGAGTTTTTCGGAGCCGACAGAAAAGTTTCTGTTTCTCGTGAGCTCACCAAAATGTTTGAAGAAACAAAACGCGGTACATTGCAGGAAGTCTTTGATTATTTTAAAGAGAAAACCATTAAAGGAGAAATTGTAATTGTGCTGGACGGAAACAAAAGCAAACATGTAGAAAGGGTTGAAGAGGAAACCGAAGAAGAATAATGTTTTTAATAAAAAAATTCTGATTAAGAAATATGGAAATCTCACAGAACAAAACCGGCGCACCTCCCGGAACGGTCATTTATAAAGGCAAAGACAGCACTGAAAAAATAAAAATCACTCTTATTGAATACAATGAAACCGAATTTATAGAAAAAGATTTTTATAATTTTTCGGACTGCCTTGAATGTGTTGACCCTTCAATGGTAAAGTGGATAAATGTAGATGGTATTCACGACAGCGAACTTATTGAAAAGATAGGAAAACAATTTAACATACATCCTCTAACCCTTGAAGATATAGTAAATAGCAACCAGCGTTCAAAGTTTGAAGACTATGACAGCTATGTGGTTTCTATCATGAAAATGATTTATTATGATACAGAAATTCATTCGGAACAGTTAAGCATTGTACTGATGGAGGGGATGGTTATTTCGTTTCAGGAAATACACGGCGGAGATGCTTTTGATATGATACGAAGCCGTTTGCGGCAGGGGAAAGGGCGCGTCCGTAAAATGGGAGCCGATTATTTAGCGTATGCTTTAATGGATGCCGCCGTAGATTGCTATTTCAACATTCTTGAAAAAGTGGGCGACAGAATTGAACTGCTGGAAGAAGAACTGCTTGACAACCCTTCTAAAGAAATGCTGCAGCAGCTTCATCACATGAAACGTGAAATGATTTTTTTACGAAAGGCTGTCTGGCCCATGCGCGAGCTGATCAGCAATTTAGAACGCAGCGAAACCGAATTGATCAGGCCAAGCACTGATATTTATTTAAGGGATTTACATGACCATTCCGTGAGGGTGATAGATACAGTTGAAACCTTCCGCGATTTGCTTTCCGGGATGATGGATATTTATTTATCAAGCGTCAGCAACAGAATGAATGAAGTGATGAAGGTGCTCACAATCATCACTACTATTTTTGTTCCAGTAACTTTTATTGCCGGTGTTTATGGAATGAATTTCGAGTTTATGCCCGAACTTCACAGCCGATGGGGCTATGGCGCTGTGTGGATTGTTATGCTCGCCATCATCATTTCGCTGATCGTTTATTTCAGAAGAAAAAAGTGGATGTAAGGTTTAATTTGAAAATGTGTGAATGTGCTGATGTGCCAATGTAACTAGCATAACACTGGTATTAAATTGGTCATTGGTACATCAGCACATTCGCACATTATTTAATCCCCTTCCTTCTTCTCCCTGCTTTTTTTGTAAATTTTTACAGCAAGCATCAAAGTAACAGCAAAAACAACCAGTCCAAGCATACCCCAGATAAAACCTGTGTTGCTTTTCAGAACAATTAAAAAAACTATTGCGGTTAAAAAAAGTGTTGCGACTTCATTCCAAAGTCTTAATTTGAATGAAGAGGACTTTACAACATCGTTTTGAAGCTGCTTGAATATTACATGGCACTGCACATGATATAGTATTAATCCGCCTACAAAACATAGTTTTAAAATAAAGTAAGCCTGCTGTAAAAAAGCAGAATTTGTCCACAGCATCCATCCGCCGATAATAAGAGTAATAATCATAGACGGCCAAGTAATGCCATACCACAAGCGCTTCTCCATTATTTTATATTGCTTCTGCAAAATACTTTTTTCAGGTTCTGGTTTTAACTCCGCTTCGGTATGATAAATAAATAAGCGCACAATATAGAACAGTCCTGCAAACCAGGTGACTACAAATATGATGTGCAGCGCTTTCAGGTATAAAAAATAATCCATAAAGTTTTAAGTTTAGTATGCGAAGGTACGAATCAATACAGTATAATATGAGCAAAGGATGATATTCCTTAATTCAAATCTGTATCTTTGCAAAAAAAATCAGTATGCAGTCGAAAACATCAAAAGAATCACTAACGGTACAAACGCAGATAGTACTGCCGAACGATACCAATGTAATGGGAAATTTATTCGGAGGACGTCTCCTTCAATGGATGGATATTGTTGCCTCCATATCGGCACACCGCCATTGCAAAAGAGTTGTGGTTACGGCATCAGTAAATAATGTTTCTTTCAACAATGCAATAAATCACTCAAGTATTGTTACCCTGGAAGCCAAGGTTTCAAGGGCTTTCACATCATCAATGGAAGTTTTTATAGATGTTTGGATTGAAGATCATGTGAGCGGCAAAAAAGTAAAATGCAATGAAGCCATTTATACTTTTGTAGCTGTTGATCAAAACGGATCTCCATTGCCGGTGCCGGTGTTAATTCCTGAAACGGAAGAAGAAAAATTCAGATATGACGGTGCTTTGCGCCGCCGCCAGTTAAGTTTGATCCTCGCAGGTAAACTGAAACCTGAAAAAGCAACTGAATTAAAGGCGCTGTTTGCTCCTGAGAATTAATATTATGCCAAAAAATTTAAATCCTAAATTCTAAATTGCCATTAGAATTTAGGATTTATTGTTTCTGAAAAGCTTAGTGTTGTTTGTATTCCGACCTCTCGCTGGTATTTATAGTATAGCATTCGGAGAAATAAATTCCGTTTCATCAATCAGCATCATACATTTAAAATGCCCTTTCGGACATTTATCATATCCTATTTTGGAGCAGGGCCGGCATGATAAATTTTTCACCTCCACTATTTTAGATCCTGCCCCCGGAAGATATGGACTGAAGCCGAATGCAGGCACAGTGTTTCCCCATACCGAAATAATATCTTTTTTGAATGCTGCTGCAATGTGCATCAATCCTGTATCATGAGAGATTATCCGTACAGCCTGTTTTACAAGCGATGCAGATTGATTTAAATTATATTTTCCGCAGGCATTGTAAATAAACGAACCGCAGGCTTTTTCAATTTCTTCAGCGCGAACAACATCTTCAGGGCCTCCAAGCAAAACAATCGGTTTATTTATTTTTTTGCAGACAGCAATTATTTTTTCTATCGGCAGCCGTTTGGTGAAATGCTTCGCCCCTATTACAAAACCGATGTAGCCATTTTGATGAGATGCAGGAAGAGAAGAAATAAGAACTTCATCCTTAGCCGGAATAAAATAATCTAATCCTTTGTTGTCGTTTTTTATTCCAAGCACTGCTGCAGCATCCATATAGCGGTCAACAACATGCATTGCAGGCATATTATTTATTTTGAAATTTACGAGCAGCCATTTTTTAAAATTCAGTTTTTTAAATACTGATGAAGGCTTTCCCAGCGCCCTTTTAATCTGTGCAGAGCGGATATTGTTATGAAGGTCAATTACAAAATCGAAATTTTCTTTTTTCAAATCAGCTGTCACTTCCTTCACATCTTTTTCAATAGAATGAATTTTTGTGAGGTAAGGATTCGGATTTAAAATTCCGCTGAACGATTTTTTAGTGAGGTAATGAATTTCTGCATCCGGCTTCTGCTCCTTTAAACAACGGATTACAGGCGTAGTTAAAACAATATCGCCGATGGAGCTGAAACGTATGATGAGTGTTTTTTCAGGCTTTTTATTTTTCATTATAAATCACTTCCAGCAATGTCTGCCCTACTGCCTTCAATGTGCTTTTATCGATGATGCTCATATTGTCGCTATGAGCGTGATGATAGTCTCCGAAGCCTCCTGTTGCCTGATTGTATTCGATAATATCAATGCAGGGAACACCTGCTTTATTAACATAGATATGATCGTCAACACCTACAAATGATTTTGTCTGGGCAATAAAATTATTTCCGTAACCCAGTTCATTGGCGGCTTTCCAGACTTTCTCAACGGCATTGGGAGCAAGCTGAACGGAGTTGCTTTCTTTTGGAAAGATTGCATTTTTTCCGCCGACCATATCCAGCAGTACTCCGAAATTCGCATAATAATCCGCAGGGAAAATATTTTTTGACCAGTACTGGGTCCCAAGACACCATGTATTCTGGTCGCCGCCGTCTTCTCCGTAATCTTCCAAATCAAAATAAATAATATCCACACCGATGTTAGGATGCGACAAATTTATCTGGCGCGCAATTTCCAATTCTGTTCCCACTCCGCTCGGCCCGTCATTTGCACTGCCGAAGGGTTTCTTCGGATCCTTTTTATCTGAATCAGCCCATGGACGGGTATCCCAATGCGAGCAGAGTAAAATTCTTTTTTGGGATGAAGGATTAAATTGTGCGATAATATTTTTGAGAGTAAACTGCATATTATCGAATGTCTGGATAGTCGCATTTTGGATAGTAACCGTAAATCCGTAAGATTTCAGTTTAGCTGAAAGATAATCTGCGCATTTTGCATGGGCTGGAGTTCCAGGAATACGCGGACCGAAATCTACCTGCGCCTTTACAAACGCATATGCCGAATCAGCATTAAAATCAGGCGTCGGCACAGTTTTTACTGTTTCCGTTTTCGGCACAATTACGGTCTTGGACTGATCTGAAGGATTATTAGTACAGGATGCAAAAAAAATTAAACTAAGAAAAACAGCAGCAGGCAGAATTGAAAAAAAAACGCGGATATTATTTTTTGCTTTCATAGCTATTTTAATGTGGTACCCTGGGCTTCTTATAAGAACACAATTATACAAGTCTCCTTGATTAATAATAGCCCTTAACCTATTCCCCAGCGGTGAGGCTCCATACAGCGCCGTCTTTTGTATCCTTAATTGTAATATTAATTTTATTTAAATTGTCGCGCAATTTGTCGGAGGCAGCAAAATCTTTTTTTGATTTTATTTCTTTTCTTATTTCTAAAATAATTTCCATCACACCCTGTAACGCGTTATCACTGGATGTATTGGAGATTTCAGATTTCAGCCCCAAAACATCAAACACAAAATCATGCATTAGTTTTTTTAAGAGCACTAAGTCCGCTTCAGAAATTGTTTCTTTGCCGTCGTTTACTGAATTGATAATACGCGCTCCTTCAAATAAATGCGATACTAAAATCGGGGCATTAAAATCATCGTTCATTGCATCGAAACAATTTTTTTCTAATTCCTGAATATTAGATGTTGATGTGGCTGAAGTTTTTAAATTCTCAGCTGTTTTTACAGCAGCAGCTAAACGGGCATACCCTTTTTCGGACGCCTGAAGCGCATCATTCGAAAAATCAAGTGTACTGCGGTAATGCGTCTGCATCATAAAAAAACGCACAGCCATTGGGCTGTAGCCTTTTTCCAATAATGGATGATTTCCTGTAAATAATTCTCCCGGTAAAAAACCATTGCCCGCTGTTTTCGACATACGCACACCGTTTACAGTAAGCATATTAGTATGCATCCAGTATTTAACAGGTGCTTTATGATTGCATGCCTGCGACTGTGCAATTTCATTAGTATGATGAGTGGCCTGCAAATCCATGCCGCCCCCGTGAATATCAAAAGTATCGCCTAAATATTTACTGCTCATTGCAGAACATTCAATATGCCATCCCGGAAAACCCCATCCCCAGGGAGAAGGCCAGCGCATGATCTGTTCAGGTTTCGCTTTTATCCATAAAGCAAAATCCAAACGCCCGTGTTTTTCATCCTGTCCGCTGAGCTCACGCGTGTTCGCAATTAAATCTTCTAACTGACGGTTGGTTAGCTGTCCGTAAGGAAATTCCTTATTGTATTTTTCTACATCAAAATAAACAGTGCCGTTTACTTCGTAAGCATAGCCGTTGCTGATGATTTTTTTCACCATTTCAATCTGCTCGCAGATATGCCCGGTTGCAGTAGGTTCGATGCTCGGCGGCAGGTTATTGAATTCGCGCATCACATCATGAAAACCAAGCGTGTATTTCTGCACAATTTCCATCGGTTCCAGCTGCTCCAGTTTTGCTTTTTTTGCAAATTTATCTTCACCTTCATCACGGTCGCCTTCTAAATGTCCGGCATCAGTGATGTTGCGCACATAGCGGACTTTAAAACCCAAAAGCAGTAAATAGCGGTAAATTAAATCAAAGGAGATAAATGTGCGGCAGTTGCCCAGGTGAACGTCGCTGTAAACAGTAGGCCCGCAGACATACAAACCCACCAATCCCTTATTAAGAGGCTCAAATTTTTCTTTTGTCCGGGTAAGCGTATTGTATATTACAAGCTGATTTTGCATAGAAAATAAAAGAAATATTTGAAAAGCCTTCTCCGCTAATGGGAGAGGCAAAAGGCGGGCTACTGCTCTTCTATAACTCCGTCGCCGATATATTTCCCATCTTTATACAGTCCAATGCGGGTTAAAATACCATTGCTGTTATAGATATAGACTTTACCGTCAATCATTCGATTTTTATGGAATGTACCGTCTTTAGTTACCTGCCTGTTAGAATTGTAAAGTTTCCAATACCCTTCACCGTTAAAACTGCCGGTATTTACTTTTTCAGTTTTAACATCTACCACAATCGCCGGTGTTTTGATAGGATCTACCACGGGTTCTTTTTCCTGTATTTTAACTATCGGCTTTTTAGGTTCAAAGTTTTTCACAGTTGCTACATCCATAAAGCCGTCATTAAAATTCTTCTCGGATTTTATGTCGCCGTTTTCGTAATATTCTTTTAAAAGTCCGGCTTCTTTTCCTTCAGCCCAATTTCCTTCAATCATTAACTGCCCGTTTTCGTAAAAATACTTTTGCTGCCCCTCACGTTTTCCTGAAGTATTGAATTTAAACTGCTGCTGTACCTGTCCGTTTTCGTAGTAAAGTTTGTAATCGCCCACCCAGCGGCTGTTTTTCCACATGCCTTCTTCTTTAACTTTACCATTTTCATGATACATGATTGCGTAGCCGTTCGGACGGTTATTTTCAAAAGTAATTTTACTTTTCATATTATTATTGCAATAATATTCAAGCCAGATACCAGTTTTTTTTCCGCCTGAATATTTCCCCTCTTCCACCTTTTGTGCATCTGTATAGCAAGGCTTATGAACCATTTTATTGGTAACAATCCAATTCCCTTGTTTTTTACCCTCAACATCAGTGAGATTAATTGTATCCTTATTAACTAACTCAAAAGTTTGAGCAGCTGTAATTTTACAAGCGATAATCAACAAAATCAAAACAACTTTTTTCATTTGATCAGAATAATTTATTTCAAGCTTCGTTTCAATCTTTTTTGAAACCGAAATTTAAGTATTATTTTATTAAAACTGCTCCTCGTTTCTTTTTTTTAATGCACAAATGTAGGATTTTTAAAATAATATGAACAAAACAGCTTCATTTAATTGCCTTGAGCTGTTAAATTTTTATCGACTGCTTTTTTTGCAAGTTTTTGATCATATCAGATGTCATCCCGGTCAGATCAAATTCGGGCTTCCAGCCCCAATCTTTAAAAGCTTCTGAGGCATCAATGCTTTTCGGCCAGCTGTCAGCTATTTGCTGGCGTGAATCCTGCTTATAAGTAATCCTGAAATCAGGAATATGTTTTTTAATTTCTGCAGCAATTTCCTTTGGTGAAAAACTAAAGCCTGCTAAGTTATAACTTGAACGTATTTTTATCTTTTCAGGTTCAGCCTGCATAATGGATATGGTGGCTTTAACGGCATCAGGCATGTACATCATAGGCAGTACAGCATTTTCTGACAAAAAACATTCGTAGGTGCCTGATTTTAATCCTTCATGAAAAATATGAACCGCATAATCCGTTGTTCCTCCTCCCGGAGCTGATTTCCATCCGATTAATCCAGGATAGCGTAAACTCCTTACATCAACTCCATACCTGTTAAAATAATATTCGCACCAGCGCTCGCCAGCCTGTTTGCTGATTCCATATACTGTACTGGGCTCCATAACGGTGTATTGCGGCGTATTTTCCTTAGGTGTATTCGGGCCGAAAACTGCAATGGAGCTTGGCCAGTAAATTTTATTAATGATTTTTTCTTTTGCAAGTTCCAGAACATTTAAGAGTCCGTTCATATTCAGATCCCATGCAAGTTTCGGCATTTTTTCGGCAGTGGCAGAAAGCAGGGCTGCTAATAAATATACCTGGTTTACTTTATGGCGTTTCACTATTTCAAGCAAACCCTGGGCATTCAAAACATCAATTACTTCAAAAGGGCCTTCTTTAGATTGTTCTGTTATTTTAACATCTGAAGCAATTACATTTTCTACTCCGTAAATATTTCTAAGGTTTTGAACAAGCTCTGTTCCTATCTGTCCGGATGAACCGATTACCAATATTTTTTCACTCGTCTGCATATCGTATA
Source organism: uncultured Bacteroidota bacterium (assembly GCA_903847205.1). Classification (GTDB taxonomy): domain Bacteria; phylum Bacteroidota; class Bacteroidia; order 2-12-FULL-35-15; family 2-12-FULL-35-15; genus 2-12-FULL-35-15. The sequence continues at coordinate 183,001 of CAINDA010000064.1, forward strand.
GATTCAATAAAAAAAAGCGGAGCGCCAATAAAAAAACAGCTTTACGCTTTTTTGTGTGGAGGCTAAAAGTAGTTTTTTTTTACAATATATTCTATGATACAAAAAGTATTTTACAGTGAGACTACATATCAATGCCATTAGGTTATGTTGGATTTTAGTACGACCCCGATGGGGCCGAAGGTTTATAGGCATATATTTTGCTATAAACATATGACCCCAGCGGGGTCAAATACCTCCTTAACTAAACGACATTGATTTACAAATTCACAAATTATCATATTAATAAATTACCTTTGTGCGTATTTTAACCCCTCAGATACTATGTTATTGCAAAACAGAGTTAACAAAAAGGAGCTGAAAAAACTGATTCAGGAAGAAAACACAAAACGCATTACTGTTTCGTTTTACCGCTACGTAATTATTGATAATCCTCAAGAACTTCGCGACAATTTATTTGTGCAGTGGAACAGCCTTAATATTTTAGGCCGTATTTACATTGCCAGTGAAGGAATTAATGCTCAGATGTGCGTTCCGGAAGACAATTGGGATGCTTTCAAAAAAAAACTGTCGGCCGATTCACGTTTTTCGGATATGCCGTTTAAAATTGCTGTCGAAGACAATAGCAAATCATTTTATAAACTTACAATTAAAGTCCGTCCTAAAATTGTTGCCGACGGATTAGAAGACTCTAGTTTTGATGTAACCAATGTGGGTAATCATTTAACGGCAAGGGAATTTAATGATGCAATGGAAAATCCCGATACCATTGTTGTAGATATGCGCAATCATTACGAAAGCGAAGTAGGGCGTTTTACCGGCGCGCTTTGTCCTGATGCCGATACCTTCCGGGAGGAACTCCCTATTGTTCTTGAAGAATTGAAGGATAAAAAAAATCAGAAAATAATTATGTACTGCACCGGCGGTGTTCGCTGCGAAAAAGCCAGTTCGTATTTAAAACATCATGGATTTAAAGATGTTAACCAGCTGCACGGAGGAATTATTGATTATGTGAGGCAGATAAAAGCAGAAAGCCTGCCCTCGAAATTTATTGGTAAAAACTTTGTTTTTGATGAGCGTGTAGGCGAACGCATTACCGATGATGTAATTGCTCAATGCCACCAATGCGGGGCCTCCTGTGATACACATGTAAATTGTGCAAATGATGACTGCCACCTTTTGTTTATTCAATGCGAAAAATGCACAGAAAAAATGAAAGGCTGCTGTACCCCCGAATGTGTGCACATTGCCTCACTGCCGGATGATGAGCAGAGAAAACTCAGAAAAGGAAGAAAAAAGGAAGACTGCCTCTCGGTTTACAAAAGCAGGCTGCGTCCTAATTTAAAGGATATTTTGGCAAAAGGATGATTCTGAAAACTGCTCAATTATTTCAAAACTCCATTTTTTAAAAAAATCCGCTGAGGTATATTCCATATTACATGAGGTGTGTTATCTTTCAAATCCTTCAAAAGCCCTGTTAAAACGCCTGTTATCCAATATAATATCTGCACATAGGCTTAAATCATAATAAAATTCGTACTTTTGCAGGCTCTTTTATAAAGGAGAATTAAACATTTACTAAAAAACTTAAATGCAAAACATTAGAAACGTTGCCATTATTGCTCACGTTGACCACGGCAAAACAACATTAGTTGACAAAATTTTACACACAGGAAAACTGTTTCGTGACAACGAAGAGTCAGGAGAGTTAATCTTAGATAACAATGACCTGGAGCGTGAACGCGGAATTACCATTCTGGCAAAAAACGTTTCGGTACGTTACAAAGGAACAAAAATTAATATTATTGATACTCCCGGCCACAGTGACTTCGGCGGTGAAGTTGAACGTGTTTTAAACATGGCTGACGGTGTTGTTCTATTGGTGGATGCCTTTGAAGGCCCAATGCCTCAGACACGCTTTGTTACTCAAAAAGCTTTGGCACAAGGCAAAACGGTTGTACTTGTTATCAATAAAGTTGACAAACCGAACTGCCGTCCGGATGAAGTACACGATCAGGTATTTGATTTGTTTTACAATTTAGAGGCCACAGAGGAACAGCTAAACTTCAGAACAGTTTATGGTTCGTCAAAACAAGGCTGGATGGGCCCTGATTGGAAAAATCCAACCACTGACATTACATATTTATTGGATCAGATAATTGATTTTTTTCCGGATGCACCGGCTTATGAAGGCACTTTACAAATGCAGATCACTTCTCTGGATTACTCCTCATTCGTGGGCCGTATTGCAGTGGGCCGTGTGTTAAGAGGCACAATAAAAGAAAATATGCCTGTTTCATTGGTAAAACGCGATGGCACTGTTGTTAAATCCCGTATCAAAGAACTATTTACATTTGAAGGATTAGGCAAACAAAAAGCAACTGCAATTAATGCAGGTGAAATTGTAGCAATAACAGGTATTGAAGGTTTTGAAATCGGCGACACTATTGCAGATTTTGAAAATCCTGAAGGACTTACTCCTATTGCAATTGATGAGCCTACCATGAATATGTTATTTACAATTAACAATTCTCCTTTTTATGGAAAAGAAGGAAAATTTGTTACTTCCCGCCACTTACGTGACCGCTTATTTAAAGAGTTGGAAAAAAACCTAGCATTAAAGGTAGAAGAAACCAATTCTGCAGATTCGTATCTTGTTTTTGGACGCGGTATTCTTCACTTATCTGTTTTGATAGAAACAATGAGACGTGAAGGCTATGAGTTACAAGTAGGTCAGCCGCAAGTTATCATTAAAGAAATTGACGGCGTAAAATGCGAGCCGATTGAATATTTAACAGTAGATGTACCAGAGCCGGTATCCGGTAAAGTAATTGAGTATGTTACACAGCGTAAAGGCGATTTACAAATTATGGAGCCGAAAGGAGATTTGATTCACATCGAATTTGAAATTCCTTCACGCGGTATTATTGGTTTACGTAATAATATTTTGACTGCCACGGCCGGTGAGGCTATTATGGCACATCGTTTCAAAGCATTCGAACCATGGAGAGGTACTATTCCTAACCGTGGCAGCGGTGTTTTAATTTCAGGTGAACAAGGCATATCCATTGCTTATTCCATTGACAAACTGCAAGACCGTGGCAAATTTTTCGTTGAAGCAGGAGACCCTATTTATACAGGGCAGGTGATTGGTGAAAACAATCGTCAGGATGATATTGTGGTGAACATCACTAAAGAAAAAAAATTATCCAACATGCGTGCCTCCGGTACTGATGATAAAACACGTATTCATCCAAAAATTACTTTTTCTTTAGAAGAAGCAATGGAATATATCCAGGGTGATGAATATGTTGAGATTACTCCAAAATCAATCCGGCTGCGTAAGGTTATTTTAGATGAAACTGAACGCAAACGCCAAGAGAAAAAATTAGTATCGTAATTTCTATTTTTTATTAAAAATACGAAAGCCTGCTGCGTCTGCATCAGGCTTTTGTATTTTAATAAGTATTATCTCTGCCAGAACAATACTTCCACCAGCTTTGCGTTTCATCTGTAAAAAAACTGTTGAACATAAAACAGTAAATTTATTATCCGTTCAATAATTTTAATCTTGAAATGCAAAATATAAAATTTTACCTTTACCCTTTCTGTAAGCACTAAACATTGCATTAACTGCTGATGATTAAAATTTTAACTGTTATTGGTGCCCGTCCGCAGATTATTAAAGCTGCCGCTTTGAGCCGTGCAGTAAAAAATAATTATTCAGACGATATCCGGGAAGTGATTGTTCATACCGGTCAGCACTATGACGAGAACATGTCGAAAGTTTTTTTTGATGAATTGGGCATTCCAAACCCTGATTACAATTTGAATGCCGGCTCATGCAGTCACGGCAGACAAACGGCTTTAATGATTGAAGGAATTGAAGAAATTTTATTAAAAGAAAAACCAAACTGCATAGTATTATACGGCGACACCAATTCAACATTAGCCGGCGCTGTTGCTGCTTCAAAAATACAGAGCCCTGTAATTCATATTGAAGCAGGGCTGCGGTCGTTCAACAAATCAATGCCGGAAGAAATTAACAGAATTTTATGCGATCATGTTTCCACACTATTATTTTCTCCGACAAAATCGGGATACGATAATTTATTGAAAGAAGGCTTCAAGGAAAATAATCAGCCTCCTTACTCATTTAACAACCCGAAAATTTATCACTGCGGTGATGTGATGTATGATAACAGTCTTTATTTTGGAGAAGCCGCAGAAAAAAACACAACTATTTTAAAAGATAATAACCTGCTGAAAAATGATTTTATTTTAGCTACCATCCACCGAAATAACAATACCGACGAGCCTCTAAGGCTTAACGCCCTGTTCAAAAGTTTAAACAAAATTGCATTAGAAAATAAAATAAAAATAATTCTTCCCCTGCATCCTCGCACTGCAAAGCTGCTTCCGGTAAATCTTTCAACTGAATTGTATAATTCGATAAAAGAGAATGACTATATAAAAATTATTGCTCCTGTTTCATTTTTAGAAATGACTGCATTGGAAAAAAATGCAGCGTTGGTAATGACTGATTCCGGCGGGGTTCAGAAGGAAGCATTTTATTTTCAAAAACCATGTATAATACTGCGTTCAGAAACAGAGTGGGTTGAATTAGTAAAATGCGGTGCAGCAAAAATTACTGATGCTGATGAAACAAAAATTATTGAAGCGTATAACTATTTTGCTGCAGCGAAAAACCTGCTATTTCCTGATTTATTCGGTGATGGCAGGGCCGCTGAATTTATATGCGGGGAAATTTTGAAATATATTAGTTAATGATCAATTCAGACCTGACAGGTTTTGAAAACCTGTCAGGTCTACATAGCAATGACGGCCTACTTAAAAAACTTATCTGCTATGCAGCAGTATTAATTTCAATAATTCAACTTTTAAAAAGAACAAATTTTTGACAAACACATATTGATTTGCTTCTCATATACACACATAAAATAACCAACCGCAGCAAGTATATTTTTAACTTGATTTTTAAAGATATTGCTGGAATTAATTTTTCACTAACTACGGATATTGAAGAGTTTAAAAAATACAGCAGGCCCAAATTAAGTTATACCAACAGCCCTTTGTGCGATGAATTATTTTTTATTTCACGCAATCTGCTTTTCGAAACAGGTATAACAGAGCAGAATATTTCAGTTTTTGATTTTAATAATAACAAAGTGTTTTATGCTGTGGGAAAAGCGTCTGCACTGCCCTTTGATGCCTTTGCAGCAAGTTTTTATTTAGTGAGCCGTTACGAAGAATATCTGCCGCATATCCGCGATGAACACGACCGGTTTGATGCAGAGAACAGTCTTGCCTTTGCAAATGGATTTTTGCAAAAACCACTGGTAAATATCTGGGCGTTATTGATCAAAGAATTAATTCAAAAAAAATATCCGACATTCATTTTTCCTGAAAAAAAATACCAATTCATTTCTACTATTGATATTGATAATGCCTATGCTTACCGTGAGAAAGGTTTTTTACGGAGCGTTGGGGGGTATTTGAAGTCCTTATCAATGCTTGATTTTTCAGAAATCTCAGAGCGCACACGCGTACTGACCGGCTTGGCGAAAGATCCTTATGATACCTACGATTTCCAATTAGAAATATTAAAAAAATATAAATTAAAGTCCATCTATTTTTTTCTTCTCGGCGATTACGGCGTTAATGATAAAAACCTGCCTATTGAAAGCAGAAAATTCCAATCACTTATTAAAATGCTGGGCGATTATGCAGAGATAGGGATTCACCCATCCTATGGCTCGAACAAAAGCAAAGAACAGTTAAAAAAAGAAGTGGAGCGTTTATCAAAAGTGTTGCACAGAGACATAACAAAAAGCCGCCAGCACTTTTTAAAATTAACCCTGCCAGAAACCTATCGCAACTTAATTGATTTAGATATCACTGATGACTATACGATGGGATTTGCTTCACAGGTGGGGTTTAGGGCAAGTATCTGCACGCCGTTTAATTTTTACGATCTGGATTTGGAGCTCGAAACAAAGCTGAACATCCACCCCTTTGCAGTGATGGAAGGCACGCTGCGGTATTATATGAAAGTACACAGGGAAGATGCATTGCAAAAAATAATACCGCTGATTGATGAGGTAAAAGCAGTAAATGGTGAGTTTATCAGCCTTTGGCATAACGATACGCTCAACAATAAAAAGCTCTGGGCCGGATGGCGCCAGGTTTATGAGGAGATGGTAAAATATGCAGCCGTTAATTAGTTTATAAATAAAAACATGTCGGTAAAAATTAAAATAATTTCTCTGTTAAAAAAACACGCTCCATTTGTAATCGAATATTGCAGGGGAATTAAAAAAATATTGAAGAAAAAATCATTAGAAAAAAAACGGATCAATAATCAAATAATTACAAAGCAGCAATTGATTTCGGATTTTAAAAAAACCGGCATTAAACGCGGTGATAATATTATTGTTCATACAAGTTTAAGTAAAATGGGGTATGTTGAACAGGGCGCTAAAACGTTTGTTGATGCCCTGCTCGAAGTGATAGGGAAAGAAGGGACATTGCTTTGCCCTTGTTTCGCACATGATACATTCAGTAAATATTATTTGGACAATGACCCGGTATTTGACATACTGCAGTCCCCTTCAAAAGCCGGAGCCGTTACTGAATATCTGAGAAAATTAAACGGAACCAAACGAAGCCTTCATCCAACTGATTCAGCCTGTGCCTACGGCCCATTAGCAGATTTTTTTACCAACAGCCACTTCGGGCAGCTGACCCCCTATACGAAGTTGTCGCCCTATTATAAACTGACTGAGAAAAACGGAAAAATTTTAAATGTAGGCGTGCCTTTAAATACTTCCTGCACTAATTTACATACTTTAGAAGATGCTGTTGATTTTAAATTTCCGATCTACTATTCAAAAATTTATGATGCAAAACTTATTGATGAAAGCGGGCAGAAACGGACGATGAAAACAAAAGTGCATGATCCCGTTTTTTCTCAAAAAAGAAAACCAGATGAATTAATTCCTCTTTTCGAAAAAGAAGGAATATTAAAACATTATACTATCGGTGAGGCTTCTGCAACATTGATTGATGCAAAAGGACTGTTGGATGTGATGATTAAAAATTATAATGAAAGAGGAGTAACAATGTACACCCCGCATGGTGATTAGTTTGTACAAATAATATATTTAACAATGCACGTGAATCTCTTTAAATTAATTTTGTTTTTTATATCTGCATAGTCAATACAATTAAATTTTAAATGAATATATACATAACACTGGACTATGAAATTTACTTTGGCGAAAACCATGGTACGGTTGAGAAATGTATAATTTATCCAACTTCTGAGCTCATCCGGATTGCCGAAAAACATGATGTAAGATTTTGTTTTTTTGTTGACTGCGGCTTTATTTTAAGGCTCGATGAATTTCGAAAAAAATATCCACAACTGGAAAAAGATTATAAGCTGGTTACAGAGCAGCTGAAATATTTATCAGATACAGGACATGACCTGCAGCTGCATATTCACCCCCATTGGGAAGACAGTTTCTATAACGGCGAACGCTGGATTATTGATGTGAAGCGTTACAAATTATCCGATTTCAGCGAAACAGAAATTTCAGATATTGTTTTCCGATATAAAAAAACACTAACGGATTTAACAGGCAAACCTGTTTTTGCATATCGCGCAGGAGGCTGGTGTTTACAGCCATTCAGCAAGCTTAAGAAAGCATTTATGGAAAACAATATTACTTTAGACAGCAGCGTTTTTAGAAACGGTTTTTACGTTTCCGAAAATTATGACTATGATTTCCGCGGGGCGCCTGATAAAGATATTTATCATTTTGAAGATGAGCCTGCCGCCGAAAATGCAGCAGGTCACTTTACGGAATTACCGATCAGCGCTATCCGAAATTCACCTTTGTTTTTTTGGAAATTATTTCTGCTTGGTCGAAAAGATCCATACCTGCATAAGCCTTTGGGCGATGGAAGAGCAATACCTGCACCAGGCCAGCGAAAAAAAATGCTTACAGAATACACCAACTGCACAGTTTGTATAGACGGCTATAATGCACATCTTCTGCAAAAAGCTTTGAAAGCGCAGCAGAAAAAGAAGTTTGACAACATGGTTGTAATAGGCCATCCAAAAGCATTGTCGCGCTATTCAATCCAGAAGTTAGAAGAATTTGTAACCAAGAATAAACTAGCGCATAATTTTACAACTTACGCTGAACAGTTCAATCCTGCAACAGGAACAAAAGTTCTGTTAAACAAAAAAAAGCTTAAAAATTTTTAATGATAAACTTTATACAGCATAAAAATATTGACAGGCAGAAGTGGGATGACTGTATCAACAAAAGTTCCAATGCCTGCATATTTGTTTATTCATGGTACTTAGATGCAGTCTGCGAAAATTGGACGGCACTTATTTTGAATGATTACGAAGCAGTATTCCCTCTTGCATCAAAATCAAAATACGGTATTAATTATTTACACCAGCCTTTTTTTACACGTTATTTCGGTGTGTTTTCCAAAGTAAAACCGACCGATAAATTAACAGCGGTGTTTTTAAATGCAATCCCCGAAAAGTTCAAATACATTGAGTTTTGCCTGCATGAAACAAATAATTTTGACGGCAGCGGCTATTCAAAAACAGAACGCGTTTATCAATCTCTGGATTTAAATGCTCCTTATCAAACATTGTACAAAGGATATTCTGATAACGCCAAACGAAGTATTAAAAAAGCGGTTAAAGCTGGGCTTGTTATAAAGCCGGCTGTTAATCCCGAAGTTGTTGTTAACCTTTTTAAATCTACAAAAGGAAAGGAATTAGAGGTATTTAAAGCCGAGGACTATAAATCACTCGCGGCATTAATGGATGCGTGTATTAAGCAAAACAAGGCAGAATCCATTGCAGTATATGATAAAGAAAAGAATCTTTGTGCAGCCGGATTTTTCATGAAAAGTAATGATCGTTTTGTTTTTTTAAAAAGCGGAGTAACGGATTACGGCAAAGCCAATGGAGCTATGCATTTTTTATTCGACACCTTTATTAAGCAGCATGCCGAAACGGCTGAAGTCTTAGATTTCGGGGGGTCATCGGTTGAATCAGTTGCCCGTTTTTATAAAAATTTCGGAACAAAAGATTGCTTATATTTACAACTGAAAAAAAATTCCTTATCACGCATTTTAAAATGGGTCAGCAGCAAGTCGTAATTTAAAAAATCAAATCAGTATGGTACACATTATTGGGAGTCATAATTCGATATTCAACCAGTTTATTTCTGAAATCAGGGATGAGAAAATTCAGAAAGATCCTATGCGTTTCCGCAGAAACATTGAACGCATGGGCGAAATAATCAGTTATGAAGTCAGTAAAATGCTAACATACGAAACACGTGAAGTAGTTACATCACTTGGTATGGCCAATGTTTCAGTGTTAAAAGAACAGCCTGTTATTGCAAGTATTTTAAGAGCAGGTCTTCCCCTGCACATGGGGGTTTTAAATTATTTCGACAGAGCTGAAAATGCTTTTATATCGGCCTATCGCAAACATCATAATAACGGCACATTTGATATTCAATTAGAATACCTTGCCAGTCCTGACCTTAACGGCAAAGATTTAATTTTGTGCGACCCTATGCTTGCAACCGGAGCCTCATTAGTGCTTACCTACAATGCCTTACTTCACCGCGGGAAGCCTCGTCATACATACATCATTACTCTTATTGCCAGTGCCGCCGGGCTTGAATACGCAAAAAGAAATCTGCCTGAAAATGTTTCTATTTGGTGCGGAGCTGTTGACGAAGAATTAACTGCAAAAGCATACATCGTTCCAGGCTTAGGCGATGCCGGAGATCTGGCTTATGGTAATAAGATGTAATTTATTAAATGGAATCAGTAATAGAAATTGCAAGTGTTTTTTTGCTGAGCACCGTTAAATTTGTTTTCGGAGGACTTCCACTTGCTTTAGCCTTAGGTTTCCCATTTTTCAAAGCGGTTGTAGTTACTTCTGTCGGCGGATTCACTGGATCTGCTTTTTTTGTTTCAATAAGTGATAAGCTTGTTGACTATTTAAAAAAGCGGAAGCATCAAAAACTAATTGAAAATCACACTCCAAACCCTGTTCCCAAAAAAATATTCACCCGAAGAAATAAAATTATTGTGCGTGTGAAGCACCGGTTTGGATTAGCAGGCATTGCCCTTCTGACTCCTTTATTATTTTCTATCCCTATCGGCTGTTTCATCGCAGTCCGTTATTTTAAAAATAAGCAGCAGATATTAATTTACATGTTTGTGGCAGTTCTTTTTTGGTCGGTTGTCGGATCCTCATTTAAATTATTATTTTAAGTGAAAAACTACGGGCACATTTTTTTTGATTTAGACAGCACACTCTGGGATTTCGAGACTAACTCCCACGAAACACTTACCCAGCTTATCGATAAATATAAACTTTGTGAAAAAGGAGTTGATTCCATCGAAGGATTTATTGCCCGTTATCTTGTGATAAACGAACGCATGTGGGAAGAATACGGCAAAGGATTGATTGATAAAAAGGCGCTGCGCTACGAACGTTTTCACGAAACACTTCTGCAGTATGAAATTAATGATAGGAGTTTAACTGAAAATTTCGGCGATGATTACATCACAATTTCTCCCTATAAAACTAATATGTTTCCCCATTGTATTGAGGTGCTGGGCTATCTGAAAGAAAAGTATGTACTTCACATAATAACTAATGGATTTGAAGAAGTGCAGTTTGTTAAAATTAAAAATTGCCGCATCGATCATTATTTTGATCAGATAATTACTTCTGAACGTTCTGGATTTAAAAAACCGGATATCCGGATTTTTAAATTCTCCTTGAACGCCGCAACTGCTGATGCCTCAAAAAGTTTAATGATCGGCGACAGCCTTGATGCAGATATTATAGGCGCACGCAATGCCGGAATAGACCAGGTTTACTTTAATCCAAACGGAGCTCCCCATGAAGAAAAAATCACCTGCGAAATAAAAAGCCTGAAAGAATTAATCAGCCTTCTTTAAAAAAAAAGTACATCCTCAGGCATACTGCCGCAAACTTTAAAGAAACAATAACATTGGATACTGTGTTTGTATTGATATTTCACTAAATTCGCAACTCATTTACTCAAAACAGATTTTTGCATAACCTTAAAAAAGATAAAAATGAAAAACAACTACAGCTTAAAAACACGATTCGGATTTTTTCTAATGTGTTTTGTGATGTGCGCTTCAACAAATATGAAAGCACAGCTGACGGGTACAAAAAACATTCCCGGTGACTATGCTTCTTTAATTTTAGCAATAGATTCCCTTAATCTTTACGGTGTGGGTGCCGGCGGAGTAACTTTAAATTTAATTGCCGGAACCCCACAAACGGCTCCTGCAGGCGGTTACGCGATCACAGCATCAGGTACTTTATCTAATCAGATAATCATTGAAGGAAATGGAAATACCATAACTGCCGGTTTGCAGACATTAGGAAAAAACAATGATGCCATTTTTAAAATTATCGGCGGGGATTATATCACCCTCCAGCATTTTATAATGCAGGAAAATTCGAACAACATCAGCACTACAGCCGGCGCATTCAATACAATGACGGAGTGGGGAGTTGCTTTATTATATGCCTCAGCATCAAACGGCGCTCAAAATAATACAATTCAAAACAACAGCATTTCACTTAATAAAGTATATAGAAATTCATTCGGCATCTACAGCAACACAAGACATACTGCTACTGCACCCAGCACTAATGCCGACGCTGCAGCCGGAGGCTCAAACACAGGTAACAAGGTGTATGGCAATAAAATCAGCAATGTAAATGTCGGAATTTGTTTCACAGCAGCGTCTGCAGTACATGATTCCCTTAATGATATAGGAGGAGGATCAACAAACACCGGAAATAAAATCAGCAATTGGGGCGGAAATTCATCACCCCAGTCATCTGCTTTTAATGGTATTTCAGCAACTCTTTTTGGAATCTATATGAATCACCAGGATGCGTATAATGTTTCTTTTGATACTATTATCAGTGCAGCTGGTATTAATGCAACGACATTTGCCGGGATACGCTCAGATTATTCTTCAGCCTCACCTTCAGGAATTTTTACAAATACAATTTCTAACAATACAATTACGCTGAACAGCGCCTCCACCTCTTCCAATTCACTTATCTGTATTAATTCATTAAACGGCGGAGGAGCTGCCGCCAGCGGTGTAAGAAATAATATTATGTCCAACACCTTTCTGAACTGTGCTGTTACAGGAGCTTCTTCTGCTCAAACTTTACAGGGTATTGTAAACAGCTTCGCATGCGGCACACTTAATGTCAGCAGTAATATTTTTTCAGGCACGGCTTCATCCGCAACAACCGGCGGTTTTACGGCTATTTCCAATTCAGCTGCTGTTGTTGATTCAATTAACATTAATAATAATCAAATAGGAAACGCAGGTGGCGATGCATTTACATTCAGCGCTGCTTCAAGCGGCGCTGTTACAGGAATTACTAACTCAGGCGGAGATCCGGCAGCAGCACTTTCTATTAAAACAAATAACTTCAAAGGTTTTGTGCATACTATTGCCGGCTCAAGTGTTCACGCTTATATTGTCAACACAGCTTCCACGCTTTCGCAGAACATCAGCAGCAATACGTTCACAAATCTAAATGTAAACACTACTGGCAGTTTAAGATTTATTTCAAACGATGTCGCACTTCCTGCTGGAGGATTTCTAACAGCAAACAGCAATTCAATTGTCACGGCATTCACCAAGGGTGCAGGAGGAACAGTGTTTTTATACTATACAACAACCGCTCCTTCGTCTTTAGCAGGAACAATAAAAAGCGAACAGAACAATAATTTTTCCAACATCACACTTTCTGGTTCTGCGGTTATGTCCGGATGGTCTGATTTAGAAGGAGCAACCGGCGGAGGCGCTGTTAAAACAATATCCGGGAATACATTCAGCAACTGGATTCTTGGTTCAGGCGCAGCAAACGTAATACAGACTAACTATTCAGGCGACGGCACAACTGTTTCAAATAATACTATTTCAAACATTTCGGGAAGCGGTGCTATTCAGGCAATTAATATCGGCGGAAACAATGGCGGTACCGAGAGCGTGTCCCTAAATAGAATAAATACTTTAGCAGGAACAGGCGCTGCTGCAGTCAACGGAATAGCTAGTGCAGGCGGAACAACTTCATCTGCACAGAAAATTTTCAAAAATAAAATTTATGATCTTCAGGCTGCCAACGGATCTGGCACCGTAAACGGTATTTTGATTTCAGCAGGCCCGCTGAATTCAGTTTACAATAACCTGATCGGGGATTTAAGAGCAACCGTAACAAGCAGTGTTAATGATGGTGTGCGCGGCATCAGTATAACTTCAGCCGTATCAAATTCAATAATTAATGTTTATAATAACAGCGTTTATTTAAATGCAGTTTCCAGCGGAACTAATTTCAGCACAAGCGGTATTTTTCAAACAGCAAGTACTACAGCCGGTACCGCCTCTCTTGATTTAAGAAATAACCTTGTTGTAAATTTATCTACTCCATCAGGGACAGGGCTTGCTGTTGCTTTCTGCAGAAGCGCCGGCATTGCAGGCAGTCTGGCGAATTTAGCCGCTACTTCAAATAACAACTTATTTTATGCAGGCACTCCTGCAATAAACCATCTTATTTATTCCGACGGCGTGAGTATGGCGCAAACACTTGCTTCTTATCAAGCCGGTGCATTTACCGCGGGAACTATTGCTCCGCGCGAAACAGCTTCCGTTACTGAGAATCCTGCTTTCCTTTCTACAACAGGTACTAATGCTGCTTTTTTACATATTGACAATACTATAGCAACACTTATTGAAAGCGGTGCTGTAAATATTGCATCAGTCAGTGATGACATTGACGGCGATATCCGCCAGGGCAGTATCGGCTACATAGGCACAGGCTCTGCTCCTGATATAGGCGCAGATGAATTTAACGGTATAGATATCAAAGCGCCTGTTATCTCTTACACTGCTTTGATCGGCAGCAGCTGCTTAACTAATCGCACATTTTCAGCTTCAATAACTGACGGCACAGGAGTAAACACAATTACAGGAACCGCTCCACGCGTTTGGTTTAAGAAAAAAACGAATTTAAACGTACTTCCCTCAACCAACACAAATACCAGTGACGGATGGAAATACACTGAAGCATCGAATACTTCAAGTCCATACAATTTTACCATTGACTACTCTTTAATTTTCGGCGGAGCTGCAGCCGGCGATTCAATACAATACTTTATTACAGCCCAGGATATTGTTTCAACACCGAATGTTGGTATTAACAGCGGCACCTTTGCTGCAGCGCCTTCAAGCTCGGCATTAACAGCTGCTGCTTTTCCTATAGGCGGTGCAGTTAACAGCTACTTATTAATCGGCGGGGGCATAAGCGGCACAGTAACAATCGGCGCTGCAGGAACTTACACAAGTATAACCGGTGCGGCTAATAGTTTGTTTGCTGCAATTAATGCAGGCGGTTTAGCCGGAAATACTTCAGCAGAAATAAGCGATGCTTCTGTTGCTGAAACAGGTGCAGCAGCGTTGAATACAATCACCTATGGCTGCAGTTCTTTTTATACATTAACTATTAAACCTGCCGCAGGTGTAACTGCAGTACTTACAGGTAGCAGCGACTCGGCATTAATAAAATTGAAAGGCGCCGATTATGTAACAATAGACGGATCCAATTCCGGCGGAACTTCAAAAGACCTTACTATTACAAACACAAGTGCTCTTACTTCATCAGCAGTAATCTGGATAGGCAGTGCTTCCGCTGCTGACGGCGCATCAAACAATACAATTAAAAACTGTATAATTACCGGAAATGCAGATACAACAACAGCAGCAGGAATTATTTCTTCGAGCGGCCACATCCTTGGCGGAAATGCTGAAGCAGCCAACTCAAATAATACTTATCAGAATAATGCAGTAAGTACCTGCCAAAATGGAATCGCTGTTTTCGGCCCGGCAGCCGGCGAAAGCATTACAACTATATCTGGCAATAGTGTGGGCTCGGCAACGGCAGCAAATAAAATTGGATTCACAGGCATTTATATAAATAATCAAACAAATGCTGTTGTTGCTGACAATACAATTTTCGGTGTTAACACGAGTTCTACGTCAACTGTTTCGGGAATTATTACTGCCGGTGCAATTTCTGGCGGCAGTATCAGCGGAAATAAAATAAGTGATATAAAAAATACAAATTCAGGAGGCTATGGATCAAACGGTATTTTTTTAACAGCCTCATCTTTGGCATCCAACCTTACAGTTTACAACAATATGATTTATGATGTTGCAAGTTATGGCTTTACAGGCGGAAGCAGTTCTATGGATAATGGATATGGAATAATAGTTGAGAACGGCGGGGGTTATAATATTTATTATAATACGATTGCTATGAATACTGATCAAACATCTGACGGCCTGCCTGCGGCATTTAATGTTACAAATGCCGTAACCGCAATAGGCGGGCTTAATGTCCGTAATAATATTTTTTCAAATACTCAGACCATAGGTGTGGAGAGATACAGCATTATCTGCTCAGCTTTAAGCACAGTGTTTTCTGCTATTGATTTTAACGATTACGATGCCGGCACTGCGCCTGATTTAGGCAACTTAGGGGGACCTGCTGTTAATTTAGCAGCATGGCAGCTTTTAACAAACAAAGATGTGCATTCGATTTCTTCAGCACCGGTATTTACATCCGCTTCAGATCTTCATCTGGTGATAGGCAGCAACTGCGGTATTGACCACAGAGGAACTCCTATAACAGGCATCACTGCTGATATTGACGCAGATGTTAGAAATGTAAGCAACCCTGATATCGGTGCCGATGAATTCTTGAACCCCGGACCGGTTTTAAATACTACTTTATCACCGCCATCTATCTGCAGCGGGGCTTCATTTTCATACACGCCGGGGAGCGCTGCTTCCGGAGCAACATTCGCCTGGACCCGCGCTGCTATAACAGGCATTACTGAAGCAGCATCGGCCGGATCAGGAAACGTAAACGAAACCTTAATCAATACTTCTGCTTCATCAATTAATGTAACTTATGTATATACAACAACTGCGGGTGTCTGCAGTAATTTAGAAAATGTGGTAGTTGCAGTAAATCCGTCGCCCGCATTAACCAGCAGTTTAACTCCGCCGGCAGTCTGCAGCGGTACAGTTTTCAATTACACACCAATATGTGCAGCAACGGGAGCTTCCATTACCTGGACAAGAGCTGTTGTTACAGGCATAAGCAATACTGCCGGAACCGGTTCAGCGAATCCTAACGAAGTGCTCATAAATACAACCGCATCACCTGTAAATGTAATTTATGTTTATTCTGTTTCGGCAAATGGCTGTACCAACACACCCGGCGATAATGTAACTATTACTGTAAACCCTGCAGCTGCAGCAAGTTTCTCAGCATTCTCTTCACCGGTTTGTATTCTGGCACCTGCATTTCTTTTAACAGGCGGTTCGCCTGCAGGCGGTTACTATTCAGGAACAGGAGCTGATTCAGCGACAAGCATGTTTAGTCCATCTGTGGCCGGAGCAGGAACATTTTCTATTTCTTATACCCTAATAACAGGCAGCTGCTCAAGCATTGCATCACAAAGCATAGCTGTTGAAGTATGCACAGGTGAAGCAGGAAATTTATTTTCTCAAGACATCACAGTATATCCAAATCCGACAAGCGGACAGTTTGATTTAACTGTTAAAAATGCTGCCTCTAAAGAATTATTAATAAGCATTGTTGATATTCAAGGAAAGGAAGTTTATAATTTATTGGATAAAAATACCGGCATCGATTACAGCAGACAAATAAATTTAAAAAACTTTGCGAAAGGCATCTATTATCTAAAGCTGCGATCAGATTCTGATTTAAAAATTCAAAAATTGATTATTCAATAGTCAATTAAAGTTTTATAAAAACGCCCATTCTTTGCATAGGATGGGCGTTTTTTATTATAATGGCAAAGAATGTAAACAATGTGCTTTTACTTATATTTGCGACGCTTCTGTATTAAAATACAAAAAACAGCATGAAACAATTTTTAACTTTTCTGACTATCGGGGTAAATGACCTTGAAAAAATGAAAACTTTTTACACCGAGAAATTTGGCTGGACACCATTAAAAGACAGCGATGGAATAGTGTTTTTTAAACTCAACGGCATCATACTCGGACTTTTTCCGAAAGAGGAACTTGCAGAAGACATAGGTATTCCTGAGGATGGAACGGGTTTTAAAAGAGTTGCTTTTGCAAGTAATTATAATTCAGAAGATGAAGTTGACAGGGCATTTGAGGAACTCCGTAAAAAAGAAGTAAAAATTATCAGGGAACCCGAAAAAGTGTTTTGGGGAGGTTACAGAGGCTATATAGCCGATATTGAGAACAATTATTGGGAGATTGCATACAATCCATTTCTAGTACTTGACGAAACAGGAAATGTGATTACACATAAATAAAAATGATTTAAGATATTTATAAATCTGAAACTTACAGAGGGAATTATTGAGGCGCAGGCCAAGCGGATATATGGAACACAATCATTCACATCATACTGACGAGCATCACCACGAGGATCACCACGATCATGAACACCATCATGAACATCATCACGATCACTCAGTTGTATTAACAAGTGTGAATACGGCTTTTATTGTCGGTATTACCTTAAATTTTTTATTTGCTGCGATTGAAATTGTTGTCGGACTATTTATTCATTCACTATCCCTGCTTTCGGATGCAGGGCATAACCTGGCTGATGTAGGAGCTTTAGCTCTATCTCTCTTAGCTTTCAGGCTTTTGAAAGTAAAATCAAATGAGCAGTACACTTATGGTTATCGTAAAACTTCTATTCTTGTTGCTTTGTTCAACGCAATGGTACTGCTGGTTTCAATCGGTGCAATTGTTTATGAAGCGGCACACCGCCTTTTAAATCCTGAATCAATCTCTGGAACTACGGTAGCGATTGTTGCCGGAATAGGCATTATTATTAATACTGTAACCGCTTTAATGTTTCTCCGTGATAAAGAAAAAGATTTGAATATTAAAAGCGCTTACCTCCATTTAATGGGTGATGCGGTTGTTTCACTTGTACTTGTAATAGGCGGTATTGTGATGTTTTACACCAATTGGTTTTGGATTGACAGCCTGCTTAGTATTGTAGTGGCAACAGTAATTTTTCTAAGCACCTGGCGTCTTCTCAAAGACAGTCTGCGTTTGTCGCTTGATGGCGTCCCCAAAAACATCCAGCTTGCCGATATCAAGGCTGCAGCGATGAATGTGCAGGGAGTGAAGGACATACATCATATTCATATTTGGGCAATCAGCACCACGCAAAATGCACTTACAGCCCATTTAGTTTTACAGCAGGATACAACAGCAGAAGAGGAGCAGAAAATAAAACATGAACTTAAACATCAGCTTGAGCGCAAAAATATTCATCACATCACTCTTGAAACAGAGAGAGAAAATGAAACCTGCGAAAAAATTGACTGCTCTAATTAACCGCCGTATCACCTGCCTTTACTAATTTAAAAACTTTCATGAAAAAATTTTCAGAAAAAATAATTTATTGGTATCAGGAAAACAAACGCGATTTACCCTGGCGCAATACTAAGGATGCATATTTGATCTGGCTGTCGGAAATTATTTTACAGCAGACCCGCGTAGAGCAAGGAATGGCCTATTATCTTAAGTTTGCGAAGGAATTCCCGACAGTAAAACATTTAGCTGCAGCTGACGATGAAAAAGTAATGAAGCTCTGGCAGGGTCTTGGATATTATTCACGCGCGCGCAATCTGCATGCAGCTGCTAAAGTTATTTCAGAAAAGCATAAAGGTAAATTTCCAAATGAGCACAGCGATATTCTTTTATTGAAAGGCGTTGGTGAATATACGGCAGCTGCTATTGCTTCTTTTGCATTTAATAAAGTGCATGCAGTTGTGGACGGCAATGTTTACCGTGTATTGTCCCGCGTATTTGGAATTGAAACACCTATTGACAGCACAGAGGGAAAAAAAGAATTTTACAAATTAGCAAATGAACTGATTGACAAAAAAAATCCGGCACTGCATAACCAGGCTATAATGGAGTTTGGAGCAATTCAGTGTAAACCAGTTTCGCCTGACTGCTCTGTATGCCCTTTAAACACAATGTGTTTCGCGTATGCAAAAAAACGGATTACCGAACTTCCGATTAAAGCAAAAAAAACAAAGGTACGCTGCCGGTACTTTAATTATATAGTGCTTCACCATAAAACGCTTACAGCACTAAATAAGCGGGGTGAGGGCGATATATGGAACAGCCTGTATGATTTCCCCTTAATTGAAACAAATAAAGAATTGGGCGAGGACCAGTTTTTAAAATCTAAGGATTGGAAAAATTTTATTGATGGTGCCCAATACACTGTAAAATCAATACCTGTAAGCTATAAACACATTTTAAGCCATCAAAAAATTTATGCGCGTTTTTGGGAGATCGAATGCGCAAAGCCGTTTGACAAACTCCTTCCAGAAACAGCTGTTGTTATCAAAACAAAAGAACTTCATCAATATGCAGTACCCAGGTTAATTGATATTTATTTAGAGAGCAGAAAATAAAATCGGGATGGGATTGGTTGCTGTTAATGCAGCTTGCTTATTAAAATTAATCATCCTTTTTGTTTTCACCCTTCACGCTCAGATAAACTGTTTTTTTTATCTGCGGTTATCCTAAAATCAGCGTCACCTGCGTTCCATAGGTATTAGCCGAATCAATTACCTAAAGTAAACTTAATCTTACCTTAATGTAAAAGTGAAATTACTAAGATACTTTAGCGAAGTATTTTATTAATTGAATGGTAAACGCGAATTTTAAAATATTAGTTATAGATACTGATAAAGAACTTCTATCGGCTGTTAAAACAGCTTTGAAAGCAGAAGGGTTCCAGATAATTTTATCATCAAACTCGTGCGAAGCAATTCAGCTTGCTGAAGAAGAACAGCCGCAGCTTGTTCTGCTTGACCTATTGATGCCCGATTTAGACGGGATAGATATTTGTATTGAGCTAAAGAGAAAACCTCAAATGAGCAGCACAATCATTGTTTTCCATACCGAGAGAGAGGAGGATTATTCCCAAATAGCCGCATTTAATGCCGGTGCTGATGATTACATTGTAAAACCTGTTAAAATGCGGGTGTTGGTAAGCAGATTAAAAGCAGTTCTGAAACGCCACCCTAACAATCAGAAACAAATTATTAAAAATGATGCGATTGGTTTAATAATTGACCGCGAACGTTACTTGGTTTTTAAAGACGCAAAAGAAATAATTCTGCCCCGTAAAGAATTTGAACTGCTTTCCCTGCTCTCATCATCACCTCGTAAAGTATTTACCCGAAAGGAAATTTCTCAGATTATATGGGATACGGAATTTGTTAAAAAAAACAGAACTATAGATGTTCACATTCTTAAAATCCGAGAAAAATTAGGCGCCGATTATATCAAAACAATTAAAGGAATAGGCTACAGCCTGGAGAGTTAAAAAGTTTTTTCATTTATTTTATTGACGGTACACTGTTTTATAAATTATTGTAGTTTTTTTCGCTGCTAACGCGGCCTTTCTCATCCCACATAGTCCAAGTGCCCGTTTTTTCGCCCAAAGCATAAAGCATTTCATAGCGTTTTGTTCCATTGGCATCCCATACAAGCCAGGTTCCGTTTTTCTTTCCGGATAGATAAAATGCTTCAGCAATTTTATGTCCTGCTTCATCCCAGCGCATCCATTGGCCGTGCTTAGCATTGAATGTAAAGCTTCCTGTTTCCATCAGCGAACCATTTTCGTAATAGTATTGTGCCTTGCCATTCATTTTCCCATTAATAATTTCCACAGTTTGTTTTTTATTTCCTGATTTAAAATAAGATATATAAAGCCCCGAAAATAAATTTCCATTGTTCGTAAAATAAAGACCGTACCTTAAAACCAGATTTTGAGAGAATGACCCAGAAAGTATCGTAAAGGTTACAATGAATAGTAAGATTATTTTTTTCATGATCCCAAGAGTTTTATTCTTAGCCATTAATACGAAGGGCTTGGGGAAAAGTTGATAAATATTTTACTAAATAATAAATCTGTTTTAATATTAAGTTACATAAGATTAAGCGCTGAAGACTGCTAAATTTCCAATTTTGTTAAATGCAAAAAGCCATCTGCTTTTAGCGGATGGCTTTTTAAACTTAAGAGGCGGGTTATTTTGATTCTAATTGAACAACTATTTCGGAATAGGAAAAAGGCTCAATGTTAACTTTCATTTCATTATAGGAAACAAATGAAATAATTGCTTCCGTTTCTGAGGATTTTATAATTGCGGAAAATTTTCCGTTTAAATCTGTATAAATAATTTTATCACCAATTTTAACAACAGCACCGGCAATTTCCTCACCGCTTATTTTGTCGATTACTTTACCGGAAATTAATTTTGTACTGGCTTTCTCCTTATTGTTATCGGCATTTTCAGCAAATGCGGTGATTCCAATAATTATTAAACAAAAAATCAAAACAGCTCTTTTCATTCTTATAAATTTTGTTTCATAAAATTACTTTGGGGAATTGATTATATGGCTGCCAGAAACTTATTAATACATTAAGGTTATGTTAAGGATGCTGGTTCATGTTAAGAAAACCTTAAACAACTTAAAACCATTTCCTAAACGCGCCCACACAGAATTCTATATTTTATGACGGGAAATATGAAATGAATCCTGGTTTTTAAAATCGGGATGAAGAGTTTTTTTCCGACAGTGTTTTGCAATGATCATTTCAATTATCTGTTCTGTAACGTCAGGATAATTAACGGGTACAGCTTTACCATAAGCAAGCCAGTCCTTTATTATCCAATGATGTTTCTTTTTTAAACTTTTTATCACAGCCACTCCCATTGTTTTTAAAGTTGCAGCATTGCACTGCTGCTCATACTGAGCTTTCATAGGAATAACCAAAAGTTTTTTCTTGAGATACAATGCTTCTGCCGGGGTTTCAAATCCTGCACCGCAGAGCACACCGGTACTGGATGCAAGACTTTTAATAAATGCTTCATTATTGATGGGCTGAATTGTGACAACACCGCTTTTAGTGGTTTCTTTGCAATGTTTGCTGAATACATCCCATTGAACATTTTTAAATTGTTCTAAATTTTTAATAAGACGTTCATCATTATAAGCCGGCAGATATACAGTATAGTGATTTTGTTTAACCGGTTTTAATTCACGGATTTCTTTTCGGATAACAGGAGTGAAAATATTTTTATCAAAATCAGAAAAATGAAAACCATATTGAGCAGTTGAAGGGGCGTAATGTTTTAATACTGCTTTTCCTAAAGCATTTTTCTTTTTCGGTTTCGGTGCATTTTTTGAAAGCACTGCACTTTGGTGGCTGAGAGCAATACATTGCAATTTTTTTTGTTTGCATGCCCATGATGTAATGGGTTCAAAATCGCTGATAATTAAATCGTATTTTTCTAAAGGAACTTTGTCAATATCATGCAGTAACTCTCGCAGATCCATTTTCAAATAAGTGCTGACAAAATCAATCCCACCATTTTTTCCGAATACAAAACTCAGCCCTTTGAATTGGTATTTAACAGGAAAGGGCAGGCTGACATCTGCCTGCATGCCGCTTACTAAAATATCTACTTCGCCTTTTTTTTGAAGTACGGGAACAATGTCTCTTGCACGGCTCAAATGCCCGTTGCCGGTACCTTGCACAGCATACAATATTTTCATCCTTTTAACATGTTAAACTCCTGAATTAAATTTTCAAACAGCTGTGAGTTATTTAATGACACATGCTGCGGTTCGTTTAAATCAACCGCTTTTGCAAATTCATCTTCATGATATTTATAGATGCTCCATGCTCCGTTATTATATTCAAGTGCAGTAAGATTTTCAATCCAATCACCGGAATTTAAATACAGAATAGAACCTTTATCATTTTTCATTTCGCGAATTTCCGGCTGATGAATATGCCCGCATACAACATAATCATAACCGTTTGAAATACCAATATCAGCAGCTGTCTGTTCAAAAGCGTTTGCATACTTAACGGCGCTTTTAACACTATTTTTTATTTTTTTTGAGAGTGATATTTTCCCCTTACCTAATTTTTGAGAAATAAAATTTACTGCCCGATTGATGAGAATTAACAAATCATATCCCATTGCACCTAATTTTGTAAGCCACTTAGCATGCTGCATTGTTACATCAAATACATCGCCGTGAAAAAGCCAAGCCCGGCGCCCGTCAAGTTTCAATACTACTTTATTTACAATCTTCAGCGAGCCCATTTTAAAACCGACAAACCGGCGAAGCATTTCATCGTGGTTGCCGGTTACATAATACACCTTTACATCTTTAGCTATTAATCCCGTAAGATGCTTTATTACCTGCATGTGACTGGAGGGCCAATAACGTTTACTGAACTGCCAGATGTCAATAATATCACCGTTGAGTACAACCTTTTTAGGTTTTATACTTTTTAAATACTGAAGCAGTTCTTTTGCATGACAGCCGTAAGTACCCAAATGTATATCCGATATCACAACCAGTTCTACCTCTCTTTTTTTTGTTTTCATAGTTTTTTGTGCAAGCTGATTTACAATCTTATCCCAAGTACACAAACATCGTCTGTTTGTTTATTGCTGCTTTTCCATTCGTTGAAAATTGATGTTAGTACAGTTTTTTGAACATCAGCTGGAAAAGAATATATGTCGTTTAAATGCTCATGTAATTTTTTGATTGTCATTTTTTTATTTTTTTTTCCGCCGAACTGATCTTGAAAACCATCTGAAGTCATATATACCATTGAATCTTTAGAAAGTATAATTTTCTGTTCCTCGTAAATTCGATTTTTTTCTATCTGCCATCCGCCCACCGGATAATTATGCCCTTTAATTATTTCTATTCCATTTTTATTTACAATAATAATTTTACCTCTTGCGCCAGCAAAACGAAGCTCCCTGGTTTTGCTGTTAAATGCAGCTAATGAAATTTCCATCCAATCATTATTCACTTCTTGTTCTGTAAACATGTGAAATGCTTCTATCCATTTCTTATCAATATGTTCCAGCATTCTTCCGAGGTTATCAATGTCCTTCCCAAAAACAACATAATTCAAGTAGCTGATGCCAAGAACTGACAACATGGCTCCTGATACCCCATGACCTGTGCAGTCGGCGAGAGCGAAGACCGACCAGTCGTTTTTTTGAGCTATCCAGTAGAAATCACCTCCTATTATATTCTGCGGCTGATATATTACAAAGTATTCATTGAAGATGCGTTCAAAATGGCGCATTTGCGGAAGGAGCGCTTGCTGAATAGTTGCGGCATAATTTACGCTGTCGAACATATCTTTATTGATGCCGTAGAGCTGGAGATATTTATTTCGCAGTTCGGAAGAATCTATAGAATCAACTCGCTGCATCGGCTCGTCTAAATATTTTGAAATCATAAAACAATTTTTTTAGTTTCATATTACAAAATAAGGCGATGTATATCAATTGTAGTTTAACTAATGATTAAGGAATGATTATATATTTTATAGGAAACAGCAGACAGCGGGGATAATTTTTAAAAAAATCATTTGAGTTTAATACTTAAACTAACAATTGTCTGCTATGAAAATTAATTATTATTTCAAAGAAAAAGGTTCATCCCAATAATGAAATGAACCCCTTTTTTATTAAATATTACACAAATAAAATAAAGAAATTTTTTATTTTTCGTACGCCTTTACAAGTTCTTTCTTTGACTCAGCTGAACTTTTATGGGCGGTCTTTTTCTTTATTTCGCCTTTTTTATTGATTGTTTGGTCACTATTTTTTTATGGGAAATTTTCGCTGGTTCCTTTTTCGCCGGTTTTTTTTCTTCTAAAGATTTTGCAACTGCTTTTGCAATTATTTTGCTTGCCTCTTTAACCGCTTTACGTATTTTTTTTGTTTCAGCTTTAGTAGTGGATTTCACAAAAGCATCAATCAGTACTTCAAGTTTTTCCTTTAAGTGCTTTTTCACAGGTTCTTTTTCTTGCGGCATTGGCATATTCAGTTAATTTATAAATGTTTGGTTTTCAAAGTAAAGATAATAAAAAATGTTTTTCATGCAAATTCGGGCATAATGCTTTGATTCAAGATTTCAAAAAGCGGGATTCTAAATATTGATCTGAGAACATTAAAAACAAAAAGCATTTATATAATAATTCCTTAACTATTGCATTAGTTTGGCAGCTGCAACACTGATTAGCTTTGCCGAAAATATAAAATACAATATAAATTTATGACACTATCTTTTTTTATCGGCAGTTTTGTTTCCCTTTTTGCATTGATTAACCCATTAAGTGCACTTCCTGTTTTTATTTCTTTAACTGCGAATCATGATTCGGTTTGGCGAAATAAACAAATCAGAAAAACATGTTTGTATATTACTATCATATGCGTTTGCTCATATCTGGCGGGATCATCTATACTTGGCTTTTTTGGAATCTCCATAAATGCATTGAAAATTGCAGGGGGAATTGTTATTTCCCGATCAGGTTTTCTGCTGCTAAATGCTAAACATAAAAAAGATATTAAGGGAAAAATAAAACAGGAATCTTTGGAAAAAGAAGACATTGCTTTCAGTCCTTTAGCAATGCCTCTTTTAGCAGGCCCTGGTTCCATTTCTTTATTAATTAATATGTCAATTGAAAATACCGCGTTTGATAAAAGGGCAGCAATTATGGCAGCAATAGTTTGCGTGGCTTTATGTATTTATGTAATTTTTTCAATAGCACCAAGAATACTCAGATACACCGGAGAAACGGGATTAAAATCAATGTCAAAGATTATGGGTTTTTTGGTATTGGCAATTGGGATAGAAATGATTTCGGCAAGTGTAATTAATATGCTTCTGCCATTATTAAAGCATTGATTTCTGTGTAGAAAACTTATTTAATACATTTACATTATATTAGATGTAATGTAAAAAAAAGCACCCCCAAATGACAGAACTTGAACAATATATTAAATCTTATTTTGGAGTAATTCGGTCGGACGAATTGGAAATAATCGGTTCTCTCTTCAAACCAAAAACAATTAAAAAAGGCGGATTTTTTTTAAAATCAGGAAGGCCTTGTGATAATCTGAGCTTTATACAATCGGGATTTTTAAGGATTTTTGCTGCAACAGCCGACAAAGAAGTAACACAATGGATATCGGCAAAAGGTTATTTTGTTACCGACCTTTCTGGTTTTATTTTTGAAAAGCCTGCACGCTGGTCAATCCAAGCATTGATTGACACCGATCTATATTCAATCAGCAGAGAAGACTATAACAAAATCGGCAAATTAATTCCTCAATGGCATGAACTTGAAAAACTTTTTATTGCCCGTTGTTTTACTGTTTTGGAAGACCGAATATTTGGCCACCTTTCTATGACAGCCGAAGAAAGATATAATTTCTTTTTTGAGCATAATAGAGAGCTGTTTAATCAAGTTCCATTGCAATATATTGCTTCGATGCTTGGAATGACTCCCGAAACCTTTAGCAGGGTGAGAAAAAAAACCATTTCTTAATTTCTTGATTTATATCAAGAGCAATATGCCGGCTGCATTAGATCTTTGTGATGTTAATTAAATGAAACAAAACGAGGTATAGTCAATAATTTTATTTGTCACATTATTAAATGCAGCAGCCATGGCCAAAGAAATTAAAACAGAAATTCTAATAAATGCAGCACCCGAAAAAATTTGGGCGGTGCTTACTGATTTTGATAATTATCCGAATTGGAATCCATTTATAAAATCAATTACCGGAGATATTGCTGTTGGAAATAGAATAACCGCTAGACTTGAACCACCGGAAGCAAAAGGAATGACTTTTAAACCAAAGATACTTACCTATGAAATAAATAAAGAGTTCCGATGGCTCGGACATTTATTGTTTCCAGGGCTATTTGACGGAGAACATAAATTTGAACTTATTGATAATGGAAACGGAACAGCAACTTTTAGACAAAGTGAAAAATTCAAAGGAATACTTGTTCCATTATTCAAGAAAATGCTGGATATAAACACAACTAACGGCTTCAATCTGATGAACAAAAGACTTAAAGAATTAGCTGAAAAGAAATAAACAACAAGAGATGAAGATTTTTTATTTATTAATGACGCAGATTAGCCTGATAACTAAAATCTTTTCCTGAAAAATAAAAAACTACTTTATTATTTGCAGCGTTTTTATTCGAAAGCCCTCTCATTATAATATGTTCTGTAGTTTGTAAATGAAGATAATCATCTAATCTAATTACGCCGGGACATAACGTTTTTTTAAAATAGCCTATTTTTAAATGATTTCTGAATTGTTCAATATCTTTTTCTGCGTCTGATGTTTTTATAACAATTAAGTCGGGATTAGCGTTTTTCACTTTATTTAAAGCATCACTTAAATTTCCGGATTTCATAGTTTCAAATCCATTCCTTGATAAATCTATTGCAGCCGATTCAAGTTCTTTAGCATTATCAAATACTAATAAAACATTCTGGATGGTTTTCATTATTATTGTTTTGAAGTATAAATTTATATATAAAAATCAATGAGCTCTTCTTTCAATAGGCCGATTAATGATTAAGTGATTCTTTTCCCATTCGGCCGCTAAAATTTTTTTTGAGACCGCAGTTTTTAATGACTTTTCTTTCAGCGGATTTAATTTTCTGACCTTTACTACCTTTGTTTCACCTTTTAAACTTTGTTTAATAACAACTTCCATTACTGCTTTATCTATCGGATTTTTCTTCTTAACATCCACTTTTTTTAAAGATATATTTTCAGGATTCTCTTTTAATGATTTAACAACTGCTTTTGCAACCATCCTGGATGCTTCCTTTACAGATTTATTAATTTTTTTAGTATCCATTGCTGTTGTTGATTTTACAAAAGCATGGAGGAGAACCGCTATTTTTTTCTGAAGATTTCTTTTTAAGAATTCGGATATCATTTCCATATTTTTGCTTTGATAGATTTCATTGACACCATTCTATGCCCCAGTAATCTGCAGTATGAATGAACTAAATAATTGGAAACTTTATGAGTTTCTGCTTTCAGCTTCACTTCCGAAAGCAGAAACATTTTTTGGCGTATTGATTAAAAAATATTCGACCCGTGTTGTAAACCTTTTTTATTTCTGCTCTTCACTTTTCCACCATTCAGCAGCCCAGTTTGTGAATTTATCAAGGCTTTTATTCTGCATTTTATAAAGTGATTCAATCTGCGTTTCTACGCTGTCTCCAAATTTTTGATTGAAGCTCACTGCCAGACTGGTGTGTTTGTTATAGAAACCAAGAATCTCTTTTGTATTATTTATAGTCAATTGATGAGATGCTTCAAAATTTTCATGAATTAATTCAAGCAGTTTTTCAGGATGGTTATTGCTGGTTTCTTTTATAAGATCAACTAATTTTGTATTAAAATCAATATTCATTTCCATCTGACGTGTGTATGAATTGATAATGCTGTCAAGAGCATCTTCGGCAAGTTCAACTGATCTCCCGAATGTGTTTTTCATTGTATCAGTTACTGCATCATCAATTTCCTGCCCATTCAATTTTTCTTTTATTGAATCAACAATTTTTTTATTGGATTCCAATACATCGCCTATGTAGCGGGTATTTGAATCAATCATTTCGCGGATTGTTTCTTTCGACTTGTCGGCAGTGTCTTTGATGCTGCTTTTAATTTTTTCTGATTTTTCGTTTAAAGCTGTTTTCATTTTTTTTGATTTTGAGAAGGTTTATATTGTGATAAATGTTTTTTGCGATTTTTAACTGTTCATTTTTTCACAAAATTATCCTCTTAATGCTAATGCATTATTTTCTAAATATTAAAGAATTATTAAATCCTGCAAAATTTAAAACATTTTAATTAGAAAGATTATTTCCAAGTTTTTTCTAAAATCAATATGTTTTTTCATCAATGAATAGGGAAAGAAAAGGATGCTGGGGGATTGCTGATGAATATTGAAACGATTTTTAAATAATAATCATGGATGTATAAATGATAAAACAATAGATCACTATTTTATTTGGTTTAAAATTATTTCAACAGTTTCATCTTTCTTTTATCTTTTATTGTTCGCGTTTTCGTTTTCAATTTTTGTAATCAGCTGTTTCACTTTTCGCTCAATCAAATCCCGGATAATAATAAAATTCTTCACAGGAAAATTGCGCGGATCTGGAATATCCCAATCCTCTCTATGTTTTGCTCTGATGAATGGACATGCATCTCCGCAGCCCATTGTGATCACATAATCCAAATCAACATTTCGGAATTCATCAACCGTTTTTGATTTATGCAAAGTCAAATCATATCCAATTGTTTTCATAGCTTCAATAGCTTTTGGATTTATAATACCAGAAGGGTTTGAACCAGCACTATAGCTATTCACAACTTTTTTTCCATGAATATTTGCAAATGCTTCGGCCATTTGGCTTCGATTTGAATTTTCGATACATACAAATAAAATATTTCTGCTCCTCATTTCTTTATTATTTTAAAAACAATCACACCAATTAATGCTCCTATAAATGGAGCTGTTAAATATACCCAAAGCGAATGAAGGTTTCCTGATACAATGGCAGGAGCCAAAGAACGTGCTGGATTCATTGATGCCCCGCAGACAGGGCCGGCAAACATTGCTTCTAATCCAACAACAGAACCTACTGCTATTCCCGCTGTAATGCTTTTTTCTTTTGCTCCGGTTGAAACATTCATTATAACAAACATTAAAAAGAAAGTGAGAATTATTTCAAGAACAAATGACTGCATATCGGAGCCCGCAGGTATTGTTGCACCGAGATTAATGTTCTGCGGGAATAAGAATTTCAAACCCAAACTTGCTGCAAATGCGCCTAAAATTTGAAAAAGAATATAAATAATGGATTCTTTAAATGCTAACCTTTTGGCGAAAAAAAATCCAAATGTTACTGCAGGATTCAAATGTGCTCCTGAAATATCTCCAATAGCATAAATCATAGATAGTACAATTAAACCAAATGTAATGGCTATTCCAATATGAGTTACAGCACCTCCCTGAACTTCATTGATAATTATTGCACCAGTCCCGCAAAATATCAAAGTAAAAGTTCCGATAAGTTCCGCAAAATATTTATTCATTGCTGATATGTTTTTTGTTAAAAAAAAATACAGTTTTTTTTAAGGATAAATCCAAATTAATAATGCTTGCAATAAAAACAGATTTGAGAATTTTCATCGATTTCTAAAACAATGATTTTAATTTTTTTCCTTTTTTGCAAGATTAATTCCCAAACACCAATTAAGTGTTTTCATATTATTAAATAATTGTTAAATAAAATTTTAATTGAAAAAAGAATTGGAAATTTTATTATATGAATCTATCAGTTCCAATTTATTCCATAGGAG
Source organism: uncultured Bacteroidota bacterium (assembly GCA_903847205.1). GTDB lineage: Bacteria > Bacteroidota > Bacteroidia > 2-12-FULL-35-15 > 2-12-FULL-35-15 > 2-12-FULL-35-15. The sequence continues at coordinate 213,507 of CAINDA010000064.1, forward strand.
GGATATATATAGCTTTAAAGCGACAACCATATAAGATATTATACCTTAAATATCCTTAATAATATTTTAATATTCTCTTAAACTTTATTCTCGCTTAAGATTGCAGTTTTGCACTCGAAAATTTTAAAACCCAAAATCATGAAAAAACTTTATCAACTCGTAATTGCATTATTTTTTATTTTTTCTCAATTTAATAAAATTGAAGCTCAGGTAACAAGTTCATCTATTAATGGGAAAATAACCGATGGTAAAGGTGAAACGCTGCCGGGTGTTGCAATTATTGCAATACATGTACCCACAGGGTTCAAATATGTTGTTCTGACCGATTTAGATGGGAAATATTTTATCCCAAACATGAATTCAGGCGGACCATATACAGTTAAAACAAGTTTTATAGGTTATAAAGAATCTGTAAAAGAAAACATTACTCTCAGCCTTGGTGAAAATCAAAAAATTAATTTTCAACTGCATGAATCCACAACAGATCTTGCTGAAGTGGTTATTAAGGCAAACTTAGATGACAATAAAACAGGAGCCGGAACAAGAGTAAGCAGTGAACAAATTCAAAGTTTACCCACGCTTTCAAGAAGCATTACAGATTTTACAAAGCTGACTCCCCAAAGTTCGAATAACTCTTTTGCGGGCACAAACTTTAGGTATAACAATGTTGCTGTTGATGGAGCTATAAACAATGACGCTATTGGATTTAGCCCATCTCTTGGAGGAGTAAGCGGAACATCCAATATGCCGGGAAGCAGCACACGCACAAACCCGATAAGCCTTGATGCTATACAAGATGTAAGTGTAAGTATTGCTCCCTATGATGTTAAGTTAGGCAATTTTACCGGGGGCAGTATTAATGCAATTACAAAAAGCGGAACAAACCAATTGACAGCATCAGTATATAGTTTTGGAAGAAGCGCCGCTATAACCGGACCCGATAATGCCGGTGATAAAAGTAAAATGCCAAACAGTTATTCCGACTTTCAAACAGGCTTCAGCCTAGGACTTCCCATAATTAAAGACAAACTGTTTCTTTTCGCAAATTATGAAAACACAAACAGAACAGAACCTTTATTTTATGGTGCAGATCAAAACGGTTCGTTTATGACCTCAACCATTGCAAATAGAATTACTGATAGTTTAAAAAGCTCTACGTTTATGCCTAAAAGCGCATACAATCCAACGGGAGTTTACGATCCTGGAGCCACCGCTGCTTATAATATTTTCTCGAAAAGCAATAAATTTTTTGCCAGAGTGGATTGGAATATAAACAACAGCAACCAACTAAGTATTAGAAATAATTATGTAATTTCTTCTTCATCAAATCTTGAGCGTTCAGCCACACAGTTTCAATTCGGGAATTATGATTTTATTCAAAACAACGTTAATAATTCGACAGTATTAGAATTAAAAACCCGTCTAAGTCCTAACATTGCCAATAGCTTGATAGGAGGGTTTACAACCATTCATGATTATAGAGATCCGACAGGAACCCTGTTTCCTCAAATACAAATTAATAATGTTAATGGAACAGGAACAGTATTATTAGGAAGTAACCGCGAAGCCGGAATTTTTAATATGAAACAGAAAACATTTGAGATAACCGACAATATTACCATTTATAAAAGAAAGCAGGTATTTACTTTCGGTACTCATAACGAATTGTATAATATAGGCTATGGTTTTATTAATTCATGGAACGGACGAATTGATTATAACAATTTAAATGATTTCTATAATAATGATCCTGCCAGAATAAGGGCTATTTATAACTTAACCGATGATACCAGAGCAACTAATTATAATAATCCGGTGGCTGCATTTAATGTTTATATGCTCAGCGCCTACGCTCAGGATGAAATAAGTTTACGTGATAATTTAAAAGTTACCGGAGGTTTAAGGATTGATTATACCGATGTTCCTGCAGCACCAGCAACAAGCAGCTTAGTAACTACTGCTAATATTGATAATAATTATGGAAACACTTATACTCATAACCAATTACCTTCTTTAGGAGGTAAAATTTTAGGGCAGCCGCAGTTTTCTCCTCGTTTAGGTTTTAATTGGGATGTTTTATCAAATAAAAAACTGATAGTTAGAGGCGGAAGCGGCGTTTTTACAGGAAGAATCCCTTTTGCCTGGCTAGGATATGCATATTACAACAATGGAGTTAATTATGGAGCATTTGATTATAAACCCGGAACTCCTGTTAAAATTAACATTCCCACTGATCCTTCTTCTTTCCAAAGTTTTAACACAAACGTTTTATCACAGCCCAACAGAACTGAATTGGATATAATTGATAAGAATTTTAAGCTTCCGCAGATTTGGAGAAATAATATTGCATTTGATATCATGCTTCCTGGAGATTATAAGCTGACATTAGAAGGAATGTATACGCAGACAATCAGCGACGTAATGTTTAAACAAATTAATCTTAAAGATTCTGTTACCTATAATCCTAATGATGTAAATCATCTGCAGCCAATATATATTAAGGGTGGTAACACGGGACAAAGGGTTGATAATAATTTTTCAAGTGTTTACATGATGACCAATACAAACCAAGGCTATCGTTATAGCTTAACCGCACAAATTTCAAAACAATATAAATTTGGTTTAAATGTATCGGCTGCCTATAATTACGGCAAATCATACGATATGTCAAATGGCATCAGAAATTCTTATGAGTCCAATTGGCAGTTAAATCAAGCTTTATCTCCTAATAACCCAGCTTTGGCCTATTCAAACTTCGATATCCGCCATCGTATTGTTGCAACTGCCGGGTATAAAAAGGAGTGGAATAAAAAGCTGACTTCTTACTTGTCATTTGTTTTCACAGGTCAGTCGGGTACTCCATTTTCATGGACTATGAATAGCAATAAAGTAACCAACAACGGTCAGCAGATTGATTTAGCTTATATACCAGCATCGCAAAGCGATATAAATTTAGTTGCTTACAATGATGCTTCCGGCAATGTAGTAACCCCTCAGCAGCAATGGAGTAATTTAGACAGCTATGTGAACAGTCAAAAAACCTTGAGCGATTCACGTGGCCATTTTACTCAAAGAAATGGGGGAAGAACGCCTTGGAACAACAGGCTTGATATGCGTTTTATGCAGGATTTTAACTTTTTCATTAAAGAAAAAAAGCATACAATTCAGCTTACCTGCGATATAATTAACTTTTCTAACCTGCTGAATAAAACATGGGGTTATGCTTATTTTGTCCCTGACACACAAAATTCTTCGGCATTTTTCGGATTAACTCCTACTGGAACTAAAGGAGCAAACGGCAATCCGAATTATACTTACACAACACCAACTACAACTCCCTGGTCAATTGATAAATTAAATTCAAGATGGCAGATGCAGATTGGCGCAAGATATACTTTCTAGTTTGTGAAAGCTTCCTCTTTCAAATCTCCATTTTTTCCACCGGATAGATTTTTGATGGAGCTTAATTTTAAAAGAAAATAATTAAAATAGATGAAGTAAACCTACTTCATCTATTTTTTTGTTAATATTAAATTAATCGTGATTTAACATTGCGTATATGCATAATAGAGAAATTTACGCTGAATTAAAATTTAGAATTATGAATAACAGTGAACACAAAATATTATTAGTTGATGATGAGCCGGATATTTTGGAATTCCTTAGTTACAATTTAAAGAAAGAAGGTTATGCTGTTTTTACTGCCAATAATGGAAAAGAAGCAATAGCTGCAGCCAAAAGGGAAAAACCTGATCTGATTGTTCTGGATGTGATGATGCCGGATATGGATGGTATTGAAACCTGCAGGGAGATTCGTGAAATACCTGAATTAAAAGATATAGTAATTGCCTTTTTAACTGCGCGAAGCGAGGATTACTCGCAGATTGCAGGTTTTGATGTAGGGGCAGATGATTATATTAATAAGCCTATTAAACCCCGCGTTTTAATCAGTCGTATTAAAGCGCTTTTAAGACGCAGCGGAAATTTAGAACCCAAACATACAGAAACCGAAGATTTAGGTGGAATTAAAATTGACCGCGAACGCTACGTAGTAATTAAAGACGGCATTGATATTAACCTTCCGAAAAAAGAATTTGAATTAATTGCTCTGCTTGCTTCAAAGCCTGGGAAAGTGTTTACACGCGATGTGATTTTGGACAAAATTTGGGGAGGCGATGTAATAGTAGGCGACAGAACCATAGATGTGCATGTCCGTAAACTGCGCGAAAAATTAGGAGAGGATTTAATTAAAACAATAAAAGGCATTGGTTATAAATTTGAATTTTAAAAATACTATATATTTTGCTATCACCAAAGCAGACTGCCTTCTGGGTAGAATCTTTAACACCTTCCACTTTCCCGCCATTCAATTTTATGCTCGGGTTGAGGCATTCCTTTTTGCAAAAACCTCTTCCTCAATAGCTCCTTTTTCGGTAAGATCAGTGGAAAACTTCCGGTTTCATCAAACAGAACCTTTTTTCAAAATAAAAAGCTCATTGCTGTTAATAATATTTTAACATAAGTATAATTAATAATAAACATGCGATGCTGTTTTTTAGGTAGTTTTGCAACATTAATCCCTTTAAATTCGAATCACTAAAAAAATTAATTGTTTTGTTTTTCAGGTTCTCTGGAATATAATCTGCAATAAATTTTGAAACAAATAAATAAATTTAAAATCAATAAAAATGGCATTTAACATCTTTCAATTTTTCCAGCCAAAAGACAAAATATTTTATGTGCTTTTCGAAAAAGCATCTGCTAATGTAGTGGCCATTTCAAAAGCACTTGTAGAAATGGTAACAACAGTTTCCTTAGACCGCAGAAGAGAATTGATCCGTGAAATTGAGCGTTTAGAACATGTCGGCGACAACATCACTCATGAAACTTTTCATGAATTAAGTGCAAATTTTATTACTCCTTTCGACAGAGAAGATATCCACGCTTTAATTTCGGCTATTGACGATATCGCTGATTATGTGCACGGCTCCTCAAAACGCATTGAGTTATATAAAGTTGAAACCATGACTCCTGCAATTATTAAACTTGCAGAATTAATTGAAAAATCTGCTGATGAATTGTATAATGCAGTATGTGAGTTAAAAAACATGAAAAATATTAATAAGATAAAAGAAGCCTGCGTCCGCATAAACAGTATTGAAAATCATGCTGATGATATTTTTGATTCTGCAATTGCAAAACTTTTTGAAGAAGAAAAAAATGCTATTGAAATAATAAAAATGAAAGAAGTTCTTTTAGCATTGGAAACAGCAACCGATATGTGTGAAGACGCAGCAAATGTTATTGAATCCATTTTGGTTAAAAATGCTTAGAAAAATCAATAATCGAATATCTATTTTAACCAATTATAGAAAATGACAATACTGATTATAATAATTGTTCTTGCGCTTGTTTTTGACCTCATCAATGGTTTCCATGATGCAGCAAACTCCATTACAAACATTGTATCTACAAAAGTTCTTACACCATTTCAAGCTGTAGTTTGGGCCGCTTTTTTTAATGTAGTAGCTTTTTTAATTTTTGATTTGAACATTGCCAACACAATCGCCAAAATCGTTAATAACGATGTTATTAATTTTACTGTAATAGCTGCGGCTTTAGTTTCGGCAATTATATGGAACCTCGTAACCTGGTGGTCGGGAATCCCTTCGAGTTCTTCACATACATTGATCGGCGGACTTGCAGGTGCTGCTATAGCATGTGCTGGCTGGGGCGTTGTGAACCAGGAAAAAATATTTAAAACATTTGCATTCATTTTCCTCGCTCCCGTAATAGGTTTAATAATAGCAGCTGTTATCAATCTTATTATTATTAACATCAGCAAAAAAGCGCATCCGGCTAAAGCCACACGCTGGTTTAAGCGGCTTCAGTTAGTTTCAGCAGGTTTGTTCAGTATCGGGCATGGAGGCAATGACGCACAAAAGGTGATGGGTGTGATCGCAGCAGCTTTAATGGTATTCATGGCGCAGTTGAAAGCAAAAGGTTTGGAGATTCCGGGCTGGGCAAACATTGTACAGAAAATGGATCCTTTAACACATAAAATGTCAATTGACGGCAGCCTGTTTCCTGTTTGGATACCAATAGCCTGCTACACTGCGATTGGGTGCGGCACTATGATGGGCGGCTGGAAAATTGTAAAAACAATGGGAACAAAAATTACTAAAATCACTCCTATTGAAGGTGTAAGTGCTGATACAGCAGGTGCAATTACACTTTTTCTTACCGAAAGATTAGGGATTCCAGTTAGTACCACTCACACCATTACCGGCTCTATTATCGGGGTGGGTGTTGCAAAACGTGTATCGGCAGTAAAATGGGGCATTACGTATAGTTTATTATGGGCCTGGATATTAACTATTCCTATCAGTGCTTTGATCGGCGCCCTGCTGTTTTGGCTGTTCGATTTTATCGGTTTAAAATAATTTTTTTGTAAAAGGACAGCCTGGCTCACCCCTCCAAAACAACCACCGCTATTGCAGTTTCTTTTGTGTGCGACAAAGAAACATGCATGCTTTTGATGTTTTTTTCTGAAATAATTTTTGCCGTTTTTCCAAATACATTCAGTGAAGGTTTTCCTAATTCATCATTTACAATTTCCACTTCATTAAAAGCCAACCCGCCGCGCCAGCCTGTTCCTAATGCTTTAAAAAAAGCTTCTTTAGCAGCAAAACGCGCAGCAAAACTTTCTGCAGGATTCGTTTTTTTTTCGCAGTAACTGATTTCTGATTTTGAAAACACTCTTTCCTTAAAGCTTTTGCTTTCAATACTTTTAGCGATTCGTGCAGTTTCTGCTATGTCGGTTCCTATACCTATTATCATAAAAAATACGGTTAATCAGAGTAAATATTTTTTTCTCCAGCTTAAAAAGTTTGATGTATATAATCCTGACAGGTCTTAAAGACTTGTCAGGATTGGGTTGCGTAATTATTTTTCAACAAGATTAACATTTGAAAAATCTGAACAAATTCTGCGTTTTTTATCAAAGATAGTTTAGCTGGCCGATACATAAAATAATTTATTTTTCACATTCCTCTTTTTTTTGCACCGGCAACAGCTGCTGCAGTCCAGGGATCCTCCGGCCAGTGGTGCCTTTTATATCGTATTCTTAATTCCTTCCGTACATCGGGATAAGTATTTTTCCAAAAACTTTTTAAGTCCTGGGTAATCTGTACGGGCTTGTATCCGGGCGAAAGCAGATTCAGAATCACTTTGATCCTCCCTTCATTTACTGAGGGCGTATCCAGCAGTCCGAACATTTCCTGAAGCCTCACAGCGAGCGCAGGGCTTGTTCCATCCGCCTGATAAGCAAGTGCAATCATTGACCCGCTGGGAACTTTTATTTTTGAAGGAACGAGCACCTCCATCTGCAGTTGCTGCTGATAAGAAAGCAGCCCTGATAAAATAGAAAACAAATCCAGCTTAAATAAATCTTCTCTTTTTTTAACTGTTGTAATATAAGGTGCAAGCCATTCTTCAAGTGTATCTAACAAATGTTCATCACTTGCATTCGGCCAATCCTCATTTGTTCTCCAAATTCTAAGACATGATAATCGTGCTTTCCATTCAATTACCTGCTCTGTATTATTGAGAACCGACAGCCCCTCTTTACGTATGGTTTCGCATAAAACCTTTATGCGGTCTTCATCGGGAATAACCTTCAGCGGTTTACTTTCAAGGATAATATCGCCGATACGTTTTTCATTTCGTGCAATGAGTATTCCGTTTTGCGCATCCCATGCAATTACTTTTTTGTCAGAAGCAAGATGCAAAATATCATCCAGGCTCAGGGGTGCAGCAAGGTAAATCCGGCCTTCTGCTGTACCCGCATCAATATGAGCTGCCGCTAAATAAGGTTCGTGGCTTAAAGGGTCGTTTTCATTAAGCTTTACAACTTTACCATTAGCAAGCCTGTACCGGTGGCTTTGTTCGCGCTGTTTGGCAATACGTTCAGGATAAGCCGCTGCTAATAACTTACCAACTTCCTGATCGATAGGAGCTGAATTATCCTGCTGAACAGAAAAAAATTTCCGCCATTGTGATGCCAGCCGTTCAATGCGTTCCAGCAGATTTCTATCGGATGAAACATATTCTTTTCTCCGCCATTTTCGCAGCACTTCAATCCTTAATGTAAGGTTAGCTCCGGCTTCTTTCGGAAGCGGATCACGTTCTTCCAATACTGCCGCAATATCAGTGGCGAGAGCTGTTAAGCGGTATTCTTTACCTTCTAAAAGTAAATGTGCAATGCGCGGATGAGTAGGCAGACGGAGCATTTCCCTGCCCCTCGCTGTTATTTTATTTTCATGAAGCGCGCCTAATTCTTCTAACAAACTTTTCGCCTGGCCTACTGCACCTGACGGCGGCTGGGTAAGCCAGCTGAGTGTATTCATATCCTGAATCCCCCATTGTGCAAGCTCTATAATAGCAGGCGCCAGATCTGCTTCCATTATTTCCGGACTGCGGTGCGCATGAAGGTATTGATTCGAAGCCTCATTCCAAAGGCGGTAGCAGATTCCGGGAGAGGTTCTTCCTGCACGCCCGGCACGCTGCGCAGCCATATCCTGAGTAACCCTAACTGTATCCAGCCGGGTGAGCCCAGTTTTAGGATCAAAGCGCGGTGACCGGCAGTAGCCGCAGTCAATCACAATTTTAATTCCTTCGATTGTTAAACTGGTTTCGGCAATAGAAGTTGCAAGCACTACTTTGCGCTTTCCCTGTGGATGCGGAAGTATAGCATCCTGCTGTTTCTGCATCGAAAGATCACCGAATAAAGGATGAATGCTGATGCCAGAAAGTTCCTGCTCCAGTAATTCCATCGTACGCTGTATCTCTCCTGCTCCCGGCAGAAATGCAAGTATATCTCCCTCATGCGCAGTAATTGCTTTGCGGATAGCTTTTGACATTTGCAGATGAATAGGGCTCTCACTATCAGACGCTGTATAACGGAGTTCAATCGGATACTGCCTTCCAGCACTTGTTAAAACAGGGGCATTGCCGAGCAGCGACGAAAGTTTTTCGCCGTCGAGTGTTGCCGACATAATTAAAATGCGCAAGTCTTCGCGAAGTATCTGCTGCGTTTCCCGGCACAAAGCAAGCGCTAAATCGGCATGAAGGCTGCGCTCGTGGAACTCATCAAATATCACTAATCCTATCCCTTCTAAAGTATTGTCCTGCTGCAGCAGGCGGGTAAGAATGCCCTCCGTAAGAACTTCAATGCGGGTATGTTTACTTATTTTATTATCGAACCTAACCCGGTATCCTGCAGTTGTTCCGGTCTGTTCATCAAGTAATGAAGACATACGGTCTGCAACAGCCCTTGCAGCAAGACGGCGCGGTTCGAGCATTACAATTTTTTTTCCCTGAAGCCAGGGCTCGTTAAGCAACTCAAGCGGCAGGATTGTACTCTTCCCTGCACCTGGAGGCGCCTGTAGAATAACAGTGTTATGCGCGACCAGACTTTTTTTAATCTCCGGAATTATTTCAAAGATGGGAAACTGTTCTGTCATGATAATGCAATTACTCCAGGAACAGCAGCGCCGAATTCTTCTGAAGCTTTTATTTCAATTAATCCTTTATAAATCATGCTTTGAGGCAGCTTCCTGATTGGCAGCTAAAGTTTTAAGGTATTAAGCGGATTGAATTAAAACGCGTTAACATAACAGGCCCTTTTCATTGGACGTTAAAGTTAAAAAGAATTAGCTGGGAATCTTACTGACTTAATGAAAAATTGAAGAATTGTTTTAGTCTTTCCTTGATTCAACCGGACACGGTGTTCCAGGAGCATTTATAAGCCTGTTAAATATATCATATCTGCATGAAGCCGTCAATGAAAATCAGCTTGTTTATATTCAAACTAAACAACGCTGCCGTTTGTGAATAAACAATTTTTTGACCTACTTTCGCATCTTCAAAAACAAACACATTTGATGTAGAATTTTATTTATTTACAATGACCGCAGCAACAATAAAAGAGCAGCTGAAAAACAAAATTGTTTTTTCGAAAAGCGGAAACAACGGCTTTGATACATTGGTATTGAACAAACTCCGTGATGTATCAAAAACAGATAGTAATTCATTTTTAACTTTATTAAACAGCCGTGCAGAAGGGCTTTCGGAAACTGAAGTTGAGGAAAAACGAAATCAATCCGGGCTGAATGAAATAGAACACGAAAAAGCTGCTTCCTGGTATAAACAATTATTCCATTCTTTTCTCACTCCTTTTAATGCTGTACTTATTACAATTGCAATTGTATCGTTTGTAATAGATGTAGTGCTCATAGCAGCTGCTGAGCGCGATTACAAAACAGTTATTGTTGTAGGCACAATGATAATGCTGAGTTCCATCATCCGCTTTTGGCAGGAATACAGCAGCAACCAGGCGGCTGAAAAGTTAAAAAGCATGGTATCTACCACTGCAACCTTAATAAGAAAGAAAACCGGGAAACAAGAAATAGATATAAAGGAAATTGTTCCCGGCGATATTATTCTGCTTAGCGCAGGCGATATGATACCAGCCGACTGCCGCATCATTCAGTCAAAAGATTTATTTGTGAGCCAGTCTATCCTTACGGGAGAAGCACTGCCTGTTGAAAAACTTGAACATAAAATTGATGATGCCGAAAAAAAATCTCCGCTTGAATTAGAGAATCTTTGTTTCATGGGAACCAATGTAGTAAGCGGTTCGGCCAAAGCAATTGCTGTTACCACAGGAGACGAAACTTATTTCGGCTCCATCGGAAAAGCAATAGCCGGGAAAAGGCCGCTCACAAGTTTTGATAAGGGCGTAAATAAAGTAAGCTGGCTGCTGATAAGGTTTATGTTTGTAATGGTTCCCCTTGTTTTTCTGATCAACGGACTTACAAAAGGAAACTGGCTGGAAGCCTTGTTATTCGGCTTTTCTGTTGCTGTAGGCTTAACGCCCGAAATGCTGCCTATGATTGTTACAGCCAACCTTGCCAAAGGCGCACTGAAAATGAGCAAACGGAAAGTAATTGTGAAACGCCTCAATGCCATACAGAATATCGGTGCAATGGATATTCTCTGCACTGATAAAACCGGCACATTAACATTAGATAAAATTGTGCTTACCCGCCATTTGAATGTTTATGGCGACGAAGACGATGAAGTAATGAAATGGGCTTACCTCAATAGTTACCATCAAACCGGTTTAAAAAATTTACTTGATGTGGCAGTGCTTGAACACAGCGAACTGCATCATTATATTAAGGCAGAAGAAGATTTTAAAAAGATTGATGAAATACCATTCGACTTTCAGCGCAGAAGAATGAGCGTGATTTTGGGAATGAAAAACGGAAAACATTTATTGATCTGCAAAGGCGCAGTGGAAGAAATGCTGGAAGTATGCACGCACGCTTTCGATCCGGGTGAAGACAAACAGCTGCACATCGAGAACGACAAAATAGTTCCGATGAATGATGCAATGCGCAAGATTGTAATTGAAACATCTAAGAAATTAAATGAGGAAGGTCTTAGAGTTTTATTAGTTGCAATAAAAGAATATGAAGGAGGTCCGCTTACGTATTCGGTTAAAGATGAAAACAATTTAGTACTTACCGGCTTCATCGGATTTCTTGACCCTGCTAAACCATCGGCAAAACTGGCTATTGAGGGACTTCAAAAATTAGGAGTAAACATTAAAGTATTAACAGGCGACAATGAAATTATAACAAAAAAAATCTGCCGCGATGTAGGAATCCCTATTAACCATGTGGTGCTTGGACATGAATTGGAAAAAATGAGTGATGAAGAAATCACAGCTCAGATTGACGACATCTCTATCATGGCGAAGTTAAGCCCTATTCAAAAATCAAGAATAGTAAAGCTTTTACAGGTAAAAGGCCACACGGTTGGTTTTATGGGCGACGGCATTAACGATGCGGCCGCTTTGCGCGATGCAGATGTCGGCATTTCGGTTGATACTGCGGTTGATATTGCCAAAGAAAGTGCGGATATTATATTACTTGAAAAAGATTTAATGGTGCTGCTCAAAGGAGTAGTCTACGGACGCAGGACTTTCGGCAACATCATCAAATATATAAAGATGACAGCCAGCAGCAATTTCGGCAATATGTTCAGCGTATTAGGAGCAAGCGCATTCCTGCCTTTTCTGCCAATGCTCCCTATACAAATTCTGGTGCAGAATCTTTTGTACGACGTTTCACAAATATCAATTCCCTGGGACACAATGGATGCCGAATTTATCGATAAGCCCCAGAACTGGGATGCAAAAGGCACCAGCCGTTTTATGTTTTTTATCGGCCCCATCAGTTCCATTTTCGATTATGCAATTTTCGGAATAATGTATTTTTACTTTAAAGCCAGCACTCCAGAACATCAAAGTTTATTTCAGTCGGGATGGTTTGTTGAAGGGTTGTTATCGCAGACACTCATTGTTCACATGATACGTACCCGAAAAATTCCATTCATTCAAAGCTGGGCAGCAGCGCCAGTTACAGCCTTAACATCACTGGTAATGGCCGTCGGAATATTTATTCCATTTTCCCCTTTTGCATCAGCATTAAAACTTGAACCGCTTCCAATGATTTATTTCCCTTTCCTGATTTTAATTCTGCTCAGTTACTGCGTTCTCACACAGTTCGTAAAAAACTGGTACATTAAAAAGTTTAATAAATGGCTGTAAAAACCAACAGCTGAAATCCTGACAGGTTTTCAAAACCTGTCAGGATTAAATTATCCTTGATAACATTCACCAAATTAAATTCTGCAAGCATTGTTGTATCAAATCGAATTGGCGTAAAAAGAATAGCATCAATTCATTCAAAACTATTATTTTTATAAACTAAATACGTACAAGTAATCGTACAATGAATAAAGCGTTATAAAAATGGCTTCTAAAAAAGCAAAATCGTCTGAAAATAACAAGCCCTCAATTTCATTGCCGCCTCTGAAAGAAAGCCGCAGTATCACATTTCATGATTTTAGAGTACAAGCCATTGTGTTGATGCTGCTGGGTTTTATTCTGTACTCCAATACTTTTAAAAATGAATACGCTCTTGATGATGGCATCGTAATTCAAAAAAACGATTACGTACAGCAGGGCATCCGTGGCATTCCAAAAATTTTGAGTACCGATGCTTACGAAAGTTTTTATAGAAGCATGAGTGCCAAGCAGCAGCTTTCCGGCGGGAGGTACCGGCCTCTTTCAGTAATTACATTTGCAATTGAACAACAGTTCTTCGGATCAAAGGAAAAAACAAAACCGCCCGATGACGCAGCAATCGTAAGGCATATAGGCAATGTTTTGTTTTACATTTTATCTGTAATTGTGCTTTTGTTTTTTTTGCGGAATTTTATTTTCAAAGAAAATCCAATTGCCGCATTTGCTGCCTGCCTGATTTTTTTAATCCACCCTATACATACCGAGGTAATTGCGAATGTAAAAAGCCGGGACGAAATTTTATCTTTTTTATTTATAATACTTACTTTCATTTCGGTCCTCCGTTACCGCGAAAACAGGCTAACTAAGCAGCTGCTGCTTGGTTTGTTATTTTATTTCCTCGCTCTCCTTTCTAAAGAATATGCTGTAACCCTTTTGGTTTTAATACCTATGATTGTATATATCGTTAAAGGCGAAACCATTAAAGACAGCCTTATTGCAGTCATCCCGTATTTTTTAGCAACAGGGATTTATCTGTTCATCCGTTTTTCAATTGTCGGCAAAGGCGGTATTATCGAAAATCCTGATGTGCTTAACAGCCCTTTCAAATTTGCTGCCACGCCCGAAAAATGGGCGACAAAAATTGAAATATTAAATCATTATTTACGCCTGTTGTTTTATCCATCCCCTCTTTCGAGCGATTATTCATACAATACAATCCCCTATACCACTTTTGGAAACAGTCTGGTATGGTTATCTATACTCATCCATTTATCAATGATTGCGACTGCAATTGTTTTGTTTTTCAAACGAAACATAATTGCATTTGCTATTGCATTTTATCTGCTGCATTTATTTTTAGTCTCAAATTTTCTGATGGAAATCGGCGCAACAATGGGTGAACGGCTGGTGTATCATTCATCACTTGGATTTGCAATGATTTCGGCTGTCGGAATCAATTGGCTCTCAAAACAAATTAACCAGAAGAGTACAAAAAAAATTATCGGGATCAGCGCTGCCTGCCTAATTACTTTTTGGTGTGCTGCTGTAATTATTAAACGCAATGCGGAGTGGAAAAACGACACAAGTCTTTTTATTGCTGATGCACAAACTGTCCCCAACAGCGCGTTGGTGAACGGAAATGCGGGTAAAGCATATATTGATTTATCTGAAATGCCGGAAAATAAACCGCAGGAAAAAGAACTTGTTATAAAAGCGATTTATTATTTAACAAGAGCAGTATCCATTCATAATGAATACGTGAATGGTTATTTAAACAGAGGTGTAGCGTATTTTAAACTGCATGACTACGTTAAAGCCAAAGCAGACTGGGATCTCGTTAAAGAAATTTATCCCCATAATCCTTTTCTAAAAGCCGATTATAAATTGCTGGGAACTATTTATTACAATGATGCAATGAAAATGGGCGCCAAACACCCCTTTGAAGCTGCAGCCTTATTAGAAAAAGCAATTGAAATTGATCCGGAAAATTCTGATTATTGGTATAATTTAGGAGGAGTAAACTTTACTATTCATAACTTTGAAAAAGCGCGTGATGCCTGGACTAAAACACTTCAGCTGGATCCCAATAATCAAGATGCAAAACGCGGAATGGCGGCGCTGCCTAAATAATAGTTTAAATAATATTTACTTCTCTTTCGAGCTCCACTTCGAATTTCTCTTTAACAGAATCCATTATATTTTGGGAGAGTTCCATAATTTCGGAACCTTCAGCATTACCATAGTTAATTAAAACAAGTGCCTGTAATTTGTGTACACCCGCATCTCCGAAGGTTTTACCTTTCCAGCCGCATTGTTCAATCAGCCAGCCTGCTGCTAATTTAACATTTACGTTTTCCAAATCGTAGCCGACAATTGCAGGAAATTTATTTTTAAGATGTTCGTACTGGACTTTCAAAATTTCAGGATTTTTAAAGAAACTTCCGGCATTGCCTATTTCTGCAGGATTTGGCAGTTTACTTCTGCGGATATTACATACAGCCTGGCTGATTGCCTGAATGCTTAATTCTTTAACACCCATCTCTTCAAGCTCTTTTTCAATAGCTCCGTAACTGGTATTAAATACAGGCTGTTTACGAAGTTTAAAAGTAACTGAAGTAATGATGTATTGATTTTTCAATTCGTGTTTAAAAACGCTTTCACGGTAACCGAACCTGCACGCAGCATTGCTGAATGTATGAATAGTTTTATCTGCAATAAGCAGCGCTTCCAGTTCATAAAAACTGTCTTTTATTTCAACCCCGTAAGCGCCAATATTCTGCATAGGGCTTGCACCCACGCAGCCCGGGATGAGCGATAAATTTTCTAACCCTGCATAGCCGGCCACAATACAGTGCATTACAAATTCATGCCATACCTCACCTGCAGCAGCTTTTACGAAATAAAAATCCGCGTCTTCTTTTATTAATTCAATTCCTTTGAGATTGTTTTTTAAAATGACGCCCTCAAAATTTTTGGTAAATAATAAATTGCTGCCTCCACCTAAAATTAATTTCGGCATACCAAAGAGAGCCTGCTGGGATAAGATTTCCTGCACCTCGCCAATATTTGTAAATTCAGCGAAATACTGAGCGGAGGCATTTATGCCAAATGTATTTAATTTTTTTAATGAATAATTTTCGTGCAGAATCATTTTTTAATTTGAAAATTAAACAATTTGAAAATTTGAAATCAGAACCTTTATAAACAAAAAAATGTACCTACCAATTATATTTCAATATGCACCAAAGCGCCCTGAATCCGTCTTTCCAGCCTATTTTTTTCCCTTCTTCGTAAGTTCTTCCATAATATGAAATCCCAACTTCGTAAATTCTGATTTTGGGAACACGCGAAATTTTTGCTGTTACCTCAGGTTCGAATCCAAAACGTTTTTCTTTCAATTTTATATTTTGGATGATCTCAGTTCTGAATAATTTATAACAGGTTTCCATATCCGACAAATTCAAATTTGTAAAAATATTTGAAAGGAATGTTAAAAAATTATTTCCTATTGTATGCCAGAAAAACAAAATCCGGTGCGGCTTTCCATCCACAAAACGAGAACCATAAACTACATCGGCAAAGCCGTCAACAACGGGTTTTAAAAGAATATTATATTCCTGCGGATCATATTCCAAATCGGCATCTTGTATTATTATACATTCGCCGGTAGCTAAGGAAATACCTTTATGCAGAGCGGCGCCTTTTCCCTGGTTATAATCTTGATTATGTAATATAATACCGCAGTTTTTGTTGCTGCTGATATATTGATTTATTGATTCCTGTGTGCCGTCTGTTGAGCAGTCGTTAACGATTATAATTTCTTTTTGAATATCATTCATCAGCTTTACATCAGCAACCTTATTTAAAATAAGATGGATGGTTGCAGCTTCGTTATAAGCAGGAATAACAATTGATAATTTTTTGATTGACATCTTTAAAATTGGTAATTCGTCTTCATGTATTTTATTTCCCAGCCGTTTTGTTTATTCGGATTCCAAATATACCCTTTAAATTACTTTTTTTTCTTTTTTTGAATCTTGATTAAAAAACAAGGTCGTACAAAACAGCTGAATCATTTACTGCCTTTCCCCGATTTGCTGCCGCCACATGGCATAATACAACCCCTTCTGATTGAGCAGCTCTTCATGCTTACCCTGCTCAAATACGTGCCCTTTTTCAAGAACAAAAATTTTATCGGCGTGCATAATAGTGCTTAACCTGTGAGCTATCAAAATAGTTATCTGGGTATTGTTTTTTGAAAGCACACGGATAGTTTTACTTATTTCTTCTTCAGTTATTGAATCAAGGGAGGATGTTGCTTCATCAAACACCAATAACGACGGCTTGCGCAGCAAAGCTCGCGCTATTGACAACCGCTGTTTTTCTCCGCCTGAAACTTTTACGCCTCCCTCGCCTATCATTGTATCCAGGCCTTTATCCGCTCTTGCTAAAAGACTCTGGCATGCAGATTTATTTAAAACATCCAAGCACTCTTCATTTGTTGCATTCGGGGCAACGAATAATAAATTTTCTTTTATCGTTCCCGAAAACAGCTGCGTATCCTGTGTTACAAAGCCTATCTGTGAACGCAGCTGATCAAGGTCAACAGATTTCCGGCTGATTCCGTTGTAAAGAATTTCACCTTCCTGCGGATTATACAAACCGACAAGCAGCTTCACCAGTGTAGTTTTTCCAGAACCAGACGGTCCGACAAAGGCAATAGTTTCGCCAAGTTTGGCATTAAACGAAATATTTTCAAGTGCTTTGCTGCTTGCTGTTTGATGTTTAAAACTCACGTTTTCAAATGCCAATGTCAGGATGCCTTTAACAGGAGATGGGTGCAGCGGTTTTTCTTCTTTTGGTGTATTTAAGATAGCCTGAAAATTTTCCAAAGATACTTCAGCCTCGCGGTAAGTGCTGATAATATTGCCGAGTTCCTGCAGCGGACCAAAAATAAAAAAGGAATATATCTGCAATGAAAACAGCTCGCCGATTGTCATTGTATCAGCAAAAATAAAATACAATAATAAAAATAAAATACAGCTGCGTAACGCATTAACAAAGGTTCCTTGAACAAAACTGATACTTCTGATATACCTCACTTTTTTCAGTTCAAGCCCGAGTATTTTTATGGTAATCCCATTCAGGCGGTTGATTTCCTGATCAGCCAGCCCTAAACTTTTTACCAGTTCAATGTTCCTGAGCGATTCAGTTGTTGCGCCCGCCAATGAGGTGGTTTCACCGACAATTTTTTTCTGAATTGTTTTTATTCTTTTGCTTAAAACAGAAGTTACAAAACCTAAAATAGGAACAGTAATAAAATAGACTACTGCTATCAGCCAGTGAATTTTAATTGCATAAATCATCACAAAAACAATACCCACCAGCGAAGTAAATAATATACTTACGAAAGCAAAAATTAATTTCTCAACATCAGTGCGCACCTTTTGAAGTTTGCCGAGGGTTTCGCCGCTCCGCTGATCTTCGAACACCTGGTAAGGCAGTTCCAGCGAGTATTTCAAGCCGTCGGAATATATCTGAGCCCCTAATTTCTGCGTGATTACATTCACATAATAATCCTGAAAATTCTTTGCAATACGCGACATCATTGCAAAACCCATTGAAAGTAAAATTAATCCGCCGATACCTTTAATAAAATCAACTTTACTGTAATTGTGAGGATTGGCAGCATAATTATCTACAATGCGCTTAAATACTAATGGATCTAGTAATGAAAAAATCTGGTTAACAGAGGCTAAAACAAGCGCCAAAGCCACCAGCCACTTATACCGTTTTAAATATTGAATTAATAATTTCATTGATGCTTTTTATTTTCTGTCAAAGATAATAAGTAAATTATATGTATGTACATCAAATTTGCACATGGCTGGATGGAAAATTCTCACAGCAAAAAAATTAAATTTCATCCGAATAAAAAGCTTTCACGCGGTCTCTCAAATTATAAGCAGAGCTCATAACTTCGCCGTAGGCTCCTGCAGTGCGAAGAGCGACAATATCCCCGCGTTTTGTCTCCGGTAAAATCACTGCTTTTCCAAAGCAGTCGGAGCTTTCGCAGATAGGTCCCACTACATCGTATTTAAAAATTTCGGATTTTGGATTTCGGATTTCGGATTCAGACGATGCTTCTTGATACTTGATACCTGATACTTGATACTTAGAAAGATTTTCAATCTTATGGTATGCTTGGTACAAAGCAGGGCGCATCAATTCAGTCATGCCTGCATCCAATATCGCGAAATTAGTATTTACACCTTTTTTAATATACAGCACTTTTGAGATCAGCGTACCACACTGTGCTATGATTGCCCTGCCCAATTCAAAATGCACTTTCTGCCCCGGCTGCAATTCCAAAAAATCATTAAATAATTTAAAATAAGATGCAAAATCCGTTATGAGATGTGCCTCCGGCTCATGATAATCAACACCTAATCCGCCGCCAACGTTAATATTTTGAATGGTAATTTTACGGTTTACAAACCAGCCCTGAATTTCATTTACTCTTAAACACAAGCTTTTAAAAGAATTCAAATCCATAATCTGAGAGCCTATATGAAAATGCAGACCGATAAGATTCAGATTTTTAAAATCTTTCAAAGCATTCACAACCGTTTCTAATTCCCATAAATTAATTCCGAATTTATTTTCCTCAAGCCCTGTAGTAATGTATTTATGCGTGTTTGCATTCACATTCGGATTTATCCGCAATGCAATCCCGGCAGTCTTTTTTTTTGCAGCAGCAAGTTCGTTCAGCACTTCTAGTTCCTGAAGACTTTCACAGTTAAAACAAAAAATATTATTTTCCAGTGCGTAATTAATTTCTGCATCATTTTTGCCGACCCCTGCAAATACAATATGTTCGGGCTTAAAATCACATTCAACAGCTTTCTTAACTTCATTTCCGCTTACACAGTCTGCCCCGATGTTATATGATTTTATAATATCTATAATTTTATTATTTGCGTTCGCTTTTAGAGCATAATGAATTATAAATCCGTACTTATCTGATTCTGCTTTTAATTTTTGAAGTGTCTGTTTTAAAACTTCCACATCATAGTAATAAAAGGGTGTTGGGATTGTTTCTAATTTTGAAACTATATTTTCTTTAAACATTTTTGTATCAGACATTGCTGCAAGTTCAATTTAATTTTAATGGCTGATTACTATAAACCTGCCGAAATGTGGCCATACGGGCGGAATTTAGAACAAACCGTTATTCAGGGCAGTTAAAGCATCCTTTTTCAATTTAGTCTCTATCAAAATTGATACATTGTGTTCACTCCCTCCGTATGAAATCATTCGTATTGGAATGCTTTTCAGAGCTTCGAAAATGCGCAGTACATAACCTTGTTTTTCAACACTGAAGCTTCCCACAATGCAGACAATTGTGAGATCAGTATCTACCTCAACTGTACAGAATTCCTGAAGTTCTTTTTTTATTGCATCTATATTTTTTGTATTGTCAATCGTCAATGAAACTGCTACTTCCGAAGTAGTAATCATATCTATCGGAGTTTTGTAACGTTCGAAAATTTCAAATACCGAACGTAAAAAACCATAGGCCAAAAGCATTCTCCCTGATTTTATTTTGATGGCGGTAATCCCGTCTTTTGCAGCAACTGCTTTTATATTTCCATCCGAAATTTTAGAAGTTATAACAGTACCCTTAGCCTCTGGCTGCATGGTGTTTAATAAGCGGACAGGTATATTGCGCATCTGGGCGGGAAGTATGCAGGTAGGATGCAGAATTTTTGCCCCGAAATACGCTAACTCGGCAGCTTCATCAAAAGAGAGTTCTGCAATCGGGTAAGTTTTATCTACAATACGCGGGTCATTATTGTGCATACCGTCAATGTCCGTCCATATCTGTATTTCCTCTGCTGCCACCGCTGCACCAATTATTGTAGCAGTATAATCGCTTCCTCCGCGCTTTAAATTATCTATTTCGCCAAATGAGTTGCGGCAAATATATCCCTGGGTAATGAATAATTTTTTGCCGGAAAATTTTGCCAGTTCCGATTTTATATTTGTTTCGATATATTTCATATCGGGCTCGCCGTTTTCATCTATCCGCATATAATTTAATGCCGGCAGAAGCACAGAATCAATCCCAATTTCTTCGAGGTAATAATGAAATAAAGCTGTTGAAAGAAGCTCTCCCTGGGCAAGCACAGCGCGTTCCTCATTCACCGTGAATAAATCCATTGTGAATGTCTGAAGATAATTAAAATGCGAATCGAGCAGCTCTTTGCTTTTATCAAAAGCGGCTTTTGATCTGTATAATTTTTTAATAACAAGATTATATTTTATCTCCAATCCCTCAATCAATGCTTTCGCATGACTGTGTTTTTTTGCATATAAAGCATCCGCAATTTCAGCCAGATTATTTGTAGTGCCGCTCATGGCAGATAACACAACTATTTTAGGAACCTCGTCATTTATTAAATTAACCAGGGCCTGCATGCGTTCTGCAGAACCAACAGACGTACCTCCGAATTTTAAAACTCTCATTTTGATTAACAATATTTAACAATTATAAAACACAAAAACAATCATTTATCAACTGACTCTTTTTTAATAGCTCCCGCACGCTTCAAGATTGTTTACAGAAGGCTGAGCTTGAAATAAAGACCGACAAATTTATAATAAAAGCAGTACTTTCAATCAATAAATTTGTATTTTCGCAAAACTAAAAACATCCCGCCGTTACTTTAAAATAGTATTTTAGCAACCGATTTATGTTAACACTTCTAAAAAAAGAAATACGTAGTTTTTTAAGTTCACTCATCGGCTATATTACCATCACCGTTTTTTTATTGGTAATCGGTTTATTTATGTGGGTGCTGCAAACCGATTCAAACATATTGGATAATGGGTATGCAGGTATTGATACGCTTTTTGTAACGGCTCCCTGGGTGTTTTTATTTCTGATTCCTGCAATCACCATGCGGTCATTTGCCGATGAAAAAAAGTCAGGTACCATTGAATTATTATTGACCCGCCCAATCACAGATTTACAAATTATTTCAGCAAAGTATTTTGCCGGATTTGTACTCGTTTTATTTTCATTGCTGCCAACTTTAATTTATTATTATTCTGTTTATAAATTGGGCAGCCCTGTCGGGAACATTGATACAGGCGGAATGTGGGGCTCTTATATCGGGTTATTATTTCTAGGCGCCGCTTTTGTTTCTATCGGCATTTTCGCCTCAGCGGTCACGGATAATCAAGTGGTATCTTTTATCCTTGCCTTGTTTCTCTGCTTCTTTATTTATACAGGTTTCGATTATATGGGTTCCTTCGCCTTGTTCGGCAAAATTGATAATATCATTTTCGCACTGGGAATTAACAGCCATTACATTTCTATGAGTCGCGGTGTGATTGACACACGCGATGTAATTTATTTTTTTAGTTTAATAACAATATTTATCCTGGGTACGCGCACAGTGCTTGAAAGCAGGAAATGGTAATATGAATAAAAAACGGGACTTAATATCACTTGCTTTAGCCGTTATCATTTTGATACTGCTGAATTTCGTGGGTTCGTTTGTATTTCACCGTTTTGATTTAACATCAGAAAAACGCTATACGCTGTCTGATGCAAGTAAAAAATTACTTAGTCAGCTGAATGATGCTGTATATGTAAAAGTTTATCTGGAAGGAGAGTTTCCGGCCGGTTTTAAACGGCTGCGGAATGAAACCAAAGAAATGCTTGATGAATTCAGAGCCTATTCCAACGATAATATTGAGTACCAATTTATCAACCCATCCGAGAACTCGGATAAAAAACAGCAGCAGGAAGTTTACAAACAGCTTTATAACAAAGGCTTGCAGCCGACCAACCTGGAAGTAAAAGGAGAGAACGGCACTTCGCAGCAAATCATATTTCCCGGAGCAATAGTTTCATACAAGGGGCATGAAACACCTTGGCAGCTCCTTAAAACACAGCTTGGCCAGTCATCCGAAGGGCAGCTTAATAATTCTATCCAGGCTTTAGAATATGAGTTTGCCAGCTGCATCCGAAAATTAACAACTGTGATTAAACCCGAAATTGGTTTTATTGAAGGTCAGGGAGAACTTGACACACTGGCTCTTCAGGATATCAGAAATTCACTGAGCGAATTTTATCTGCTGAAACGCGTAAAAATTAATGCACAGTTAAAAGCTCTGGACGGATTAAAAGCAATCATTGTAGCTAAGCCGGATACAGCCTTTTCCGAAAAAGATAAATTTATTATTGACCAGTTTGTGATGAAGGGCGGTAAAGTGCTTTGGGCGGTTGATCCTCTTTACACCAGCATCGACAGTCTCAGAAAATCAGGCGGAACAATGGCAATGCCTTATGATTTGAAATTAGAAGATATGTTCTTTAAATACGGTGTCCGCATTAACCCAAATATGCTGATGGATCTGCAGTCATCCGCAATACCTGTAAACAAAGCATTTTCAGGACAGCCCCCTCGTTTTGAATTAATGCCCTGGCTCTTTTCCCCGCTGATAATGCCGACAAGCAGTCATCCTATAGTAAAAAATTTAGAAGTCATAAAAGTTGAATTCGCTTCAAGTATTGATACCGTTGAAGCAAACGGAATTAAGAAAAGCATTCTGCTGTCTTCATCAAAATATTCGAAAAAGATTAACGCCCCGGTGCGTGTTGATCTGCGGATAGTAAACATGCGCCCTGATGAAAATCAATTCAGTGATTCATATCAGCCGGTTGCCGTGTTATTAGAGGGCGAATTCGAATCGGTTTTTAAAAATAGGATCCCTCCCAAAATCGCCAATGACAGTGCCATTTCATTTAAAGACAAAGGTGTAAACACTAAAATGATTATTATTTCCGACGGCGATATTATCCGAAACGAAGTACAGTATTCTGCCCGTAAATCTTATCCTTTAGGATATGATATTTACACAAAGCAGACGTACGGCAACAAAAATTTTATTTTAAACTGCATCAATTATCTATGCGATGATTCAGGTTTAATAAGCATCCGTGCACGTGAGTTAACTTTGCGTTTACTCGATAAGAAAAAAGTAAAAAGCGAGCGGCTTAAATGGCAGCTTATCAATACGGTAATGCCCCTGCTTGCAATTCTTTTATTTGGATTGATATATACCGCTGTAAGAAAACGGAAATACGCTAAATAGAATAAAATGCAATGTTAACAAGCCTTTTATCGCACAGCCATTAGTATTATTTAAACAATGAAAAAAAACAGAACCGCAATTATTTTAGTAGTCCTGCTGGGAACAATATCCTTTTGGTTTATTATAAATAAAGGGAAAGGCACAATCAAAGAAACATTGCGCGATTTTGCTGTTGCAGACACAGCATCTATCAGCAAAATATTTTTAGCCGATAAAAGCGGTAATGCCGTCACTCTCGAGCGCCAGCCGTCGGGACACTGGACTGTCAATGGAAAGTACAATGCCCGCATGGATGCATTGAAAACACTGCTCAATACAATAAAAAAAATAGATATTAAAGAGCCTATCGGCAAAAGCGCACAGGACAATGTGATAAAACGTCTTGCGGCAAAAGCGGTTAAATGTGAAATTTATCAAAAAGATAAACTTATAAAAGCATATTACGTCGGTACCGAAACCCCTGATCAAACGGGCACTTACATGATTTTAATAGATCCGGAAACAATGAAACCATCTGAAAAGGCTTTCATTACATACATTCCAGGCTTTGAAGGATATTTAACAACCCGCTATTTTGTTGAAGAAAGGGGCTGGAGAGACCGTACCGTTTTTCAATACAATCCAAATGATATAAAATCGGTGAAATTAGAATTACCTTCTAACCCCGAATATGATTATGAGCTTACTGTAAAAGGGAATAATAATTACCAGATTAAAATACTTAAAGATAATCAGCTTCTCAATAATTGGGACACATTGGCTGTAAAGCAGTATTTATCGTACTTTCAGCAGTTAAATTTCGAAAGTTTTGAAGTTGATTTAAAGCCGGCCCAGATTGATTCGGTATTAAAATCACAGCCCATAAACATACTAACTGTTACTGACAATGCCGGTAAAGCAAACAAGATTAAATTTTATGCCCGCAGCAATATGAAAAATATTTTGGATAAAGAAGGGAAGCCGCTGCCATTTGACCCAATCCGGATGGATGCCCTCCTTGATAATGGAAAAGATTTTGTAATGCTGCAGTTTTATATCTTCGGTAAAGTGATGCCGCAGCCAAATTATTTCTTACAAAAATCGGCGCAGATGACACCGATGATTAACAAGGCTAAAAACAGGCCAAAGGCTTAACCGGCAGTGCAAGCAGACGACGATCTCAATAACAGACCGAACTTTTTTTGTTAAAAAGTCGGTTGAAACTAAAACATCCATTACTTTTTGTTTCTCTAAATTAAGCTATATTTGTACGCAGATTTTTGATTTAAAATAACACAATTAAAATATTACGATATGAAATTTATTGTTTCCAGTACCTCGTTATTAAAACAGCTGCAAGCCGTCAGCGGTGTGCTTAATTCCAATAATGCACTTCCAATTCTAGATAATTTTTTATTTGAAATAGATAAAAACCAGCTCAAGGTATCTGCATCGGATTTGGAAACTACAATGACTACAATTATCAATATTGAGTCGAAAGATACCGGTAATATTGCCGTACCTGCGAAACTTCTTTTAGAAACCTTAAAGACCTTTGCTGATCAGCCTTTAACATTCAGCATTGACACTAAAAAATTCGGAATAGAAATTATTTCTGATTACGGTAAATATAAATTAACCGGCCATAACGGAGATGAATTCCCTAAACTGCCAAGTATTGAATCTTCTTCATCTCTTGATTTGGATGCAGGCGTATTAGCTTCAGCAATCAACAAAACAATTTTTGCTGCCGGCAACGACGAACTCCGCCCGGTAATGTCAGGCGTTTTCTGCCAGCTGTCAACAGATGATATTACATTTGTAGCTACAGATGCCCATAAACTGGTGCGTTACCGCAGAACAGATGCAAAAGCACAGGCCGCATCATCTTTCATTATTCCGAAAAAACCATTGAATCTTTTAAAGAGTACACTTGCAAGTGTAAGCGGAAATGTGAAAATTGAATACAATAAAACCAACGCATTTTTCTCATTTGAGAACACCAACTTAATCTGCCGGTTGATTGATGGCAAATACCCTAATTACGAAGCAGTAATTCCAAAAGAAAATCCTAATAAATTAACTGTTGACCGCGTTTCATTTTTAAATTCAATCAGACGTGTTTCCATTTTCTCAAACAAAACAACTCACCAGGTTCGTTTAAAAATTGCAGGAAGCGAACTGAGTATTTCTGCTGAAGACCTTGATTTTGCTAATGAAGCAAGCGAGCGTTTAACCTGCCAGTATGCCGGCGAGGATATGGAGATTGGATTTAACTCTAAATTTTTAGCTGAAATGTTAAGCAACCTTAACTGCGAAAATGTAAATCTCGAAATGAGCGCACCAAACCGTGCCGGGATTTTACTGCCTAGCGAAAAAGAAAATGCTGCAGAAGATATTTTGATGCTGGTAATGCCCGTAATGCTCAACAGCTAAAGAAAACGCTCTAAACGCAATAAAAATCATACAAAAGGCTTGCTGATTTCAGCAAGCCTTTTGTATTTCAGAACAGCAACTATCGTCTGCCTGGTATTTCCGAGTATTTATTTCTTTTGCAGATTGCAAAGACTCCACCAGGCTCGGGCTTTTTTGCCCTTATAAAAATTAAAATTGAATATTGAAAAACGAATTATTTAAAAACACAAAAAGCTTCGCAGACCTGCGAAGCTTTTTGTTTCTCTTCTATATGTATAGCGTCCAGAAGAATAATTTCATAAAAAATTATTCAACAACCTGTACCATTTTAAACGGCACATTAATGATTGCCTGATAATCTTCGCCTGCCTCCAACATGTCTTCATCATCTTCTTCGTAATACCAGTTAATAAGTACTTTGCTTCCGCTTTTGTTGATTGCTTCAAGTTTTTTAAATACATCCAAAATACATTTTGAAGAACTTGTATTAAAATATTCCAGCTGAATGTTTACATTAGTTGCTGCTTCGGGCTTAGCGGCATACTTTTCTAACAAATCTACAAGCGGTTTGTAGAACTCAATAGAGTTTTCAGGAATTGAACGTCCTTTAATCTCTAAAAAACCTTTACCTGTTTCAAATGTCACGGTCGGCGTTTTTGGTGTTCCTTCAATTAATATTGTTTCCATATGCTTTTGTTTATTGAGAAATTTTAATATTTAAACTAAAAAAAGAATATTTTTCGTCAACAGCAGTAAACTCAAAATTAAGTTTCTCTCCGGTTTTCCTTGCAATGTCAATCATCCCTAATCCTCCTCCGCCTTTTATCGACATTTCACCATTATTTAAAACTGCTTTATAGTATTCCTTTAATTCTTCTTTTGAAAGTACGTTAATATCATCTAACAATTTTTTCAAACCTGGAATATTTTCATTCCTGATATAATTGCCGGTAATAATGCTGTATCCCACATCCATTTTCCCAATCATAAAAATTGCTGAACGAATTTTGTCTTCCTGGTCTGGTGTCAGCGTATCCATGTGATGATACAGGTTTTGGAGACATTCAACCAATACATTGTAAACTTTCTTTTTAACTTTGGGCTCCTCTTGCCAGTTATCGAGCTTAGACTCCATAATCTGCAAAATAGATGTAAGTAAATCCGATGTAATATCTCCTTTAAAAGAGAGCATAATATTATTCCGCTCCATTTTATCGTAGAAATCGTATATATCAATCACCATAGAACTCTAAATTTAATCTATAAAGCTTACTATTCTGAATAATTAATTTAGCAAATATATACATAAGTTTAATTAATCAAACAATTAATCCTTTTTTTTATTTAAAGGGTTTTTTTTAAAATTTTCAACTTTGACCGTTTCCCCTTAAACAATAAAGTCATATTTTAATTGATAAAACCGATTTGTACCCAGCCGGCAGAAGCATTTGGCATGAAATCATAGCCGTAAAACCAGAATTATGGTATCCTGAATACAAATTAAAAGCCGGCTGAGCAAGCTCATTTAAAATTCAATTTTTTAGATTTTGAGTGAATGTTTTCTAAATTTTGAAAAACTGTTTTTCTATCTAAATTAATTTGCACGATTATTTTTCAACTTATGCAACCAATTTGTGTATTTATTCGTTACTGTTTTTATGAAACCCTAAAAACCTAAATGCAGATGAAAAAAAAACTACTTATTTTCGCATGTTCCGGTTCCATTTTAGCTGCGGCTCAGAATAACGTGAACATTACCTCTCAACAGTATAATTCACTTAAACAAAGTAATCAGCTTGATTTGTCTAAGCATTACCGCTTAACTGATAATTCAAGCCCTCAGCATGCAGTTCATCCCATGAATCAAGTAATGTCCTCGCGGGCTTCATCCACAATTTGCAGCTGTTTAGTTCCTTTAGACAGTACTTTCACGCTTGCCATGACCCCGAACGATGACGGATCAAGCAGTATTATTTTGTTACCTTTTTCTTTTAATTATTATGGGGTAATGTACGATTCGCTTTATATCAATAATAACGGGAATATTTCATTCACTTCCCCTTATCCGACTTATACGCCAGACTCCTTTCCCAGCTTAAATTTTAACATGATTGCTCCTTTTTGGGCAGATGTGGATACAAGGGCAAAAGGGGTAGTTTTTTACAAAATAACGCCCACAGCATTAATTGTAAAATGGGATAGTGTAGGGTATTACCCGAGTATGTTAGATAAGCTGAATAGCTTCCAATTAATTATTACAAACGGGGCTGACTCAATTTTACCAAGCGGCGATAATGTTGCATTCTGCTATGGCGACATGCAATGGACTACCGGCTCTGCATCATCGGGCGTTAATGGATTCGGAGGTACGCCAGCTACCGCAGGTGTTAATATTGGAAATGGATCAGATTATTTTCAGGTTGGAAGATTTGATCATGCTGGAACGGACTTTGACGGTCCTTACAATAATGTTGACGGCGTTGACTTTTTAGATAATCAGGGTATGTATTTTAATGTTGCGGCTGTGGGTAATATTCCACCGATTATCATTAATAATAATATCTGCGACACGATTGATGTTTATACCGGCGACACAACCCGTTCAGCAGGAGATGAATTTATAACATTTAAAATTGGTGTAAGCACCCCGGAAATAAACCAGACAGTAAATGCAGTGCTAACATGCACAGAGCCTGGCAGTTTCACATATACAACAAATATAAATACCCCTACTTACAAAGAATATGCCTGCACATTTACAGCTTCGCATCTTCCAGAAAGTTTATATTATGTTCATGTAACGGCCTCTGATAACGGCACCCCTGCAATGCAGAGCAATAGAACAATAGTTATAAAAAACAAATTCAGTGCGGCTTTAACAGGAATAAAAGAAAACAAACTTTCTTCTGTTTCTATTTATCCAAACCCTGCTGACGGCTCAATTACAGTAAACCACAATTTTAATACCGCTTCGAACCCAATATTATCAGTGGTAAATGTGATGGGACAAAATGTTATGACAGCACAATTAACTATCCAACAGCAGACTATTGATATTTCAAGTCTTTGTAAAGGTATTTACTTTGCTGTAATTTCAAGTAAAGAAGGGAAAAGCAGTACAATAAAAATTGTCCGCAGATAAAATGATTGTTTTTAGGATTCACTAAAATGTTGAGAAGCCCTGCAATATTAAGTATTGCAGGGCTTCTTGTTTTTTGACTAATTTTAAATCTATAGAATAATACAACCAGGAGGAGCAAATTATTTTTTTCTCATAAATATCTGAATGGGAACACCTGTAAAATCAAACTCTGCCCTCATTCTGTTTTCAAGAAAACGAATGTATGCTTCTGTTACATATTGGGGAAGATTACAGTAGAATGCAAATGTTGGCGCATGCGTGGGGAGCTGGTTAATAAATTTAATTTTTACGTGCTTCCCTTTGATTGCGGCTGGAGGCTGATTTTCAACTATCGGAAGCATCACATCATTGAGATGGCGGGTTTTAATAACTTTTGTGCGGTTTTCATTTACCTTTTCAGCGGTTTCAATAGCTTTTAAAACACGCTGTTTGGTTAGTGTTGAGGTAAACACAATTGGTACATCGCGGAAGGGAGCGAGCTTTTCACGGATTTTTTCTTCATATTCTTTAGTTGAATTTGTATTTTTTTCAATTAAATCCCATTTATTTACCACAATCACAACGCCTTTGCGATTGCTTTCAGCTAAATGAAAAATATTTATATCCTGAGCTTCTAATCCTAATTGGGCATCAATTAAAAGCAATACTACATCGCAGTCTTCAATAGCCCGGATAGAGCGCATTACAGAGTAGAACTCCAGATCTTCTTCAACCTTTGATTTTTTACGGATGCCTGCGGTATCAATTAATAAAAAATCGTGGCCGAAAGCTGTGTATCTTGTGTTTACCGAGTCGCGGGTTGTGCCGGCGATTGGTGTTACGATATTGCGTTCTTTGCCGAGCAGTGCATTTATAAAAGATGATTTCCCAACATTAGGACGGCCAACAATAGCAAATTTCGGAATATCTATTACTTCTTCTTTAATATCGGCATCCATTGCTTTTACAACATCGTCAAGCAACTCACCGGTGCCGCTTCCGCTGATGGCTGAAATATTGTATGGATCGCCTAAACCTAAAGCGTAAAATTCGCCCGACATGCCCTGTCTCACAAAATTATCAACCTTATTAGAAACAACAAATACTTTTTTCTTGCTCTTTCTTAAAATGTTGGCAACCACTTTATCGTCTTCAGTAATTCCTTCGGCAACATCTAATACAAATAAAATTACACTCGCTTCATCAATAGCCAGGGTAACCTGCTTGCGTATCTCTCCTTCAAAAACATCATCAGATCCTTTTACGTACCCCCCTGTATCAATCACAGAAAATTCCAAACCATTCCATTCTGATTTACCGTAATGCCTATCACGCGTAACGCCCGACTCAGCATCCACTATCGCTTTTCGGCTTTCCGTTAAACGGTTGAAAAGTGTTGATTTTCCTACATTCGGCCGTCCTACTATTGCTGCTATATTTGCCATTTTTATTAATTGGAGATTTGTTGAATTGGAGATTTTTGAATTGGAGAATTAGGGATTTGGAGAATTAGAGAATGGATTGCGGGATATTTGCTACTTCAGATATTTAATCGGCACTAATTTTATAATTCTCCAATTCAACAAATTTCCATTTCTCTATTTCCCCAAATCTCGATTTCTCTATTTCAAAATTAATTACTGTACCCAAAGCGTTTAAGCTCATTATCATTATCACGCCAGTCTTTATTTACTTTAACGAACAGCTCAAGAAATACCTGCTTCTGCAAAAATATTTCCATGTCCTTGCGGGCTTCTGTTCCAACCTTTTTAAGCGCTTTGCCCTGATGGCCGATGATAATGCCCTTCTGAGAATCGCGGATCACTAATATTTCGGCGCGTATTTTTATAATTTTTTCTTCCTCTTTAAACGATTCAATAACAACTTCAACTGAATAAGGAATTTCTTTTTTGTAATTCATCAATATTTTTTCGCGGATAATTTCGGAAATAAAAAACTTTTCCGGTTTATCTGTCAGCTCATCTTTCCCATAAAAACCGGGGCCTTCCGGAAGTAATGCAAGAATGCGGTCGAAAATATAATTGACATTAAATTTTTCTAATGCCGAAACGGGGATAACCTCTGCATTGGGCACTTCAACTTTCCAATACTGTACTTTTGCTTCCAGCTTATCCTGCTCAGCTAAATCAATTTTGTTGACTAACAGCAGCACTGGAACTTTAGCGTTTTTTATTTTATGAAGTACTTTTTCGTCTATGGCAATATCCTCATAAATATCAGTAACGAAAAGCATTATATCGGCATCAGTGATTGCTGTGTAAACAAAATCCATCATGGATTCCTGAAGCTTATAATTCGGTTTTAATACGCCAGGGGTATCTGAATAAACAATTTGAAAATCTTCGCCGTTAACAATGCCCATGATGCGATGACGGGTGGTCTGGGCTTTTGAGGTAATGATAGAAAGGCGTTCGCCCACCAAAACATTCATAAGCGTTGATTTGCCTACATTCGGACTTCCAATAATATTAACGAAACCAGCCTTATGCGCCATTTAATTATTTGTTGATAACATTTATTCGGGGTACAAAGGAACAAAATATATATGTGTAGTCCTATTTTACGCTCTTTAACAATATTATTCCAAGGTTTGAGCTGAGGGAAATACTGTAAGTTAACGAACCAAACAAATACTGTGTATTTTCCTTATTTCTTAAAAAAGAAGAAACAAAAATTCAAGAGGGTGGGACTCATAAGGCATTCTGATTATTAAAGATTGACAATATCATATAAGCATTCGATCTTAAAAAAAAAGAAGAAGCGCAAAGATTATAATTTATAATTCTTTGCGCTTCCTGCAAAAAAAGAATGCGTTTATCTTCCTTGGTAAACCACCTTTTCACCGATTGATGAAAGACCAAGCAGTGCATCAGATGTTAAAAAAACTTCTCGCAGGTGATCCAATTCTGATGAGCAGCCTTTTGCTTCATTTATTAATTGTTCTGCGAGTTTTAATGCAATGGGCGCTTTGTACTTAATTGTTTTCGCAAGCTTTTCGGCTTCTTCGCGATTCATTCCATCAAGCGAATACTTTTTATCTGTAATTTTCTGCAATGAATTTTTTTCGAAAAAGTTTTTTATTGAAATCCATTTGCCCTCCAAACTTTTTTTCTCAATAAAAGGAAGAGGGATTTCACCTCCTAAAATTGAAAACATTTCTTCATTGGAAATAACTTTATCAACCAGCCCGATTTCTTCAGCATCCCTTGCAGAAAGCATTTTGCCAGTGAGAACAAGGTATTTACTTAGTCCATTCCCAAGTTTTCTTACTGAACGCTGTGTTCCGCCAAGGCCGGGATATATGCCGATTCCTGTTTCCGGAAAAGCCATCTGTGCCTTCGGCAATGCAAGAATTAAATCGGCACAAAGCGCAAGCTCCAATCCTCCGCCCAATGCAAGTCCGTTAATGACAGCAACAATTTTCTTTTTAGAGTTATCAATCCGGTGAAACACAC
Organism: uncultured Bacteroidota bacterium; assembly: GCA_903847205.1. Taxonomy (GTDB): domain Bacteria; phylum Bacteroidota; class Bacteroidia; order 2-12-FULL-35-15; family 2-12-FULL-35-15; genus 2-12-FULL-35-15. Next base: position 246,325 of record CAINDA010000064.1, read on the forward strand.
TTTGGCCGAATTCGGTGAATGATTCAATGTTGCAGATTCTTTCATTCTTAATGTTGTTCACAAAAAATTTGATGTCCGCCCCGGCAACAAAGGCTTTCCCCGAGCCGGTGATAAAAATAGTTTCAATAGATGAATTTTTATCTGCCCTGTCGAAACAATCACTAAACTGTTTCATAGTATCTTCGCTGAGCGCATTCAGGGTTTCGGGCTGATCTATTGTAATTACGGCAATCGCGTCGTTTTTTTCAAGTTTAACATTTGCCGGCTTCCAATACTTTTTGCCGATGGCGTCCGGCAGTTCCATATTATATAAGTCAATTATTTTAACGATGAGCCGTGTTACCTCGTTCTCCCCTAATTCTCTCATTAATTCAACAGGCCCCTTTTTCCAGCGCAGGCCTATTCTTGCGCCTTTGTCGATATCAGAAGCGCTGCACACTTTTTCGTCAAGCAGCTGTGAGCAGATAAAAAACACAAGGCCCAGCATCCTTTCTTTGACTGCCAGGTTTACTTCAGGGTAGGTTGTACAGGTATTCAATTCCTTTGATTTATCCCATGTCCATTGTTGTTTTTCGTCCGTTTTTTTCTTCAACTCTTTAGCAACGGTGTAGAGACTGCCAAATACTTCTAATGTTTTTTCGGCGTGATAAGCCACAGGTACCCCGGTAACATTCATCAATTCAAAGGGGCCCATACTTATTCCAAAAACGTCTTTGCATACATTCTCTATCCGTTCAATTGAAACTTTTTCCTGATGCAGTCTTACCGACTCATTCAGCCATGGAACAAAAAATCTGTTTACAATGAAACCATTAGCATCCTTACTGTATATAGGATCTTTGCCTGTAAGGACAGCAAATCTGTGTGCAGTTTTGATTGTATCCTCAGAAGTTTTTAATCCGGGAATAATTTCCAGCAATCGGTTTTTAGCAGCATGGTAAAAATAATGCAAGCCAATAAATCTTTCGGGATATTTTACTGACGCAGCTAATTCTGAAATAGAAAATGAAGATGTATTTGTTGCGAGAATTGTATCATAAGGCACAATAGAAGAAAGCTCTTTAAAAAGTTCGCTCTTGGCATTAAAGTCCTCATAAATGGCCTCAACAACCAAGTCGCACCCTTGCAGATCGAACAAATTTTCTGTTCCCTTCAGATTATTTAAAAAATTTTTAATCTGTTCATCCGTAAACAGTTTCTTTTTTGTTCCTTCGGAGAATGTGCTTTTAATTCCGGTTATTCCTTTTTCAACAAAATTCATAGCCCGATCGGCAAGAATTACGTTGAATCCTTCCTGTACAAATTTCTGTGCAAGTGCGGAACCCATAGTTCCTGCACCAACAACGCCTACTGTTCTTATTTTTTTCATTGCGGGATAGTTTTGCAGTTTTTTTATTGCTGTATTCTTCTCAAGGTTTTTAAAATTCTTAACGTTTAAAAAGTTATTAAAGTTTGTTAGGTTATGATGCTGTGCGGCCTGCAGCATCTCGATGGTTTGTATTGCGTGTGATTTATATAGTTTGGATGAAGCCTGGAAAAAAAATTTATATGTTTCAAATAATTCCATTTATTGGTTTTATTACTTTATTATTTTTCCAGCACTTCATGATTCCATACGGGTTTTCTTTTTTCTAAAAAAGAATTGATCCCTTCATTTGCATCGTGTGTTTCCATCAGCTGATTTACATACATGTTTTCAAGCTGAGGTAAAAAATTACTAAGCACATGGTTGAATTTTGCTCTTACAGCCTTTACTCCAAAACGCAGTGATGATGCACTTTTTGGAAGGATGTAAGTTTCAATCCATTTAGATGCTCCTGCAGCCATTGCTCCTTTATCATCAAATAATTCATTTATCAGTCCTATTGATTTTGCTTCATCTGCTGAAATTGTTTTTCCGGTAATGAGAAGCTCTTCAGCCTTTGCCAATCCGATTTTTTCGGGAAGAAGTATAGAAGCAGGGGGAGGAAAAACACCAAGCGAAATCTCAGGCTGCCCTAGCTTAGCGGTTTTATCGGCAAACATAATATTGCACATCAATGCAAGTTCAAGCCCGCCGCCAAGGCACTGCCCGCTGATTATAGCAGCAGTTGGTATAGCTAAATCGCGAAGAGAATAAAAAAGCTGGTGGAAACCGCGGAGCATAGCTGCTGCAAATTCTTTCTGATGTTCTTCCACACTTGCTCCGAAAGAAAAATGTTTACCGGCTCCTTCAAAAGTGATTAGTTTTAACTGCGGGGCATTTTTAAAATCATTCAGAAGTTTTTGCAATTCCTCCATCATGATACTGTCGAGAACATTGCCTTTGCCGTCATCAAGAATTATTCTGGCAACGGATCCTTCGTATTGATATTCAATTTTTATTTTTTGCATTTTGTTTATTTATTTTAGAACCGGCAACTTTGAATTTAGACCTGACAGGTTTTGAAAACCTGTCAGGTCTGGATTATTAAACTTTTTGATATTGAGGTGAAATAATTCTGTGTAAATCTTCATTCCATTCATGGCCTTCAGCAAGAAGCTGGCGGAGTTTAATGAAATCTGCTTCACGGTTGTCTTTAGGGCCGTCATTGAATGCCCTGAAACCAGCTTTCGCTTCAGTCATCATGTTTAGCGCAAGCCATTCACGGCTGCTTTCTTTGTTTTTATCCCAATGTTCCAATTTTTTCTTGCGGACTTCACTCAAGGTTTTAGCAGTGCAGTTAGGGAAGGTGTGTAATAATTTTGCGATAAGCTTGTTAACAGCGTCATCCAGCATGGATAAATCAACAATACCCTTTGCCATTATTTCTTTTCCTTTCTTCAGCTCCTCCCCAGTTTTCATGGTTCCGAAAACAAGTTTTCCGAATTCATCTGTGTGCTTATCTATCACTACCAGCGGGTTTGGAACAAATTTGCCATCTACTTTTAATGCTGGAACAATATCTGTAATCATGCCGAAGTTGTATGCCTGATGGGCTGTCCAAGGCTCGCAGAGCGTTAGTGACATCATTGCCCTTTCAATCCCCACGTACAAATGAAGAAAGTCTGTTGCACCGCCTATTGCAGCGCTTCCATGTTTTGGCCCTGCCTGTCCGAAACGGGCCAAATCCTGCGCTATGGTGAAATCACAGGCCATTCCTATTTCTTGTCCGCCGCCGATGCGCATACCATTTACACGGCAGATAACAGGCTTCTCGCATTTTAAAATTGCACTAACCATATCATTGAAGAGGCGCATGTACTGCGAATATTCCTGGGGGTTCCCTGAATAATATTCGGCATACTCTTTTGTATTGCCGCCTGTGCAGAATGCTTTATCGCCGACAGCCGTAAACACAACTGCGACCACGCTTCTATCGTTTGAAGCTTCGCCGAAAGCGAGAATGATTTCTTTTACCGCAGCTGTGGTATAGGAATTAAACTGTTTGGGATTATTGAGAATAATCCATGCGTTGTATAAATCTTTTACCGGTTTTCCGTCATAATTTATACATGGACGTTTTTCAAAAATAATTTCTTTGAAATCGTGTTGAACGATGTTGTGATTTTTCAATTTTTCCATTTTCTAAATTTTTATTGTTTAATTTTCTATTGGGCAATATTACGTCCTTGCCGGCCGATTGAATGAGTATATCCAACCTGAAAATAAGGTTCGATAAAATTAAAATGCTGGCTTGCTTTACCGCCATTAACAGTTGTATTAATGTCGGGTAAATTCATATATCCTGCTTTAATTTTACCTTGTATAAAAAAATGTTTAAAGAAATCAAACTGCAGCCCTATACTTGCAGAACAGCTGTATCCGGCAAGATGATAGGCTTTTTTTCCGGTCTGCATATCATGTTTTGGCGGCTGCCCCAGAATATCGGTATCAGAATCTGGGATTATCATGCCTAAACCAACAGCACCTAATGCAGAGAAGGCATGTTTACAGTTTTTAGAACACCATAATTGTTCAATACGGCCAATTTCGCCGGTAAAATCATTTAAGCCGTCGCAGTGTTCAAATTCAGAGACAAAACCTGTTGGCAGTGCGCCTACAGATGCAGGCAGATAAACGGCACTTTCAACATTTTCGCCAACCAGTACTTCGGCATTATTATACGTGCCGTCATTTACGCCTGTTTTTATTTTACCGGTTAAAAGAGTTACCTGTTTATCCATATTATATTTCATGTGATCATGACCTATTGTGATAAAAGTTTTATCATTAAGGTAATAACCAATACGCCAGTTGAACTGCGGAATGGTAAACATGGTGGGTTTAATGTAAGTTAAAAAATCATGGCCGCCGTGTTCGTCCCGGGCAGTTACGTTGCTGATAGAAAAATCGTATCCTGTGCCGGTTAAATGAATATCGCTATTGCTAAAAAATGCTCTGTTGTAACCCCAAGAGCAGAAAAACTGGCCTTTTCGTTTAAAAAGCGGCCTTGTTTCGAAAGTAACGATTACAGAATTTTTGGAAACTGCTGCAGATGTGCCGATACTGTCTTTTTTAACTTGTGCTGTTCCATAAAAAGAAACAAGCAATACCGGCAGGCTTAAAAATAATGTTTTAATTTTCATTGAATTTTATTTAAAATCAGGAACGAGAACAGACCGTTTAGTGTATTTGTGTTCCAGTGTATTTTTGAATACTTCGTTTATTTTCGACATAGGAAATGTCTGCACAAACTGAGAAATTTCCAATTTCCCTTTCTCAATTAAATCAAGAACTTTAGGATAAAGCTCTGCACGGCATCCCCATGTGCCAATCAACTTTGCATCGAAAGCCATTAAATTACTAAGCCGAACTTCCACTTTATCCATTGTGAACCCGACGATAGAAAGTGTTGAAGCGAAAGTGATGAGGCTGAATGCGAGATCCTGCCCGGCTTTTGTTCCGGTTATTTCAAAAATTTTCCAGCCGATCTTTGGTGCTTTTATTTCTTTGGCAAGCTCTTTTACTCTTTCTTTTATTGTTTTTGCATCAAGCCCTTTGATATTCAATACAGCATCCACGCCGTTTGTTTTTGCAATATTCAGTTTCTCATCGCTGATGTCGAGTGCAATTACCTTTGCCCCAAAAATTTTCGCGATAAGAGCGCCGTATATACCAACACCGCCTACGCCGATAACAATTGCCAGATCACCAAATTCCAACTCCGATTTTTCTACCACCTGGTAAGGAGTAGATATTGCATCGGCTATTACAGCAAGCTGTTCAAGCGAATACTTTTTCAGAATGTTTTCAGAAACCGGACACAAAAATTTTGAAGGAACTTTAACGTGTGAAGCAAATCCTCCATGAAAATCATTGCCGGGCATCAGCTGACTCCGGCAGATGTTGCTTCTTCCTTTTTTACACAACTCGCATTCTCCGCAAGGAAGCACGGCAGGTATAATTACTTTTTTGTTCAGCCAATTTTTATCTCCTGCAACCACAGTGCCGCTAATTTCATGGCCGAGTGTAAGGGGTAAAGCATGTTTTGTCTGCACGCCCGAATGCCAGAAACTCAAATCGGTATGGCATACACCGCATCCTGCCACTTTCACAAGGACTTCATCCTTGTTCAATTCGGGAAAACTACTTTCTATCAAGCGGAAATCCTTATTAAGCTCCGCCATCTGCCACTGATACATCAGTCCATTCTCAATATCTTTCGAAGAGGACAAAACTGTATTGGATTTACTATTTGTTTTTTCCATATTATTTTTTTATTTCGTAATAACATCTTTTTGGAGAAATGATTTTTCCATTTTGCTGTAATTCTTTTAGTGTTTTGTCCACTGCTGTTTTGTTTATTCCGGAGAGCTCAGCGATTTCACCGCCTTTGAGAGGCTTGCCGGCTTTGCTCATTGCTTTAATGATTACTTCTGAATTTTCCATTCGTAATTTTGTTAAATTATAAATTTGTGTTTTCAAATAAAATAGCCGTTCCTTGTCCGCCTCCGATACAGGCTGAGGCAATGCCGTATTTTACTTTTCTGCGAATCATTTCTTTTGAAATTGTAAGAGATAATCTTCCTCCTGTAGCAGCAAGCGGATGCCCCATTGCTATTGCTCCGCCGTTTACATTCAGCCGGTTTCTATCAATGTTCAGCTCACGTTCGCAGCCGATAACCTGAGCTGAAAATGCTTCGTTAATTTCAATCAGCCCGATGTCATTAATTTTCAATCCTGTCATTTCCAACAGCAGCCGGATTGCAGGTACAGGCCCAAGTCCCATCACTTTTGGATCAATACCGCAGCTTGCGCCGGCAATAATTTTTGAAAGAGGTTTAAGATTTTTTGACTGCACAGTATTTTTATGAGTTGCAACAAGTGCTGCTGCGCCATCCACAATACCGCTGCAGTTACCGGCAGTAAGAACTCCGTCTTTGCTGAAAACGTTCGGAAGTTTTGCGAGCGATTCCATTGTTGCAGGACGTGCATGCTCATCAGCCGCAAAATCTTTTACTCCTTTGGGAAGAAAAACTTTTCGGGATTTAAGCCCTTCAGATTCAAAAACAGTTGAATTTATTGGAGTGATCTCTTCTTTGAAAACCCCGTTTTCAATGGCTTGCAGAGTTCTGTCGAAAGAAAGTTTTGCAAACTCATCGCATTCTGCGCGTGTAATTTTATGTTTTACAGCAATGTTTTCTGCAGTGAATCCCATAGGATAACCGGCCGCGGTATCATCGAGCGCTTCCCATAACATGTCTTTAAAAACAGGCCGTCCGAGAGGAAAACCCATTCTGTTTCCGAATGAAACTACCGGCGAGAGAGACATGTTTTCTGTGCCTGCGCAAAGAACAGTTTCTGCTTTGCCGAGGGTAATTTGTTCAGAAGCCGTGATAAGAGTTTCGAATCCGGAACCGCAGATACGCTGTACCATCAATGAAGGAACTTCAACCGGAACACCAGAAAACAGGCTGATATGGCGGGGCAGGAAATAGGCATCGCCGGCGCTTTGTCCTATATTCGCAATAATTACCTGGTCAATTTCATTGGCATTTACACCGCTTTTTTCAAGCGCTGCACGGCTTGCAAAAATGCCTAAATCTGTGGGCGAAACCTGTGATAGCGTTCCACAGTATTTTCCGAATGGAGTGCGTGCACCGTTTACTAAATAGATATCATCGAAAATAATTCCGATTCCTTTTTCTTTGCTGTGAAAGCCTTTCATAATTTTCAATTTAATAATTTGATAATTCGGCAATATGATAATTAAACAGACTTCCTTTCATTCTGCATAAGGCAGGGATTCAAATGGGTTTTATTTAATGATGCACTGCCGCAAATTTTTCCTGTGTGTCCGTTTTTGCTGCTTCGTCTTTTGCATATAATGCTGCGCCGAATGAAACAACAAACTGTGATTTTTCTACAACTCCGACTTCTTTTTTGTAACGCTCCTGCAACAATGTTTTTAAAACCGGGTGATGTGCGATAACCCCGCCAATCAAGTAAATCGGTGAATTCGAATCAACCCGGAGTTTCATTATTCTGTTTACAATGGATATATAAATTCCTTTTGCAATATCCTCAATCGGCAGTCCTTCAAACATCCAGCTCATGATTTCTGTTTTTGCAAACACGGTGCAGAAGCTGTTGAGTTCTTTGGTGAATGTTGATTTACCGGCGAGATCGCTCATATCGGCAATAGGAATGTCGGCTCGTTCTGCTACTTCTGTGATAAAAGAACCTGTTCCGGAAGCGCATTTATCATTGAGATAAAAATTTTCAATGTTATTGTTTGCACTGCATTTGATCACTTTAATGTCTTCGCCGCCTATGTCGATAATATTTTTAGCTCCTGAGAAACTGTTGGAAACACCCAGTGCTGCGCAGTTTAATTCTGTTTTTACTATGTCCGCATCAACAAAATGTTTTCTGCCGTATCCTGTTGCACAGATGCGGGAAATCGAATATTCCTTTTTCAATGCTTCAATCACGTGGCGCACTGAAATTTTATCGCGGTTCAGCGTTTTAAGCGCAGTTTGAAAAACAATTTTTTCGTTCTGGTCAATCACTGTAAATTTTGTGTAAGCAGAACCCAAATCAACTCCCGCATAATACTTGAGTGATTTGGCGTTTCCGTTTTTTGAGATCATTTCTTTCCCAATCACATTTTGCAAAACCGCCTTTTTTGCAGTCTGCACAGAAGAAGCAAAATTTTTATTTGTTATAGCCTTCACCATGTTAGTGAAGGTGAGGTTGAGAGATGTGCGGATGTAATGCTTTCGTCCGTACTCTACAATTTTACCATTGAGGTAATCAATTTCGGTAGGGCGGTTATTCAGTAAATCTACCGCCAATGAAGGAAAGTGATTTCCTGCTTTACCGAGATAACGAAGAGCTGTGCGGATGAAATCATCGTCAAATTTTATTTTTTCAGCAGCTGCCACTTCTAATGCTTCTTCAATAATCTGTTCAACAAGTTCAACTGTATCAGAGTTGCTCATTGCTTCGGACATTGTCATTCTGCCAACACCGCACAATGAACTCAAAGCGGCATTCAGAATAGTTTTTTCCCAAGCGCGTTTGATTAATTCGAAAGATGTAATTGGTTTTGTATCCAGTGAAACTGAATTTAACAAAGCGCAGATTTCATCCGCTTCGGTTCTTCTTGAATCATCAATTGAAGCAAGGTAATTCGGCGGAGTAAAAAAAGTTACTTTAGTTGTATTCGGCGCAGTAAGATTACCTGCAAAATTAATGACCATGCGGAATGTTCTGCTTTCGCCGATTACTTTTGAAACCATCTGCTCCACATCAATTCCGTTCATTGCACATATAACTCCGGGCGAATTACTTAACTTCTCAATCTCTTTCATAGCCGAAGGAAGGTGAGTAGTTTTCAAACACACAAGAAGAAGATCTGGTACGAAATTTTCGAAATCAGCGATGGAGCTGAATACATTTTTGAAGGACGCTTTCTTGCTGATCACGCCATCAAGAGTAACACCGTTTGATTTAATCAGGCTGCTTTTTATTTTGTCAAGGTCGCAGACAGCAACCTCCAAACCGGCTTCCTGCAGGTGAACAGCAAGGATCATACCCACGGGCCCTATTCCAATAACTCCTATTCTCTTTTTTTGCAAACTTGTATTCATTATAAATTTTCTTTTAAACTCTTCGTTTGTTCAATGGAAATTTTGTGTAAGGCCTGCTTAAACATTCTTTATAAAATAAATCTCTTCATCGGCAGGGACATTGATGCCGTGTTTTTCATGAAGCAGTGTTTTATATTTTTCAATAACCGCTGAGGGCGAAACAACTGCGCTGCCGGCAGATGGACCAGGATTGATTATAGCCGCTGATTTTAATTTTGATGTTCCGTTTTCTATTTTATCATTCACAAGTTTCAAACAGCCTTTAAGACATCTGCCAAGCTCATCAAGACTACGAGGACAAAAGCAGCCTTCATCAGGAGTTAATTTATAATCGGGATGTTCAAGCAATTGATTATTCGGAAAAATTAAGGCAATAGAATTTTCTTTTTCATCCTCGCTTATAACAACGTATTTAACGTAATGGCAAGTTTCACCAATAAGTTTTCCTAAATCAGAAGAATTAATTTTTTCTCCTGTGGACAGTTTAAATATCCGGTCTGAAAAGGGTTTGTCTTCTTTCATAGTTTTTTTGTTGTTTCGGATTAATACAGCAATTAATTTTTATCCCCCTGCAACACACATTTCCTCGCGCCCCTCTTAGCTTTCACACATGCCGGCTCACAAGGGGGATTTGTCGCGGTCATTATCTTGTTACTGCTTTTGCACTTTCTATCTGTTCGAGGAATGTTTCAATTTTTGTTGTGCTTTGGCCTTCTGAATAAAATCTCAAATCACAGAGATCCCCTTCAATCACTAAAGTCGGGATGCCGAGTTTTTCTGATATTCTTTGCGGCATTCCGAAACGTGAATTGGAATTATTGGCGCATGTTTTTGCGTCATGAAAAATCATTCCGTCGATGCGGAAATCTTTTACAAGTTTTGCTAAAATTTTTTCTTTTGCATCTTCACTTCTGTTAATAAAAATTTCGGTGTATGCTTTTGCAGAAGATTCAAAAGGTTTTTTTTCATCAAAGGCGTCAAATACCCAGCTGTTACAGTATGTTGAAGCAACTACAGCGGCTTTGTTTTCAAGAAACAATTCAGACATTGGTCTTAATTTCCCCCAGATAGGCATGCCGTCCCAATAAATCCGGCAACGTTCTTCTTCAATAAATCCGATTTTTTTAGAAACATTTTCCTGCAGTTCTTTTAATAGTGCAGTATAATAATCTTTTGCAATTTGTGTTCCGCGCAAAACCACTATCGGCCCCATGTGTATTGTTGCATCAAAAAAGCTTATCGGTGATGGAGAGTTGGTTGCTGTCCACAACACCTGTTTCCAAAGAGCTGTAGCATCTTTGCTCAATTTTAATGTTTCGCGGAAACGGTCAATGTCAAATTTTTCACCGCTGGCTTTTTCGCAAGCAGGAATCATTGCTTTAAACTGTGCACTTACATCATTGATATGCGCTTCAGTTACCTCATCCAAGTGGCGGGGCGGGGTAATGCCGACTATAGGGCAATTCATGTCCTTCGCAAAATAATTCATCCAGTCCTGCACTTCCCTGCACTGATTGGTGTTGTAGACAATCAAATCAGGTTTCGGAGGGCCGTTCAAACCATAATGCTGCTGAAGGGGAGTTTCTTTTTTTAAATACGAACCAATATCTGCAGTGAGGTATGAACAAATATCATTGTTGTATCCAAGCTTTGTGCTCTCTGGAATAAAGTCGCCGGCAGTGCGCGTAGCTCCGAGCAGTGCTCCATGATTTTCAGGGAAGTGCACTTCAAAGCCGAAGGAGCGCAGCAACTCAGCAGGGCCGACACTTGTACACCATGCAATTTTTTTTGTTGTGTCTTTAAATCCAAGAAAATAATTCGTCATTATTTCCTTTAGTAATTTTGCTGATTGAATTTTATACATTTTTTTAAGTTTGTAAATTAAACAATTTGAAAATTTGAAAATTGATAAGTGTATCTTTTTTTTGAATTACCAATCGACACATTATCAAATTATATTTTTATCCTTGCGTCAACTACAAATGCTTTGTCCTCAAAGGCCATGATGGGGTTTAAATCCATTTCTTGTATTTCAGGGAAGTCTGTGACAAGCTGAGACAAACGCTGAATAATTTCAATTACACTTTGTTTGTGAATTCCTTTTTCACCGCGTACGCCGTCTAATAATTTTGATGCTTTGATTGATGATAACATTTCTTCCGCCTCTACTTCTGTTACAGGCGCAATTTTGAAAACAACATCTTTTAAAACTTCCACATAAATCCCTCCGATACCAAACATGATAAGCGGTTCAAGGTCACGCTGTGCGCTGATGCCTGCTATCAGCTCTCTGCCGCCGGGAAGAAATTTCTGCACAAAAAATTTAAGATCTTCTGCATCAAATTTTTTCTTCATGTTCTCAACAACAGAGCGTACTTCATCAGAATTTTTCAGATTCACAGCAACACCGCCTAAGTCGCTTTTATGAACCAATGATGCTGCATCAGCTTTTATCACAACCGGGTATCCTATTTCGTTAGCCGCTTTAATTGTTTTTTCAACATCATCCGCAAGGCGCCAATCAGCAACGGGGATGCCGTATGCAGCAAGCAATGAATAAACTTTGTCGGAGGTAAGAAAATGAGGATTCAGGATTTGGGATTCAGGATTTGGGATTTGCGTTGAGTTTTTTTTAATTCCTAAATCCTTATTCCTAAATCCTGAATTTAATATTTCAGCTGCTTTTGATTTATTTATATCCGCAAAAATTTTTGCTTCGCCGATATTTCTTGAACGAACTTTGTGATATTTATACAATGCGCCAAGCGCCTTAGCTGCTGTTGTTGGGAAACTGTAGCAGGGAACGCCTCCGTCTTTTAAAATTTTTGCAGTTACTTTAAAACGGTCAATCGACATGTTGGTCATGAAATTGCAGACGATTGGTTTGCGTTTCATTTTGTTTACCTCCACAATATTTCTTGCAACATCATCGGTATCGGTAAAAGGGGCTGAAACAAAATTGATGAAGATGGAATCAATAGTATCTTCTTCCATCAAAACATCCAGTGCACTGCGGAAATGCTTTCCACCGCCGGTTGCAACCACATCAATAGGGTTTCCGATTGTTGCTTCTGGAAGCTGTGTTTCTTTTAAAATAGTTACGGCTCTTTCTGAAAGCGGAGGCAGCACTAAGCCGGCACTCACTAATTCGTCAGTTGCTATAACCGCAGGCCCGCCTGTGTTTGTGATGATGCCGACACGGTTTCCTTTCGGAATAGGCTGTGTTGCGAATGCCATTGCAGCCTGGCACATTTCTTCTTCGTTATTAAAAGCGAGTACTCCTGTTTTTTCGAAAATTAATTCTGTTGCAATATCCACTCCGGCAAGAGAGCCTGTGTGAGAAGCGGCTGCTTTTGCACCTGCTTCTGTACGGCCTGATTTCATAGCAAGAATGGGCTTTTTCCTTGAAACCGATTTAGCAGTTTCCATAAACTCTCTTGGATTTTTAAATCCTTCGGTATATAAAATAATGGCTTTTGTTCCTTCGTCTTCTCCGTAATATTTGAGCACATCCGAAATAGAAATATCGCAGGCATTGCCGTTGGAAGCATACATGCGCATTCCGATTTCGAGATCAAATAAACTCTGCATGATGAACGCCCCCACTCCTCCGCTTAATGCTGCGATAGAAATGGCGCCCGGTTCAGGAAATGTAAAAGTGAAATCGCAGTATGCTTTGAATGCAGGATCGGTATTTATTATACCCTGGCAGTTTGGTCCGAAGATGCGTACACCATACTCTTTTGCTTTTGCAAGAAATGCTTTTTGCAGCGCGATACCTTCCTCTCCCATTTCACTAAACCCCGCAGAATTAATGATAACAGACTTAATTCCCTTTTTGCCGCAGTCTTCAATTATCTGCGGAACAAATTTGTTGGGAATAATTACGTGGGCCAAATCAATATTATCAGGAACATCAAAAATTGAAGTATATGCCTTAATCCCTCTAATTTCTGGCTCTTTCGGGTTAATCGGATAAATTTTTCCAGTGTAGCCGTAATGAACCAGATTTTTAATAATAACATTTCCGATTGAAAGTTCTTTGGAAGATGCGCCGATTATGGCAATAGATTTGGGTTTAAAAAGTGAATCCAATTCATGCACTGCATTTATGGACTCCTTTTTTATTTTTGTTTCTGCTGTATTCATTTTTTTAATTTGGAAATTTGAAAATCACAAGCTGGTTTTCAAATTGGTTACACAGCTACTGCCTGCTTTTCTTTCAATTTAATATGGCGGAATCCTCCCCAAAGCGCAGCGCCGATGGCTCCTGAATAAATTGCATCGGGATGTGTTTTGATAATATATTTTTTTCCTGTTTCCTCCAGCTGTTCTTCAATTGCCTGAATCATGCCTTTGTTAAGCGACATGCCGCCTGTAATAACAATAGGCGATTCTCCTTTGAGAGAACTTAAAAGTTTAATAATTCTTCCTGCAATGGAAAGGTGAATGCCTTTAATGATGTTAGGCGTAGAAACCCCTCTGGATACCATGTTGATGACATCCGTTTCGGCAAGCACAGCGCAGATGCCAGAAGAAATTTCAGGAATATCAGCCTGCATTGACACATCGCCCACTTCTTCAATTGACAATCCGAGATACCGCGAAATGTTTTCAACAAACTGCCCGGAACCTGATGCACATTGACCTGTCATTTTATAATCAACAACCCGCGCATCTTCGGCAATTTTTACAGCACGCACATACAAAGCTCCCATGTCAACAACTGTTTTTGCGTCAGGGAAAAAGAAGTTAGCCCCTTTTGCATGAGTAGTCATTCCATAGAAATGCCCGCGTTTGCGTTTTACTAAATCGCCTTCGCCTGTAGAAGCAAGGTAGGCTATGTCTTCATACTTCAGGTTATTTTTCAGAAGCATTGTTTGTATCATTTCATCCGCAACAAGAGTGGGGTTGCGTTTCCGAATCTTTTCAGTGTGCTTATCAATAATTTTCGGATTATTAGAATAGTCAACCAGAATTAACTTAATAAAGTTGCTTCCTACATCGATACCCATTGTATAAAAGTTTTTTTCCATTTTTATTTTAATAAGAGTTTATATTATTTGACGATTTTTTTCTTTAATAAATTATGTTTTTGAACTAATTTTTAGAAAACATTTAAAAACAAACTGTGTGTTTTTCTTTTTTCTTAAAAAAAAAGAAACAAAATTCAAGAACAAACGATTCCTCCCCTGCAGGCGACACGGCATCGCGTTTGTTCAAACCTCACGCGCGTTTTCATAATTGAATTTTTGGCACAAAAAAAACAAGCCTGCTTCGATTCTCTTTTTACTGTTCATTTATTTTGAAAAACGTTATTTAATATAATTTCAAAATACACTGTGAAACATTCACTGCCATAAAGGAACATTCAATTAAATTAATATTCTATGACGTGAATCATAATTTTCAGCCGGGGAAAAATGGGAACCCCTTAGAACCTTCATAAAGGGGATGCTTTGCTTCCATTGATGGCGCAGGCTTTGGCTTATTCACGTATTCCTTTATGCTCACTCAATGATAAAAGAAGCTTTAGCCGAATGGCCCGTAAGAATAGTATGATTATTCTCATATTTTCCCTGAATATCAACCTCTATCTTCGCTGAACCTCCTTATTTCATTACATAAAATGGAGGCATTCATGGGAAAAATAAAAATACTTATCGCCGATAACAGTTATCTTATCCGCAGAGGGCTGAGCTCCCTTATAAACCAGACAAGTGATTTTTCATTTGTTGGTGAAGCTGCAAAAGCCGATGATCTCAGCGAGAAACTTCTTCTCTGCAATCCGGATGTATTAATAATTGATTATGCTTCGCGTTTTTTCTGCATTGATGATATTTCTATTATCCAGCAGTATTTTCCGGAAGTAAAAATTCTTGCAATAACTTATCCGCAGTCGAAACAGGTAATTTCAAAAGCTATCGGATACGGCGTTACAAGCCACTTATTGAAAGACTGCGACGAAGATGAAATAATTGAGGCTATTTATTCTACTTCAAAAGGAGAGAAATTTATGTGCGGAAAAATTGTTGAGCAATTATTGGAAGAGGACAAAATAAGTTCATCAAAGTATTCATGCGACGGTGTTAAACTTTCGGATCGAGAAATTCAGATTCTGCAGTTGATCTCAGAAGGGCTCGCAAATAAACAAATAGCCGATAAACTTTTTATAAGTATCCATACAGTCACCACTCACCGCAAACATATTATGAGTAAACTCAAAATAAATAATACGGCTTCGCTGGTGATGTATGCATTGCAGGAAAAGCTTGTTGCTGCAGAAAGTTAGGTTTTCGCTTATTTTTTCTCGCAAAGACGCAAAGGCGCAAAGTTTAATCTACTGTTTAATCAATCGCTGATTTAAGGTTTGGCTTCCGTCATTCACCCTGATAACATAAATGCCATTTGGCTGATGGCTCAAATCAATTTGGCTTAAACTGTTATTGGTTTTAGTATTTAGTATTAATTCACCAAGCAGGTTATATACTTTAATATTTATTTCAGAGCCTTTCATTCCTTCCGGTAATTTCACGTAATAGCTGCCCTTGCCGGGGTTGGGATAGACATACAATGTACCTGCCAGTTTGTTTTCATTTATAGAAGCCGTCGAAGTAAATTCATTCGTTGCGGTATTTGTAGCAACAGGAGCATTATAATCGAAATAAATATTTGCAGTGTTTTTTATCAGCGTGCCAAGCGGCAGATTTGCTTTCGGTTTTATACGGTACTGAATAAAACCAATAGAGCCCGTTGGATTACTGAGGCTGTCGGGCAGCATAATGTTTGGAAAACGAACAGTTAGCACTGAGCCTTGAAGCGAAACGGTATTGCGATGGCTGTAACTTATCACTTGAAATGTTTCTAAATCTAAATTACTATTCAGCGTATCAACCAAGCGAATGTTGGCTGCTGACGCACTTCCCGTGTTTTGAAAGTGGATGGTGTATGTTAACCAATCGTGATAACCGGGGATTACATTTACTGGATATACTTCTTTCAGATTTGGGTCATGTGAATTCACAACCGGATAACAAAACTGACGGACATTGTTGCTTGGGTTGTTATCACCGTTAGTTGGTGTAACTGCAATAGAAACGCAGATAAAATCCCCAGCCTGTGCTGAAGTATCAGTAGTGAATAATAAACCAAATGCCTGAGAATTATTTACAGTGCCAAAATCTGCAATGGTGTATGTATAAACATTTCCAGACACCGCAGGTGTAAGCGCCCCTGGAACAATGCCGTTGTATGTAACAGGGCCGATTACCGAAACCTGCACCTGCCCGCTTATTCCTGAGGCGCAGTTAAGATGATACCAATGACTTATATCGCCGGCTGTGATATTAAGACTATGCTGCTGCCCCGGAAAAACCCATCCATTTTGAACTGCAGACTGCACACCCACATCGAAACCTGCTTTGCAGCCAACTGCAAAATTTACATTCCCTGCCAATGGGCTTCCGCCTGTTAAAGTAACTATAGAATCAACACCCGGATAAGCACACTGAATAACAAAATTCATTCCGGCAGTATCAATTTTTACTATGTAAGTTCCAACCGTATCCGGGAAATCATATATTCCGTTAACTGCCGAATACGTCTGCCCCAGCAGGTTATTGCTTGTGCTGTATAATTTTAACGGAATATTTACCAGGCTTAAATCACCGGTATTTTTTATGCAGTCAGCATTGCTATCTTTAAATGCAAACCCTGTAATTCCGGCAGAACCGGCACAGCCATGTATATTATTTACTGTGTCGCCGGCAGTGCAGAGCGGGTAAGCCAAGGTTCCTGCTTTCATTGCAGGAACATAGTTTGGCAGACATGTGAAAGGGTTTCCCGAAATAGAAAAGTATAAAGTATCAACAAGTGCATTTGGAAATACCGGGAAGCAGGAAATAGAATTGCCGCTGCAATCGAACCTTTGAAGCTGGTTAGGTAAAGGCGGAAGACTGGTTAACAGATTACCGCTGCAGCCCATAATCAGAACAGATGCTGGTAATGCAGGAAGACTCGTTAATTGATTTGTATTGCAGTATAACTGCGAAAGTGAATTTGGCAGCGCAGGAAGACTGCCTAACATATTACCGCTGCTATATAAATAAGTAAGATTAGCCGGCAGTGCAGGAAGGCTGTTGAGCTGATTGTTGTCGCAATATAAACTTATGAGGCTGTTTGGCAATGCCGGCAGGCTTGTTAAGTGATTGCCGTCGCAAAGCAATGTAACAAAAGAAGATGGTAAAGCCGGAAGACTTGTTAAGAGGTTACCCGAACAATACAATTCGACAAGCGAAGCCGGTAAAGCCGGAAGACTCGTTAACTGATCAAAATTACAATTTATATAGGCGAGTGAATTAGGCAGTGCCGGAAGGGTTGTCAGCGGGTTGTTATAGCATTTTAAAACAGTGAGCGCATTTGGAAGTGCCGGAAGACTAGTTAAAGAATTTAAACCGCAGATTAAGGTATCAAGCGATGCCGGCAAGCGAGGCAGGCTTGTTAAATTATTGGGGTTGGGTACAGAATAGCCATTACCGCAGTCTAAAGTTATAAGCGAATGGAAATATTGAATCCCTGTTAAATCAAGAATAGAATCGTTTTCAACATTTATTGAAGTGCGGGTTGTAACTCCTGAGTTGGCTGTATCCATCATGCTGCCAGTCATCGCGCCAGGTATGTGTGCAGTAAGCCATGCAGCAAAGTGGGCATCGGGAATGGTTACAGTGGTTTGCGCTTTTAAAGAGAAGCTTACAGCAGCAAGCAGACAGATAAGTGTAACTTTTATTTTCATAGGCAATGTTTGAAATAGAGTTTTAAAAATTCGGCTTCAAATTACGAAAGAAAATTATATCCGCCGCAATTTTTTTATTGATTATGGGAGATTTTGCCACCTAGGACGCAAATGCGCTAAGTTTAATCTACTGTTTAATCAATCGCTGATTTAAGGTTTGGCTTTTATCATTTGCTCTGATAATATAAATACCGTTTGGCTGTTTGCTCAAATCAATTTGACTTAGGATGTTATTGGTTTTAGTATTCAGTACTAGTTCTCTCATTTGCGTAAAATTCATTTTAAAGTTTATATTGGCATTCTTAGTGTTTTCCTATTCTATAGGCATTTTGAAAAAATTATAATAGCTAAACGCCATGTAATGTTAACTTTCAAAGAATCATGAAAACTATTAATGATATTTTTTAGAGAGGATTTTTTTTAGCTTAACTTCGCTTTCTCAGGTATAACTTATAATTAAGCAATCATGAAAAAAAATCTACTATCCGGCTTTCTTTTTTTAATTACCAGCTTCTATTGTAAAGCTCAACAGCCCCCTTTGAGCCCCATGCCTGATCTTACCTACAATAGCAATACGTCCGAGAGGTGTAAGCTGATGGTAATTAAAGATTCAATAATTTATGCGCGGCGTGCCGGCGGACTGGAAGAGTTGAATATTAACAACCATGAAACAAAATACCATTGGGCTGGTTATTATGTTTTAGAAAGTATTGTAGCTGACACGGGCAATACTTACGTTTATATGAGTGGTAATTCCAGATATATAGGAAGGTATAATCACAATACCAATAAGTATGAAAACATTTCCAACGGCAATCTTCAAAACAAACAATTGGGTGATATTGATGTGGCGTCAAATGGAAAAGTTTGGGTTACAACAACAAATACTTTCAAGAATGTTGCAATTTATGATGGGAGCAATTGGATATTATACCCTAATCCGGCAAATATTTATTGGGGGTTTGGAAAAATAAAAGTGATAAATGACTCTTCTGCATATTTACTCTATGCTTCACAAATTTACAAATTCCATAATGGAATTTATGATTCCGTTTACACGCTTCCTTCAAGCGGTGCTTATTTCTCTGACTGGGATGTGGATGCCGGGGGCGGGTTATGGATTGCCGCCACGAATAAATTAATTCACCTTCAAAACAGCAATGCTTTTATTTATGATGCCTCAAATACTCCTATAGGAACAGATCAATTTCTAAATGTAAAGGTCGGAGCTAATGGTCATGTGTGGACTGCAGGGAATAAAAACAAGCTGCTGGAATTTGATGGAACCGCATGGCAGGCAAGAGCGTTGCCTGGCTTTGACAATTCAATTGAAAATTTTTTCCTTGATAAATTGAGCAACCCTAAGGTGATGTCCACTACCTCTAACGGCATTCATCACTTATTATTATACAACGGCAGCAATTGGTCAACCATCCCATTTCCTTTCATGCCATTCAAACAGGCAAAAGAAATGGGTGCAGCATCCAATACATATAGCGGGGCTTTACTTTTTGCGACAAACGAAGGTCTTTTTACTGTTACTCAAAATTTTTCTTTAAGCGGTTTTTCTGATACCACAACTGTTCCTCATGCCGATGACGTTACCTGCTTTACTGATAATGACCCCAATTATACTCCAGCTTTCGGTTCTCATGAGGGAGTTTGTTCCTTACCCGGGTTCGACAATTCACAACTTCCTAGTAAAAACGTAAACCACATTTGCTTTTACAATGGGACTTATTACATTGGCACCGACAGCGGCCTTGTAACATACAACGGCATTTTTTATAACAATATCAATACTTCCAATTCACCGCTTCCATCAAATAAAATCACTTATGTTACTGTAAATAATAGTTATTGCGGAAACTACAATGTTCTCTATGTCGGTACCGATAATGGATTGGCCGTTTATCAGAATGCACAATGGACTGTTTATAGCACTGGCAATATTCAAGTGAATAATTTTTATGTTACTGGAGCGGCCTCTTTCTGCGGTGATTCGGCTGTTTACATTTCAACTTTAGGTAATGGGCTTATTCAAGCATATCCTCATGGAAGTTATAATTTGTTTAATACTTCAAATGGAAAACTGCTTGATGACACATTACATTATATTAAGGATGTTCAGCTTGGTGAATGCGGCCAATTTTTAATACTTGGCACACAACATCATGGCTTAGCCAGTACCGGCTTTTATAATGCGCCTTTATCTTTTAATTACGATACACTGGATTGGAATAGCGGACAGCCGATACATAGCAGTATGGCAATTGAAATGTTTAGCAACTCCGGCATTGGCGGGTATATCGTTTCCACTAATGCTGGATATTATTCAATATCAATCTGCGGCGGGGTTCCTGAAAGTAAAGAAACGAAGCATCAATTGAATTGGCTTCAGCAAAATAATCAATTAATAGTTTCAGCTCCAGTAAAATTTAATGGTAAAGGAACAATTATACTCAGCAATATGCTTGGGCAAACAGTAATTGAAAGTGATTGTGATACTAGAAATGGCGCAACAAAGCTGGACATTAACAATTTGAGTTCGGGAATTTATATGATAAGATTAAATATCGGAGATGAAACCGGATTTTCTAAAGTCATTCTTTCAAGATAGTGAGAATAACCTTTATCATGTTTAGATTTTATTAATAAAATAAATCTATTCATCAACCAGAAAGCGCAATATTGCATAACTACTTTGCAAGTCTGTTTAGCCCTAAACAAGATTGATTAATACCAAATCAATCTCGATTTCCAGAAAACAAACTGAATTTCTATAAAACAAATTGAATTTCCAGTAATCAAACAGGATTTCTGGAAAACAATCTGATTTTCCGGAAAACAATCTGATTTTCTGGAAATCAAATAGAACTTCCAGAAAACAATCTGAATTTCAAGAAAACGAACTGGATTTATGGAAATCAATCTGATTTTCTGGAAATACAAGCCAACTTCAAGAAACCAATCTGAATTTCTGGAAAACAATCTGGATTTCCAGAAATCAATCTGAATTTCCCAAAAATAATCTGAAACAGTAATTTTATTGAAACATTCGGCTGTTCTTCTGCGTTCAAGTATTCAAGTATTAAAATTCCATTCTAATGAAGATATATTTACTCAGGTGTTTTTCCTAAAACGGACATAAACAAACTAAGCACAAAAACTTGCTTCTATAAAGCAAAGGATAAACACCGTGTGCGGAGTAAATATATTAAATCCAATGATAGAAGTAAAAATTTCGCTTGCGTTTAAAAAGTTAAGCGCAGCACTTTCGGCTGTTTTCGGGCAGAGTATTTTAACTGCAATTACAGGAAACAGTAATTTTCTTAATCCTTTCCCGGTAATTACTGATTTGCAGACAGCGGTGACTGATCTCAAAAACGCTATTGCTTTGTTTCATCCCGGAGATAAAGCAAGCGGCGAAGCTGTAAAAGCCGCTAAACGAAAGCTGAACCCTGTATTAAAAGCCCTGGCCGGCTATGTTGAGTACATAAGCGATACTAAAGTTACAATAGCGCTTTCAAGCGGTTTCAGTATAGTTCCTGCAAGACAAGGCAGAGCAAAAGGTTTCACAGCAGTACAGGGACTGCAGTCGGGAAGTGTTGAAGTAAGAACGCTTTCAGGAGCAAACTCTTATGTATGGCAGTATTACGCAGAACCTTTGAGTAATGCCGATTGGCATCAGGCTGCAGTTACCACGCGTGCAGCTTATACTATTAATGGTTTAAATCCGGGTACAAAATATTGGTTCCGGGTTGCTGCTATTACCAAAAACGGCCAGCAGCCTTGGGGTAATCCGGTGATGGTGCATGTGGTGTAATGAGTTCAGGAGCTATTTCGACAAGCTCAATATTATTAGGCGGATGGTCAGTCTGAGCTTGTCGAAGACTGTTGGCAGGCTTTAAAAGCAATGCATTTGAGCAAGAAGCCATCGCACATATTTCGACAGGCTCAATATGACCAGCGCGAGAAATGAAGAAAGCTGTTTTGTATGTTAAAGAAATTTAAATACTTGCAGCATGAACACTCTTAGGAAGCTTATTCATTTGTCTTACTTCTGCAGTAAGCGGCCCGCTGATAATTGCTATTACATCGTTCTGAAGCTGCTCAATATTATCTTTTGTCATCCCTTTTGTTGGTATCGGCTGGTGTATCACTACTTCAGATATACCGGGCCCATCCTGTCCCTTCCAAAATCCGCTCCGTGAAAGGATTTTCCAATTGCTTACAAATGTAACCGGTAAAATAGGCACCTGCTTTTGAATTGCAATTGCAAAAGCTCCTGCTTTAAACGGCCCAAGTTTGGGCGCTTCTTTTGATATAGTGCCTTCCGGAAATATCACCAAAGGATTTCCGATTTCAATTTCATGCGACATTCTTTTTAATGCTTTAAAAGTGCCGGTTCTGCTGTCTCTATCCACAAGGATGTTCATTCCGGAAGTATAGTAAATATGAAACAAAGGCCATTTTTCAATTTCCTTTTTTCCGGTAAAAACAAAGTACTGAGGGAATATTGTATAAAGACAAAAAATATCTAAATAAGAAGTGTGATTCGGGCATATAATATAGGCGCTGTTTTGCGGAATATTGGAAGCGCCTTTTACTTTCAAGAAAGCTCCTGCTAAAATCAGCAGTGCAAAACCATGTATGCGCATGGCAGTGAAAGCCTTCGGAAAACGTTTAGGATCAGCCAGCAGATAATACATTATGGGATAAGTAATAATGAGGGACAGCGCAAAAACTATCAGGTAATATATTTTATAAATAACCCGGAACGGCGTTAGAATGTAATTCATGTTTTATTAATTTGTTAAATGACGATTTGATTATGCGCTAATTTTCAAATCATCAAATTGTTTCATTTTCATATCACTGTTTTCACCTTTTCCCAGATCATACACATGTTCTTTTATTTTTTCTGCCCAGCAAAGGTCAGATTGGGTTTTTGTAAAAGCCGTATAGGGTATAGGTTTTCCGATAGTGAGCTTAAAGCATTTGTCTTTCTGACGATATACTTCATCCACCAGGTAAAACATTTCGATGTTTGCTTTAATGCCTATTTTTTTTCGCAGTGATGCCAGGTTATAAAAAAAATCGCTGTTACGCGCATCAATGTGTACAGGAATAATATTCCGTTTATATTTAACAGCTTTTGTAATGAAACTTTTTTTCCATTCCAAGTCTTTGATTTCTCCTTGCTGCCTTCGTGAAACAAGCCCGGCAGGAAAAACAATAATGCATTCATCCGATGCATAAGCCTGATCAATATGTTTTAAATTTTCTACTGCGTTTTTTGCATGCTTGTTTACAGGTATTAATAAACTGCTCAGGTTTTCGAGATTCATAAGAATATCATTCACCATTGCTTTAATATCAGTTCTTCTTTTCCCAATCTCACTCATTACAGCAATTCCGTCAATGCCTCCCAAAGGGTGATTGCATGCGACAATACAGCCGCCATGCTCAGGAATATTTTCTAGTCCTTCTGTTACAACATTAATTTGAAAATGCTTAATCGCGTCCCTTACAAAATCATGGGCATAAACATCTTTTGTCTCCAGCAAAAATTTATTTAAGTCTTCCTGGTGAATAATGCGCTTGATATAATTCAACACAAACCCCGGAAGCATTTTTAGTAAGCGAGGATTCTTAGCCCGAATGACTTCCTCCAGATCTATTTTCTGCATTGGTTTTGCGTGTGAATTAAATGGGAATCAGAAAAGTTTGAAAGTTTGAAAGTTTAAAGTTCTGGGTATTAAAAAAAAGTTGAAAGTTTAAAGTTTGAAAGTTCAAAGTTCTGTGTACTAAAAAAACTTTAAACTTTCAAACTTTAAACTTTCAAACTTAATCATGCTATCGCTTTATTCTTGTTAGAACTTGGCAGATCAGCCTGAATATTTCTGCGGGCAAACATAGCGCCGCCGAGTGCTCCCATAAAAATGGAATCAGTATGAATGTTTATTTTTATTTTGTCGCCGTAATTTTCTCTTACAAGCTGCCCAAGATATTTTATTACTGCCGGGTTACGCGCAACACCTCCGGTAAAAGTAAACTCGTTAAATACGCCGCCTGATCGTGCAATGAGTGACATAGCACGCATGATGATGGCTTTATGAAGTCCGCCTAAAATATCTTCGCGTTTCTCACCGAGATTTGTAAGTTCGCGAAGTTCTGCTCCTGCAAAAACTGTGCAGGTAGAACAGATAGTTACTTCCTTGTCAGCTTTCATAGCCATCGGCCCAAGCTCATTTACAGATATACTCATTTCATCTGCTATGTAGCCCAAGTAACGTCCGCAGCCCGCAGCACACCTGTCGTTCATTTGGAAACTTGTAACAAGCCCGTATTTATCAACTTGTATTGCTTTAGTATCCTGCCCGCCGATATCAAGCACTGTGCGTGTTTCAGGAAAAACTGCGTGTGCGCCGAATGCATGGCATAAAATTTCGGAGCGGATGCAGTCTTCAGGAAATGGCAAAAGAGCACGTCCGTAGCCAGTTCCGGTCATATTGGTAATATTGAATTCCAGTTCGGCAATTTCATTAATATGTTCGCGAAGTGTCTCAGAAACGCTGTCGAAGTTGCCTTTGAGCAGATTCATTTCTGCATCAAAATTTACATTGGCTGAATCTGCAATGGTATCAGGCAGATTTTTGTATTTGTCTTTCAGCTCCTCCATTGCTTTTTGAACGAGCTCCTGAAAGTTAAACTGTACACGTTCGTTTTCAGCCGGGCTGATGCTTTTGTCCCACACAGTCATGAGAGGTTCAAAAAGCGACATGTCTAATTTATTTACTTCCTCATTATATTTTTCAGAAACAATATCGCGGAAGAACATGTTTTTTGCTCCAAGATTATTGTAGAGATAATCACGTTTAATCACAGGCTTGAACGATCTGCGGATATTGCGCAGATGCCCGATAATTTCTTCCTTCTTTTTTTCGTCCTGAAAAAAGGTATTGCATGTTTTCAATAACTCTTCACCTAATCTATCCAGGCGGACTTTGAATTGCTCGTATTGAAAAACACTTTCTAAATCGGTAATGTATTTTTTATATTCCGGTTTAACTTTTATTTCTTCTTCCAATTTTTTTTGAAGAACCGAAAATCTTGCATTGTAAATAGCTTCATCTCGGGCAATATCGGCTGCAACCGAATAATTTGCACGGGTGTTAGTGATGCCTCTTCCGATGATTTCATCCTGCTCGTTGATGATTACCGCTTTTGATGTGGTGGAGCCCAGATCGACCCCGAGGTAGTATTTGTTCATTGAAATATGATTAAAGTGATTAAAAAAAGATTACACAGATTTTGCGTTTATTTCTGTGTCATTCATTATCATTCAATTATGCCTGTCATTAACTTTTAACTTAAAACTTTTAACTTTCAAACTTTAAACTATAATCCCCTCTTGTTTCAAAATAATTTTTCGCTGTCCGAGCATCTGGAAGTACGATTCCAAGCGATTTTTTATGTTTGCATAAGAGAAATAACGCGGGTCAACTAAATCGCTTTCGATAAAACCAACCGGAACTCCGGTGCGCTGTTCAATCTCGCGCATAATCATAAGCTGGCCTGCTGAAAAGGAGTTGCAGCTTTTTATCGAATTAATAAGGAAGCCGTCTGCTTTATAGTCTTTCACATATTTCTCAAGCATATCAACACGCTGCGGAAGATTCATATTGGTGTAACAGCTCATGCAGTATTTTGATAAACTTTCCAAAGGCGCCGTTGGATCATGTCTGAATCCAAAGTCATAAACACCGCCTACTTTTGTATAAGAAGACGCAACAATTACTGCTCCCATATCATAAAATATTTTCCAGAACTCGCGGAAATTTGTCCAATTAGGAGGGCCTTCCATTACCAATCGGAATTTTTGTTCTTTGATTTCTCCTTCAGGTGTTACAGGGCCCAAACCAAGTCTCATACGCTCCTGAACTTCATTCCACAACTCAGAATAATATTCAACGGCTTCCGGAGTACCTCTGAATGCGGTGAAAATAGGGCCTATATAATACACGCCCGCAAAATATGCATCAATAGGCGAAGGAACATTTTTTGCGCTCTCCAAAATATTCACCAGCAAATCCTCTGCTTTCGCGGAGTTTTCCATCATACCCGACAAGCGTGACATATCAAACTTTTTTCCTGAAACCATTTCCATTTTTGGAATCACATCTTCCTTCAGCTGTTTCACCATATAATCAATTTGATCCTGGGTGATTTTTCCATCCTCCTGATAAGGCGTGTGAAGCATTGCTACAGGTACTCCCGGATACATGCGTTCCAGGTTTTCAAACCATTTTAAAAAAGTAAAACAGCCGGTGTAGCTCAGTAACAGCAAATCCGGACTGGGAAGTTTTTCGCCGGTGGGCCCTATGTTGCCATTCAGCATCATACCGATATCACATTTCACATACGTACATACATCCTCCGAATACCCAATTTTTTCGGCATCTTTGATAAAGGAGCCGGATTTTTTTCTCATACCCGATTGAAGTGCATTGATCTCCGGATACACCGGAAGCATATCAAACGAAAGAATTAATTCAGTGAGATTACCGGGAACAAAAGTGTAAACTACTTTTTTCCCAAGCTCTTTCGCTTTGCTTAAATCATGAAATTGTTTTGCAAGCATGTCCTTTTGAAGAACCATGCTTTTTTCTTTTATTGCCTCAGTAGGTTGTGCCATTTTTTATGTTTTTATATTGCTAAAGCCTGACTTTTGTTATTTGTTATTTGTTATTTGTTATTTGTTGTTTGTTATTTGTTGCTAAATTATTTTATTGTTAAAATTTCTAATTGCCTTTTGCCAATTGCTTGTTCCCTCTATATTTTACGCCCACAGTTTTATTGAATCAGAAAAAGTACCTGCTTGTTCTTTGATAACTTTTAACTGACCTGTATTTTCATGAAATTGAAAGTTGATATGAGGGATGCCTGCATCGTCGCATTCTTTCTGCATCTGCGGTCTGTCAAGCAGCGCAGGATCGCAGAAACTTGCAGCGGCAAAAATAATTCCATCTGCATTACGCTCTTTCGCCAGCTTAACTAATCGTTTTCCTCTTGGATTTCCGACATCATAATAAGCCGATGAAAAAGTACTTTGGTTGATATACGCATCAGTAAGAGCTGCCAGCGGCGCTTTTGATTTTGCATCAACATCCCCTTGTATCCATCTTGAACCGAGCATAAAGTCATCCTCAACTATATAGCAGCCTGCCATCTCAATTGATTTTATTAAGCCGATAGGCGGCTGTTCGCAGAAAGAACCGGTAACAACCACACGGATATTATCCATCGGTTCACCGCGCTCTTTGCTGATATGTTCCAGCACCTGTTCGAGCATTGTGTTATGCTCTTCAACAGGAATAGTAAGTCCTGCCCTAAGTACATGATATGTTTCAACTGCAGAAAATCTCCATGGGAATTCCTGACGAATGTCATAAATAGCCTCAATTAACTTTCTGTTTTTATTATACAATTGAATTGCATTATTTAATTTTTCATCCGTTACTTTTATTTTATTCACAGCAAACATATCATCCATCACTTTTTCCATTTCCTGTGTATAGAAAATACCGCCCACCAAAGGATCAAAGTTTTGAGGGTAATCAAAATATCTTTGGAAATTTCCTTTTTTGGAAAGTTTAAACATTCCCGAAAGATTTCTCACACAGTCGCAGATTGCAGGAAACATAAATCCGTCAAAGTCATCAAGATTTTTGTCAAGAGCCATTTCTATAATCCCGCGGGGCAGGTGGCATATATACGATTGATAGTATGCATCACCTTTAATAATTTGTTTTCTGTCGCCCACACCCATTATTCCAACAGGCAGTCCGTTTGCTGCATGTATAATTTCGCGGGGAACATAAATAGGAAGAAAGCCGACAAGAAGTCTGTCTTTTCCTTGTGTTTTCCATTTTTTTGCGCTTGTAAAATTCAAGTCAAAAGAAAGTTCTTCACATTCTTTAAGGATGGTATCAAGAGGTTTCATTTCAAATTTGTTTTTAGCAAAATAACCTCTATCTATCAAGTAATACTATGATTTGTATCATAATTTATAAATGTAATTTGGAATATTTTCGCTGTAGATATCAATCAACATGGATAGTTTAACCGGTGTACTCATTCTTGCAGGCGGTAAATCCGAACGGATGATTTTTCCGAAAGCTTATCTTTTATTTGATGGAAAAACTTTTTTAAAAAAAATTGTTGATGAATATTATGCCGCCGGTATAAAAAATATTTACGTTGTAATAAATCATGAGTTCGGAAAGGGTGAATGGGTTAAACATATAGAAGAGCTAAACTCAAGGGCAGTGATAATTAAAAACCTTAATCCCGATTTCGGAAGATTTCATTCTTTGAAACTTGGATTAAAAAACATGCAGCATTTGGAATCATGCTTTATTCAAAACATTGACAACCCTTTTGTGAGTGCAGAATTAATTGAAAGTCTGCTGGAGAAAAAAAATCCGCTTGGATATACGTCTCCTATTTACAATGGAAGAAAAGGCCACCCAATTTTAGTTTCAAAAATAATAATGCATCATCTAAATGGTCTTCCTGATGAAAATTATAATTTGAAAAATATATTGGCCCCCTTTCCGAAGAGTTTGGCTGCGGTGGATAACGGCAGTATACTGATAAATATAAATACGCCGGATGATTACACAGAACACATTATGAAAAAAGAAACTTCAACTGCCGGAGCAGAGGCGTATTGATATTAGCTGTTTAAAAAAATAAATTAATTATGAGCAAAAGAATAGCTGTTGTTACGGGTGCCGCAAAAGGTATTGGTAAAGCCATTGTATCGCGGTTAGCTGCGCAAAATTATTTTGTTATCGCGGTTGATGTTGATGAGCTGAGCGGTAAAAAATTAATATCAGGATACGACAAAAACAAAGTCCGCTTTGCAAAAGCAGACATCTGCAATGAAAAAATTGTACAAAAGTTTTTTGAAAAAATAATCAAAGAATACAAACGCGTAGATGTTGTTGTAAATAACGCAGGCATTATCCGTGATAACAAAATCTGGAATATGAGCCTTGAAGATTTTGACAAAGTGATTGACGTTAATCTCCGCGGAACATGGCTTATGTGCAAGGAAGCAGCAAAAATAATGCGCGATCAGAAAAGCGGACGAATCGTGAACATAGCCTCCCGTGCATGGCTCGGCAACATCGGGCAGAGTAATTATTCTGCCTCCAAAGCAGGTATTGTAGGTCTTACACGCGTGCTTGCACTTGAACTCGGAAAATACAATGTGCTGGTAAACTGTGTAGCACCAGGCTTAATCGACACACCGCTTACACAAAAATTAGAGAAAGAAGTTTTACAGAAACTAATAGAAGCGCAGCCTACTAAAACAATGGGAAAACCTGAAGATATTGCAAATGTTGTTGCTTTTTTGGCTTCAGCAGAAACAAATTTTATAACCGGTCAGACTATTTATGTTGACGGCGGGAAGAGCATAGGAGCAGGGCTTTGACCTTAAAATAAATTAGAGAGATGGAGAATTAGAGAATTAAAAATTAAACAAATCAACCATTCTCTAAATCAGCAATTTTAAAAATGAAACATATCAAACTTAAGATAAACGATAAACAGCACGAGCTTTTAGTCGGTGATCACGAAATGCTTTCCAGCGTTATCCGTGAAAAAGCAGGTCTTACGGGAACTAAAATCGGATGCGAACAGGGCAGCTGCGGTGCCTGTACAGTTATGGTAAATAAAGAACCAGTCCTCAGCTGCATTACTCCGGCATTGAGATTTGACGGCGCTGAAATCACAACGATTGAAGGCGTTGCAACAAATGGTGAATTACATCTGCTGCAGGAAAAATTTGTTCAGAAAGGTGCGATACAATGCGGGTTCTGCACTCCCGGAATGGTAATTACTGCATTGGATTTTGTAAACAAAAATCCAAATCCAAGTATTCATGAAATTAAAGATGCTTTGTCCGGCAACCTCTGCCGGTGTACTGGATACAAAAAAATTATTGAAGCAGTTGCTGAATATGCAACGGAAGTTCAAAGTTTAAAGTCGGGAGTAAAAAGTTCTGAACCTGTAAAAGTCAAGCCGCTAACTGCAAAAGGAACAGTCGGCGTTCCCCGTCCTTACATTGAAGCAGGAAAGAAGGTGCAGGGGATTGCCGATTACGCTGATGATTACAAAATGAAAGATGCACTGCATGTAAAGTTTGCCAGAAGCTTATTTGCGCATGCAAGAATATTGAGTATTGATACATCTGAAGCAATGGCTCTTGAAGGTGTGCGCTACATTGCAACCGGAAAAGAATTACCTGTCACATTTGGGGTGCTTCCTTTATCACAGGATGAAGAAGCTATTGCTATTGATAAAACAAGATATATCGGAGAAATTGTTGCAGCTGTTGCTGCCGACACTGAAGAAATTGCAGCGCAGGCATGTAAACTCATTCATGTGAAATACCAGCGCTTAAAGGAATTCCTTACCATAGATGAATCTTTTAATGATATCGGCACTGCGGAAAAAATCCATAGCACCTCCAAATTCAATAACAACATTCATAAAAAAGCGGAACTGCGTTTTGGCGATCAGCAGCAGGGATTGAAAGATGCTGAAGTAGTTTTAAAAATGGATTTTGAAATGGCCGGTATCAATCATGGTTTTACTGAACCGCACGCCTCTACTGCATTTTGGGATGAGAATGGATTGACAATGATTTCCGCTACTCAGGTGTCACACTACCTGCATCGTGCATTGGCAAGAACAATGGAAGTTCCGCTGAGCCGGGTCCGTGTAATAAAACCGCATGTCGGCGGAGGTTTCGGAGGCAAGGGTGATCCATTTGCTCACGAAATAATTGTTGCACATATTGCCAGAAAAACAGGAAAGCCGGTAAGAGTGCGCTTGACCCGTGAAGAAGTATTTCTAAACAATCATGGCCGCCATCCGACAAAAATGACTATCCAGCTTGGCGCAGATAAAGACGGAATAATAAAAGTATTGGATGCCAAAGTCGCAATTGACGGCGGGGCTTATGGAAGTTTCGGAATTGTTACTACGTATTACAACGGGGTGCTGCTTCAGGCTCCTTACAAATTAGATAATTTAGGTTTCATAACTTACCGCGTTTATACCAACAAACCGCAGTGCGGTGCAATGCGCGGGCATGGCGCTGTAAACACCCGCTTTGCTGTAGAATCAATGATTGATGATATTGCCCATCAAATAAATATGGATCCGATTGAAATGCGGATGAAAAATTTTCTTGACCCCAATTCATTCACCATCGGCCAATACCGCATCACATCAAACGGAATCAGGCAGGCCATTCAAACAGTTGCCAAGCAATCGGATTGGAAGAGCAGACATGGCAAAATGCCCAAAGGGCATGGCTTTGGCGTTGCCTGCGGATTTTTTATCAGCGGCAGTGCTTTGCCGATTTGGTGGAATGAATTGCCGCAATCGGTAGTTCATTTGAAAGTTGATTTTGACGGAAGAGTACTGATTGCTTCCGGTGCCAATGATATAGGGCAGGGCAGCGATACTATGCTTGCAATAATAGTAGCGGAGGTATTGGGCATCAGCATGGATAAAACATTTGTGATAGCAGCAGATACATTAATCACACCGGTTGACTTAGGAAGTTACTCAAGCCGTGTAACTTTTATGGCAGGGAATGCAGCAAAAGATGCTGCCGAAAATCTTAAAAAAGAAATTGAAACAGCAGTTTCCAAAAAGAAAAATATTGCACCAGAAGAACTGATTTTTTCTGAGAACAGAGTTTTCAGCAATGATAAAACTGTTGATTTAAGCTGGGATGAAGCCATTGAGATTCTGACAGCCAATCGCGGCGCAGTGAATGTGAGCGGTAAGTATATTTCTCCAAAATTGGGAGGAGACTTCAAAGGAGCCGGTGCAGGCTTAAGTCCATCGTATTCATTCAGCTCCTGCATTTCAGAAGTGAAGGTGGATCTGGAAACAGGACATGTAAAAATTATTAATGTTTGGGGTGCACACGACTGCGGAAAAGCATTAAATCCATTGGCAGTTGAGGGGCAGTTAGAAGGTTCATGGCACATGGGTATCGGCCAAACTATGACTGAAGATATGTCGTACTACAACGGATTACTGCTTACTAATAATTTTCTCGATTATAAAATTCCAACAACCTTGGATACTCCGTCAATTCATACAAACATTATTGAAACGATAGATCCGGAAGGCCCATTCGGAGCTAAAGAAACAGGGGAAGGTGCGATTCATGCCGTGCTGCCTTCAATTGCAAATGCTATTTACGACGCAGTGGGAATCCGTATCACAAAACTGCCGATTAAATCAGAAGATGTATTAAAATTATTGAAAGAAAAAGAAAGTCAAACTTCTAACGCTGCAATAAAATGATTACTGAAAAATTTTATTTAAAACCTAAGTCTGTTGACGAAGCTGTTAAATCAGCCACGCAGCACATTGATTCTTTCCGCTACCTGGCAGGAGGAACGGATGTGATTGTAAATAAATATCAGGGTAACGAAGAAGCTGCATGCTTAATTGACATTTCAGATATCGATGATTTAAAAAATGTGACGGTCGAGGGGGAGTATCTAAAAATAGGAGCATTAATCCGTTTGGATGATTTACAAAAACATGAAATTATTTCAAAACATTTCCCTGCGCTTATTAATATTGCTCATGAAGCAGCATCGCCGATGTTACGCAAAACAGCTACTATCGGCGGGAATGTGTTGTGCGAAAACCGCTGTTCGTTTTATAATCAAAGTGAAAGCTGGCGCGAAGCAGTTGGATACTGTCTGAAATGCGAAGGCGCAATATGTATTGCCACAGGCGGTAAAAAAAGCTGCTTTTCCAAGTTTGTTTCCGATACAGCTCCAGTACTAATCAGCATGGATGCCAAAATTGAAATTGCTGATACAGATGGAATAAAAACACTACCGTTGGAAAGCATTTATACCGGCGATGGAATTGCTCCGCGAAACCTCAGCAAAACTGCTATAATCAAAAATATTATTCTTCCTTTAAACAGGAACTTCAAATGTGATTTCAGAAAATTACGCCCGCGCGAAGCTGTTGATTTTACTTCGTTAACTACCGCTGTAGCAATGGATGACAAAGGGAAAGTAAAAATAGTGCTTGGCGGCGTTGACCCAAAACCAATTGTTGTTGAAGGCACAACGGATACTGATAAAAACGAATTAATTAAAACGGCAGTAAAAAAAGCAAGGATTGTTGATAATGATGTTTATTCCCGGGCATATAGAAAAGAGATGATAACCGTATTTCTTAACAAAAGTTTTAAAGAATTAACCAATTCAAAAATCAGATAATTATTAAAACCGCGGACTCATATAATACTCAAAGAATTTCAAAATTTGTTCCATTTTCGAACTACAAATTGAGCATGATATTCAACAAAAAAA
This sequence comes from uncultured Bacteroidota bacterium, assembly GCA_903847205.1. Taxonomy (GTDB): domain Bacteria; phylum Bacteroidota; class Bacteroidia; order 2-12-FULL-35-15; family 2-12-FULL-35-15; genus 2-12-FULL-35-15. The sequence goes on from CAINDA010000064.1 coordinate 279,616, forward strand.
TATCTTCAAGCCTTATTATTGCTGCGGGGCTTTCGCTCTCTTTGCTGATTTTTGTAGTTGACATTCTCTCTCCTATCGGCATTGCTGACGGAATATGCTATACCGGCGTCATGCTTCTTTCCATGTGGACGAAGGATAAAAAATTTACTATCATGGCCGCTTCCACAGGCATTGCATTTATAATTGCTGGGTATTTTCTTTCTCCGCCTGCACCTTCCATTGCCGAAGCACATATAGCCATCACCAACAGAATGCTCTCAATTGCAGTGGTTCTTATATGCGCTTTAATGATAATTAAGTACAAAAAAGTTGTTCAGACAGCATTGGAGCAGCGGGCTGAATTACATGAGCTCACTGAAAACTTGACTATGGCAAATTCGCAGCTTGAAGAACGCGTTATGGAGCGGTCCGCAGTAATTGAGAATGCACTCAGCAAGCTGAAAAAATCAGAAGCAGAACTTCAAAAATTACTCGAGCACGAAAAAGAATTAAATGAATTAAAAACCCGTTTTGTTTCAACAGCCTCGCATGAATTCCGCACACCGCTTGCTACAATATTAACTTCACTTTCACTTATCTCGAAATACGGCGAGCAAAACGAAAAGGAAAAACAAAACAAGCATATAGTCAGAATCAAATCCGCAGTGATGCACCTTACGGATATTTTAAATGATATACTTTCTTTAAGCAAACTGGAGGAAGGAGCCACGCTGGTTTCCAATGAAACATTTTCAGCTCCGGAATTAGTTACAGAAGTTGTCGGCGAATTGAAATTGATCGCAAAATTGAATCAGAAAATTATTTACAATCATGCAGGGGAAGATGAAATTACACTTGACAAAAAAAATCTGCGGCATGTTTTGGTGAACCTGATTTCAAATGCAATAAAATTTTCTAATGAAGACGGCTCTGTGTATATCACCTCCGACGTTAAAAATTCAGTTTTCACAATTAAAGTTGAAGATTACGGCATTGGAATATCAGCTGAAGATCAAAAACATTTGTTCGAAAGATTTTTCAGGGGTACTAACGCTGAGGCAATCCCTGGAACAGGTCTCGGACTGAATATCGTTGCAAAATATGTAGAAATAATGAATGGAAAAATAGATTTTAAAAGTGAGTTAACGAAAGGGACAGCATTCAGTGTTGAATTTAATTTAAGAAATACAGAATCCTAATTATAAGCAGCTGCATCATGAAAAATCCAATTAAAATATTACAGGAAGAACATAAGCTTCTTCTGCAGGCGGTTGAAACCGGAAAAGAGATACAGAAGATAAGCGATAACATTGTCTATCGTGATTTGATGCATGATTTCATCATATTCATAAGAAATTATACCGAGATCTATCATCATCCTAAAGAAGAAAATGTTTTATATCCTCTGCTCCAAAATCGGTCCAAAGCGATGAGCAGCGAATTCATTCATGAAATCTGCGACAACCACGAAGATTTCAAATCTCTGATTGCAGAAATAGAAAATCATTATGTGATGTTTGATTACAAACAATTACGAAAATCAATAGCTGCATATTTTGATCTTTTATCAGAGCATATTAAACGTGAAAATAAAATAATTTTAAGTGCGGCTTCTGAAATTTTAACGATTAACGAAAAAGAAAATATTTACAATCAGTTTGAAACAATAGATAAAAAAAACGGCGAAAAAGAAGAGCTGACAAAGGATTTATACAAAATGAGTTTGAAGATGGCCTGATTTTATCTCGAACTTTTAATTATCAAAGCAAGCAATTTCTAAATTAACAAAATACCAAACTAAAAAAGATGGCAAAGAAAATAAAAATAATGGATGGCAATGAAGCAGCTGCTTATATTGCTTACAAAACAAGCGAGGTATGCGCAATTTATCCTATCACCCCTTCTTCTGCGATGGGTGAATTTTGTGATGAGTGGTCTGCCTCAAATATTAAAAATGTATTCGGCGAAGTACCGAGAGTAATGGAAATGCAAAGTGAAGGCGGTGCTGCAGGCGCCGTGCACGGAGCATTGCAGGGCGGAACGTTAGCTTCCACTTTTACATGTTCCCAAGGCTTGCTCCTGATGATTCCCAATATGTATAAAATTGCAGGAGAATTAACTCCTACTGTTTTTCACATTGCAGCACGCACATTAGCTACGCATGCACTTTCAATTTTTGGAGACCACTCCGATGTGATGTCTGTCCGCCAAACCGGCTGGGCAATGCTTTTCGGACGCAACTCGCAGGAAGCAATGGATATGGCCTTAATCGCACAGGCTTCAACATTAAAATCGCTTCTGCCGTTTCTGAATATATTCGACGGCTTCAGAACGTCCCATGAACTAACAAAAGTAGAAGTTATACCAGATGATGTTATTGTAAAAATGATTGATGAAAACGATATTCTCGCTTTCAGAAAACGTGCAATGTCTCCTGAAAACCCTTCAATAAGGGGGACAGCACAAAATACGGACGTGTTTTTTCAGGGAAGAGAAGCTGCCAATAAATACTATACAAATGCGCCCGGTATTGTTACGGACATGATGAATAAGTTTGGAGAACTTACTGGCAGAAAATATAAATTATACGAATATTACGGACATCAAAATCCTGACAGGATTATTATTATAATGGGCTCCGGCGCTGGAGCAGTAGATGAAACAGTTAATTATTTGAATGAGAATGGAGAGCGTGTCGGCTATCTTTATGTCCGTTTATTCCGGCCTGTTGATGCAAAAGAATTTGTAAATAATATTCCGGCCTCAGTAAAAAATATCTGCGTGCTTGATCGTGTTAAAGAACCGGGATCAATCGGAGATCCTCTATATATGGATGTTGTAAATATTATTGCTGAAGAATGGCAGGGCGAATATCCTAAAGTTACTGCCGGGCGTTACGGACTTGCGTCGAAAGAATTTACACCTGCAATGGTTAAGTCAATTTTTGATGAAATGAAAAAGGACGCTCCTAAAAATCATTTTACAATCGGCATTGATGATGATGTAACTTTCACAAGTTTAGATTATGATAAAACTTTCTCTTTAGAAAAACAGCATTTGTTCAGAGGCTTATTTTACGGGCTGGGGGCGGATGGCACAGTGAGTGCAAATAAAAATTCAATAAAAATTATCGGCGAAACAACTGATAATTATGTGCAGGGATATTTTGTTTATGACTCAAAAAAATCCGGCTCGTTAACTGTTTCCCATCTCAGGTTCGGTAAAAAGCCGATACAATCAACCTATTTGATAAGCTCCGCAAATTTCATTGCCTGCCACCAGTCTAATTTTATAAACAAATATGATATTTTAAAAGATGCAGAAAAGGGTGCTGTGTTTTTATTAAATACCCCTCATGATACTGCCGATGTCTGGAGTAAAATACCGCAGCGTGTGCAGGAGCAGATTATTGAAAAAGAATTAAAATTTTATATCATCAATGCATCCAAAGTTGCGCGTGAAACCGGCATGGGATCACGCATCAACACGATTCTACAGACTTGCTTTTTTGCTATTGCCGGAATACTTTCAAGAGAAGATGCAATACAAAAAATTAAAGACGCCATCAAAAAAACGTATGCTGCAAAAGGGGACAAAGTAGTTCTTAAAAACTTTGAAGCAGTGGATAAAACTTTAGAAAATTTACAGCAGATTGATTATTCAAAATATAAAATCGGGACCATTGCAACTGAAAAAATGGTTTCGGACAGCGCACCTGATTTTGTGAAAAATGTTTTGGCAAAAATACTTTCTTTCGAAGGAGATGAACTGCCTGTAAGCGCCTTCCCTGTTGACGGTGCTTATCCTGCGGGAACTACCCAGTATGAAAAAAGAAACATTGCCGCTAAAGCCCCGGTTTGGGATGAAGCTTTGTGTTCACAGTGCGGTAAATGTTTTTTAATCTGCCCGCACGCAGCCATCCGCTGCAAAGTGTACAGCAAAGATGAACTTGCAAATGCGCCTGCCAGCTTTAAACATACTTCTCCTATCGGAAAAGAATTTGAAAAAGAAAAAGAGGCTTATACATTGCAGGTATCAGTGGAAGACTGCACCGGATGTAATTTATGTGTTGAATATTGCCCTATTACAAGCAAAACCGATGCTTCGCACAAAGCAATAAATATGCAGGAACAGCTGCCATTGAAAACCACAGAAATAAAAAACTGGGATTTCTTTTTATCTATTCCAGAAATTGACCGCTCGCGTGTAAATAAAAATACCGTGAAAGGCACACAGTTCTTACAGCCGCTGTTTGAGTTTTCAGGAGCCTGCTCAGGATGCGGTGAAACTCCCTATGTTAAACTTTTATCACAGCTCTATGGCGACAGGATGGTAGTTGCTAATGCAACAGGCTGCTCTTCCATTTACGGCGGCAATCTGCCTACTACTCCATGGACTACCAATAAGGAAGGAAGCGGGCCTGCCTGGGCGAATTCATTGTTCGAAGACAATGCTGAATTTGGTCTTGGAATAAAAATGGCCTTCGATAAAAAAATAGAAATTGCAAAAACAATCTTAGAAAACACTAAAGATATTATCGGCGAAAGTTTAGTAAATGAATTATTAAATGCCGACCAAAGCACTGAAGCCGGTATACGTAAACAACGCGAAAATGTGAAAGAGCTCCGAAGCCGAATCAAATCAATAAACAGCTTTGAAATGAAGCAGCTGAATATTATTGCGGATCATCTGGTAAAAAAATCGCATTGGATTATCGGGGGTGACGGTTGGGCGTATGACATTGGTTTTGGAGGTTTAGACCACGTACTTTCAACTGGAGAGAAAGTAAATATTATTGTGCTTGATACCGAAGTTTATTCGAATACCGGGGGCCAGAAATCAAAGTCAACACCTATCGGCGCAAGCGCTAAATTCTCAGTGAACGGAAAAGAGAATACAAAAAAAGATTTAGCACTGCAGGCGATAGCGCATGGTTCAGCCTATGTTGCCCAGATAGCAATGGGTGCGAATGATGCACATGCGATTAAAACTATTCAAGAAGCAGAAGCATTTCCGGGTACATCAATTGTGATTGCATACAGCCACTGCATTGCTCACGGCTACGATATGTCGCAGGGAGCAGATCAGCAGGAGAACGCTGTAAAATCAGGCTATTGGCCATTGTTCCGCTACAACCCTTTAAAACCAAGAGGAGAACGTTTTTCGCTTGACAGCAAAGAGCCGACATTGGCATTGAAAGAATTTTTATACAACGAAACCCGCTTCAGCACGCTTGTCCGCCAAAACGCCGAACACGCTGCAGAACTGCTTGTAAGAGCAGAAAGCGGTATAGCCAACCGTTGGGAAAGATTGCTTGCATTGAAATCTTTGTAAGAACTTTCAATTTTCATAAAATTAAAATTATTCAAACGTGACAGGTTTTAAAAACCTGTCACGTTTATTATTGATATTGCCCATCTGGAGAACCATCCTGAATTTAAAAAAATCAAAAAATATAACTACCTTTACGTAAATAAATAAATTTACACATTTGAAATTCAAAGATTTTAATTTTGAGAGCAGCCTGCAGGAAGGGCTCGATTCTATGGGGTTTGAAACTCCTACTCCAATACAAGAACAAGCAATACCAATCATTCAGAGCGGCAAAGATTTAATCGGATGCGCACAAACCGGTACAGGCAAAACGGCAGCTTTCCTGCTGCCCATATTAAATAAACTCAGCGGGCTCCCAGCTGAAACAACCGATACATTAATTATTGTTCCTACACGCGAGCTGGCATTACAGATAGATCAGGCATTGCAGGGTTTTTCTTATTTTACTTCTGTGAGCTCACTGGCCATTTATGGCGGTAGCGACGGGAGCGTTTTTGAACGCGAAAGACGCGCCTTATCAGAAGGAGCAAATATTATTATTGCAACACCCGGCCGCTTGATGGCGCACCTGAATATGGGTTATGTAAAGCTTGACAGCTTAAAACATTTAATATTAGACGAAGCCGACAGGATGCTTGATATGGGTTTTGTTGACGACATCTTAAAGATAACCTCATACCTTCCAAAAGTGAGGCAGACGCTGATGTTTTCGGCCACTATGCCGCCTAAAATCCGGACACTTGCATCTAAACTTTTAGTTGAGCCGGAACACATAAGCATTGCCGTTTCAAAACCGGCAGCAGGAGTTGTGCAGGGAGCTTACTTAGTTTACGATGCACAAAAAAACAAATTGATAAAATCATTGCTCGAAGGAAAAGACTTGAGCAGTGTTATCATTTTTGTTTCAACAAAAATAAAGGTAAAAGAGCTGGAGCGCGATTTACAAAAAGCAGGTTTAAAAGCAAAAGCAATCCATTCTGATTTAGAACAGCTCGAACGCGAAGAAGTGCTTCGTAATTTCCGCAGCAAAAAACTTCAGATTTTGGTTGCTACCGATATTCTTTCACGCGGAATTGATATTGAAGATATCGGATTGGTTATTAATTATGATGTACCCGGTGATGCTGAAGACTATATTCACCGTATCGGCCGTACAGCACGCGCTGCAGCCACAGGTGTTGCATTAACTTTTATTAATGAATACGATCAGCAGAAATTTTTACAGATTGAAACAATGCTTGGCAGCGAAGTAAAAAAACTTGCATTGCCCGAAAGTCTTGGTACCGGCCCTGATTATGCTCCCGGGGTAAAAATAAAAAGACCTTTTGTTAAGAAAAAAAATAATTTTTCTAAAGACCGCAGACCTGCAAGAAAGTAATATGTTTAAAAATATGCTGCTCTGTATAATTTTGATTTTACAGAACAGCATATTCAATTACTTACCTTTCACATAATTCAAAACCCCCTGAAAATAGGCTTCCGCAACTTGCTGCACCCTTTCATTTTTTGTTTTATCACATTCTTTATTCAGCATCACACACTCACTAAAATTATCCTGGTATAATGTTTCGCCATAAACCAGGGGCCCCAGAATGTACCTTGTTAACTGAAGGTTTCTGCAGTAAACGCCGTTTTCATCAGTTGGGAGACATCCGCTGATTAAATATTTTGCATCTTTTATTGAAGCAGTTTTAACATTCAAATTTTTCTCAAAACTCTTTACCATAGCCGAACTCAATGCAATTGATTTTTCCAGGTCATCACTGATAAGCAGTCTTAAAAACTCAAATCTTTTTTTAGGCGTTGATAAATCATTTCTCATAAAAGCGCCGGCAACAAAGGTCATGTTAAAATTTTTGTCTGCCGGCTTTCTCCATCCTGTATTGGTTTCATCAACATTGTAATGAATAATGATAGTGAAATCCGGTTTGTATTTATTAATAATTTCGGCACGCTTTTCTAATTCCGAATCCTTAAAGATGGTGCCGAACTTATCTCTGTTATTTGCTTTTGAACTGAGGTAAAATTGCTTTTGCTTAAGCGTCAGCTTCCCTGCTTTGTACAAGCTGTCAACAGCAGTTTTATAATTTGTTTTCATCCAATCTTCAAAGGTCACTCCAAAAGCCGTGATGCCATTGACTGGCCGTGTCATAATAACTTCGGCTCCTTCAGTTTCTAATTTATCTTTTAACAATTTTGCAGTAGCAAAAGTCAATGTCCCTTCAGCAATTGCAATCGAATCTTTTAAACCATGAACACTGTCGCATTTAAATTTTAAGCATTTTTTTTCAACTAGTCCCATCTCAAAATCACCGGCAGTGTGCCCTGCATCTAGCGCAATTTTAAAACCTGTAAGTTTCTTTATGCCCGGCGAATAAATTTGATCAGCCATTGAAGGAACATTTTTAACAGGCGGGAGAGATAAGGCTGTTTTATCATAATCGCCCTTTTTATATATTTCAAAAACCTGCGCTGCAGGCAGGTTCTTCAAGAGTAATTTAAAATCATCAATTTTATCCAAGCTGATATGAAATTCATTATCTCCTTTTAATTTAGTCTGAGGGGATTCGTATATGCTTATTCCATTGGTATTAACAGAGTACATAGGCTGCAATGCCTTTTCTTTATCAAGATATTTTTCTGCTCTAAGAGTATATTGTTTCACTTTAAATGCCATTGCAGAATCCTGAGAAAAACAGTTTACAGCTGTATATAAAAGCAGGAGAACTGTGAAAATATTGTTTTTAAAAAATGCTGCCATAAAATTTTTTAGCTGCCGGATTGAGCTTATTTTGTTAAAAATTAATTCACTTTTTACTGAGGTAAATATACGCAAATGCTTATTGCGCTTTATTTATCGTTAATTTTGTTTACTCATATTTTTACAATGAATGTCAGGGGAATAAATTTTGATTCGGAGTTCAGCTTTAAAACCAGTCGCAGCGGAGGTGCAGGCGGGCAAAACGTAAACAAGGTTTCCACAAAAGTAGAACTTGATTTTGATGTAGTAAATTCTGTTTTACTTACCGAAGAACAAAAAGCGGTTCTGCTCAAAAAATTAGAAAACAGAATAACTAAAGAAGGTGTTTTACAGATTATTGTTCAGGCGGAGCGCTCGCAGCTGGGCAATAAAGAAATTGCTGTTAAAAAATTTTATGATCTGCTAAACAAAAGTTTTATTGAAAAGAAAAAACGCAGAGCAACAAAACCTTCCAAAGGATCTAAAGAAAAAAGATTGAAATCAAAAAAAATAAATTCGCAAATAAAAAAATCCCGCAAGGGCGATTATTGATTTTCATCCCAAACAATCCGCTTACATGCAGGCATCTATATCCCCAATAGCCCGCCTGACAAGTCCCAGTAAACAAATTTATTCTCTGGTCTTTCATTTTTTTTAAAATTTCGCCTCTCGCAAGCCTGTTGTTTATCCGGGAGTTCAATTTCCAAAAAAATCTTCTTGTTTTTCACTTCAGATTCTTTTTCTCTTAACTCATTTATTTTTTTATGATTCATTTTGATTTTTTTATGAATGAATTAAATTTTTATTAAATGGTAAACGACAGGCGTTGCCGAAAAGTATAGTCACAGCAACAGAACTGTGTTAAAAATTGTTAACACAAAACGCCCTGTCAGCAGAGAACAGGAAATTTTCTTGAAAAACATTTGTAAAAACTCATTTGTTATGAATAAAATTTCAGTTGGAATAAAAAGAAAAAACAGAAAAACATCAAGCAGTATCTTTGCTTCTTCCTGCCTTTTCCAAAAGAACAATTGATTTATATTTTGAAATTGACCGTCCAAATTTTTATTATTTCAATGGTTGCCGTTTCATTATAAAAACAAAAATTAAACAAATTTATTATCATTAAATCACCACTGTTATCAAACGCCCCGATTGCAAAACGGAGTAAACTTTCGTAACTATTAAATAAAAAAAACACCCCCGCATTATCAAAAATAAATGAACTCATTAAAGGCTTTTAATTTTTAATATCAGAGCCCTTTTTTCTATTTAAACAAATTCTCTTACAATAAATTTCAATAATATTTCACATCGTTTATAAAATCTGATAACTAAAACATGACGAAAGGTGAATGTTGAAAACAGTGCTGAAAAGTTGAAAATTTAGACGATGAAAATCCATTTTTCATCTCTTACTTTGCAACTCCAATTTATTCTCCAAAACAAAAAATTCAAAAATATTTTCAAATGATAACCTTAGAAATGCCCAAAAAAACAACAGTAAAAAAAAGCAGCCCTGCCGTTTATTCTTATGATGAAGTACTTAGCAAAAGTATCGCATATTTCGACGGCGATGAACTTGCAGCTTCTACATGGATGAATAAATATGCCATGAAAGATGAAAACAAAAATTTTCTGGAACTTACCCCGGACGATATGCATTTACGCATGGCAAAACAATTTGCCCGCATCGAAAAAGATTACAAAACAAAAGCACACCTCAACGGAAGTTTCAAATTACTTTCCAAGTATGGTCAGGAAAGAGATGTGCTTGATGAGAAAAAAATCTTTAATTATTTCCAGCATTTTAAATACATCATTCCGCAGGGCAGCGTAATGTCCTCTCTGGGTAATCCTCACATTATCGCATCACTTTCTAACTGCATAGTGCTTCCCGAAATTTATGATTCGTACGGCGGCATATTTTATACCGACCAGCAGTTAGCGCAGCTTTTCAAAAGAAGATGCGGAGTAGGTATAGATATTTCTACATTGCGTCCTGCCGGCTTATCTGTTTCCAATGCAGCCGGAACAACAACAGGAGCAGTATCTTTCATGGAACGCTTCTCTAACACTACACGTGAAGTTGCTCAAAATGGCAGAAGAGGAGCCTTAATGATAACCATTGATATTGCACATCCCGATGTAGAGCAGTTCATTACAGTTAAACAAGATCTTTCTAAAATTACCGGAGCAAATATTTCTATCCGTTTGTCGGATGAGTTTATGACCGCAGTATCTAAAGATACCGATTACACCCTGCGCTGGCCGATTGATTCAGCTAAACCGAAATTTACAAAAGTTGTTAAAGCATCTGAATTATGGAACACTATTGTAAAATGCGCTCATAACACGGCAGAGCCCGGTTTGATATTCTGGGACAGACAGCATTATTATTCCACCTCATCGGTATATCCCGGATTTAAAAATGTTTCCACCAATCCATGTTCTGAAATTGCAATGCAGGGAGGCGACAGCTGCAGACTGATTGCGCTTAATTTATTTAATTTTATTGACAAACCTTTTACTCCTGAAGCTAAATTCAAATACAAAGAATTTAAGGAAACAACCTATGAATCACAGCGTTTGATGGACGACCTGGTTGATCTCGAACTGGAAGCGATCGACAAAATATTAGGAAAAATAGCAAGCGATCCTGAACCGAATTATATTAAAGAAGTGGAAGTAAATACATGGAAACTGCTTTACAATGCCGGTAAAAAGGGCAGAAGAACAGGTTTAGGTTTTACCGCTCTGGGCGATATGCTTGCGGGACTTGGTTTAAAATTCGACTCCGCTGAAGCTATTGCTGAAGTTGAAAAAATAATGAAAGCTAAATGTGAAGCCGAATTCGACAGCTCTATTGACATGTCGCTTGAACGCGGTAAGTTCGCTGATTTTGATCCTAAAATCGAAAACACATCTGAATATATTCAGATGTTAAAAAAAGAATTACCGCATGTTTATACACGGATGATGAAACTGGGCAGAAGAAATATTTCTATCAGCACAGTTGCTCCTACAGGCACATTAAGCATGCTTGCGCAGTCATCTTCCGGCATTGAACCTGTGTTCATGCTATCCTACAAACGCAGAAGAAAAGTAAATTTGCAGGATAAAAACCAGCGTGTTGATTTTGTTGATCCAATGGGCGATTCATGGCAGGAGTTTACAGTGTACCATCATAAATTAAAACAATGGATGGAAATAACCGGTGAAACCGACATCTCAAAAAGCCCTTACAACGGCTCAACTGCGCCGGAAATTGATTGGGAAAAACGAATTGAACTGCAGTCCGTTGTTCAAAAATACACTACCCACTCTATCAGTTCAACAATTAACCTGCCTAACGATGTATCGGTTGATAAAGTCGGCCAGATCTATCTGGAAGCATGGAAAAGCGGACTAAAAGGGATTACCGTTTACCGCGATGGATCAAGAACAGGTGTACTTGTTTCTACCGAAAAGAAAACTGAACCAAACGATATCAGAGAAACACAGCCTCCAAAACGTCCTAAAACATTAGAAGCGGAAGTGGTTCGTTTTATGAACCATGATGAAAAGTGGATTGCCGTTGTGGGAATATTAAAAGGAAAACCTTACGAAGTTTTCACCGGCCGTGCCGAAGATTCATTAAGCATTCCTAAATGGGTTGAAAAAGGCTGGGTAATTAAAAATTCAGGTGAAGATTCCAGTAAACGTTATGATTTTCAGTTCAAAGATAAAGAAGGCTACAAGGTTACAATTGAAGGACTTTCCAGATCGTTCAACAAAGAATACTGGAATTATGCAAAATTGATTTCGGGTGTTCTTCGCCACGGAATGCCGCTGCCTCATGTAGTTTCCCTTATCGGAGATCTTAACCTTTACAGTGATAACATTAACACTTGGAAAACAGGTGTTGAACGCGCGCTCAAAAAATATATTCCTGACGGAACTCAGGCTGTGGATCACAAATGCACAGAATGCGGTGCCCCCGACGGTTTGATTTACGAAGAGGGCTGCATCAAATGTAAAAACTGCGGAAACTCTAAGTGCGGTTAATACCCTATTAAACCTGCCTTTCGGCATGAATTGAGAATCTTGAATTTCACCTCCTTTTACAGATTAAAAAACACTTTTTATTCTGTAAAAGGAGGTTTTCTTTTTATTTATTTGCACACACGCCTATAATCTTTGCTCCTTTGGCTCAGCAGAACATGACATATATCATAGTTTGCTGCGGCCATCACCTTTAAATTCGTACTCTAATATCGGGGAACCAGCAATTATTTTTTAAATCCTCCCCTTTAAAAATCCCGTTAATGAATAAAAAATCTGAACATACTTTTCATATTCCAGTTATGGGATTAGGATATACAATCGACACTCCTGTTAAAGTGGCTCGGTTCGGTATATCATCTGTGGTTTCAATTATACAAGATATATTGGTGGAGCAGATGCGCGAGTTTTACTGTAAGCAGGAAGGCGAAGAATACATTCATATTCCAATGAGTGATGTTGATCACAGGGCAAAGCGGGTTACAGCTTACCTTAATTTACTGCAGCGTATTGTGGATAAACAGATAGCTGAAATGAAAAAAGAGCCATTTGAAGAAGGGAAAGATATAGTAAAATATTTCAGACTGCTTCCCGACAGCTCCCCTGTTAAACAATACTACATTGAAATGACAAAGCTGAGCGGAGCTTCCAAAGAATTCTGCCAGCAGCAATTACGAAATAAAATTACTGCAGGAGCCATTGATGTAAACATCATGACTAAATTAGACAATCTGAATTATTCTGAGAACAATGAGCTGCTTCCGGTTGAATATTCAGATGCGCTGGCCGCTTTCAGTGGCTTTGCCAACAGTACGCTTTCCTCATCAATTGTTTTTTCAGCCGGCTTAAACCCGCGTTTATTTGCCTATCTCGAAAACTTCAAAGATTTTTTTCCAGATAAAAACGGAAATATAAAAAAGAAAGTTATCCTGAAAGTGAGCGACTATAGATCGGCATTGATCCAAGGAAAATTCCTTGCAAAAAAAGGTTTATGGATTTCTGAATTTCGTATTGAGTCGGGCTTAAATTGCGGCGGACATGCATTCCCTACTGAAGGCTATCTGCTTGGGCCGATTTTAGAAGAATTCAAAAATAAAAAACAGGAACTCAATGCAGAACTTCTTGCAATGTGCAACCGTGTGCTCGAAGAAAAAAATTATCCGGCACTGCCTCCTTCATTAGAAATAGGCATTACCGTTCAGGGGGGGATAGGAACTGCGAAAGAAGATATGTTTTTAAGAGAATATTACAACGTTGATGGAACTGGCTGGGGAAGCCCGTTTCTGCTGGTTCCGGAAGCAACTAATGTTGATGATAATACACTGCGCCAGCTTGCTGAAGCAAAAAAAGAGGATTACTTTTTGAGTCATGCTTCACCGCTTGGCATCCCTTTCAATAATTTCAGAAGAAGCACTTCGGAAGAGCAGCGGTTAAAACGTATTGAGAAAAAAAGGCCAGGCAGCCCCTGCTATAAAAACTACCTGGCGTTCAACACAGAATTTTCTTCAAAGCCTATCTGTGTTTCATCACGAGAATATCAGAATCTGAAATTGAAAGAATTAGCAACACTGAATTTAAGCGCTGAAAAATTCGAAGAACAATTTAATGAGATTACAGCCAAAGACTGTTTGTGCGAAGGGCTTTCTACCACTGTGCTTTTAAAAAATAATATCCCGGTACATCACCACCTTGAGGCTGTAGCAATCTGCCCTGGACCTAATCTTGCGTATTTTTCAAAAACTTTTTCATTGGAAGAAATGGTCGATCATATCTACGGCCGGTTAAATGCGCTCAATTTACAGTACCGCTCGCACATGTTTATCAATGAGCTCAAAATGTATATTGACTATTTAAAAGAAGAAGTGCAGAAAAATATAAATGCGTTGACTGAAAAGCAGACAAAATATTTTGCAAACTTTAAATCTAATCTTTTGCAGGGAATAGAATATTATAAAGAGCTTATTCCAAAAATGGTAAATGAAGCAGAAGATTTAAAAAACAGGATGGGCGAAGAGATTGAAATGATGAAAAACAACCTGATTGATTTTTATTTTTCTGAAGAAGTAAAAGCAATATAAAAATAAAAAAATTCCAAATTAAAATCCCTAAATTCTAAACGATATAAACACGTTAGAATTTAGGGATTTGAATTTAAAATTTCTGGCTCACATAGCCGAACTAAAAATCTGCGACTGAGGTATATTCCTCCAAAGCCTTGCATCAAAAGCCATGCAGATGTTCCTCAAAAAAGCAACCCCTTCTTTTGTCACTTTTAAATGGTAAGGCGATATAATTATTAATTTATCTTTTTCCATTTCCTTTAAGCGGTCAATGGCACTGTATAATTCCTTACACTGCTGGTCTTCATTAGTCCAATCAGTTTCAAAACGGCACATAATATTGAGTATGTGTTTTCTTAATATTAAATCTTCTTCATTTAATAGGTGTCCTTTAAAAACGGGAAATATTCCATCCTCAACTAATTTCTCATAGTCCTCAACTTTTTTCACATTCTGCATATAGCTGTACCAGGTATCACTGATTGAGGAAACGCCAAGGCTAACCATCAGCTGGGTATAATTATGTGTATAGCCCATAAAATTTCTATGCAGCTTTCCTGATAAAGAGGCCTGATATAACGTATCGGTTTTTAAAGAAAAGTGGTCCATGCCTATTTCCACGTATCCTGCTGTTTTAAACATATCTCTCCCGGTTTCATACAATTCACGCTTTTCGACATCAACAGGCAGATCAAGTTCTGTGAATTTTCTCTGTCCGGGCTTTACCCAGGGCACATGGGCGTAACTGTAAAAAGCAATCCTTTCTGGTTTTAATATTTTTACTTTGTTTATGGTATCAATCACACTTGCTTTTGTCTGCAGAGGCAGTCCGTAAATCAAATCGAAATTTATAGAAGTATATCCTATTCGTCTTGCTTCGCCGACAATACTTTCAACCTGTTCGTATGTTTGAATTCTGTTGATAATGTGCTGCACCTTTGGATCGAAATCCTGTATGCCGAAGCTTACACGCCTGAATCCAAGATCATACAATGTTTTCAAATGACTGCTTTCGGTGTTGCCGGGATGCGCTTCAAAGCTGAATTCAGCATCTTCACAGACTACTGAGTCGGAAAGAATACCTTCTATCAGAAGTTTCAAATGTTCTGAACTAAAGAAGGTTGGAGTTCCTCCTCCTAAATGGATTTCTTTAATTCTCGGCTTATCCCCAAAAACAGTCTTGTACATGGTCCATTCTTTAAGAACAGATTTTATATACGGCAGCTCAACCCCGTGATTCACCGTAATACGGGTATTACATGCGCAATAGGTACACAGGCGCTCGCAAAAAGGAAGATGGATATAAATGCTCATGCCGTCTTTCTGATTGCTGTTATCAAATGAAAACTTTACCGACTTAAGCCATTGATCAATGGTCGGAGGTACCGCATCCCAATAAGGAACTGTGGGGTAACTTGTGTACCGCGGTGCTGCTACATTATATTTGCTGATTAAATTTGCCAAGGTGATTTTTTGTTGTTTGTTGCTTTATTGTTGAATTGTTTTATTGTTGAATTGTTTTATTGCTTCATTGCCCATTGCTTACTGCATATTATCTGCCGCATACCATTCCGCGCATGAAGTAGATGTTTCACTTAAGCATAAGTGATGAAGCCTCATGTTTTCGGGCAGTTCGGGCTTTATTTTATTTACAAAGTCAACCAGCAGATTTTCGCAGGTTGGCTGGTAGTTAACAAGAATTACTTTTTCGAAAATATTTTCTTTTTCTACAAATTTCTTGTGAGGAGAACCGCCGTTAAGAACTAAGGTGTGATCAAATTCATCAATAATTTTGGATTTCACAATCTCTTTTAAATATGTAAAATCAAGCACCATACCGTTTTTAGGATGATTTGTCTGGTGATTTATCTCCCCTATTATACAAACCGATAAGCGGTATGAATGACCGTGAATATTTTTACAAGGGCCATCATATCCGTAAAGTGCATGAGCCATCTCGAAACGAAACTCCTTTGTAACTCTAATTTTACTCATATATTATTTAATGATGGTTCATTCTATTGAACAAAGGAAAGGAATTAAATCTTATTTGATGCTGATTTTTGTCAGTAATAGTGATTGTTTGAATTATGACCATGGCTGGTTTTACTTGTAATATTTTGAGACTTATACATTATTTCAACTAAAGCCCACTTCCGTTTTCTCAAGTTTATGCAGATGATTCTGCATATATCAATCCGCTTCCGGCTTATATCGCTTTACGCTCATTTAGTATCATACCGGATAAAATCAATACAAGTTCAGACAAAACCAATATCACTTTACTTCAGACTTGTATTAGTTTGGACAAAACCAATATCACTCCGCGCCAAACTTGTATCAGTTTATACAAAACCAATACAAGTCCATACAAAACCAGTATCAATCTGCGCCCGACTTGTACTGGTTTCGTTTGGACTTGTATCAGTCTGCCGCAAACATGTATTAAAAAGCATCAAAATCTGCCAATTTTTTTCAAAACCTGTATTGGTTTGCACCAAACTTGTATTGATTTGGCTCCGACTTGTATTGGTTTGCCGCAGACTTGTATTAAAAAGCATCGAAACCTGCCAGATTTTTTCAAAACCAGTATTGGTTTGTTCACAGCTTGTATTGGTTTTGTGCGGACTTGTATTGGTTTGCACCGGACTTGTATTTTCCGACTCCAGCTAAACAATAAAACAATTCAACAATTATCAATTATCAAAATCAATTAACTTTAAAAAATTAAAAAAATGATAAACCTTATTCACTGCGCTTTAACGTACCATTCACATGGCGATGATGCCCTCACCACTTTTTCAATCGGCGTTAAAAAACTGATGTTCGAAAACGCTGCTTTATTTACAGCCCGCCCGATAAGCGATGCCGATTTAGGAACTTTAATAGAAAATCACAGCAATACTTATGTGGCCTATAAAATGGGGGGCGTAAATCAGCAGCCTGCCTATAATACGGCTCATTTAGCGCTTATAACAGGGCTTGATTCTATTGCCGATTTTATTAACGGTTTGGTAAAAAACAATCAAACTCAGGCAAATGTTATTATTGTTTCGGGCGGTTTTGTGCCTACCAAAGCAGGCAGCACATCCGTACCTGTGCCTGCTATTCCCACTAACAATACTCTTGACAGGGGAGATATTCAGGAGCATGGAGTAATTAATACAACTACGCCTGCCGTGCCCGGAGCTACTTTTTATGGCTGCGTTGCATCTGAAAATGCTCCTTTAGATCCCAACAGTTTTATCAATGGGCAGCTAATTATTAATGCGGCTAACCCAAATAAAGTGCGCATGGATGTAAATAAAAGCCGTAAAAAAACATTTACTGCACTTACTTCGGGGGTAAATTATTATTTTCAATTTTATGCCGGAAATGCTAATGGAATAAGTGCTTTAAGCACTGCTATAAATATTTCGGCGGTTTAAATTTAAATCCCGGCAGTTTTTTAATCTGCCGGGATTTTTTTTTATTACGGAATGGGCCTGAAATCCGAAAAAAAGAAGGCGGAAATTTAATACAAGTAAAAAATATGAAAGCAAAACTATTACGTTTCAAAAAACTTCCAAAATTCCTGTTTGTCGGAACATTACTCACTTTTGCAAGCAGCGTTTATGCCCAAACAGATACAACATGGCACCCAGGTGTTGCGGTAGGCAGCATCTACACCAATAATAGTGTTCAAATTGGGAATGGACTGGCAGTAGCAGGCAATTTGAATACCGATACGTTAAAGGCGAAAAGAGTTGTTGCCGATACTATGAAAATAACAAGGATAATGCCTTTGGACGGTGATAGCATTATTTCTTTTGGGAGACATACCGCAAATTTAAATATTAATCAAAATAATTTATGGTGGAATACAACTTCAGGACCTGTGGGTTTCTCAATTGGTAATGGTAATTCTACTACTCCCTGTAAAGCACTCGGATTAAATTCAATTGCATTTGGATTTGGAGCAAACACTACTGTTAATGGACAATATTCAACAGCATTGGGTTATGCATCAACAGCTTCAGGAGATCGTTCAATGGCATTGGGAAGAGGTACAATTGCCAGTGGAGCTAATTCAACAGCACTGGGAGATCTAGCATCCTCATCTGGTCAGCTTTCAATGGCATTTGGACTAAGTGCTGCCGCTAGTGGAAGTTATTCAATGGCATTGGGTGCTCATGCATCCGCTGCTAATAATAGTGCAGCAGCATTGGGATACGGGGCTGTGTCATCAGGTATTGGTTCAATGGCATTGGGATATAGTTCAACTGCTTCTTCGCAATATTCAAGTGCATTCGGATATAATGTAACTGCTAATGGAACCAACTCGGTGGCTTTGGGAAATAACACGGTTGCTGCGGGGGATAATTCAATTGCTTTGGGAAATAGTACAACTACCAATGGAACAAATTCAATGGCACTCGGAAACAGCCTTACTACAAGCGCAGCAAGTGCTTTTGTTATTGGTTCGGGCATAACTTCCAGTACAGCCAATTCATTAACAGTAGGCTTTGGCAGTCCAACTTTATTTGTACAGAGCTCCCCTCTTAGAGTTGGTATTGCTACAATAACCCCGCAGCAAACCCTTGATGTAAACGGAACAGCAAACGTACGAACGGTTGCACAAAACAATGCGCTCACTCAAGTACTTGTACGCGACCCAAGCAATTTAGGCTTGATACAATATAGGGATGCCGCCACACTAACTGGTTTAACTGGTGCCACAGGTGCAGTTGGCGCAACAGGCAGCGGAAGCACAGGCGCAACGGGAAGTATCGGTGCAACAGGGATAGTCGGGGCGACAGGCGCAATTGGTGCTACAGGCAGCGGAAGCACAGGCGCAACGGGAAGTATCGGTGCAACAGGTATAGTAGGGGCTACAGGCGCAATTGGTGCCACTGGTAGCGGAAGCACAGGCGCAACGGGAAGTATAGGAGCAACTGGTGCTGATTTAAATACTCATTGGACAATAACAGGGAATGCAAGTACAAATCCACCTACCAATTTTTTAGGGACAACCGATGCAAAAGATTTAGTCTTCAAAACAAATGCTGCAGAATGGATGAGAATTTTATCGACCGGCAATGTAGGTATTGGAACAGCAGCTCCTAATGCTCAACTTGAAGTAATGGCTGGTTCAGCTGGCAGAATTTTATTTACCGACAATACCGCTTCTGCTCAAAACGTAGATTCACCAACTCTTACTTTTACAGGAATGGCTACAGCTCCAAATTCCGGTTGGAATATTCAAGCCCGAGTAACTGGTGCATATTCGCAGCGAGATTTAATTTTTAGCGGGCATTATGGGTCAGATTATTTTACTCAATTGGAAAGAATGCGTATAAATTATTTTGGGGAAGTAGGCATTGGTACAGCAAGCCCAAGTGCTTTTCTGCATATTTACCCAACGGTTATCTTAACTCCCGATGCCTGTAGTTTTAAAAGCAGTATTAATTTTAATGGCACAACAATGAACAACTGGTATGGATGCTATGTTGTCACCCCTTCAGGAAGCGGCGCAATTACACATAAATACGCATTAGTAACAGAAGCAAATGCCGGCAATGTAGGTATTGGGACAACAGCCCCCAGTCAAAAATTAGATGTGAATGGAAATGTGAATGTAACAGGAAATTTCTTTGCTACTGGTACTGTTGATAATACTTTGCACTCATTTGGTCCGTCAGACAGTAAATTAAAGCAAAACGTTAATTATACATATAATGGTATGGATATTTTAAGACAATTAAAACCAATAACCTTTAATTTTAAAACTACTCAATACCCTCGATTAAACCTCCCTGAAGGATTACAATATGGGGTAATTGCACAAGAATTTGGGCAGGTGCTGCCTAATCTTTTTAAAAGTGATTCTTTACCACCTGTCTTAGATTCTGTTGGTAATGTTGTTTATCCTGGCATAGAATTTAAACTTGTAAGTTATGAGGGATTAGTTCCTATTTTATTAAAAGGAATAAAAGAACTGGATTCTATTTCAACTAAAAATAGTCAGGAGCAACAGCAAAAAATTGATAGTTTAATCACCAATGCAAGCAAACAGGATTCTATCAATACATCATTGCAAAATCAGTTAAATCAAATGGTAACAAAAGATACTTTGTTACAAAACCAGTTGAACCAATTGATGACAATAATAACTAATTGTTGTAACCGTTCTCAATCAATGATGGATATCAGTAATAATGGTAATACTAAATCCATGAGTATTGGTACTATTCCACAAGGTGAAACAACGCAAATAGATGTAAAACTCAATGATATTCAAAGTGTCATTTTAGAACAGAATGTCCCAAATCCTTTTCAAGAAGAAACTACTATTAATTATACTTTGCCTGATAATACAGCGAAAGCACAAATGCTGTTTTACAATTCACAAGGAAAACTAATCCAATCAGTAGATTTGGTTCAAAAAGGAAAAGGACAGTTAAATGTTTTTGCAAGTGATTTGTCCAATGGCATTTACACTTATACACTTGTAGTGGACGGAAAAATAATTGATAGTAAGAAAATGATACGAAATAAGTAAAATAGTTTTATTGTAAATCCCAGCAGTTACATAGCTGCTGGGATTTTATTTAAAATTAGTTACCTTTATTGGACAATGAAAAGAACTTTAAATATTTTAATTATAATTATTCCTTTGTTTTGTAATGCACAAAAACAAGGTAATGTATGGTATTTTGGGGACAATGCGGGACTAGATTTTAATAGCGGTGCCCCGATTGCTCTGACCAATGGGCAGACATCTACATCTGCTCCTGACCCCTATGATATTGAAGGAACATCTGTAATCTCTGATAGTTCAGGAGCTCTATTGTTTTATACTAATGGAATGAAAATATGGAATAAAAATAATCAGGTTATGCCAAACGGAAATGGCTTACTTGGAAATTTTTCATCTACCCAAGCCGCATTGATTGTTCCTCAACCAGGAAGCAGTCGGTATTTTTATGTGTTCACTACCGATGATTTTTTCTACGATAGCTTACGATATGGTTTCAGATATTCAATAGTTGATATTTGTCTTAACAATGGCTTGGGTGATGTAATTTCCAATCAGAAAAATATAAAATTGCTTGATACTGTTTCTGAAAAGGTAACTGCAATACGACATTCTAACAACATTGATTATTGGGTAATTGTTCATAAATTTTATTCCGATGCTTTTTATGCTTATCATTTGTCTTCTACTGGAATAACAGATACAGTAATTTCACACGTGGGTTCAAGGCATCCTGTTATTACGGCATTCCAAGGATATGGCGGTGGCGCAATTGGTTCTCTAAAAGCTTCTCCAAATGGTCAGAAGATTGCAATTGTAAATGGTAATACATATCCATCTGTTGCTGAATACTTTGATTTTGATAAAAGTACTGGGATTATAAGTAATAGCGTAAATATTCAAACAGATACCGTTTGTAATTATTATGGAGTTTCGTTCTCACCTGATAATTCAAAACTTTATATTGCAAGTAATTTAAACGGTTATAATATCTATCAATACGATTTAAGTGCTGGTGGAGGTAATCCAAATTCCGTAAAAGCGTCAAGGACAGTTATTACTCCACACACTAATAACTATTTTGCATTGCAATTAGCAACTAATGGAAAAATATATGTTACACGAAGCAATCCCAGCCCATATCTTGGTGTGATTAATTTTCCAAATAATTTTGGATTAGGTTGTAATTATGTAGATTCTGCTGTTTATCTAAATGGGAAAACTGCAAGTTTCGGACTTCCAAATTTTATTGATTCTTACAGTTATGCAAATACAACCTACAATTGTGCAACTGGCATCAATGAACCTGATAATAAAAATTTATCAATAAAAATTTATCCCAATCCTGCTCAACAATCATTTACTATTGAACTTCCTCAACAACAAAATTTTAATTTACTTGTATATGATGTAACTGGTAAAAAAGTATTTCAAAGAACAAATGCCACAGGTACTGTAATTATTGATTGCAGCGGCTTCACATCGGGTATTTATTTTGTTCAGGCTGTAAATGAAAAAAATATTTTATCCTGTAAATTAATTAAACAGTAAAATCAAAAGTTTCCATCGGGTGAACGCTTTTCAACAATTCTTTCTTTCATCGAATTTTTTTTCGCACCTTTTTTATAGCTATAAAAGCAACAGCCATAGGATGAACGAAAATTAAACTTTATAAAACATTAAATTATAATAAGGGAGGTGAAGATCCGATGAATTTTATTACGCATTCAAAAAACTCTTTTGGCTTTTCAGCATGAACCCAATGCCCGGCGCCGGGTATAGTTTCTAAAATACTGTTCGGAAAAATATCATGAATTAAATTTATGTCTGAATCTAAAATATAATTTGAGGCTCCTCCCCTGATAAAAAGAGCAGGGACATTGCAGGTACTTCCATCGGGCGCGGCTTCGCCGACATTTTCAATCTGTTCCGAAATTGTTTCTAAATTAAATCTCCAGTCAAGTTTATCTTCTTTTTCATGCGAAACACCAGGGGTTTCTTTCCAATAGATATTTTTTAAAAGAAACTGCCTGGTTCCGAAATCCGCAATATTTTTTTCTAAAACAGCCTCAGCCTCTTTCCGGGTTTTTATTACATTGAAATCAACCGAATTTAAAGCCGTTAAAACATCCTGATTATGGGGTGGATAATATTTTGGTCCGATATCAGCAACAATTAATTTATCCAACAGTTCCGGATGCTGCAATGCAAACATCATTGCCACTTTGCCTCCCATTGAGTGGCCCAATAAAACTATATGATGCAATCCATTATCGTTTATCAATTCCAGAATATCATCACTCATTGCCTGGTAATTCCAAATTGCAGAGTGCGGTGAAAGCCCATGATTCCGCTGATCAACAGTGTAAACTTCAAAACCGCTTTCAGCAAACCGCTTGGCAAGCGTGTTCCAATTGTCGCTCTGCCCGAACAAGCCGTGAAGAATAATCAAGGGCTGTCCCTTTCCGAATTTTCTATAAAATAATTTCATAAACAAAGTCACTCCATTCGGCTCAGCACTGGTCCGCAGAAGAGGCAGTAAATAAGCACGGTTAATTAATGTTATTGTACATTACAATTTTCATTCTCTCTCTCAAGCGAAGAATTAAGCATTGAAGCTCTTAAGCTTTCTCAAATACAGCTGTATTGTGTTTTCCAAACCAAAATACAAGGCATCTGAAATTAAAGCATGGCCGATAGAAACTTCAAGCAGCCCTTCCACATGCTGAGCAAAATAATTGAGATTCTCCAAACTTAAATCATGCCCGGCATTTATTCCTAAACCTAATTCTTGAGCCCGCTTTGCCCCTATCGCAAAAGGCCTGACAGCAGCTGCCGGGTTTTCAGGAAATTGTTTTGCGTAATCTTCGGTATATAATTCAATGCGGTCAGTACCTGTTTCTTTGGCTCCTTCAATCATTTTTAAATCAGCATCAACAAAAATTGATGTGCGGATTCCTGCATCTTTAAAAAGAGAAATAATATCTTTTAAATAATCTTTATGTACTGCTGTGTCCCATCCATGATCAGAAGTAAGCTGGCCTGTAACATCCGGCACAAGCGTTACCTGGGTTGGTTTTACTTCCAATACCAAATCCAGAAATTGCTGCTCGCGCGGATTTCCTTCAATATTAAATTCAGTAGTAAGTATCGGTTTTAATTCTCTTACATCTTTATAGCGGATATGTCTCTCATCGGGGCGGGGATGAACAGTGATTCCCTGAGCGCCGTATCTTTCGCAGTCAGCAGCAACTTTTAATAAATCAGGGGTTTTGCCTCCTCTGGAATTGCGGAGTGTGGCAATTTTATTAATATTTACACTTAGCTTGGCTGTCATTTTAATTTAAAAATTATAATAATCTATGTGAAAAGATAAAAAAACAACTTTGAATGAAAGCTCTGCCCGCTGACATTTATCGTTCTTTCAGTTGTTTCGAATGTGAAAATAGTCCACAAAAATACAAAGCTAAAAAATAGAATGCTGCTTGTATAAAAAGAAGGTGTTATATTTGCTGTATTATTTTTAATTTGAAGCTGCAATCCTCAGGGTTGAAAAATAAATTTTCATGGTTTATGAAATATGTTTCAAAATTTATTGTTTAATGTGAAATAGAAATTGTGAGTTTAGATTTAAAAATATGTTAGCAAAAGACCTTATAACAGACGAAGTACCTCCTCTTAAAACATCTGATACCGGACTAATGGCAATTAACTGGATGGATGAATTTAAAGTGTCTCATCTGCCGATTGTAAATAACCACGAATATCTCGGACTAATTTCAGATACTGACATTTTGGATTTAAACATTACCGATGACGAACTCGGAAAAAACAAATTGTCGCTGATCCGCCCGTTTGTTTTCGAAAACCAGCATGTGTATGAAGTCATTAAAATGATTTCGAACATGAAGCTGACCGTGCTGCCGGTACTGGACGAAAACCAGCATTACGCCGGGCTGATTCCTCTGACTGCCTTATTGCAGCAGTTTGCAACACTTGCCGCAACACGTGAACCCGGGGGTATAATTATTCTTGAAATGAATCTTCATGATTATTCCTTATCACAGATTGCGCAGATCATTGAAGGGAACGACGGAAAAATATTAAGCTGTTATCTGAACGCTCTTGCTGATTCTACCAAAATTGAGGTAACCCTGAAAATCAATAAAGAAGACATTTCAGGGATACTTCAGACATTTGAACGATACAA
Source organism: uncultured Bacteroidota bacterium (assembly GCA_903847205.1). Lineage (GTDB taxonomy): Bacteria > Bacteroidota > Bacteroidia > 2-12-FULL-35-15 > 2-12-FULL-35-15 > 2-12-FULL-35-15. The sequence continues at coordinate 304,500 of CAINDA010000064.1, forward strand.
CTATACTGTTAAAGCATCGTTCCATCAAAGCGAATTTTCTGATGATATGAAAAACCGTTTTGATTCTTTTATGAATTATATAAATATTTAAAAACATACTGCGTATTACATTCGTTTTTAAAAATTTGTATTCACTGTAAATACCAGTTTAAATGATAGCAGCAATTTACGGCCGTCCTACTCTAGATAATACCACGGAGCATATCCAGCAGCTGTTTCACAAATTAAATGAATGCAAAGTAGAACCGCTTATTTTTGAGCCGTTTTACAAATTCATCACCCCGAAAATACAACTCAGCGGAACCGTTAAAACATTTAATTCGCATTCGGATTTAGCCGGAAATGCAGACTGCCTGCTGAGTCTTGGCGGCGACGGTACTTTTTTAGAAACATTAACTTACATCCGCAATTCAAATATCCCTGTATTAGGCATAAACACGGGCCGTTTAGGCTTTTTAGCAAACGTTGCCAAAACCGAAATCAACAGTGCAGTTGATGCACTGGTAAATAATAAATTCAGTATTGAAAAACGCTCGCTGATAAGTGTCACAGCTCCCAATAATTTGTTCGGCGAAGTAAACTATGGTTTAAATGAACTTACTGTTTTTAAAAAGGACAGCACTTCCATGATTACGATACATACCGCTATTAACGGCGAGTATCTGAACTCTTACTTTGGCGACGGTTTGATAATTGCCACGCCCACCGGCTCAACGGCATATTCACTGAGCTGCGGAGGCCCTTTGGTAATGCCCGGTTCACAGAATTTTGTTATTACACCAATAGCTCCCCACAATTTAAATGTTCGCCCTCTTGTAATTTCAGATAATAATGTTATTAAACTCAAGGTTGAAGGGCGCAGCAGCCAGTACCTTGCATCGCTTGATTCACGTAATGAAATAATTGACTCCTCCGTTGAACTCACTCTCAGAAAAGCCGATTTCCAACTTCTTCTCATCAAATTAGAAAATCAGAATTTTTTCAATACTATCAGAAACAAATTGTTATGGGGTTTAGATAAGCGTAATTAACTAATTTTAACACCTTTCCATAAGCAAAATTCCGTTATATTTGCCTTCCATTGCCAAAAAACGCTGCGTGCAGCACCCGTTTAAAGAAGCCCTGGCACAATAAAAAAAACAAATAAAAGTTCTCTAGGTTTGAAAAAGCATTTTTTCATATTAGCTGTTATACTTCTTTCTGCACTTACAGGACTTGCACAGCGCAAAAAGAAAAGCGCCGAATACGGCCTGTTTCTAGGCGGTTCGTATTATATCGGTGACTTAAATCCTCTTGGACATTTTAATCAATTTACAAAACCCGCCGGCGGTGCCGTTTTTCGTTATAACTTTAATCCACGGCTGGCTGCCCGCGGCAATCTTTTCTTTGGCGCCATTGAAGGGCACGACTCCTTTTCCAACTCCCCTTCTCAGCAGCAGCGAAATTTAAATTTTAAGTCTAATATCTCAGAACTGTCGGCACAGCTTGAATTTAACTTTCTGGACTATGAAATCGGCAATGACAAACGGGAATTTACTCCCTATATTTTTGGAGGGTTTGCAGGTTTTAAATTTAACCCGCAGGGAGAAATCAATGACAGCTGGGTTGACCTTCAGCCTCTCGGCACTGAAGGACAAGGCCTTCCGGGCGGTGCAGCAAAAAAAAAATACAAACTCACACAGATTTCTCTTCCTTTCGGAATCGGCATCAAAGCCAATTTGGCCAAACACATTGGTATTTCAGTTGAATGGGGGATGCGTAAAACATTTACCGATTATTTAGACGATGTAAGCACCAAATATTACGACCCGGCTAAACTTGCTGCTAAACACGGTGTAATTGCAGCTCAATTAGCAGACCCGAGTATTGGAACAGATCCCAACTTCAGCAATGTAGGGAAACAGCGGGGAAACCCTTTAACCAATGATTGGTATGCGTTTGCCGGAATTGTTTTAACAATAAAATTGAAAGAGAAAATACCAAGATGTCCGGGAGTATATTAAATCCCTCAAATTTGTAAATTCGCCGAAATTCGTAATCCGATTAAAAGATTGTAATGAGTTTAAAAGAAAAAATCAACACTTCAAAATTACCGCAGCACATTGCAATAATAATGGATGGCAATGGAAGATGGGCTAAACAGCATGGGGAAGAGCGGATTTTTGGTCATGAAAACGGAGTGAAATCTGTTCGTGAAACGGTTGAAACTGCTGCTGAAATCGGAATAAAATATCTCACACTTTACGCTTTCTCAACTGAAAACTGGAACCGCCCGCAGGAAGAGGTTATTGCTCTTATGCAGCTGTTGGTTTATACCATCAATGCCGAAACAGAAACACTTAACAAAAACAGTATCCGTTTAGAAGCCATTGGCGACTTAAGCAGCCTGCCTGAAGATTGTTATAATGAACTGCAGGAGGCCATTGAAAATACTAAAACTAATTCGCGCATGACGCTTGTGCTTGCTCTAAGCTACAGCTCCCGCTGGGAAATAGTTAATGCAGTAAAAAAAATTGCTCAGAAAATTGAAAACAAAACACTCACCTCTTCTGAAATAAATGAAGACACCATCAGTCAGCATTTATGCACTTCGAAAATACCTGATCCGGAACTGATGATCCGCACAAGCGGCGAACACAGGATAAGCAATTTTTTATTATGGCAGCTGGCTTATTCAGAGCTCTATTTTACAGATAAATTTTGGCCTGATTTCGGGAAAGAAGATTTATACCAGGCAATACTTGATTACCAAAACCGTGAACGCAGATTTGGAAAAACAAGCGAGCAATTAGTTTAACAGGCAATGGACAATGGGCAATGGGCAATGGGCAATGGAGCAATGAGCAATTTGGCAATATAGAACTAACAACATTCAACTAATAACAAACAGGTCATAATTCGCAGTATACATGTACAAAAAAATAATATTTCTGTTTTACTTTTCATTAGCCGCTCTTGCATTAAACGCGCAGATTAAGCTTGGAGGCTCAGATACCCTCATGGATTTTTCAACTCCGAAACAGTATGAAATAGGCGGTATTACTGTAACGGGCGCAGACCACCTGGATCGCAATGTTTTAACATTGCTTTCGGGATTAAGTGTCGGCGATAAAGTTCAGGTTCCGGGTGACAAATTTTCTACCGCAATTGAAAACCTATGGAAACAAGGGCTTTTCGAAGATGTCAAAATTACTGCGCTAAAAATCCAGGGCTCTGTTATTTTTATAAACATTGATGTACAGGAGCGTCCTAGGCTGTCAAAATTTTCTCTCAAAGGGATGACAAAGGGCGAAGCGGATGATGTGCGGGAAAAAATAAAATTAATAAAAGGTAAAGTGCTTACCGATGGATTGATTTCATCTACTTCTGAGAAAGTGAAAGCTTTTTTTGTGAACAAAGGTTTCCTTGATACAAAAGTTGATGTTAAGCAGCAAAAGGATGAAAAGTTAGAGAACAGCGTAATCCTTACTATTACTGTAACTAAAGGAGACAAAATACGAATTCAGGACATTAATATTACCGGCAACGCTTCTATTGAAACATGGAAACTTCGCAGAACATTCAAAGAAACCAAACGGCGCCGCTGGTGGAACCCCTTTAATTCCGCCAAGTTTGATGAAGAAAATTATGTGAAAGACAAAAAAGCTTTTATTGCAAAATATAATGAAAAGGGATTCCGCGATGCAAAAATTGTAAGGGATACCATGTACAGGTCCGGTATTAACAGGGTAAGTATTGATTTAGCTGTTAATGAAGGCCACAGGTATTATTTCCGCAATATCAACTGGATAGGCAACAGCAAATACTCAACCAAAGAACTGAACAATGTTTTCGGTATTAAAAGGGGAGAAATATACGATCAGTCGCAGCTGGATGCCAAACTCTTCATGAACCCCAACGGTAATGATATAAGCTCATTGTACATGGATGACGGCTATTTATTTTTTAACGTAAGTCCCGTTGAAATAATGGCATCCAATGATTCCATTGATCTTGAGATGCGCATTTTCGAGGGCAAGCAGGCCATCGTGAATAAAGTAACAGTTGTAGGAAACGCCAAAACCAACGACCACGTTATTCTTCGTGAGATCCGCACCAAGCCGGGACAGCTGTTCCGCCGGTCGGATATTATCCGCACCCAGCGCGAGTTATCTCAGTTAGGTTATTTCGACCCTGAAAAAATGAACGTTGTACCAACCCCAAACCCTGCAACAGGAACAGTTGATATTGAATATACTGTTGAAGAAAAACCTTCAGACCAGATTGAACTTTCCGGAGGCTACGGCGGAGGAAGGGTTGTAGGAACTTTAGGTGTTACATTTAATAATTTTTCTGCGAGAAATTTTTTCAAAAAAGAAGCCTGGCGTCCGCTTCCTTCGGGTGACGGGCAGCGCTTAAGTGTGCGCGGGCAGACGAACGGCTATTTTTTTCAGTCATACAATATTTCATTTACCGAACCCTGGTTAGGCGGCAAAAAACCTAATTCATTAAGTGTTACAGCATATTATTCTCTTCAGAATTTAACCGGTGTGCCCAGAACAATCACTTCAAATGGCGAGCGGATTACAAACCCTGCCCTGCAGGAGCTTGACATCCTCGGGCTTTCCACTGGTTTGGGAAAACGCCTCACATGGCCGGATGATTATTTCACTTTGTATCAGGAAGTAAATTATCAATACTATACCCTGCATAATTTTAACTCCATGTTCACTTTCACCAACGGGCATTCCAATAATATTTATTACAAAGCATCTTTACAGCGAAACTCCATCGACAAACCGATTTTTTCAACAAGCGGTTCACAGATTGCTTTAACAGGGCAATTCACGCCTCCGTATTCACTTCTTAACAATAAAGACTACACCGACCCGACAATGACAGCCCAAGAGCGCTTCAGGTTTGTAGAATACCAAAAATATAAATTTACTGCAACTCACTATATTCCTATTACCAATAAACGCGGGCCGGAAGGAAAAGATGCGAGAAATTTAATTCTCAAAACATCGGCTGGCTTTGGCTTCATGGCGCCTTATAAAAGTGCCGTCGGCCAGGCGCCTTTTGAACGGTTTTATCTCGGCGGAAGCGGGTTAACAGGTTATGCGCTTGACGGCAGAGAAATCATCGCTTTAAGAGGTTATGATGACCAGTCCTTATCACCAAGAACCGGGGCTACGTTCATAACAAAATATTCTATGGAATTACGTTTCCCGGTAACACTTAATCCTTCAGCAACCATCTTTGTTCTTGGTTTTGCCGAGGCAGGCAATTCATGGGTAAATGTAAGAGACTTTAACCCGTTTAATGTTTACCGCTCAACAGGTTTAGGCGTGAGGGTATTTTTGCCGATGTTCGGATTGCTTGGGTTTGATTATGGATGGAGATTGGATAATGTGCCGTCGAACTTAGGGATGCAGAAAGGGCAGTTCCATTTTACAATCGGAGCAGCAATCGGGGAATTATAATATTTTTTCTGATGCCGATCTATAAATGAGATTCTTTTAATAAGGAAAATTCTGTTTTTTTGAAATAAAAAGAGCTCTGTTATTTAAAATTCAGAATTAGCAGCTGAGTTATAATAAATTATTAAATTCGCTCCGTTATTTAAAAAAAGGCGGCATGGAGTTTGAATCGCCGGACGAAACAATTTGTTTTTGATTCATTTACAGATTGGAATTAACCCTTTAATTAAATAATTTAAAATTAGAAAAAATGAAAAAAATAATTTTAATAATCGGCATTGTATTAGCAGTAAATTTTGCTGCATCCGCACAAAAATTTGCTTATGTTGATTCAGAATATATTTTAGGCCAGATTCCCGAATACAAAACCGCTCAGGCAGAACTTGATAAAATATCTGTCGGCTGGCAGAAAGAAATTGAAGCAAAATATGCTGAGATTGATAAAATGTACAAAGCGTATCAGGCTGAGCAGATTTTGCTTACCGAGGATATGAAAAAGAAACGTGAAGGTGATATTGTTGCAAAAGAAAAAGAAGCAAAAGAGCTGCAGAAACAGCGTTTTGGCGTTGACGGTGAATTATTCAAAAAACGTCAGGAGTTAGTAAAACCAATCCAGGATAAAGTTTATACTGCTGTTAAATCGATAGCTGAAAAAGGAACCTACTCCATCATGTTTGATAAATCAAGTGATCTTACAATGCTTTATGTCAGCCCAAAACTTGATAAGAGCGATGCTGTTTTGGAGTTGATGGGTTACAAAGTTGAAAACAAACCTACAAAAGCAGGTACAGGAACGGCAGTAAAAAAACAATAAAATAATTAAATAATAATAATTAAATAATAAATAACCAAAACCAAATACTATGAAGAATACTTTAAAACTGGCTGTTGCCGGAATTGTAATAACAGCTTGTTCGTTTACTGCAAGTGCACAAAAAATTGCACATGTTAATTTAGATTCATTAATAAGCCTGATGCCTGAATCAAAAGCTGCACAGCAGTCTGTTCAAAATTACGCCAAACAATTAGAAGAGCAGGTGAAAGCGATGCAGGCTGAATTGCAGACTAAATACGCAGAATTTCAGGAAAAATCAAAAGATTTAGCTGAAGTAGTGCGTGCTTCAAAAGAAAAAGAATTGAATGATTTAAATACACGCATCCAGGAGTTCCAACAGCAGGCTCAGACAGATTATCAAAAGAAAACTGCTGAGCTTTCAAAACCTGTTTATGAAAAAGCAAAAAGAGCAATTGATGCAGTTGCAAAAGAAAACGGTTATAGATACGCACTTGATACAAGCAACGGAATGGTGCTTTACAGCGAGCCTGCAGATGATATCATTGCATTAGTGATTAAAAAATTAGGTATTACAAATCCTGTTGCTCCAACTTCACCAGTTGCTCCAGGTCCTAAAAAATAATATTATTAAACCAGAAATTTCAAAAGCCTCGCCACGAATATTCGGGGCGGGGCTTTTTATTTATAAGCATTTAAATTTAATGGAATGCAGAATATTAAAAAAAAACCAATAGGAGTATTTGATTCCGGTTACGGCGGACTTACCGTTTTAAAAGAAATTGTAAAAAAGCTGCCGGAATATGATTTCATTTATTTAGGTGATAATGCCCGCGCGCCTTATGGCACACGGTCGTTTGAAACAGTGTATGAATACACGCTTGAATGCGTTGAGCAGCTGTTTTCAATGGGATGCGAATTAGTTGTATTAGCCTGCAACACCGCTTCTGCAAAAGCATTACGCAATATACAGCAGAAAGATCTGCCCCGCATTGCCCCTGAAAAAAGGGTGTTAGGAGTAATCCGCCCGACAGCAGAAATAGTCGGAAAACATACTAAAACAGGACATGTCGGTGTTTTAGGAACAACCGGAACAGTCACATCAAATTCTTACCCGATTGAAATTGAAAAACTTTATCCGGCTTTAATTGTAAATCAGGAAGCCTGCCCCATGTGGGTGCCCTTGGTTGAAAACAATGAATTTGAAAATGAAGGGGCCGATTTTTTTATAGAAAAAAATATAAATTCCCTCTTGTCAAAAGACCCTTTGATTGATACCATCATCTTAGGCTGCACACACTACCCTCTGCTTATTAAAAAAATAAAAAAGCACCTGCCTCAAAACATTACAATTATTGCGCAGGGAGAAATTGTTGCCGAAGGTTTGGCTGATTATTTAAACAGGCATCCGGAGATTGAACAGAAATGCAGTAAAACTGGATTCGTAGAATTTTACACAACCGATGCTGCCGAAAATTTTGATAAAATGGGAAGCCTGTTTTTTGGAAAAAAAATTGAATCGAAACATTTAGGACTGTGATCAGGCTTTTTTGCAGAACTAAGAAACATTCATTCAGCTTTTAAAATCGTTTTTGCAGCCGTACCGATCTTCCGTACAACCGCACCAGACTTCGGTACAACCCTACCAGACTTCGGCATAACCGAACCGGACTTCCGCACAACCGTAACAGACTTCCGTACAACTGTGCCAGACTTCGGTACAGACGTACCGGGCTTCCGTGTAACTGTTCAGGACCTAGAAATACCCTGCGGGACTTCGGTAAAATCTCAAAAAAGCTTGAAGCAACTGCCTCGAAATGCCTAATAATTAAAAACCACAGTTTGTATAAGTTCAGAACTCAAACTCTTAGCCACTGGGCATGTGCGCGCAGCATTTTCAAGCAGCACCTTTTCCTTATCTGAATAGTTATTCTTGGGCATATTAAATTCTACTATTATTTCACCCACACGCCTCGGGTTCGATTCCATTATTTTTGTAATTTCTATCTCAGTCCCTTCAATATTTATGGCATGCCTCTCAGCAGCTATTCCCATAATTGTAAGCATGCAGCAACCCAAAGATGTTGAAAGCAGGTCGGTCGGAGAAAACGCTTCTCCTTTACCGTTATTGTCCAGCGGGGCATCAGTAATAATACTATTTCCCGACTGTATGTGAACAGACTCTGTGCGCAGGTTTCCGAGGTATTTAATTTTAGATGTTTTCATTGATTGTTTTTTATTTTATAAATTTTTGTGTCGTTTTTTTATTTGAAGAATTGTTTATTTATCAGAACCATCGGCTGTCAGCAGGCTTTGTCCGCAACAGCGTGCCGCCGAGAACACCTGTTAATAAATAAATTACAGCGTGTTTTTTTGCATTATTATATATATCTTTGCTTATAACAAATGTACGTACAATGTATAAGATTTTTTTTGCGCTGCTGCTGATTTCCGGTTTTTCTTTTGAACTTTCTGCACAGGAAACAAAAGATGATTTAACCCGCCTTCAAAACGGCGAAGATGTGAAAGTTTTATACCGGAATGAAGCTTCATTCGGTGTTTTTATGCACTCTGCCGGAGGGTTTGGGCTTGCTTACAGAAGAGGAACACACGTTACCGGAAAAAAGAAGAGGATGTTTGAAACGGAAGCATTAAATTTCAAACACCCCAAAGAAGTAAAAAGTTTAAACTCCTACTCAGCAAATACCAAAGGCTTTTTTTACGGAAAATTAAATTCCGTTTTATTGATTCGTTCAGGAGTAGGTTATCAAAATGTACTTTTTGAGAAAAGCGATAAAAAAAGTGTAGAGATCCGTTACTCCTATTTTGCGGGCGTTTCATTGGCATTCGCCAAACCCGTATATCTAGAGATTAAGCAGGGCATTTCCTCTAAAGCCCCCACCACTGAAAGGTATGATCCCAGCATACATACCATAGATGAAATATACGGCAAAGCACCTTTTTTTACAGGGATTGAAAATACTGTAATTTATCCTGCCGGCTATGCAAAGCTTGCATTAAGTTTTGAATATGCCGATCGTTTCAACGCTTTAAAAGCAGTTGAAACAGGCGTTGTTGTTGATGTGTATCCAAAAGCAATACCGATGATGGCATTTAATAACAATCAGCAGGTTTACGTTTCTTTATACCTCAAAATGATATGGGGTAAAAAATGGTTTTAATAAAATGTCAGAAAATAATTCAGAAACAATTATAACGGAACAGCCTTTTAAACGCAAACCGGACTGGTTAAGAGTAAAGCTCCCAACAGGAAAAGAATACAGCAAGCTTCGCGAAATTGTTGCTTCGCACAAACTGCACACCATCTGCCAAAGCGGTAACTGCCCCAATATGGGCGAATGCTGGGGAGCCGGCACTGCAACTTTTATGATTTTAGGCAGCATCTGCACCCGCTCCTGCGGATTTTGCAATGTTGCTACCGGCAAACCCTCTGCTGTTGATTTGCTGGAGCCTGAACGTGTAGCAGAATCAGTAAAGCTGATGAATGTTAAACACTGCGTAATTACGTCGGTTGACCGTGATGATCTGAAAGACGGCGGTTCGGCAATATGGGCCGAAACCATTAATGCCATCCGCAGAGTGAGCCCTCAGACAAAATTCGAAACCCTTATTCCCGACTTTCAGGGTATCTGGGAAAACCTCCAGCGCATCATTGATGTACATCCCGATATTGTTTCTCATAATTTAGAAACTGTACGAAGGCTTACAAAGCAGGTTCGTATTCAGGCCAAATACGACAGGAGTCTCGAAGTTTTGAAACGTTTGAAAGAAGCGGGATTAAAAACAAAATCAGGCATCATGCTTGGATTGGGAGAAACGGAGCAGGAAGTGTATGAAACAATGGATGATTTAAGGGCTGCCGGCTGCGATGTTTTAACTATAGGCCAATACCTGCAGCCAACCCCGAAACACCTTCCCGTTAAGGAGTTTATCCGCCCCGAAATATTCGAAAAATATAAAGAGGCCGGTCTGAATAAAGGTTTCCGCTATGTTGAAAGCGGACCATTGGTGCGCTCATCCTACCATGCCGAAAAACATATTTTTTAATAAATACCGCAGTTAATAATATTTTTTTTATCTTTGAATACTTCCCCCAAAATTATTAGGATTTTAATGCTATGAAAAACAAAAATTTACTTTTAGGTTCCGCGCTGTCGGCGGGTGTTCTATTATTTTCCTTGTCTTTAGTACTGAATAATAAAGCACATTACACTCCAAGAACAAATAACAATTCATCTGATATTGAAAAAGAACATGATAATGGCTATGCCGGAGCGGCTAAATGGCTTTTTGATATTCAAAAAAATCCTTCAACGGGAACAATTGATCCGCTTGATGTATTGAATGCCAGAGAAGAAGTCAGCCAAATGTTTAATAACAGAGCTGCAAATGCTTCATTAGGATTAGACTGGATGGAACTTGGTCCCGACAACGTAGGCGGGCGCACCAGGGCAATTTTGATCGATAAAAATAATAACAATAAAATTTTTGCCGGCAGCGTTTCGGGCGGTTTATGGGTTTCAACCAACGGCGGATCAAACTGGAGCAATGTTGCAGGCTTTGATCAACAGCCCAATCTGGCAATTGTTTCTTTAGTTCAAGCTGTAAATGGGGACATTTATGCAGGAACAGGGGAAGGTGATTTTTATTATTATACCGGTGATGGAAGTGCTGGGATTTTAGGTGCTGGGATTTACAAATCAACTGACGACGGCCTCACATTTACAAGACTTACTTCTACAATTCCAACTACAGCCAATAGTTCATCAAGCGGTACCAGCACAGCTTTCTGTTCCGTTCATAAATTAGCCGTATCGCCTACTGACCCAAACAGAATTTACGCTGCAACAAAATACGGTTTACAATTATCTACTGATGCCGGTCTAACATGGACTCATCCAGTACTTTTGGGGAATGGCAGCCCTAATGTTAATTCCTCTTTAGATGTAGAAGTAGCAAGCAACGGAACAGTAATTGCAAATATCAACAATCAATTATACCGTTCACCTTCCGGTGATGCCGGAACATATACTCATATTACAGCAGGTCTTCCTGCTTCGGGTATCAGCAGAATTGCATTTGCCATATCGCCTACCGACCCAAATTACATGTATGCCTTAGCCGGCAAACAAACTAATGAACTGCTTTTAGGAGTTTATCAGTCGATTGATAACGGCTTAAATTGGTCAGTCATTGGCAGCGGAGGCAGTTCACAATTTGAACCTTTCGGATCAGCCGGCGAAGCAGGGCAGTCGAGTTACGATTGTGCAATTGCAGTATTCCCCGCAGATAAAACTAAAATTATTATCGGCGGAGTAAGCATTTGGACTTGGCAGCAGACAAACCCTGCAGTGCCGGGTATAGGACAATGGAATGAGGCTACTTCTCAATTTGGAAGTGCCAACAATCCATATTATGTTCATTCGGATGTTCATGAAATAAAATTCCAGCCATCTAACTCAAGTGTTTTTTATATTGGATGCGACGGCGGTATTTTCCGAGGGTATGATGGGTATAACGGGATGGGAACTGTTTTCCAGCCGATGAATAAAGGTTATAATGTAACCCAATTTTACGGAATTGCCTTTGCCGGCGACGACCCAGCAAGAATAGCTTTTGCTTCTGGAGCGCAGGACAATGGAACGCAGTATGTCAGCGGACATGGAAATACTCCGAAGGCGGCTCAATCAATTGGCGGGGGCGACGGTGCTGAAAGTGAAATTTCATTTTTAAATCCAAATGTTTCTTTCAGTACGGTTTATTATGGCACGCTTGACCGTCATTCTTCAAAAGGCAGCCAGGGCAGCAGTTTTTATCCGGCTAAATTCTCCAGCCTTTTCCCTTCTTTAGGTTCTGCTGGCTTCGCATCGTTTGTTACTCCGATAGCATTGTATGAAACTAAAACAGCCGCCAACAGCCCTGATTTTGCATCATTCATTAATCAGCCTGTTGGGCAGATTGCAGGAACAGGCAACGGTATTGATAAACACTTTACAGGCCATTTGAATTTACCGCAGGCTTCTGCATCTATCGTTCCAGATTCCATAATAATTGTATCAGGCCTTCAGAAGGTATTTGATAACGGCAGCGGTTCTCTTACCGGAGCAGTTGACTTAACTAAACCTCATAGCATTAATTATATTACCGGTGCTTATGATTTTTATTTCGCAGCAGCCCCTGCGGCCAGCGCCCCTGTTAATATTACATTTGACGTGCAATACGCGCCAGGTTCTGCAATTGATATTATCAGACCTTCGTTTGTTTATCCTCTGCATTATGTTACAACCCTTGCCGATGGAACAGTTGGACCTGGAGATACACTTAAAATTTACGATCCCTTCCAGGCAAAAATTGCTGTCGGCTTCAGCGGTGCAAGTGGTATTTGGATGACAAAAGAGGCTTTAAATTTTACAGCATCTGCCCGTTGGTTTAAAATAGGCGCGGCGGCTGGTGAAGCTGAAAAACTTGCCTGGTCGCCTGATGGAGATATTTTATACGTAGGAGATAATTCTGGTAACCTGTATAGATTTTCGCATTTAGCTGCAGTTACTGATTCGGCAAACGGCGATATCGCAAGCCCGGGCTGTGTGGTTGTTAAAACGCAGATTGCCAATTTCGGAAGTTACATAACCGGCATTTCGGTTGACCCTGTTGATGCAAATAAAGTTGCTGTATCATTAGGCAGTTACGGCACTGGAACACCTGTTCATATTTATTATTCCTCAACTGCTGCTACTTGCGCTGCTAACACCTCAACTACAAATTTTTCTGGTAAGCAAGGCACTGGAGCATCTAAGCTGCCGGCAATGCCTGTTTATACAGCACTTATTGAGCTCACGGACCCTAAACGTGTAATTGTCGGAACAGAATACGGTGTTTACTCTACACCTGATATCACAGTTGCAAACCCTGTTTGGAGTGCTGACAATGGAGTTACAGGCTTATTTCCAAATGTTCCTGTATTTAAACTCCGCCAGCAAAGACTTCCTGGCTCAGCAGTATATAATCCTTCAGTTATTTACGCTGCTTCCCATGGCCGCGGTGCATGGAAATGTGAAAATTATTTAGGACAGGTTACAGTGGGCATTAATGAGCCTGCTAAAAACATATCTGACAGCAAAATGGATTCTGGTATCTCTGTATATCCGAACCCTATGAATGATATTGGAACAATACAATTCAATTTAGGAGTTGCTGCCAATGTTACAATTTCAGTATATAATTTAGAAGGGAAATTAATCAAGATAATTAAAACAGAAAGATTAAATTCCGGGGAACAGAAAATCCCTATTTCATCTGAAGAATTTTCAAAAGGCACTTACCTTGTAAGTATTGACGGGACTAATATTCATGCTTCCTCAAAATTTGTTGTAGTGAAATAGGAATTAAAATGAGGCAAAAAAAATCCCGCAGAAATGCGGGATTTTTTTTGCCTCATTTTTCGATCTGAATTTGTTTTTGGAAGTGTTATTATTAAAGTTCCAAAAAAAATTCACTCTGAATAAAATCAAAAATTTTAATCAGAGTAATTCAATTATCTGCGAAGAAACTACGAATCTTGATTAAGGAAGTGTATCCGGCGAAATGCGGACTCTTCTATTGATAAACTAAAGTTTCTTTCTAAGCTCTTTCATAAATTTTGTTGCATACACAAAATCCTGAGCTTCTAAATTATCCGTTTTTAAAATTTCTTCTTTATTTCCTTCCCACCATTTTTCACCCTTATAAATAAACATAATATTATCTCCGTTTTCAACCACCGAATTCATATCATGAGTAATTACAACAGTTGTAATGTTATATTCTTCAGTAATTTCTTTGATTAAACTATCAATAACTATGGATGTTTTAGGATCAAGACCCGAATTCGGTTCATCACAGAATAAATATTTTGGCTGAACCGAAATAGCGCGTGCTATGGCTACCCGTTTCTTCATCCCTCCGCTTAATTCGGCCGGAAAAAGATTATTTGCGTTTGCTAAATTTACCCGCTTCAGACAAAAATTAGCCCTGTCGCGTTTTTCACTCTCGCTTAAGTCAGTGAACATAGAAAGGGGGAATACAACATTTTCCTCTACTGTTTTTGAATCAAACAAGGCGCCTCCTTGAAAAAGCATTCCTATTTCTTTACGGATTTCTTTTTTTCCTTTAAAATCTAAATTATAAAAATTACGGCCGTTAAATAATACTTCTCCCGAATCAACATCATTTAAGCCGACCATACATCTTATCAATACGGTTTTCCCTGATCCGCTTTCGCCGATAATCATATTGGTTTTGCCCGTTTCAAATGTAAATGAAACATCCTTCAAGATACTTCGTCCGGCAAATGTTTTTGATATGTGGTTAATCTGTATCAAGCCAATAAAAGCTGTGTTAATATTAAGTCGAATGCAAGTATAAGAACACTGCTGTAAACAACCCCTTTTGTACTGGAACGTCCTACTTCAAGTGATCCGCCTTTTGTATAATATCCGTGATAGGCAGGCACGGAGGCAAAAATGAAAGCGAATACAACACCTTTTATTAATGCATACACAACATTAAATGGCCTGAACTGATAAGTGATACCCAAAACAAATTCATAATTAGTTACAACACCGCTCAGCAGTCCGAAAACATAACCGCCCAGGATACCCAGAAACATTGAGAAAATTACAAGTATAGGGCTGAACAGCATTGCCGCTATTATTTTAGGCTGTATCAAATAGCCCGGAGCATTTATGCCCATAATTTCCAAGGCATCAATCTGCTCCGTTACACGCATTGTTCCAATTTCAGATGCGATACTGGAACCAATTTTACCCGCTAAAATTAAACTTATTATAGCAGGAGAAAATTCCAGAATCATTGAATCGCGCACAGCAACACCAACTGCGTATATCGGAACTAAAGGGTTTGAAAAATTGAATGCCGACTGGATAGTAATAACAGCGCCGATAAATACTGAAATGATAGCGACAATACCAAGTGAACCGATCCCTAGATTATTAATTTCTTCAAAAATCCGGCTTCGGAAAATAGACAGCTTCTCGGGTCTCCCAAAAGTCCGCTTTATCAAAATAAAATACCTCCCAAAATGAAAAAAAAGTTTCATCCCCTGCTCAAAATTTTGGCTAAAAATAACAATTATTAGCTAACAACGGTTATGTCATCTTACATGTAAATTTACAAAGTATAAATTAATTTGAAATAACCTCTTCAATTACTATAAACCTTACCTTTGAACCCGCTAAATAAAGCTATGCTGTTTTTTTTGAATCTTGTGATGGTTCTCTAAACGGCGCTAACAATGCCTATTTTATAAAAACTAAAGGTTGATTCATTTTGGAATGAACCGCAACACATTTCTTTGTGAGATTTGAATTAACAGATATTTTTTTAGCAAATCTCCGCGCTGCTATTAATTCTCAAAACGGAGCTTTTGTTGCTGAACAGCTCAAAGAGCTCTACCCTCCTGATATTGCCGAAATTTTCAATGAACTGAAAATTGAAGAGGCTAAATACCTTTACACGCAGCTTGACGAACAGGTTGCACCTGATGTATTAGTTGAACTGGAAGACGATGTACGCGAACGTTTTTTAGCATCGCTGACTTCAAAAGAAATTGCTGAGCAGTTCATTGATAACATGGACTCTGACGATGCAGCTGACGTTATCGCAGAATTGCCCGACGATGTGCAGGGAGAAGTCCTGTCGCATATGGAGGACAGCGGTCAGGCGAGCGACATTGTTGATCTCTTAAATTATGATGAGCACACCGCAGGCGGGTTGATGCGTAAAGAATTTGTAAGAGTTCACGTGCACCGCAAAGCCCTTGAGTGTGTGCGTGAAATACGCGAACAGGCGCATGATTTGGAAGAAGTTTATGCAATATATGTAGTAGATGACGAAGAAAAATTAATCGGCATTTTGCATTTAAAAAAATTAATTGTCTCACCAATCAGATCAATTGTAGCTGATATTTATGATCCAAAAATAATATCAGTAAAAACCAATACGCTTGCCGAAGAAGTTGCTAACGTAATGGATAAGTACAAGCTTGTTGCTATTCCGGTTGTTGATGCGCTGGGCAGGTTAGTAGGCGTAATTACCATTGATGATGTAGTTGATTTCAGAAGGGAAGAAGAAACAGAAGACGTTCAGAAAATGGGTGCAATGGAGGCTTTAGAAGAGCCTTATATGAGCACTCCGTTTTTGCAGATGATAAGAAAACGTGCCGGCTGGCTGATAATATTATTCCTCGGGGAAACACTTACAGCAACTGCAATGGGTTTTTTTCAGGATCAAATTGCAAAAGCCGTAATACTTGCACTGTTTATTCCATTGATTATTTCCAGCGGGGGCAACAGCGGCTCTCAGGCATCTACACTAATTATACGTGCACTGGCATTGGGCGAAATTACAATTCGCGACTGGTGGAAAATTGTAAAAAAAGAATTTTCTACAGGCTTAGTCATTGGATTAATTCTCGGTGTTATAGGATACATAAGGGTTGCAGCATGGTCGTACTTTATCAGCAGTTACGGACCTAATTGGCAGCTAATCGCATTTTCTGTCAGCTTTTCACTTGTCGGTGTGGTAATGTGGGGCACATTAATGGGCTCGCTACTTCCCCTTTTATTAAAACGGTTGGGTTTAGACCCCGCAGTTTCATCTGCTCCTTTTGTTGCAACGCTGGTTGATGTTACCGGCTTGATAATTTATTTTTCCGTTTCTATAATGTTCTTAAAAGGAATTTTATTATAATCCCCGGTTTGTATTTTCAAAGTTCAACTTCCTGCGTAACAAATATTTAAATATAGACGTATGATGCCGTGCTCGAAAGGTTATTGACTGCCTGCAAAAAATATTTTTTTGTTGTGTGGTTTTTCTTTAATTGAACGATTTTAAGCGGCCCAAAGCCATTTGAATAATGGAATCAGGTATATTAAGTGATTTCCAGTGCAATTGTTTTTTTAATAAATAGTTACCAGCGTTATTTTCCAGTTCAGAATCATTGGATTTCGATTGTAATAAATGAGCAAAAATGAAGGTTATTAGATTTAATATTTGCATCTTTGTAGCAATGCTTTGGCGAGAAATAGTTTAAAACATCCTCATCTTCAATCTTTTTAAAATTGAAGACTTGATTGTTTAAATTTGAAGTTCGTGTTTTATATGAAAAAAAGAGTACTCTTTTTATTAGTTATTTTTATTTCCATTCTTTGGATAAGGTCTGGCGCAGGGCTGTCTGCACAGGTTATGGTGAATTACGGCAGCATCATATACAGCGCAAATGATACTATTTTTGCAAATGGAGGCATCAGTAATTTAACCGATACCCACAATACCGGGATAATTGGAGGAACGTTCAGAAATGGAGGCGAGGTTTACTTAACCGGCGACTGGACTAATTCTGCAGGGAATACGGCTTTTACTAATACAAATAATTCTAGTAGTAACACAAGTTTTACCTGCTACATGATTGGCGGCAACCAAAACATTCAAGGTACCAGTGTAACCGAGTTTCATAACCTAGAGCTAAGGGGAACCGGGGTAAAGCAATTGTTTGGTACCAATGCGATCGTTAAAGACACCCTCAACCTGAATGACCGCGAGCTGGCAACCAACACTTATACTATGTTTGTAACCAGTCCTGCTATCCCTTCAATTCAGCGCACAAGCGGTTTTGTAAGCAGCCTCAACACAGGTTTTTTACAACGAACAACAACTGCAACTGCTCCTTACTTATTTCCTGTTGGTTCAAGCACCGGCACTTTCAGATTCAGACCGGTTGAAATAACACCAGAAAACGGTTCGGTAAATGATTACGCCGTTAGATTGGCAAATGTGGATGCAACTGCAGAAGGCTCCGACATCAGCATAAGACAACCCATTATCAGTAATGTAAACCCGCAGTTTTACCACCAGATTGAAAGAAAGTCTGGTGTTGCTTCTGCTGCTATTGTAGTCTATTATGATCCAGCTCAGGATGGAGCGTATACAAGTATGGGGCATTGGCAGAATCTGCCTCAATGGGAGGACATCACGGCTAATATCTCTTCGAACAATTACGGTTTAAGCGCAATTCGAAAACAGTCCTGGGATTTCACTTCACCATCACCTGCCTTCGCACTTATTTCAATAAAGCATGAATGCGGAGATTTGTTTGTTCCAAATGCTTTTTCTCCGGATAACGATGGTGAAAATGATTTGGAATGTGTGTATGGTAAATGTATCCAAACACTTTTCTTTGTCATTTATGACCGCTGGGGTGAAAAAGTGTTTGAAACCACCGACCCTAAGCAATGCTGGGACGGCACCTATAAAGGCAAACTCATGAATACTGCAGTATTTGTATATTATTTGAAAGCAACACTTGATACCGGAGAAGAGATTACAAAAAAAGGAAATATAAGTTTATTGAGATAACGAAGAGTAAAAATTACAGTTTGAAAACTGTAAGAAACTAAGCTGGGTATTTTATTGCTGACATTGAAAATGGGAAAGTTTAAAATTATATTTATAATTATTTTCGGCGGCTGTTTAGTGCTGACCGAGGCCTGCAGCGATGCTTTCGCTCAGGATATTCATTTTTCACAGTTTTACATGACGCCCCTTACTCTAAACCCTGCACTGGCAGGGTCGCTTCATGATATGGAAGTGCAGGCTAATTATAAAACACAATGGTCCTCCATCGGATCACCTTATAAAACAGAAGCAGCTTCTTATGATTTGAGCTTCCAAAAGAAAAAACGTTCAAAAGCTTATTTTGCTGCAGGTATTAACTTTTTCAGTGATAAAGCCGGGGATTCCAAAATGGGGACTACGCAAGTAAATCTAACCGCTGCAGGGCATGTTTATTTTAATAAATACAGTAAATTGGGAGCTGGGATTCAAATTGGATTTGACCAGAGAAGTGTTAATTATTCTGCATTACAATGGGGAAACCAGTTTGACGGCACCTCCTACAACCCGGCTTTAAGTTCCCGCGAAAACCAGACCTCTAACTCTTACACATTTGTTGATGCCAGTGCGGGTGTTGTTTGGGCTTATAACAATACATCTGGAGGAAGGCGGGTAGCTGATAACCGCGATTTCAGCGCAAATTTCGGGGCTTCTATATTTCATATATCCCAGCCCCAATATTCTTTTATAGGTAATACTGAAAAACTGGATGTAAAATTTGTACTTCACGGAAACACTGTGATCAGCGTTCCATATTCCAAGATTGCCTTTGTTCCAGGTTTTATGTTTACTAAGCAGGGGCCTGCATCCGAAATTTATGCAGGTTCATTAATTCGTTATAAATTAGTTCAAAGCAGTAGATACACTGGATTAGTGGGCGGGTCAGCAATTTCAATGGGTGCGTTTTTCCGTGCCAAAGATGCGGCTGTAATCGCTTTGCTTATGGAATATTCTGAATATACTATTGGTATGAGTTACGATGTAAATACCTCTAGTTTAAACGTAGCAAGTGCAGGCAGAGGCGGGTTCGAAATATCGCTTCGATACCTTATTGCCAGTCCATTCATCGTACAATCAAGATCAAGATTTTAGTTTTTATCATGAAGCAGAAAAACATAAATATCATTTTTAATTTCAATTTAAATTAATGGTTTCATACCAAATTTTTACATTAATTATTTAGACATTGGTTTAAATTTTTTGCTTGTTTTTTAATAGATTCGTCATAAATATGAAAGTTCTTTTTTCTGCCTTCTTTTGTACCCTTTTTTTATCATTATCTGCACAGCCGAAAGATTCTGTGAAAGTGGGAATTAAAAATATGGGTGATGAAGTTAATTCACCCTATCCTGATTACGCCCCCCTTATTTCTGCAGACCGAAATGTCATGATTTTTACTTCCAGAAGGCCACTGGAAGAAAAAGACAAAATGAAAGGCCGGTCTGGTTTAGAAAATGTTTATGTTACTTATTATGATGATAAAAACAAAAAGTGGCTGGTAACAATAATGCTCGGCCCTATTATAAACCTTCCGGATAAAAACAATTCTGCAATAGCTCTGTCGAATGACGGGCAGCGTATGCTCCTTTACAGAGGAGGAAATCTTCAAAGTGAAAACGGCGATATTCTTGAATCCTATCTGAACGGTGATGAATGGTCTGACCCCGTTAGACTGCCTTCTCCTATCAACAGCGATGACAATGAAAGTTCTGCAAGTATTTCTCCTGATGGGAAAACAATTTATTTTGTCAGCGACAGAAAAGGCGGACATGGCGGCAGAGATATTTGGTATTGTACACAAGGTGAAGACGGCGTTTGGGGAGATGCCGTAAACATTGGTTCGGCAATTAACAGTGAAGAAGACGAAGAAGGTGTATTTATTCATCCAAACGGCAATGCACTTTTTTTCAGTTCAAAGGGGCATAATTCGATTGGCGGTTATGATATTTTTGTTTCTATGTATGACGAAACAAGCAAATCATGGTCCAAGGCCGAAAGTCTCGGCTCCCCTATTAATACGCCCGGCGATGATATTTATTTTGTATTGGATGCCAGCGGAAAAACGGGTTATTATGCATCTACAAGACCCGGAGGATCTGGCGATTTAGATATTTACAGCGCAACGTTTTCCGATAAATTCCTTCCAAAAAACATAACACTTTTGAAAGGCCATATTGAAAATAAAAAGGGAATCCCTGTAGGGGCTTCTATTGTTGTGAAAAACAAAACAACTGATAAAGTAGTTGGTTCATTTAAGTCTAATAAGTCAACCGGTAAATATCTTGTTTCACTTCCAACAGGTCAAAAGTATGAATTGGAAGTTTCGTCCGATGGATTTATTACATCAACTGAATCACTTGATATCCCTTATAAAACAGGGTACGGAGAAGTTATAAAGGACATTGTTCTGGAAGAAAAATAATTTTCAATACCGACAGAATGTCAGAAATTTATTTTGGCGGCTTTTATGTTTATTATAATCAGAAAATATTAAAAAATTAAAAATGCTTCCGTTAGACTTGCTTAGCGGAAATTAAATATACATTTTTATTGTCATGAAAGTATTCTTTTCTATTATTTTTTGTTTGTCTTTTCTTTTTCTTCGCGCCCAGCAAAACGATTCTTTAAATAAGTCCGTTGAAAACGACAGTACATTCGTAAACCAAAAAGCCTTTATAACCAGCCGTGTGCTTGATGAGAATGGCACTCCTATTCAAATGGAGATTGACGTGTTTGATAACACGCCGGGAAAAGAAAAAGTCGAAAAAGTAAACTCAAACAGCGAAGGGTATTCCATTATCTCAGTTATGCTTGGAAAAAAAATCAGCATTGTTTTCAATAAACCCGGCTACCTGTTTCAATCATTCAATATTGATATCCCAAATTCAAAAGGATTTGGAAAAGATTTGAAAGATATTACACTGCAGAAAGCGGCTGAAGGGAAAAAGACTGTTTTGAAAAATATTTCATTTGATTTTGACCAGTCACAGCTTCACCAGGAATCTTTTTCGGATTTAGAGCTGGTAATTTCTTTAATGAGTAATAATCCTTCTCTTCAAATTGAAATATCAGGGCATACCAATAATTTTGGTTCAGAAACCACCCGTATTGCACTTTCCGAGCAAAGAGCCAATGCAGTTGTCGATTATCTTATCGGTAAAGGAGTGGATAAGGACCGGCTTAAGTTTAAAGGTTATGGCTCAAGTCAGCCAATAGCCAGCAACAGTACTGATGAGGGCAGAAGGACAAACAACAGGATTGAACTTAAAGTGCTGAATGCAAATTATATTCCCGGCCAAATAACGCAAGAAAAGATAATCGCCGACAGCGCAGTAATTTCAGCGAAACAAATTGACAACCAGAAGCAGCCAATTGTTTCCGATAAAAAAACTGACAGCATCCCTTCTAAAGAAGTCGCAGTTAATAAGCAGGCGGAGCCTGCGGTCACTTCTGAAAAACCTGTAGAAATAGCCGCTCCGGCCAATGAAATAAAAACCCCTGAACTGAAAGAAACCGTCGTGGCTGCTGAAAAACCAGTAGAAATCACTGCTCCAGCCAATGATGTAAAAGCTGCTGAAAAGAAAGATACCGCTTTGACCGCTGTAAAACCAGCAGAAATCCTTGCTCCGATCAATGATGTAAAACCTGCGGAAAAGAAAGATACTGCTTTGGCTGCTGTAAAACCAGCAGAAATCCCTGCTCCGGCCAATGATGTAAAAGCTGCTGAAAAGAAAGATACCGCTTTGGCTGCCTTAAAACCAGCAGAAATCCCTGCTCTCGCTAATGAAGTAAAACCTTCTGAACAAAAAGAAATTGTTGCTGCAGTTAAGCCTGTTGAAATTCCCGCTCCGGCTGATGAAATAAAAACAGCTGTGCAGAAAGAAACTATCATTACTTCTGAAAAGCCTGTAGAAATAACTTCTCAGGCAAATAAAGTTCAAAATGAAGAACACAAAGACACCTCGGCGACAGCTCTTAAACAATCTGGAAATACCAACGATGCGGACGCAAAAAATCAAGAACATAAAGAAACCGCAGTAATAGAAGACAAACAGATTGAAACTCCAGACTCTGCGTCTGTTGCTGCTAATAAAGCGGTTCCTCAGCTGGTTTATGAAAGACATTATATTTATGTTGAACAGCTGGCGGTAGTAAAGGCCGCAAAAGCTGATTCACTTAATAAAGAGGCTGCAGGTAAAATAAACGAATCGAATAATATAAAAGCCAAGGCATCAAAAGAAAGTAATGATGATACAAAAATTTCAATGTATGAGCAGGCTGAGACATTTATAAACAAAGCAAAAGAAAACAAGTTCAAAGCTTTTGAATTAAATGCTGCGGCGGATAACATTGAATATTCCGCAAATAAAAAATATCTGGAGCAGATTGCGAAAGCTTCTTCCAAAAACTCAACTGATGATATTTTAAGAGCAGAAGTAATAAAAGATGATGCAGATAAATTTTTCCTAAATGCCCAAAACAAAAGAGCAACAGCCGATTTAACGGTATCCTTTGATTCAATAGAGGCAGTATGGGGTTTTGCATATAAAAATGAAATTACGGCTTTAGAAAAGCAAAAGGAGTCAATGGATATTTACAAAAAGTATAATCCAGATTTTGTTGTTTCTCTTTTGCCCCCTGCTGTCGAAAAAGAAACTCGTGAGCAAAAAGATACTCTCATTACCCCCGAAAATATTTCTAAGAATGAATTGGCAGCAAATAATCAAAAAGAAAACTCAGTAACTTCAGAAAAACCAACAGAAGTTCCTGCCCAGTCAAACTCAATACAGAATCAGGAACAGAAGGAAACGCCGGTAACTCAGGAAAAACAGGCAGAACCGGCTGACTCTGCAGCCGTAATTGCAAATAAAACGGCAGCCCGCACGGCTTATGAAAGGCATTATTTATATACTGAACCTGCTGCTATTTCGCAGTCTTCGAAGGCAGATTCACTTAATAAGCTGGCCGATGACAAACTGATGCAGTCAGATAATTTAAAATTGAAGGCTGGAAAAGAAAGCAATGACGACACAAAAATTTCAATGTATGAGCAGGCTGAATCATTAAAAAGCAAAGCGAAAGAGCATATGCTCAAGGCTTATGAATTAAATGAAACTGCGAATACCGCCGAATATACTTCTAATAAAAAATACTTAGAGCAGATTGCTAAAGCATCTGCTAAAAATGGATCCGATGATATTTTAAGGGCTGAGGTAATAAAAGACGATGCAGACAAGTTTTTTACAAACGCCCAAATCAAAAAGGCTAAAGCTGATATAACTGAATCTTATGATTCAAAAGAAGCAGTTCTGGATTTCGCTTATTCAACTGAAATGACTGCTTTGGAGAAGCAAAAAGAATCGATGGATATTTATAAAAAACACAATCCCGATTTTGTGGTGTCGGCTGTAACTATTGAAAAAATTGCAGAGACGCCTGTTCCAGAAAAACCAGAACTTATTGCCCCTCCTGAAATAAAAGCTGCAGACCTTGCCGCCGTTGAAGCTTCGGCCAATGAACAAAAAACTGAGACCTCTTCTTCCGAAAAACCGGCAGAAATCCCGGCAGCTGTTGCACAAAAAGAAAACAATACCGCTTCAGAAGTACAAAATCAAGAATTAAAAGAACCCCTTTTGGCAGATACTAAACAAGGAGCGGCACCCGACTCTGCCTCAGTGTCAAAGCCTGTAGTTTACGAAAGGCTTTATAAATACACCGAATCTGCTTCCATTGCCCAAGCAGCCAAGGCTGATTCGATTAATAAACTGGCTGATTATAAAATAACAGAATCGGATATCTTAAAATTGAAAGCAGGAAAAGAAAACAGCGATGATTTGAAAATTTCTATGTATGAAAAGGCCGAATCATTAAAAAATAAAGCCAAAGAATATAGACTAAAAGCTTTTGAATTAAATGCCGAAGCTGACAGAATTGAATATTCTTCAAATAAAAAATATTTAGAGCAAATTGCTAAAGCTTCATCAAAAAACACTTCGGAGGAAATTTTGAGGGCCGAACAAATAAAAGAGGAATCAGACAAATTATATACAAATGCTCAAAGCAAGAGAACTAAGGCTGATTTAACTGGATCTTATGATTCAAAAGAAGCTGTATTGGATTTTGCATACAAAACTGAAATGACGGCTTTGGAAAAGCAAAAAGAATCAATGGATATTTATAAAAAACACAATCCCGATTTTGTGGTGTCAGATGTAACCATTGATAATATCCCCGCAGAAATCCCTGCTCCTGAAAAACCAGAGCTTATTACCCCTCCTGGCCTTCAGACAGCAGACATTTCTGCTGCTGAAGTTCCTGCCAGCGAACAAAAAACGGCTGTTGTATCTTCTGAAAAACCGGTAGAAATTCCTCCGGCTGCTAATGAAGTAAAACCTGCAGAACAAAAAGAAACGGCTGCAACTTACGAAAAACCAGTTGAAAGCCCTACAGCAGCTAATGAAGTAAAGCCGGCTGAACAGAAAGAAGCTGTACCTGCTCCTTCATATGAAAAACTGATGGAAACGATGGCAACAGCTAATGATGCAAATCCAAATTCACAAAAAGAAACTGCTGTAACTTCAGAAAAACCAATAGAAATAACCCCACCGGCTGTTGAAGAACATACACCTGAAGTAAAGTCTGGTGAACAAAAAGATGCCGTGGCGGTTTCTGAAAAACCAGTCGAAATTCCATCTGGAGCAAACGAAGTAAAAGCAAGCGAACCAAAAGAAGCCGTGACCGCTTCGGAAAAACCGGTAGAAATCCCTGTGGCAACTAATGAAGTAAAGCCGAATGAACAAAAAGAGGCTGTCCCGGCTCCTTCTTACGAAAAATTAATGGAAAGCATGGCTGCCTCTAATGATGCAAATACAAACGATCAAAAAGAAACCGCAGTAACTTCCGAAAAACCTGCAGCAGTGCTGTCACCGGCTGCCGCAGCAAATACAACTGAAGTAAAGCCAGATGAACAAAAAGAAGCTGTGGCGGCTACCGAAAAACCAATTGAAATTCCTTCTGCAGTAAATGAAGTAAAGCCGGCTGAACAAAAAGAAGCGGTTCCTGCACCATCGTACGAAAAGCTAATGGAAAGTATGTCTGCTGCATCAGAGGGACAAAATAAAGAAAATAAGGAAACTCTTTCTGCAATTGAAAAGCCGGGAGAAACGCCTGTTTCGGTAAATGAAATACCGAAAGAGTCAAAAGAGCCTGTTGCTGGTAAGCAAAATGAAAGTGAGAATACTGCGGTTGATAATTCTATTTTACCGGAGATTTACCAAAGGCACTATGAATATACCCAGCCTTTGGCAATTGAGAAAGTGCAGAAAGCCGATACACTTAATAAGCAAGTTGTAGAAATGATGAAACGCTCAATCGATTTAAAATCGAAAGCGCAGCAGAAACAAAGTACGGATGAAAATAATCCTGCCAATGCAGAGGCTGACGAATTAATGAATAAGGCTAAAGAAATGAGGCTTCAGGCTTTTGACCTTAACGCCTCAGCCAATGCTATTGAATATTCAACTAATAAAAAATTCCTGGACCAGGTTGCCAGAGCCGCTGCAAAAAACAATTCTGATGATATTTCAAAAGCCGGCGAAATAAAAGATGACGCAAAAAAAGTTTTTGAAAATTCCGAAAAACAAAAAGCAAAAGCAGATCAAACTTTTTCTTATGATTCGAAAGAAGCAGTATTGTATTATGCCTACAAAAACTCAATGTCCGCTTTGGAGAAGCAAAAAGAATCCATGGAAATTTTCAAAAGATATTATCCTGATTTTGTTGTATCAGATGCCCCTGCTGATAACCTGGCAGAGGAGCCTGAAAAAGAAAAAAACGAGCCGATAGCAGTGCAAGAGCCAAAAACAGAAACGCCTGCTGTAAATGAGACTCCTGTCAGCCAGCAAATTGAAGCTGCAGTAACAACAGAAAAGCAATCTGAGCAACCTGTTGCTGCTGAACAAAAAGAAACTGCGGTAACATCAGAAAAGCAGTCGGAACAGCCTGTTGCTGCAAATGAAACACTGGCTGATAAGCCAATAGAAGCAGCTCCTATTTCTGAAAAAACATTAGAAAATCCGCCCTCTGCAAATGAGGCGCAAAATCAAGAACTAAAAGAAGCTCTTTTAGCAAATAGCAAACCCGTTGAAACAGCCTCTGAACCTGTTGCTGAGGTGGCAGCCTCTGAACCGCCGGCGGTTGAAAACACCGCAGACAGCCAGGAAATTGCGTATGAAAGACATTATATATACACTCAACCTGCAGCAATTGAAAAATCAGCCAAAGCGGACTCCCTTAATAAATCAGCTTCCGATAAAATGACTAAGTCTGATAATATAAAATTAGTGACAGCAAAAGAAACTAACGACGATGTAAAAATTTCAATGTATGAGCAGGCAGAATCATTAAAAAATAAATCAAGAGAAGATAAAATACAGGCTTTTGACTTGAACGCTGAAGCGAACAATATTGAATATTTTTCGAATAAAAAATTTTTAGATCAGATAGCTAAGGCATCATCAAAAAACACTTCGGAAGATATTTTAAAAGCAGGCGGAGTAAAAGATGAGGCGGAAACTTTTTATAAAAATGCCCTAAGCAAGAGGGCTAAGGCTGGTTCTACATTATCTTACAATTCTAAAGAGGCTGTATTGGATTTTGCATATAAAAATGAAATGTCGGCTTTAGAAAAGCAAAAAGAAGCAATAGATATTTACAAAAAATACAAACCTGATTTTGTTGTTTCAGATGTAAAGAGTGATAATACCGCTGAAGGGCAGGAAAAAACAGAGCCTGTAATATCATCCGAAAATCAAACGGGAAATAATTCAACGAATGAAGTTCCGGCAAATGAGAATCCGGTGACAGCAAATGAAGTACAAAATCAGGAACAGAAAGAGAATGTACCCGTTTCTGATAAACAGACTGAAAGCCCTATTTCTATTGAAGGTTTAGTGAAAATGGAAATTAAAAACATGGGAACCGTTTTAAACTCTCCTTTTCAGGATTACGCACCTCTTATCTCTGCTGACGGCTCTACCCTGATTTTCACATCACGCAGACCGCTGCCTATGGCAGAATCAGTTCCAAAACCAAAAATTAAAAAACCTCTTCCGAAATTAAAAGACGGCAGAGCAAATATTTATATTTCTAATTATGACAATAAAACCGGGAACTGGTCGGAACCGAAAATGATGGAACCGCCTATTAACCGCCTAGATTCAGACAATGAAGCAGTAGGATTATCAAATGACGGACAAAAGATGCTTCTTTACCGTGCTGATAATATCGGCGAAACGGCAAACGGCAATATATTTGAGGCCGCTGTTAACGGAAATAAATGGTCGGAACCGGCAAGTCTGCCGCCACAGATAAACGGCGATCGTAATGAGACTTCTGCCAGCTTATCTCCTGATGGAAAAACGCTTTATTTTGTAAGTAACCGCTTCGGCGGACTCGGCGGTAACGACATATGGTACAGCACCAAAGGTGATGACGGCGCATGGGGAGAGGCTGTGAACATTGGAGAGGGAGTAAACACGCGCGAAGACGAGGATGCTGTTTTTGTTCACCCGAATGGCAAAGTGCTTTTCTTTAGTTCTAAAGGACATAATTCTGTTGGCGGGTTTGATATTTTTATGTCGGAATATGATGAAAGCGCAAGTGCTTGGTCTGCTGCCAAAAGTATCGGCCCAGCTGTTAACACAGCTGCCGATGAAACAGATTTTGTTACGGATGCAAGCGGTCAGAAGGCTTTTTATGTTTCATCAAAACCTAAGGGCCAGGGCGAAAACGATATTTACGGCGTTACAATTATCGGAGAAATGAATAAAAAAAATACAGCAATCCTAAAAGGAACTATTACCGATGAAAATGGCGGATTTATAAAATCTAGAATTGAAATAAGAGATAAAGCCGCTGATAAATCAATAGGAGTTTTTGCGTCAAACAAAACTAACGGGAAATACCTGATTTCAATTCCTGCAGAAAAAGCATGCGAACTAAAAGTAACAGCTGCCGGATATACTTCGTTCACTGAAACTATTGATTCTTCTGGGAAAGCAGGTTATAATGAAATCACAAAAGATGTTATTTTAGAATCGAAAAATGCTTCACTGATAAGCAATGTGTCCGATGAAAATGCAAAGCCTATAACGGTTCAAATTAAAGTGATCGATAAGGGCAATATGCAGGAAGCGGAAAAAACAGAAAACAACAGTGAAGGATATTCCCGCATTTTAGTGCCGTCCGGAAAGGATTACAGCATTGTTTACAGTAAACCCGGATATTTTTTCCAGTCATATACTATTTCTGTTCCAAAACAAAAAGGATTTGAAAAAGAGTTGAAGATTGTATTTCAGAAAATAGAGCCTGAGAAAAAAGCTGTTCTCAACGGCCTTTCTTTTGAGCAAGGGCAGGCTGTTATAAAACCAGAATCAACTTTTGAGCTAGACAGATTAAGCACCCTTATGAATGAAATGGTTTCTCTTAAAGTTGAAGTTGCCGGATACACTGACAAAACAGCTTCTGAGAAAGAGGATAAAAGACTTTCGGAGCAGAGAGCAAAAGCCGTTACGGACTACATTATTGCAAAAGGCATTGATAAGAAAAGGCTGAAATACAAAGGTTATGGCTCTGGTGAGCCAGCCGCAGGAAACAGTGCTGCAGACGGGCATGCAATAAACAGCAGAATAGAGCTGAAAGTTTTGAAAATGGATGTAGAAGCTGAGAAAACAGCCACTCAAAAACGGATGGCTTCTATTATCAATCCTTTCGAAAAGCAGGAAGCTGCTACAAATCCGGAAGATAATGAGGATAAAGCTAACACGCCGGCTGATGCCGTAACGCCATCTAATATTGTAAAAGAAACACCGTCTGATGCAGTAACCCCTGCTGATGCGGTTAAAGAAACACCGTCCGATGCGGTAAAGCCTTCTGATGTAGTTAAAGAAACACCGTCTGACGCGGTAACACCTTCTAATCCCGTTAAAGAAAACAGCAGCAGCATGCTGCCAGATCGTTTAAAAATGTACGATGTTGACCATGACGGCAAAATTTCATACAATGAAGTTATTGGAGCAATTGATACTTTTTTTGATGACAACTCAACCTCTAAAGCAGCTGAAGTATATGCTTTAATTGATTTCTTCTTTGATGAATAATCCTTTATAATAAAAAATTTTGATCGTCTAACTTTTTAAATAATTGATTTTTTCCCTCAAACGAATTAAATAGTCTGCCGCTTCCCAGCCGAAAGATTTGGTATGAATTGATTGAACCATTCAATTATTGAATTGGCCTCCTAAATATTTCCCTGATAAATTTATTCAGCAATTCTGAATAACCTTTAAAAAACAACTGAAATCATTCAATAATGATGTGAAATAATTTCAGTTGCTTTTTTTGTTTTTTCAAAAAACTTATCCGGTTTAAAAAGAACAAAAAAACCATTAACAGCCTAGCTGGTTGGGAGTAATAATTAATAAGATTTAACTTGTTTTTTTTTGTGAAAATCCATTTCTTTGTAAGATTTTGGCAGCCTGTAAAAAAAGTGGTTTAGGGCATATTTCTGTGAACAGGATATTTATTTATTTTGACTTTTAACACTGGAAATTCGGCAAAGGATATTGCAGCATCTTAAACTAAAATCAATTAATTAATTTTTTCATTGAAATGTTTTATGGAAATTGGGAGATAAATTAATCTTAGATGCAGAGCACCATTAAAAATTATAATATGGCAGAGAAATACCCATTACGTTTTTAGATTCAATTCATTGTGAATTGCAAAATAAAAAATTTTAAAAGAATTCAGTAAATGCCTCTCAGGATTGTCTTGAAGGATATTTAGTTTACATTGTTAAAACCATGAAAGTCTTTTTTATAACTTTTTTTTGTACTATCTCCTTTTTTCTTTGCGGCCAGCAAAACCCACCAAAGAAGGAAGTGAAGAACGCGGGTACTCAGGTTAAAAAAAATGCTGTTCTCTCATGTAAAGTTGTTGATGACAAAGGAAATCCTATCGGAGTTCAATTAGAGGTAATTGAGGTTGACACCAAACTTTTGACTGCTCAATCCGACACCGCTAATCCTGGACGTTACAACATCTCCGTTCCTCCTGGAAGCAGTTATATTATTTTTTTCAGCAAACCTGGTTATTTATTTCAATCTGCCAAAATTGATGTGCCTCCAACATCGGGATACAAAAAGGATCTCAAGGAAATTATTATGCAGAAAGCCGAAGTTGGAAAAAAAGTTGTTCTTAACAATATTTCGTTCAGCTATGACCAAAGCCCGTTGATGGATGAATCCTTTCCGGATATGTCGCGGGTAGTTGCAATGCTGAATACAATGGGAAATCTGCAGGTAGAAATATCCGGTCACACCGATAATATAGGCTCAGCAAAAAACAATCAGAAGCTTTCGGAACAAAGAGCAAAGGGAGTGGTTGATTCATTGATAAGGATGGGCTGTGAGAAGGTGCGGTTAAAATACAAAGGATACGGGCCTGGCCAGCCGATAGCAAGCAGTTTCACTGAAGAAGGCAGGCAGGCAAATAATAGAATTGAGCTTAAGGTGCTTAAGATTGATATGACGAGTGATCAGGTGAGAAAAATTAAAAAGCAGGAAAAAGCCGGTCTCCTTACTGAAATTGAAAAAAACCAGGCAAACGGATCAAAGGAAGATAAAAGAAATGTGGAGACCGACACTATTAAAACTACCAAACAAACAGTTGAGCAGATAGGCCTTGAAGAGAGTGACCTTCGCATTGACTACAGAGGTAAGTTTATTGCCGATAAGGCACCGCTTGCTTTCTCAACCGTTAACCTGCTCAGTGAAGAAGGCAAGATTTTTAAAACTACAAAAACCGATAAAAACGGCGCCTTTCAATTTATGAACATTGGAGCAGATCAGGAAATTTCATTTGCTCTGGATCAAAAGGAAACTAAAAAATTCAAAAAAGTATTTTTGGCCGATACAGCAGGAACCATTGTTAAAGAGCTTACCAAAGTAAACGGTGAGTTTGTTTTAGCAATTCTGCCGAGCGAAAAAAAACAATTAGGGATGGTTTATGTGAATGATCCTACCTTAAGATCTATACATTTAAATTCATCTAAATCTGACAATCCCAAAACAAAAAATGCAGACATAATAGGCAAAGTGATAGATGACAGCGGAAATCCAATTAAAGTGCAGATTGATGTAACGGATGCTGCCACCGGTCAGGTGATTGCAAAACCGCAGAGCCTTAGTACAACAGGGAATTTTAAAGTTGCAATTCCTTCCGGAAAAAGTTATGATTTTGTTTTTAATAAATCAGGTTATTTATTTCAATCGCTCAATGTGCTGATTCCTGATACAATCGGCTATGAAAAAGATTTGAAAGAAATAGTACTGCAGAAAGTTGAAGTAGGAAAAAAAATTGTTCTTAATAATATTTTCTTTGATGCCGGCCAGTCCGCTTTGCGTCAGGAATCTTTTAAAGAATTAGAAAGCACGATTAAACTAATGAGCACCATGACCACACTCCAGATTGAAATATCCGGACATACGGATAACGTTGGTTCATCATCTTCTAATAAAAAATTATCGGAAGAAAGAGCGAAAGCAGTGGTTGATTATCTTATCAGCAAAGGAGCTGATGCAAAACGGCTTCAGTTTAAAGGATATGGATCAAGCCAGCCAATTGCCTCTAACGGCGATGATGCCGGACGGCAGAAAAACAGAAGAACAGAATTTAAAGTTTTAAAGGTTGATTTAGAAGTTGAGAAAGCTGCTGAAACAACTAAGATGATTGAGACTATAGAAGCCGATCAAAAAAAAGGCGGAAATGCGGCTAATAAACATACTAAAACGCAATCTAAGGTTACCCTTCCTGAAAAATTTAAAAAATTCGATCATGACAAGGATGGAATTATTTCTTATAAAGAGGTGATTTCTGCAATTGATGAACTTTTTGATGATGACACTAAAGCCCCCGAGGGAGAGAAAAAAGAAGAGACCATGACCGCCTTATTCGATTATTATTTTGATCAATAAAAACAGAGGCTTCTGAAAGAAGGGTGAGGCAGAAGTTTAAATTATGAAACTCTAGTGAATAAAGACAGTCTGATTAAAAACAATATTAACTATCCTTGATTTACGCCGGCTGAAGGCTTTTGGGAGAAGAGCACACCTAATTATCTTAACTTATTTCATTTAAAACAGTTTTTTTCAGCATATCTTTGCTGATTTAAATAAGATTTTTAACTTTACCAAAAATAAATAAGTATGACACAGGTTTCAACAGCTTTTGAGGTTTATCAATTCATGAGCGAAAAAAATATTCTCGTGGCCTTTACGGGATATTTCGATCATCTTGTAACGACTTCCTTATTAAAAAATATTAAATTCAAACTGCGCGAATTGCAGTCAGTGACAGGTATTGACAAAAAAGTATACAATGTACTTGTTGAAAGCATTGAAAACATTAGTAAATACTCTTCACGCGGAAAGAAAAAGCAAAATATAGCCATGCTGCTTTTATGTAAATCAGAAACAAAATATACTATTATAACCGGGAACCACATATTAAATGCAGACATTCCCGAACTAAAACTAAAACTTGAAAAAGTTCAAAAGCTTAATCTGCCTGAATTAAAACAGATGTACCGCGATCAAATGCTGTCTGAAAGAACTGATGAAAACAGCGCAGGGCTTGGTATAATTGACATTGCAATCAAATCGGGCAATCAAATAAGATATGATTTTAAGCCGATGAATGATCTTACTTCATTTTATCTTTTTCAGACAGATATTAATATTCAAAAATAATTAATCAAATATGGATTCGCTTATAATCGAGGCTACTGAAGATTCACCAAAGATTTCATTTGATACCGCAACTAATCGTTTTGTTATTTCAGGTGAATCAAGACCTGAAAATGCAGGTAAGTTTTATTCTCCTATACTTAATTGGATTAATACTTTTGAAACAATTCTTATTGAACGGAAACAAAATCCGGATACTGACCCCGGTGTTACATTCATATTCAAGCTGGATTATTTTAATTCTACTTCCGCAAAGTATATCATGGATGTATTCCTAATTGTAAAAAGACTTGTTGCACAAGGCAGCAAAATAGGCATAGAATGGCATTATGATAAACGCGATGATGATATGCTGGATGCGGGAAATGAATTTGCCTCTACAGTTGATTTAAAATTTGACCTTATCGAATATTAATAAATGTGAGTTCTGAGCAAAGATTTGAAAATGAATGTTTGAGATTTTCAAATTAATAAAATCACCAAATTATCAAATAAATAAATTATGGATTCACTTACAATTAAAGCAACAGAAGATTCACCGGAAATACTTTTTGATACTGCAACTAATCATTTTGCAATTTCGGGAGAATCCCGCCCTGAAAATGCCGGTAAATTCTATGCTCCCATAATTGAATGGATTATTAAATTTGAAGGAATACTCTATTGGAAAAAAAATGAAAAGGCTGATAATTCGCCTTTGTATTTCGAATTTAAATTAGAATATTTTAACTCTACATCTGCAAAGTATATCATGGATATACTATTGGTTTTAAAGAAATTTGTACATCAGGGTTACAACATTAAAATTGAATGGTATTACGATAAACGTGCTGATGATATGCTTGATGCCGGAAAAGAATTTTCTGAAATGGTTGAATTAAGTTTTGATTTTGTAGAAATGTAATTTTTACATCTGTTTATAAAACATTAAAATTTTACTTTCATTAATTTATATTTCCTTAACCGCTGTTTCTTCAGCGGTTTTTTTACTTCCTTTTTTTACTTTGGTCAAAAGTATTGTCTCCCAGAAAACAATAGATTATTTTTGAATGTGTTTCTGCCGGCTGTTTCATTTTATTAATTAGTCGAATACCAAAAAGTTCTATAGCCTAACGATATCAACAATATCGGTTAAAAAGATGTTATAAAAATCTGCAAGAAAAGCATAAAATTATTCATAAAACTTGCAGATTTGTATATGCTTTCAAAACCAAAAA
>CAINDA010000065.1 GCA_903847205.1 uncultured Bacteroidota bacterium
ACTTGACAACAAAGCAGAAGAAAGAAATTACTGCTGATAACATAAGATTTATGAAATAAAAAAAAGGGGGGGCGACCTGCCAGTATGAAGTTTCAAGCATTTAATTACGCTTGTCGCGGGGCGAAAGAGACGAGCTTTTAATCCCCCCTTTTTTTTACTTCATAAATCTTTCAAACGTTAGGCGCAAATTATGACAAGAACTTTATTCATATTACTTCTGACATCAAATCTGCTCTTTGGACAATCTAAAGAGAAACTCTATAAACTGCCTGACTGCGATACTACCCGATTTGGATGGCTTAATGAATTTACCAGCGACCAGTTTCCGATATCCGACAAAGATGCAAGTGACTGGCTTAATAAAAACTACAGCGGACCTCCAATTAAAACATCCGCGGACTTTTTAATCGTTTTCAGAAACAATAAAAATGTTTGTTATAGACACTTAATCATTACCGACTCGACAAAGGCTGACATTAATGACTTTAGCCCTCTCATTGATAAATTTCTTTCATATCCTGCTTTTGCAGACCTAGGTAAAAAACATGACGAACCTATTGCAATAGAGTGTATAATTCACAAAGGAACAGGACAATCCATTGGAGTGACTTTTTTGCCGTTAATTAACCCAGGTAAATAATCAGCGCCTAACAGCACCTAAGCAAGATGCGGAAGATTGTACAAGCACAAATGCATTTTTCAAAGGTGCGCTCCGCGCAATATTTTTTGCATTTGCAATTTAGTTCAGTACATTTAATCAAGTTTGTGCGGCTAGACAGGTTAGTGCTTTTACCGCATCTCGCTTAGCTGCCAAACGTTGGGCGTAAGTTTATTTAAAGAAATTTATAGACTACGACTTTTATTTAAAATTTTAAAAAAAAGACCGTTATTTATTTTACGAACTGTGTTTTACGAACTGTGTTTAAAGGACTTTCAGACTGTTTTGTTTTGACTTTAAAATAAAAATGTTTTAAAATACGACCGTTGTTTATTTTACGAACTGCATGTTACGACCGTATTTAAAGGACTTTTAGACAATTGTATAGATTAATTCGTCTTTTGAAATACTCTGCCAAAATGAGAATTTTTGCTCAAAAAAAATTATTCTTTCTATTGCTGGAAACAAAGTTCAAGAGGTTTGCTTTGTGCATCATTCTTTTCTTATGCTTTAATACGCTTGCATTTTCTCAAAACTGGCTTTGGGCTAAAAGCGCGTCAGGACCAGCCGAAGGGTCAGCTATGGCAACTGATGCTTCAGGAAATGTTTTTGTTTCAGGAAATTTTATTGGCAACAACATCATATTTGGATCTTACACACTAACAAATCCAAATGCTGGCTCATGGGAGTTTTGTCTTGTGAAATACGATGTAACAGGTAATGTACTATGGGCAAAAAGCTCTATCGGGAAGAATAGTTGGATTAACAATATTACAACGGATGCTTTCGGGAACGTCTATGCAATAGGCTCTTTTGACAGTACAATTATTTTGGGAAGTTTCACCTTAAATAGTTTAGGTGGAGACTTTTTTGTTGTAAAGTATAATCCATCCGGTGATGTACTTTGGGCGAAGAGTTCTGGAGGAACAGGGCATGGCTCTGGCTCAAGTGTGGCAACCGATGCTTCAGGTGGTGTTTATGTAACAGGCAATTTTAATTCTCCTTCCATTTCCTTCGGTTCTAATACAATTATCAATAATAATCCGCCAGGTTATACAGATATTTTCCTTGCCAAGTATGATGTGTCTGGCAATGCCCTTTGGGCAAAAAGCATGACGGGTGCTGGTTGGGCTAATCACGTTGCAATAGACGCTTCAGGAAATGCATATTTAGTCGGAAGTTTTTCATCTTCAAATATCACTTTCGGAACAACAACCCTTACTAATTCCGGAGGCGAAGATATTTTTCTTGTCAAATATAATTCATCTGGCAACGTACTTTGGGCGAAAAACATAGGTGGAACAGGTAATGATGAAGGGTGGAGTGTGGCTTCAGACAACTTTGGTAATTTTTATATGACAGGCATTTTTGATTCTCCTCTTATTTCTATTGACTCACATACATTAACCAATGCAGGATGCTTTGATATTTTTCTTGCCAAATATGATGCGACCGGAAATATACTTTGGGTGAAAAATGCCGGAGGCACAGGTAATGATCGCACGGGTAGCGGTGGTTTGAGTATTGATGTAAGTGGTAATGCATATATGTCTGGCAGTTTCGGAGACTCTTGGTGCGGGTGGGATAGCATTACTTTTGGTTCTTATGTTTTAACAGAACCTGTTGGAACTTGGGATCCAATGTTTATTGTTAAGTATGATAAAAATGGTAATGTTCTGTGTGCTTCAGCATTAAAAAGTGGAGGAAATGATGTTGATTTTCCAAATGCTGTTACAACAGACGCTTTTGGCAATGCTTACACTGGTGGAGATTTTGGACTTGATCCATTTGTTGTTGGTACAACAACTTTAGGGCTTTCCGGGGGAGGCGAAAATATTTTTGTTGCCAAATATACTTGCTGTGGCAATGTAACAGCTCAAATTAGCGGTAAGGATACCGTTTGCTCCGGCAGTAGTGTTGAATTAAATGCTTCAGGCGGTCTTCTTTATTCATGGAATACAGGAGCAAAGGGAGCAACTATAAATGTCATTCCAACTTCTACTACAACCTATACATTAAATGTGACAGATAATTATGGATGTATTGGCAATGCAACTTATACTATTACTTTGAAACAATCTCCCAATGCAAGCATTTCTGGAAGCATAGATATTTTACCAGAACAAAGTACAATACTTACAGCAAACGGAGAAGGAAATTATTTGTGGAGTACAGGAGAAACTACAACTTCAATTTCGGTAACCCCTGTTGTAACATCCGATTATTGTGTAACTGTAAGCGATACAAACAAATGCTATGACAATGCTTGTGTAAGAGTTACCGTAGAAAATAAATTTGGCGTCCCAAATGCTTTTTCGCCCAATGATGATGGGCATAATGACTTGTTCATATTACAAGGCTGGAAAAACTGCGTGTCAGAATTTACAATTATAATTTATGACCGTTGGGGAGAAAAAGTATTTGAAACTAATGACCCTACTATTGCTTGGAATGGAACCTACAATAGCAAGTTATTGGATGCTGGGGTATTTGCTTATTATATAAATGCCACTGTTATCAACGGTGAAAAAATAATTAAGAAAGGGAATATATCATTAATTCGCTAAGTTGTAGAATCACCATGAATTTCTATATTATGGTATTTTTTTTATTACGACCTTTGGTTAAAGGACTTTTAGACCGGTATACTTGGACTTTTCTCGAATTTGTAATTCGGCAGAAAAGTAAACATACGCCCAACATAAAATATGCTATACCTTAGCCGACACGCAAAAAAGCCAACGCACGGCATCGCATATTTGACCGTTAGCGGTAAGTTTAAACGACAATAGTAAATTTATGGCAGACAATAAACGAAATTGGAATCCTTTAGTTTTTTTAGTAAAACTACTTGCCAAATGCTTGCCGACAAATCAAATTGCATCGACATTTTTGATTTCATTTTTTTTGGTCTTCATTTTTTTTATTGCTATTCAACTTAAAAATCCAAACAGCTTTATTTTTAATCTTGAAATTTGTGGAGGATTATATATTCTTTTGACAGCATGTATGTTTATTAGTGCATTTTGGGGGCGAAGACAACACAAGAAAGCATTAGAAGGTAAAATATTAAGACAACTAAAAGACCTTGGTTTATCTATTGAGAACATTGGAGATTATTGGGGCTATGCTGGAATTATAAAAAAATATTATCTAAAAATATTCTACAATTGGTCGACAAATTTATCTGGAAGTAACAACACTAAAGAAATTTGTATTATGGTATATTATTCTTCTCCTAAGACAATAGAAAACAAACTTGATGTTAAATATTTAGACAGTTTAAATACTAAATACAAAAACCCCTGGTATGCTTCAGACAACTTTATATTAAAATTTGAAAGTGCACATATAGAAATTCATACTTGCTATAATTTGTTTACGACCTTTCAAATAATAAAAAGCAGAATAGACCGAGCATTTGAAATATTAGAAATCGAAAAACTTTTACCAATAAGTGAAATTGAGATCAACAAATTAATAGAAAAAGACGTGTATAGGTACGGACCTTCAATTGAAACTTTCTGGAAAGCGATGGATGCAAAGATATAAGAAAAACCTACCGCTAACATTATGTAAGCGTGCGAAAAGCACGCCTACATACTCGTTAGTGGCAATAAAATCAATGGACAACAAGACATATAATAAACAGACGAGTTTAAATAAATTTCACTACAACAGAAAAAACAATGAAAATGATTTACGCAATAATCGGACTTTTACTAGTCGCTGGAGTTACTTTCTATTTAACAAGTTGCAAGAGCAAATCAACAACTGACGAGCAGACAGGACAATCGAATAAAGTTGACCCTAAGAACAATCCATATAACGGTCTCCGGAATATGGCTTTCAGTGCGACTGCGGAGCAAATTGGAGTTCAGCTTCCTGTAGACCAAACTAAAATTTACGGAGTAATTATGGACTGGGACGTAGGAAATGGCACAGCGACACTTGTTTCATTTCTATCAGGAGACGCAAGTTTATATTTAAGTTCAGGAGGTGGTTTTATTGGTGGGGTGGGGCATGACAATGTAAAACAAGCAGGAGAAGCATTTATAAATAAGGCGGAAAAATATTTAGGCAAAGTAACAAAAACAGAAGAGAATCCTCTTCCTGACAAAGATGGTGTGAAATTTTATTTTCTTACTAATAAAGGAAAATTTGTTGCTCAAGAGAGTATTAAAAATTTTGAAAACAATTCTTCCGAGTGGCTTGACTTATTTGAAGAAGGGAACAAATTAATAACAGAAATTAGAATTAGTTCTGAGAAAAATGAAAAGTGAAATTGAGCGACCCGACAATAATAATAAGGTTTACTGCCACTAACATTAAATATGCAATACCTTTGCCGACACGCTCAAAAGCCAAATGCGCGGCATCGCATATTTGATCGTTAGGTGTCATTTGTAAGACGACAGAATAAGACATGAATTTATACGACTGTATTTCAAAAGACGATATTAGTGGGGCGACAAAGTTGCTTGAAAAAGGTGACAACCCAAATCAATTAGACGAACATGGACAGACTCCTCTTTTTAGAATAGTTTATAATAAAACTCCAAGACAAATGGAGTTACTAAAATTGTTTATTGACTCTGGAGCTAATGTTAATTTCGAAAGACCGGACGGAACAACACCCATCTTTCATGCAAAGGGAGAAATTGCTGAACTCTTACTTGACAATGGAGCGAAAATAGAAAAAAAATCAAAGAATGGTTCGACACCACTCCATTATTCGTTAGACGTAGACACTATAAAAATCTTTTTAAAGGCTGGACTTTCTATTAATGCCAAAGACGACTCACTTTCGACTCCATTGCATACGTATGTTTACTTTGGTAGCCAATTAGTTGAATTTGCAATTACAAATGGAGCGGACGTCAATGTCAAGGACAAATACGGTCGAACGCCTCTTGTTTGTTTAGCAATGACAGAAGGTGCTGATGAAAATGACAATAATGATATAATCAAAACAGCTCAAATATTAATTGACGCGGGAGCCGACATTAATTCAATTGACTCGGAGAAAAAAGGAGCTATTGATCATGCTATTGAAAATGACAATTCAATGCTTGCAGACTGGTTGAGATTTTAAGGAACAAACAAACGTCACCTAACAGCGCACTGGCGCTATTTGGGTATTTGAGTAAAATGATAATAGGAGTTTTTAAATTACATTTGTCTTACCGACAAATTTGATTTCAAAAATCCCAAACAGCGCCAGTGCGCAAAACGTTAGCAGCAAGGCAATCGCAGACCGACACATGACATGAAATATAGACCGACACCATTAAATATTGTTTGTGGACTTGCAATCGGACTTGCAATTTATTCTGCCGTAAAACCTGGACCTGAAGGTTGGGGTTTCTTAATGACAATATATCTCATTCCTGTAATTGTTATCGGACTGTTAGCTGACTTCATTTTACAAAAATTTCTTCCCAAATATCTTCTGACATTTGTAATTGAACTTTTGCTTTTAACAGTTATTTACTTTGCATATTGTTGGACACAGCGAGCTAAAACACTTATCATACCTGATAAACTGCAAAGCCAATATGTTGTGACAATCTATGGTGTAGAAAACTCAGCAAAACTTCCAGACGGTTGGAACTACGAAATTAAAGTGCCGACTAACGGTATTCTATTGACTTCCTCAACCTTTGACAGTGACTTATCTGAGACAAAAATGAAAACTTACTCAGGAATTAACCTTAACTCAGACGAGACAGAATTAGGTTGGGTAAGAATAACACATGACAAGTTTGACTGCAATGGTAAGACTTATGAATATCAATTTTGGATGGTGGACAGTTCTTGTTGTACGTATTCCAATCACGACATTGACAGTTTTAAAATAACTTTACAAAAACAATTCTGTGGACGATAGATTAACATGCCCAGCTGCTAACAGCACATTTGCAATAGGCGGGGTTTCGTGCTCCGCATAAACATTAGTGGTAAAAATCCCGCCCATCGCAAATCTGCAAAACGTTGGCAGCAAGGCAACTAAAAAAAAACAAATAATGAGACAATTATTATTACTTATTTTTTATTCCACATCGACCATTCAACTTTCAAATGCGCAAGACAATAAATTTTTATTATCAGGAAATACTACCGACTGTAAGACACATAAAAATATCAAAGGAGTAGAATTAAAATTATTTTGCAGTGACGGGCGCACTCTTGAGACATTTTCGGACTCCTTGGGTAGTTATTACTTCGACAGCTTTTTACTAAAAAAAAATATGAAATATGTCGTAACCACTGAGGTAACACGAGATTTAGGATATATTAATAGCTCTGGTAGATACAAATTTGGAACCTTCGACAGCGTTTCAAATAAGAATATAAAACAAGATTTCTGTTTGGTGCGAATAGAGCCCTGTACACTTGGTACTTTTAGAATATATTTTAAAAAAAATAGTGAAGAAAAATATTATGTCGACACATTGAGTATGGATTTAGAATCATATATAATGTTTATGAATGATAACCCAAGTTTCGTTATTGAAATTAACTCCAATTGTAGCTTTGACGAAAAGAATCCAGATTCGCTTTCTAAGAAACGAGCTGAATATTTAAAAAATATATTAATCAAAAAAGGAATAAATAAAGACAGAGTAGTTATTAAAGCATTGGGAATTAAACACCCTTCAGTAACCAAAGACCAAATTAATAAATTCCAAAGTTTAAAAGAAAAGGAAGAAGCAAACAGGAGCAATAGAATAGTGTTTTTCCAAATTATTAGAAAGGACTTTCCTGTTGACAACAAATCACAAAAAATTATTGATACAAACGACACAGAATGAAGATGGAGTGTGTTACGACCGCAGGGTTATTAAAGTTTTCAGGCAAGACCTGTGAGTAATAAGACCGGAGCGTGTTACGACCGAAGGGTTTTTAAAGTTTCTCGCTACGGCCTGCGCGTATTAAGACCGGAGCGTATTACGACCGAAGTGTTTTTAAAATTTTTCGGTAAGACCTTTGTGTATTTAGACCGGAGCGTATTTCGACCGCAGGGTTTTAAGTTTTTCGTTAAGACCTATGTGTATTAAGACCGGAGCGTGTTGCGACCGAAATGTTTTAATGTGTTTCGTTAAGACCCCGGTAGGCGCGAAGTTGAGGGTAGATAAGAGGGAAGATACTTCGTGTCATTAATAAAAGGTAAGCTGTGCTTACCATACACAGCGCGTACATTTCCCGTTAAGCAGTATATCCAACTCCGCTTAATTTAACCTGCATCCAGCCGAAACACTCAAATTATATTTTTACTCCTTCTTTATTTCCAGGCATCACCCCATTCCCAATCCCGCAATTCTTTAAAGCCGGAAAAAGCATCGGAGCAATTTTCCCGATAGGCTTGTATAATAATGACTGCTCTTTCATTTTAAATGAAACAACAGGATAACTTTTTTCAGCTGCATCCATCACAAAAATAATTACACTCAGTACCAAAGCAAATTTTAATGCACCAAATAATGCACCTATTATTTTATTTATAAAACCCAAAGCCATCCCTTCAACCAGGCGCTGTAAAAGCTTCCCGATAAAATATACAGTGATAATAATTAGTAAAAATACAAGAGCAAATGAAATTATGGGCAGGTAAGGGGAAGTCCAGTTGAGCCATGCGCTTAACTTACGGGCAGTTAATTCAGATAAATGAATACCGCCCCAAATGCCCAGCCCGAATGCAATTAATGAAGCAGCCTCTAAGATAAGTCCTTTTGTAAAGCCTTTATAAAGCCCCCAAACCAGAGGGATGCAGAGAAAGATATCGATGTAATTCATATTCAGCTTTTGTTCTGTTTTGCTTCCTGCTATATGCAAAGAAGGAAGAGGTGTTTTATTTTAAGTGCCTTCCGGTTACTGAATCAAAAATATATTCATTAAAATTTTATTTTGAAGCAACTAAATTGCTTCAGCAGGCATCAATAAAACAAAGAAAATAAATAACAGGTTCTGAATAACACAAACAACAAAAACTTATTAAAAACAAATTGTTGCTTATTAAAAAATATACTTTATGCGCAGACTTCTTTTTTTTATTTTAATTTTTAGCAGCACATACAGCCATTCGCAGGTGTTTTGCACCGCATGTTATAACCAGGTAAAAGTTCTTAATCCAAAAGCCGATAATATGATTGTTAACGGCAGTTTCGAAACTAATAACTGTTCTGTTGATAATACCCTGTCGTCGTTTGTTCCGCTCTCTTCTTTCTATAACTGCTCCATATCAGGCTGGACAGTTAACGGAGGCGGCACTGATACCCGCGCATGTACAATAGATACTTCCTTTAATTCCGTGCCGGATGGAAATGTAATTGTTTACCTTGGAAATTCAATATGCAAAGCCTGTTCATCAGCAGATGATGATATTTCATGCATTAAATTCACCGGCTGCGAAATGCCTGCACTGCCGCAAGGCTTCCCTGTTAATACGCCCAATTACGGCGGAACAAAGGGCGTTACGCTGGAACAGATGATGACAGGATTAGTAAAAGGAAATGCTTACTCGTTAGAATTTTGGGCCGGCGGCGAATGTTTTTTTTCTGATCCCGGCCTGTTTGCAGTAGATGTAGGCTTTGGTAATATACTGCTGGAATGTGAGCAGTCATGCCCATCATCGTATTCAACAAT
This sequence comes from uncultured Bacteroidota bacterium, assembly GCA_903847205.1. Lineage (GTDB taxonomy): Bacteria > Bacteroidota > Bacteroidia > 2-12-FULL-35-15 > 2-12-FULL-35-15 > 2-12-FULL-35-15. The sequence continues at coordinate 9,305 of CAINDA010000065.1, forward strand.
GAATGGCAAGCGTTATATGGTCAGCTTTGTTGCTTCGGCTGCATCACAGAATTTAAAATTTACCAGCTGGGGGCATGTATGTTCAACATGTACTGCTGTCTGCCTCGATGATGTTCACCTATATCCCATTATGCAGTCAGATACTGCAATTGTAAAATGTTTTATTCCCTGCTCAATAAAAATAGAAAAGAGTCCGGCAAATATTTTCTCGCCTAATAACGACGGCATCAACGATGTTTTTTTTCCTTTCGTAAATCTCAACTATCAATATGAAAATTATGATTTTAAAAATTATGATCTGCAGATATTCGACCGCTGGGGAATTAAAGTATTTGAAACTTCTGACCTTGATTCTAAAGGCTGGAACGGGATTACGTTAAAAAATAAAAAAGCCGATGAAGGAATCTTTTATTGGATAGTAAAAGGAATAAGCAATTGTTCCGATGCTGCTATTGATGAAAAAGGTTTTGTGAGTTTGGTGAGATAAAATTTATTTATAATTTTTTTTTAATAAATTTTATAAATCGAAAAGTATGTTTAAATTTTATTCTGTAATAGTGTATCCCTGCCCGCTTTCTCGACTCCGCTCGAAATGGCATCGCACGTTGGCAGGCAAAGGGGAAAAATGTCGAAGTGGGCAGGTCACACTGAGCTTGTCGAAGTGTTTGGGAAGCCGGCGCACATATTTCGACAAGCTCAATATGACAACACGTAATTCGTTTTCTCCATTTCGAGCGGAGTCGAGAAATGAAGGAAGGCAGACCTGCAAATTTTTTAAATGAAATCTAAACTTTACTAAGATGAAAAACTGTTTTATAAAATAAATTAAATCATGCAACCTTTTGAATTCTCTTACATCTAACAAAATAAATCAATAATATATATTCTAAAAAAAACACCATGAAAAATAAAATATACATATCAATTTTAATTGCAGGTATGCTTCCGCTTTTATCTGTTAGAGCGCAGAACACAACCTTGGGCAATATTAATCTGCAGCAGATGCCGTTCTTTAACCATGACTCTACTCAATGTATGTCAGTTGGTGCAATGAATTATACTATTACAATAGCTCATGCTTTTTTGGGGGACTCATTAAAAATAGTTAATACAGACTATGCTATGCTCATTGATACTGCTACAAATTATTTGGGCCAAAATCCATGGGTTATTAATTATTCTCTTCCTGCATCTCAGGTTTATGATCAAGATATGAATAATACCCCCGGCTGGGCGAATATTTACATCTTTGGTACTAAAATTATTTTGCAGCAGCATGATTCTATCCAAACCCCTTTGGATACAATGTTTAATATCAATAATAGTGTCGGCGGCATTGTAAATAACCCCTGTATGTTTGGAAATATTTCAGGAAAAATTTATATCGACAATAACAGCAATTGTATATTCGACGGTACAGATGTTCCTCTGCAGGGAGTTAATGCAGCAGGTCTTGGAAATTTAGCTGCCCCCTCAGCTTTCCCAACAACCAGCCATAACGGATATACAGACGGCAGCGGAAATTATGTAATGGCAATGCAGCAGACTTATATGACAAATTTTACTGTTCAGATTCCATCTAACTATCAATTTATTTTTCCTTCCACATCCTGCTCTCCTGTGATGTACACGGGTACTTCACTGCCTCAGTTGAATTATAATTTTTCGCTGCAGTGCACAAGCAATGTAGATGTGCAGTGTTATGCAAATTCACCAGGAATTGCACGGCCTAACAAAGCTTTTTTTATGTTCCCTTATGTGAGCAATACAGGTTGTGATTCAGTTTCGGGACAATTGAAAATGGTGTTAGATTCACGTGTTGTTTATAATGCCGGATTAAGTTCAAATCCAGCTTCATCAATACATGGTGATACCTTAATCTGGAATTACACCAATCTTACTAACTTAACTAACGGTGCATATTGGAATAGTTTTGGTTCCGCCATTCACTTAACTCCTAACTTAAGCGTGCATCAGGGCGACACACTCTGTTTCAGAGTAATGACGAATATACCGTCCAATGATTTGGATCCAACAAATAATGATTATACTATCTGCCTGCCTGTAGTAAATTCGTACGACCCTAACGTAAAATCAGTTTCTCCGAAAGGCAGAGGCCCTCAAGGGGATATTCCGGTAACAACTGATGTACTTACTTATTCAGTCAGCTTTCAAAATACGGGAAATGCTCCTGCATTAAACATCAGTATAATTGATACTTTGGATTCTGATATTATGCCGCGCAGCTTGAAAATTTTAGGATCAAGCCATAATGTTTCTCCTGAGTGGCTTGCTCCGGGTATTGTTAAATTTAATTTTTACAATATTAATTTAGCCGACAGCACAAGCAATGAAGCTGCAAGCCATGGCTCAATAAGGTTCAGTGTGAAATTAAATTCCGGATTGCTTTTAGGAACAAAAATAAAAAACACTGCGGATATTTATTTTGATTACAATGCTGCTGTTGTTACTAATACAACTTTGAATACTATTGCATCTGTTACCGGCATTGAAGAGCTTGCAGGTTCATCAGCTTCAGTAAAAGTGTATCCTAATCCATTCAGCGATAACACAACATTTGTAATGCAGAGTGATAAATTAAATGAAACATATTCATTTGAAATGTATGATCTGCTTGGTAAGCAAGTGAAATCGATAAAGCAGATAACAGGCAAAGAATTCCAAATTTCACGCAGCGGATTAGAAAATGGAGTTTACTTTTACAAAATTTATACCGCTGAAAATACTGTGAGCATTGGTAAATTGGTAATACAATAAAAGAACGCGTCAAATTCAGATTTGGTTTTTTAAGAGATGTTTTGGATGAAATGAATAATTAATCACTAATTTCACAGGTAATAAAAAAGATTGTATGTTAAGGATCTAAAATTCCTTCATACAATTTTTTTTATTTAATAATTTTACCAAAATTTTTTTATTATGAGAAGTATATCCTGGGCCTTAACTGCTTTTTTTATTGTTATGCTTATGAGTTGTCAACAGCAGCCAAAAATAAATTCGGCTGCTGAAATCAAATCAGCTGCAGATTCAATTATCAATCTAAAGCTTGGTTCTTCTTTCTTATCAAAACACCCGCTGGCAGCATGGATGCGGAAAAGTCCTGTAGAGATAGGCTGTATGCTTGAATCTGAGTTTTCGTATAAGGATTCTGTTTTTAACTGCGGCAAAAAAAGCTATGTTAATAAAGGCGATCCCTGCAAAAACACCACTGAATATTACGAAGGAATTAAGTTCCCGAATAATCTTGCCTCAAAAGTGAATCCTCTTATCAAAGAAATAAATTTAGATTTTGAACATGGAAATTTGAGAGAAGTAACAATTACTTTTAGGGACAGTATTCTGAAAAATAAAGTAAGAGAGATTTTTAATTTACCGCAGTCTGGAAGTTCCATGCCTGAAAATGTTACAAACATTGGGTTTGGCGAAAATGTTTTTTCAAAAGAAAAACCTTTTGATGCAAATTATACCAGGTGGCTTTCAATTACAAGTTTCGACCACATGGGAGCGGGTGATGTAGATTGTGAATAATGGTTGAAGGAACTTTAGAACCATTTATTTATAATTACCACGTTTAAAATGTACCTTAGCCTTATAAAAGCTGATCCCAATTTCAGCTTTATTAAAGGTTTTAAAATGACCGCCAGAACACAAACTGCTGATTTATTAAAGGGAATTGCCGTACTCCTAATGATTCAGGTGCATATCATTGAATTATTTGCAAGCCAGGATATTTACAACAGCGGCTGGGGCAGTATATTGCTTTTCCTGGGAGGCCCGCCGGTAGCGCCCATCTTCACAATCATTTTCGGGTACTTTATTGCATCTTCAAAAAGATCAGCCCTTCAGTTGATAAGTCGCGGACTGAAAATTATCTGCATCGGATTTCTTTTAAACATTGCATTAAATTTTAATTTAATTATATCAGTAAGTAAAGGTGTATATCAGATTGATCTGCTTCCTTATATTTTCGGTGTAGATATTTTACCCTTTGCAGGAATCAGCATTATTGTAATTGCTCTGTTAAAAAATATAATTGAAAAAAGTTTAATTTTTGTAATTGCCTGCATTATTGTTTCAGCATTTTTAGGACAGTTTCTTTTAGACTTTGTTCCTCAAAATATAAACCTGAAATATATTTCCGCTTTCTTTTACGGCAGTGCCAAATGGTCTTACTTCCCTTTATTTCCCTGGTTAGCCTATCCATTGGCGGGTATCGCATTTTATAAACTGAAGCAGCGTTATGATTTCAACTTTTTACATACTGCAAAAATTAAAATTGCTGCGGCTATTTTATTTTTAATGTTTTTAATTTTTACAATTAATTATGCAGTTAATGTTTCATCTGATCTGCCTTTGTATTATCACCACGGTATCCTCTTTGTTTTATGGGTGATTTTGTTTTTATGTTTTTACAGTTTTTTTATGTCAGGAATAGATAAATTATTGGGAGAAACTTTTGTATTGAAATACATTAAATGGCTGGGTGAAAATGTTACTGCTGTTTATATTATTCAATGGATTATAATCGGCAATACAGCAACGGAAATTTATAAAACTATTTCATCGCCGATGAATTTACTTTTTTCTTTCTTCTCTGCTTTGGTTTCTGCAAGCCTTGTCTGCTATCTATGGCTTTGGATAAAAGAAAAACTTAATAAGAAGCCTGCATAGTTTTTAAAATTGGAGAGGAAATATTTTTCTTGTTTTTATTCTGATCCTGAATTTGTTTTTAATAACATTTATGTCGCTGCTCTCTCTGTAGTATTTTGGTAGGTTTCATCATATTTGGCGTGCATTGTTCCCATCATTCTATCCCAGATTGTGGTCCATAAGCCGTAATTTTTTACAAAATATTTATGATGCATATTGTGTGCAGTTGAGGTATTGAGCCATCTGCCGAACCAATGCAGATTAAATTTTTTTGGAAAAATTTCGAAACCTAGATGCCCGTAAACATTGTAAGTAATCTGAAACAGTGTGTAGATAATTATTGCAGAGCGGTGGGTTGGAATAGAAAAGGCAATGATAGGTACAATCAGAGCTTCCATTACCGCTTCAATCGGATGAAAGGCATATGAAGTCCAAGGCGATGGATTATTAGATTTATGATGAATGAGATGCACATATTTGAAAATTTTAGGATGATGCATCAGGCGGTGTGCCCAATAAAAATACGCATCATGCAGAAAAAACATCCAGATAAATGTGAAGAAGTAATAGGGCATGCCGTAATCTGTGATCTTATCATACATGTTTGTGTATGGCTTTAAGATTGTGAATGTGCATACGGTAACACCTGCGAAAATTGCAACTGAAATACCGGAATAAAAAACATCACGCAGGTAATCTTTTATTTTGGGGAACTTGGGCTGCACTTTTCTGGACAGCATCACTTTTTTTAAAATGATGTAAAACAAAATAAACACAGTGCCTGCCATTAAAAAATAGCGTGAGCCAATTTTAAGATAAGCGGTCTGCCAGCTGGATAAAAATTCTTGTAAGGTCATTTTGTTTTTATTTTTAGCAGGAAATGGAGATAGGCCGGACTCATTAAAATAATTTTTAATCTTGTTGCAGCTTAGAATGCAATTGTTATTTAGCTCCTGATAAATGGAAGGACTCTATAACATTTTAAATCCAATATCTTCCATCAAATCTGCTTCAGTTAATAATCCTGCATCTATCATGTCTGCTTTGTATTGCGCACGAAGGGCTCTGATCCATCTTTTACCGCGCACCGAAAGCTCAAAATCATCAGACATTAAACGGCCTCGCATTACCAGAATTCCTAAGTCGGCGCCTTCATAAAAGTATCCGTCTTTTTGTGTAATCTGTAAATAAAAAGCTTCGTTATCACCTGCAACGGACTGCCTGTGTGCATTCATTTTTTTAAATTTTATTTTTCCGTTTTTTTTCATTTCCCAGATGCCGGACTCAGGTGCTTTGGTGACAAGCTCCAATGTTTTGCGTGTATGTTTAATTATCAGCTGACTCCAGCTGTCCATGTTTTCGCCCTTTGCCCAACGGTTGGTTAATTCCTGAACATTTATTTCATAAGGTACATCAAGCCATTCAAGCAGGTGAAATAAAAAAAGAGGAACATCAGTCATCGCAAACTTTGCGTGATTAGTGATTGAACTTGCTCCTGAAATTCTCGGGTTTAATTCGCCTAGATAAACTTCTCCGTTATCCTGATCAATTAAAAAGTCAAGTTCGAAATAGCCCTTGTATCCTTCCTTTCGGAGCTGATCGCCGAATAGCTGCGTATATTTCGTCGCTTTTTCTCTTATGTCATGAGTGAATGCATTTGGATAAATTTCATTTCCGCACCAGCCGCCTTTGTAGGGTGTTAATTCTTTGAAGCCTACTAATTCAGTCATTAACGGAGCTGCCAGCGTTCCGTGTTTAGTAACACATCCCTCAATTGCAGAACCGTGGCAGTTGATTCGTTTCATTATTTTTACTTCTTTCTCTTCAATGATTTGTGTTTTGTAAATATTAAAATCATCTTCGTTCGAAATAAAAAATGTGGTATGCCCTGAATCACCGAAAGGAGTCTGCACTACAAGGTGTTCGCCGAGTTTGTTAGAAACTTTTTGCAGATGAGAATAATTTTCAACCGGTGACAGCACATACGGAACACATGCTACGCCGGCCTTTTCAGCGATACGGTTGGTATTTACCTTGTTATCTAAAAAAGTTCTGAGTTTCGCTGAAGGAAAACAAACATCCAGTCCGATTGCCTTTGCAAGCTCTTCCGTTTTTTCATTAAACATTAAAAACAGCGCCTTTCCTGCTTTTCCGTTAACGCTTCTTGATTTTATATATTCAATTACTTCAGGATGCTGCAGCAGATAATTATTAATGTCTTCGATGCTTTGAAATTCTTCGTGAGGAACTTCTTCTTTGGGAGAAAATAAATTAGGATGTTTCCCCTCGAAACAATCGATGTGGCTGATGTATTTGAAATTATTTATCCATTCATCTATGCCCAATAAATTAAAATTGGTTGCACTTATAAAATAGATAGGTGTTTCATTTGATTTGAAAAATTGTTTTATATCTGATAGACCAGCTAATGTTTTTTGTTCTTTAGAAGCCATATAAATTTAATTTGAAAATTTGAAAATGTTATAATTTGACAATAATTTTTTAATCATGTAATTATCAAATTATCAAATTGATTATTTATTTTTTAGTTTTGCCTTTATTCTCGCTAAACTGCATCATTGCACCCATTGCAGAGGTTGTGTTTTTACGGTTGAGCGCCTCTTCGGTAAATACTTTTAATCCAAGCTCAACACGGTAGCCGTGAATTTCTTTTACATCTAAAGCAATCATAAATCGTATGATTTCTTCGCTCACAACCTGGCCTGGTACTAATATCGGGAAGCCGGGAGGGTAGGGGATTACAAAAGAAGTGGATACTAATTCTTTCTTTTTATTTAATTCGCCCAGGCATTCGCCCAAAGGAACATACTCACACATATCCTCATCATAAGCGAGAAAAAATGCTTCCCGGATATTACCTCCCGGAACTCCCGGTGAAGCCTGGAATGAGCGGTGAAAGTAACTGAAATCAGGCAGCGGAGGCACATCATTTATCAGTGAGTGAATTTGTTTTTTAGAAATTTCAGATTCTCTTTTATTTAATGAACGGTTGCTTTCGTCCAGCTCATCAGCAATCTGAAGCAATGCATTAATTAAAAATGTTACGCTGCCTCGTGTTGTGCCGATATTGGTCATCAGTAAAACAGTGTTGCGTGATGTTTTATTTACCTGGATATTGAAGCGGTCCATCAGGTAGGAGTTTTTGAATACATCGCCTGTTATTCCTGCCTTTCCGACTGAGAGTGTAATTTTTGTCGGATCCAAAACAAACTCGTCTTTCTCCCATGATTCTTCCATCCGGTCCCATCCGTCTTCCACAGAGTAATATTCGCTTCTGCCGAATTCGCGGTAAGCTTCAGGAATAATATCTTTTACGGTAAGCACATGAAAGTACTTGCTTAATTTTGGATGATCCTGAATTTTAGACCGCAGCACCATCGCCATTTCTATACTCTTTTCAACTAATTCATATCCCTCTAACTCCACCTGTCTGCGACCTGCGTCCATTGATGCAAGAATTTGATAATTTGCAGAAGTAGTAGTATGCGTCATATAGGATTCCTGAAAATTATCAGCAACCCTGCGGCTGTATTCTTCATCCCAAACCTGAATCATCGATCCCTGGCGGAAGCAGGAAAGAGTTTTATGCGTGCTCTGTGTTGCATATACTCTTATTTTAACTTTCTCAGGATCGGGGAGAGAAGGCATTTCATTCGGCTTTAAGCCTGCTATATGTTCTTTGTATTTAATTTTATATTCTTCGCTTCTGTATTTGTGAAATAATTTCTGAGCGACATACATGCCCGTGCGCTGCTTGTAGGTGTAAGTGAAACTCGCAAAAGCAAACCATGCCTCATCCCATAAAAAAACCATATCTGGTTTAATTGCAAGTACCGTTTCCATTACCTTTTCTACGTTGTAAACCAGGCCGTCAAACGTGCAGTTGGTGAGCAGCAGCATTTTTACTTTATCTAATCTGCCTGCTGAATTTAATGCAATCAGCTTCTCTTTAATGACCCTTAGCGGGACAGCACCATACATCGAATACTCCTCAATAGGATAAGAATCTAAATATGCTGGGAAAGCACCTGCTAATACAAGTCCGTAGTGGTGCGACTTGTGGCAGTCTCTATCTACAAGCACTACATCACCCGGACGAATTAATGCCTGCTGCACAATTTTATTTGCGGTTGATGTACCGTTGGTAACAAAAAATGTATGCTCAGCTCCGTAAGCTTTCGCCGCTTTTTCCTGAGCCTTTTTTAAAGATCCTTTTGGCTGCAAAAGAGAATCGAGCCCGCCGTTAGTGGCAGATGTTTCGGCTAAAAAAACATTTCTGCCGTAAAAATCTCCCAGGTCAGAAATCCAGCGCGACTTAAAAACAGAATTTCCTCTGGATATCGGCATCGCGTGAAAAACGCTTGTTGGTCTTTTGCTGTATTCCGTTAACGCAGTAAAGAAAGGTGTTTCATAGCGATCATTGATGCCGCTGATAATTGTTAAGTGCAGTTCCTGGATATCTTCCATGCGGTAAAATATCCGTCTGAAGGCTTTAAGAGTTGAGTCTTCTAAATGAGTTAATGATGTGTCAGTGATGTAATAAATGTCTAATTCAGGCCTGAACTGATGAATATATTTTCCTAAAAGAGGCCCCAACTCAGCATCTGTTACATTTGTTAAATCGATTTTTAAAACGTTTTGAATAAACGGTTTTATATATTTTGTAAGGTTTGTTGAGGCATGCAGCGGTGCATACCTTATGCAGGCTGCCTGTATGTTGTAATTAAAAAAAAGACATATTAACGCATCTTGAAACGAATGCTGTACAACAATATCATACGTAAGTTTGCTGTATGGATTTATGAGTTCTTTAAATTTACTTTTAAGTGCGGCCTCTTCTTTAGACGACATATCTTCGACATAAAGCACTTCAAAATAATTTTTTTTAGAACGGCCTGGTTGTTTCTCTTTTTTACTATCGCTGGGAAAACTGCCGTCTATATATTCGCCGAGCATTTCCGGATGTGTTCTGTAATTATCACTTACCAATAAATAAACTATTTCTGTAACCTGGTTGCTGACTGCTTTTAACTCCCCTTTCTTTACGGATTTAATTATTCTGCTCACGAGTGATGAGCCGGGAAATGAAAAGTACTGCTCTATGCTCAGCAAGTTCTGAAGCACCTCATTTAACTCAGATAAACGTTCATCAAATATTTTTTCGTCCGACTGAACGCGGGTTATTAAATTGCTTTTTTCTTTAAGCTCATTCCACAAATCAATTCTTAATTGATTGATATTATAATGTTTTGAATTCATGTTGGATATTGGATGTTAGATAATGGAAGTTGGATGTTAAATACAGGATGTTGGATTATTCAAATATCTATCTAACATCCAACATCTATTTAATGCTTAGAATGCAGCGCCAGCCTGTTTCCTTCGGAGTCAATAAATAAAGCAAAATAGCCGGCTGTATCACTGAGGTAGGTTTTTTCCATTACAACTCTGCCTCCTGCTTCATTTACTTTTGCAAGCACATTATTTAAATCATCACCGCCGTTTAAATAAATTAAGGGGCCTATTTCGCTGGGAACACAGCCATGACCGGTAACTATTGCTCCTCCTATGCCGCTTTCAGCAGGAAAAAATCCCATAGCAAAGCCATTCAGTTCAACAGTTGTCATTTCAATGCCGTAGATATAATTAAAAAAAGCAACTGATCTGTAATGGTTATAGGCAGGGATTTCGAACCAGGTTACAAAATTTTTAAACACCGACTCCTCCTTCAATTTCAGTAAATTGGCTTCTTTTATTTTGTTTTTTAAATTAACCGTTGACCCCATAGCTGTTTACAATTGATTGGTTTTTAAGCTTAAATTTATTTTATAACCCGAAATCATTTTAATATTTACAAACAAATATAATATTTTATAGATTAAGTAAATGTCATTCTTCTTAATTAAAACACATGACAAATTCCGTAATTTTTTTATAATGAATTTTGTGCACAATTAGTTCAAATAAAACTCTAATTTTATCGCCTTATTATTAAAAAAGGAACGTCTCTTTTAAGGGAAGCGCTTCATCAGGCTATTACAAGAAAATTTTAACAGTATATTTTGGAAACCTTACTCGAAAAAGCAAAAACAAATTATTGTGTTCAATGTATTTTGAACAGCTACAGCCTGATGTTTTTTTCATTGAATAATGTTTTTGCGGCTATTATTTTAATAGTTACATTTTTTTCTCCTTTCGTTGGATTGTGCGGATTTACTGCAATAGTTTTAATAAATCTATTGGCATTCATTATCGGCTTCAACAGGGATGAAATATTAAAGGGGATTTTCGGATTCAATGCACTATTCCTGGGTTTGGCTTTGGGGTATGAATTTTCTTTCAGCACAGCCTTTGTAATTTTATTTATAACTGCGGTTTTAATTCTGCTTTTGATTACCGTATGGCTGAAAGGATTGTTATCCATCTATAATTTACCATTTTTATCATTTCCCTTTATAATCGCATACTGGATTATTTCATTGGCATCATCTAACCTTACAAGCGTTCATCTTGATGAAAATCATTTTTACACCGTTAATGAATTAGCACGCAATCAGGCTTCTTTATTTTATCAATTTGTTCATGCGGCCGATAGCATAAATATTTTTCCTTTGGCGCTTATCTATTTCAAAACACTTGCCGGAACTTTTTTTCAAACGAGTGTTTTAGGCGGAATGTTAATTGCTTTAGGTTTAATTTATTTTTCGCGGATTGCTTTTTCGCTGAGCCTTATCGGCTTTTCCTCTGCCTATTTTTTTTATTCGCTGTTTGGGGCTGATGTAAATGATTTAAACTATTATTTACTCGGTTCTAATTTCATTTTTCTTGCAATAGCAGTAGGCTGTTTTTTTATAATTCCCAATACATACAGTTACCTCACTGTTATTATACTAACGCCTGTATTAATGCTGGTACTGCTCTCTTTTGGCAAAATACTTTCGGTGTTTCAGCTGAAGGCTTATTCGTTTTCATTTAGTGTTGTATGCTGCGCTTTTCTCTTTTCGCTTAACCAGCGCTGGTTTCAAAAGTATTTGCAGGTTGTTACAATTCAGTATTTTTCAGCTGAAAAAACTATTTATAAATTCCTTAACTCAATACAGCGTTTCAAAAACGAACATCTTTATAAAATAGCTCTTCCATTTTATGGTGAATGGAATGTAAGCCAGGGTTATAACGGCAAGGTGACACATCTGGGCGACTGGAGCAAAGCTTTAGATTTTGTAATTGTCGATTCAAAATCCAACACATATCGCGACCCTGCAAGCTATAATGAAAGTTTTTCTCGCGAAAATTTTTACTGTTATAATAAAGAAATTCTTGCACCTTACGACGGTTATGTATATGACATTATAAATACCGTTGAAGAAAATGATGTTGGCGATGTGAATACGGATCACAACTGGGGAAATACGGTTATTCTGAATCATCTTAACGGATTATTTTCTCAGATAAGCCATATTAAAAAAGATTCGTTTTATGTTTTTATAGGTCAGTATATAACTAAAGGAACTTATATAGGGGCTTGCGGAAACTCCGGCCGTTCTCCGGAACCGCATATTCATTTTCAATTGCAGACTATTCCAAAGGTTGGTGCAAAAACAATAGAATACCCGATTTCTTATTTTATTGAACGTGATGGAAAAGAAAAAGTGTTGAAAATTTCGGAGGTTCCAAAAGAAGGTTCTTTCATCAGTAATGTTCAGGTAAATGAATTATTAATTCTAGGTTTTTCATTTCTGCCCGGGCAGAAAATTACTTTTCAAAAAGAAAACACTTCCATTAATATCAATTGGGAAGTTTTTACTGACGCTTGGAACAGGACTTATATTTACTGTGCTGAAAGTAAGTCATACGCCTACTTTATCAATGACGGCATAATGTTATATTTTACTGATTTTGAAGGTGACCGTAAATCATTATTGTTTAATTTTTATCTTGCTGCATACCGTCAGCTGCTTGGCTATTATGAAAATATTAAAATAAAAGACAATGTTCCATTGATTCACTTCAACAGTATGCTGCCTCAGTTTTTTCAGGATTTTGCTGCCCCTTTTTACCTGTTTACAAAAGCTAATTATACGGCCTCATTCACTTATGCCGACAATATTTATGCTCCTCAGAAATTAATTATTAAAACTGAAATCGAAACTAAACTTATAAATTATACCTTTAAAAAAGTTAATTTTGAATTCGAATTAAAGGATAATAAAATACATCGGTTTACTATTCATAATAAGAATAAAACAGAAACGTATATTTACATTGCTCAGTAATTTTATACAATTATTTAAATAATAAATACAATTAATAAAATCTCTCAAATGAAACTTTTAAAAAAATCAATCGCCGCTATCATTATCGTAACCTCCTTAAACGCGCACGGACAGGACAAAGCGCTGATGACTGCTTTCAGTCAATCTTACGACTACGAAGCAATTCAAAAATACGATGCGGGGCTGGCGGCTCTCAATGCAGTTTATAATGCATCATCTTATGAAATAAATGTAAGGATGGGCTGGTTAAATTATCTTGCCGGAAAATATAAAGAATCAGTAACATATTATCAAAAAGCAATTGCCTTAATGCCTGCAGCCACTGAGCCTTTGTGGGCAATTGTTAACCCGCTTACTAAATTAGATAACTGGAAAGAAATAGAAAAGACGTATCTGGCAATTTTGAAATTAGACCCCAAAAATGCTTCCGCAAATTACAGTCTTGCGTCAATTTATTATTACCGCAAAGATTATTTGAATGCAAAAAAATATTTTGATATTTCTTTAAACCTATACCCCTTCGGTTATAACAATATGTTGATGAGTGCCTGGACCAATTATTTTCTTGGAAATAAGAATGAAGCAAAAACTTTATTCAACAAAACTCTCCTTTACAGCCCGAATGATAAATCTGCTTTAGAAGGCTTAAGTTTGATTAAATAATAAATTTAATTCGAAATTAATTATTTGAAATTTTAAAAATCAAATGGGTATGTTTCAAATCCGCATATCACATTAGTATCAGGATACGTATGTATAAAGCAATTATTTTTATTTTTTTTCTTTTTCGTATATCCGTGTGCACCGCTTCAGCTATCACGAATTCAGCAGCTGTAGAGCAAAAAATTACAGAACTTTATTTGAATAAGAGCTGGGCAGATCTTGTTAAATACGGTAATCAGGCGATTCATGAGGGCTACGATTACTTTTATCTGCGCATGAGAATAGGTATTGCCTATTACTCCCAAAAGAAATATATGAAGGCTGTCGCTCATTTTGAGAAAGCAGTAAAATTTAATTCGGATGACAAAACTGCTCTTGAATATCTTTATTACAGCTATGTTTTTTCAGGCCGAAGCAGCGAAGCAAGAGCTTTAACTTTGATGTTCTCATTGGAACTTAATGAAAGTATAAAGCCGGCCGAAAATAAATATATTCAGAGTGTCAACGTCGAAGGAGGCATCGCGCTCAGTAGCTTGAATGATAATTTTGCGAACATTGATATTGATGGATCAGCCAATATTTATGGAGAAGCGGTAATTACAAAAAATATGCAGTATCTGAATGCCGGGCTCAATCATGAGTTAGGCAGGAGACTCTCGGTTTATCAGGCCTATAGCAATATCCAAATTAATTTAACCAAGGACATCAAAAGAAATAATAAGGATACTTCTGATAATTATCTTCTCACCCAGCATGATTATTACGTAAGCCCCTCTATTCAATTCAAAGGGTTTTCTGTTTCTCCTGCCTTTCATTTAATCAATGTAAATTTTGGACAAATGAGTGCATCTTATGACAAACTGCACTACAAATATATTTTCACAAAAAAGGATACTTCATTTATAAATTATGCAGCATCATTTTCCATTGCAAAAAACATTGGAATTTATATTTATAATTTTACCGGCGGCTATTCGCAGCTAAATGGCTTAACCCAATTGCAGACGGGACTTTCTCTCACTTACTTCCCTCTAACAAATCTTAATTTTTACGGTACATCATCGCTGGTTTATTTAAATGAAAATAGTACAAACCGTGTTATAGTATTACAGAAAGTCGGATTTAAAATACTATCAAAGCTCTGGGCTGATGCAGGAATTACTTACGGGAACCTTCAAAACTATTGTGAAAACAATGCTTTTGTGGTTTACAATACCGGCGATAAAATTTTGTACAAATGCGGATTTTCGGTTACATCGCCCTTGTTTAAACATTTTGAATTTTCCCTCCGTTACGATTTTTACAATAGGGAAAATACTTACTATACAGTGAATGATAAATTAGCAACCGAATCACTTACTGTAAATTATAAAACGCATTCAATAATTGGAGGGATAAAATGGAAACTATAAAAAAAATGATGGCAGCTGCTTTAATCGCAGTTTCATCTTTGGTTCCTGTTTACGGGCAGAATGTTAAGGAGCAGGAGGCTTTTTACAACAGTTATACACTAGAATACAAGGGTGAATATCTGAAAGCGGCCGAAGCACTCAAAAAAGGATATGATGAAAAATCGTATGAAATAAATATACGGTCAGGCTGGGTTAACTATGAGGCTGCGCTATATACCGAATCCCAAAAATTTTATCAAAAAGCAATTGACTTACAACCGAATTCTATTGAAGCAAAACTCGGTTACATTTATCCTGCTGCCGCTTTGGGAAATAAAAATCAGGTAACGGCCCAATACATCGATATTCTGAAAATAGATCCGCAGAATTCATCCGCAAATTATCAGCTTGGACTGATTTATTATTATAAAAAAGATAATAAAGCAGCATTCAAATATTTTGAAAAAGTTGTAAGTCTTTACCCTTTTGGTTATGATGCCCTTCTAATGTTCGCCTGGACAAATTTCCAGCTTGGCAGAACAATTGAAGCAACTGATTTATTTAACAAAGTATTACTGCTTGCACCGTCCGATAAATCAGCACTTGAAGGCTTGAGTTTAATAAAATAACAGTTTACATTACCGTTTTAAAATTATTGAAAAAATGAAAAAGCCCAGCTTTGATGAAATTTATATGGAATTGGCAGAAAACCTTGCCATGCGCTCTCACTGTGTAAAAGCGCAGGTAGGAGCGGTGCTTACTAAAGATACGCGCATTATTTCATTAGGTTATAACGGCCCGCCGGCAGGTACACACAATTGCGATGAAGTATGGCCGGAAGTCGGCTGTCCGCGCGATAGTAAAGGCAGCTGTTCTCTCGCGCTTCATGCCGAACAAAATGCAATTTTGTATGCTGCAAAAAGTAATATCTCCATTGAAGGCTGTACCCTTTATGTAACGCTTTCTCCATGTATATCCTGCGCCAGAGTTATATTTACATTAGGAATTAAAAAAGTATATTATTTAAATTCTTACGCAGATTATAAAAAACTTCCCTGCGATGAAGGTGTTGATTTTCTTGAGAAATTTGGTGTAGAAGTAGTACGGTATAATAAAAAATAATTTTATATTTTTTTCAGCGTCAATAAATCAGAAGGCCATTATTCGGCTGACCGTTTAATCAATTGGCACCTCGCTTCACGAAAACCATTCATGCCAGCCACGGAATTCTAATGGTTGTTTAGTCCCGCACCTGCAGGATAGAAATTCGGATATTGAATTTATTTCGGTATAATTCAATTATCTTTGTCTATTGTAAAAATTGCCAAATTGTAAAATTGCAAATATGAACCGTCCTAAGTTTTATGTTTATTTACCCATTGTAATTGCACTTGTTTTAATTCTTGGAATTTTTATCGGCACTACTTTTAATCTTAACAACAGCCAGGGAACTATTTCTGTTGATGCCGGTAACAAGTATAATAAAATAGAAGAAATATTGCGTTACGTACAGCAGGAATATGTTGATACAATTAGTCCGGATAAGTTAGTTGAAAAAACTATTGTGTCCATGCTTCAAAACCTCGATCCTCACTCTACCTACATAACCGCTGAAGAATTGCAGGCCACCAACGAGCCTTTAAAAGGTAACTTTGAAGGTGTAGGTATTGAATTTAATATTGTAGAAGATACTATATGCATCATTGCTGCTATTCCCGGAGGCCCTGCAGAGGCTGTGGGAGTGCAGGCTGGAGATAAAATAATAAAAGTTGAAGATAAAAAAGTTGCTGGGGTTAAAATCACAAACAAAGGCGTGATGGAAAAACTCAAAGGAAAAGGGCGTACTAAAGTTAAAGTAAGTATCCTCCGCAGAGGAAAAGCGCAATTGCTTGATTTCACAATAACACGCGGTATCATTCCTATTTACAGTATAGACGCATCTTATATGGTAAATTCAAAAATCGGGTATATTAAAATAAGCCGTTTTGCTGCTACAACCTATGATGAGTATATGAATGCTTTTAACAAATTACGAAAACAAGGAATGGAACAGTTAGTAATCGATTTGCGGGGAAACGGCGGCGGATACTTAAACACAGCTGTTGATATTGCTGATGAATTTTTAAGTGATGGTAAAGAAATTGTTTATACCCAGGGAAAAGCCCGCCCGAGGAAAAGCTATAAAGCCAGCCGGAAAGGAAGTTTTGAAAATGGAAAATTAACTGTTTTAATAGATGACGGTTCGGCCTCAGCAAGCGAAATTTTAGCAGGTGCCATTCAGGATAATGATAGAGGAACTATTATAGGCAGGCGCTCATTCGGCAAAGGCCTGGTGCAGGAGCAGAGTGAATTTTCCGACGGCTCTGCAATGCGCTTAACCATTGCCCGCTACTACACGCCGACTGGCCGCTGCATCCAGAAGCCCTATACAGATGGCCTTGATGCTTATTATGAAGAAGAGTATAAGCGGTACAAAAGCGGGGAGCTCGAAAATGCCGACAGCATGAAGGTTTCCTCATCTCTGAAGTTTAAAACTCCTGCCGGAAAAATTGTTTACGGCGGCGGGGGTATAAGTCCCGATGTTTTTGTTCCGCTTGATACAGCAGGCCGTACACATTTTTTAAGCGAGGTGGTTTACAGCGGTTTAGTTAATGAATTTGCGTTTGGCTATGCCGATAGAAATAGAAAAAAGTTAAAGGCATTCAAATCATTTGATGATTTTAATAAATCATTTACAATAACCCCGGAAATTTTTAATGACTTTGTCAGCATTGCACAAAAAAACAAGGCAGTTAAAAACGACAAACAAATTAAAATTTCAGAAGAAATAATAGAAACACAGTTGAAAGCGCTGATTGCACGCAATATTTGGAATAACGAAGGTTATTATCAAGTAATTCAAAGCCGCGACAATGTTCTTAGGAAAGCAGTTGAATCAATGAAGTAAAAAAACAAAAGAAAAACCCCATTCTTAGATAAGAATGGGGTTTTTCTTTTGCCTTTGTTTCAATAAAATTATTTTTTCTCTTCTGCTTTAGCTGGTTCAGCAGGTTTTGCAGTTTCTACAGCTGTTTTAGCAACTGAATCCAATGCAGTACTCATACTTTGACTTGCAGCCTTAAATATAGAATCCATTTTTGCTGTTTCTGCTGCTTTTCTTTTTGCCTCTTCTGCTGCATTTGGTCCGCATGCAGTAATACTCAACATAGTTACCGCGAATAATAAGGTCAATAGTCTTTTCATTTCGTTTGTTCGTTTTATTTGATTAATTAATTTTTGTATGTGATTGCAAAGGTAATAATAAATCAATAGCAGCATAATTCATTACTCGATTTATTACAAGACAAATGAATCGAAACTAAATTTTGAAAATACACCTGTTTATTTGAAATCGGTTCGTTTAATTGGAATCCTTGTTTATGAAAGAGATATATATTAAATTGTTAATTTTATTTATCTAAAAATAAAAAAAATGGAGCGCATAAGTTTAGTTTCATTTAGAGTTTAAACCTGCAGCGGAACTTTATTTCTCAAAAATTAAAAACGAAAATATTGATGCTGAAAAAGTATTTTCAAAAAGGGATTTTTTCTTTTTTGCAGTATGAATAAAAGCCCAAAAGCAGAACATGAACAAATATTAATATTATTATTTCAAATTTTATTATATCTTCGCACAATACTAAATGCGGATACTATGAATAAAAACTTACAACTTTTTATTTTACTTTTTGTCCTGTTTTTTTCTTCTCCTGCTAAAGTCAATGCCCAAAATAATTCTGATTGGCAGCCTATTTATTTAACACCTGGGGGAGGAAATATGGTTGACAGCGTTGAAGCTTTTTTTCAGGTAAATTCCTGTAATGGCGATGGCGTTGTTTTTATTAAATTTATTAATCATTCTTCCCACCTTGTGAAAATTGAATGGTATGATGGATTGTTCACACAGGAACTTAAATGGATCAAGAAAGAACTTCCTGCCGATGAAAAATCATTAACTCTTCCTCCTAAAACAACTGCCGAAGGAGGATGCATTAATTCTGCTAATGTTGCTGGCAATGCTGGAACTGTTTATCCGCAGCTCCTTGTCTCATTAAAAAATTTTTCTGTTGATAAAAATGAAATCAAACGATATTCGGCTTCCCGGATAAATATCATCGCCTCGCGTTAATAAAAAAATATAGGATATGAAAACTAAAATTTTTACAGCACTATTCCTTATATTTATTTTAAGCTCTTCGGTTTTTTCCCAGACTGTTAATGTTACCATTGTTTATAACGGCGCTCAGGGATTGGGGTGCTGCGATGTATGCGGTACGGATTATACATGTATAAACAATATCGGGGGATGCGGGACTAATGCTCCTTGTTTGAACAGAACTTTTTCTGACCCGGTGCCGGCAGGAAACATAATTACCGGAGTAACTGTTTCTGATTTTGCCGTTTGCGGAGGATCAAGCCCGGTTTCCAATGTGTCTTCGTCCATCAATGGTGTAGCAATTGGTACAACAGCTGTTCAGGGTGGCTGCCAGTGCGGCGGATGTAATAATCAGGTTATGGCAAATACTTTTCCTTGCCCAACGGGACTTTCAAGTTATAATTACGGAGGCAACAATACATTCAGACTTTGCCCTAACGGCGATTATTGTATTCAAAGAGCAGTTATAACTTTTACTTATACCCCTGTTTCTATTGCACCTACCGCAGCAACTGCAAACCCTAATCCATCATGCGGAGGCGCTGTAACGTTAAATAAGGTTGGCGGTTCTCTGGGTTTTGGTGCAGTCTGGAAATGGTACTCAGGATCTTGCGGAGGCGTACTAGAGGGAACAGGCGCATCCATTGTTGTTACGCCATCGGCAACAACTACTTATTTTATTAGAGCTGAAGGCGGTGGCTGTGGTACCACACCCTGCGTCAGCGTTACTGTTACAATGAATACTCCTTCAACTGCGCCAGTCTCCGCCACAGCAACGCCAGCCGTAACATGCGGCGGTGCAACAACATTAAATGTAACCGGCGGTTCATTAGGAACCGGTGCATCATGGAAATGGTATTCCGGGTCTTGTGGCGGGGTGTTTGAAGGAACAGGTTCTACTTTGTCTGTGTCGCCCTCAGTAAATACAACTTATTACGTAAGGGCCGAAGGTACCTGCAATACCACTCTTTGTGTTTCGGTTGCAGTAACTGTAAATCCGGTTCCTTTTGCTATTGCTACACCATCCAGCGCCGCATTTTGTTCTGGTGGAACCACCGCAATTGCATTAAGCAGTTTTACTCCTGGTACAACTTTTGCCTGGACTATTTCTCCATCAGGAATCACAGGAGCATCGGCCGGTTCAGGAGCATCAATAGCGCAGACATTAACAAATTCAGGAGCATCTCCCGATTCTGTTGTTTATACTATTACTCCTACAGCGAACAGCTGTATTGGAACCCCGATAAACGTTAGAGTGGTTGTAAATCCCGTTCCAGTGGCATCTATTACACCGGCCGGTGCCCAAACAATCTGCGCCGGAATAGTTCTTGGCCTTGCTTTAAACAGCAACGCGGCAGGAACAACCTTCACCTGGACTGTTGTATTAACAAATGCCGCAGGAGGGCATAATGGCTCAGGAACTGCAATTACTGATACTTTAACTGCTACTGGTGGAGGGAGCGGTACTGCAATCTATACCATAACTCCAACTGCTAACGGATGTCCGGGCATTCCAATTTCGGATACAATAACAGTTAACCCCGACCCAGGTGCTACAGCTGCTGCCAGTCCCATTGTATCAACGATTTGTTCTGGAACAACAACTTCAATATCCTTAACCAGTGTTGCGATAGGTACAATATTTACATGGACTGTAACTCAAACTGGAGCTAACGGAGCAACTCCAGGTACTGGAGCAACTATTGCGCAGACATTAACAACCGGGACAATACCATCAACAGTTGTTTATACAATTACTGCGACTGCAAACGGCTGTACAGGAAATCAAATAACTTCCACATTAACTGTAAATCCAATTCCGGTTCTTACTGCAACTCCTGCATCGCAGACATTTTGTTCAGGAGGTACTACCGGAATTGCTTTATCAAGCAATACTGCGGGCACTACTTACTTTTGGTCAGCCAGTGAAACTGGTGTTACAGGTGCTGTTTTCGGGTCAGATACTTCTATTGTTCAGACATTATCCACAACCGGAATCACGGGCGGTACTGCAGTTTATACAATTACTCCAACAGCAAATGGATGTTCAGGGAATGCAGTCAATGTTACTATCACTGTAAATCACAGGGATAATGCATCTTTTGTTTATTCATCGGCAACTTACTGTCTGTCGGGAAATAATCCTACTCCAATAATTACCGGACTCCCTGGTGGTGTTTTTTCAGCGGTTCCAGCTGGCTTGTTGATTAATTCTGCAACAGGGACAATCAACCTTGCCGGAAGTTCACTTGGATCATATACATTAACTTATAGAACTAATGGCATTTGTCCTGATTCAAGCAGTATTACAATGACTATTGATAATTCTACTCCATTTGCGAATTTCACTTATCCTGCTTCACCTTACTGCCAGAATGGAACTGATCCGTTCCCGGTTTTTGGTACTGGTGCAAGCGCAGGTGTTTTTACAGTGACCCCAATCGGCCTGGTATTTGATCATATTAATACCGGACAGATTGATTTATCAGCGAGCGCACCCGGCACCTATACTGTTACAAACCACATCCCTGCAAGCGGTAATTGCGACCCGGTAGTTGCATCCTCAACAGTTACTATAACAGTTGCTGATAATGCTTCTTTTGTTTATACATCAGCAACCTATTGTCAGTCTGGAACGCCCCAGACACCGGTTGTTACAGGGATTCCCGGCGGTGTGTTTTCAGCTGTGCCGGCAGGTCTTGCAATTAATCCATCAACCGGAACTATCACTTTATCAGGAAGTGCCTGGGGTTCTTACACGCTGTCTTATCTCACAAATGGTCCTTGTCCCAACACGAGTTCAATAACTATGACAATTGACAGCATAACACCTTCCGCAATTTTTACTTATGGAGCTGCTTCTTATTGTCAAAACGCAAATGATCCTTCGCCGATTTTTGGTTCTGGAGCAAGTGCAGGGATCTATTCCGCAACTCCGGCTGGTTTGGTATTTGTCCATGTTAATACCGGACAGATTGATTTATCTGCGAGTGCGCCTGGAACATACACAGTTACCAATACAATCCCGGCAAGCGGTTCATGTCTCGCATTAACGGCAACAACAACTGTTGTTATCAGTCCATCCGATAATGCCTCATTTTCCTATACTTCAGCAACCTATTGCCAGTCTGGAACTAATCAAACACCTTCTATTACCGGTTTGCCGGGAGGAGTTTTTTCTGCTGTTCCGCCGGGCCTGGTAATTAACTCTGCCACAGGCATCATTAATCTGGCTGCAAGTGCCGTAGGATCATATACTCTTACCTATACAACAAACGGTTCCTGCTCTAATTCGAGCTCAATTATAATGACAATTGATAATACTACCCCATTTGCGAATTTCAGTTATGCAGGCTCTCCCTTCTGTCAGAACACAGGTAACCCTTATCCTAGTTTTGGCCCGGGTGCAAGTGCCGGAATATTTTCAGCTGTCCCTGCCGGTTTAGTTTTTGTTCACGTTAATACGGGACAGATCAATTTATCAGCCAGTGCTCCGGGTACATATACTGTTACAAATACCATCCCTGCAAGCGGTTCCTGCCAGGCGGTAATTGCAACCACAACAATTGTGATAAATCCTGCGGATAATGCCTCTTTCTTTTATCCTTCTGCAACCTATTGCATATCAGGAACGCCTCAAACGCCCACTATTACTGGTTTGCCGGGTGGTGTTTTCTCAGCGGTGCCGGCAGGATTATCAATTAATCCGGCAACCGGCACAATTACTTTGTCCACTTGCACTTTGGGGGCATATACGCTTTCTTATACAACTAACGGTAACTGTCCTGATACTAGTTCCATTACAATGACCATTACAAATACTACACCTTTACCTGATTTTACTTATTCGGGTTCGCCTTTCTGCCAGTCTGGGATTGATCCATATCCAATTTTTAGTGCTGGTGCCAGCGCAGGAATATTTTCAGCTGTTCCTTCAGGTTTGGTTTTTGATCATGTTAATACCGGGCAGATTGATTTATCATTAAGTGCCCCTGGCACATACACGGTAACTAATAACATTCCTGCGAGCGGTACATGCAGTGCAGTTAGTCATACGTATACTGTAATTATTAATCAGGCGCCTACAGCGATCGCCACACCTTCCTCTCAATCATTTTGCACCATCGGAACAACACCTGTCCCGCTGACTATTGCGCTCACAAGTAATATACCTGGTACAACTTTTTCGTGGACAGTTACTCATTCTGGACTTAATGGAGTAACGCCAGGTTCTGGGTCTTCAATTACCCAGACAATCTCGCTTACAGGAGCAGGTCAAGGTACAGCTTCATATACTATAACACCTAATGCGAATGGCTGTGTCGGTGCACCTACAATTATAACCGTAACAGTTAACCCAAAACCTGTAATTGATACTGTGGCTTTAGTAATTCTGCCTGCAAACTGCGGCACCGCAACCGGCGCCATAACCGGTATAACGAATGTTTCAGGGCAGGCGCCTTTAACCTATCAATGGAAAGATTCGCTAGGTAATCCGGTCGGAAACAGTATTGATTTAAACAATGTAATTCCAGGCCGATATACTTTAACTGTTACCGATGGAAATAATTGCACAGTTTCTGCCGGCCCTGTGATCCTGCCTTCAACAACGGCGGTATTTGCTGCATTTACTCCAAATCCTTCCACCGGTGAAACTCCGCTTACCGTTAACTTTACTAATAACAGCTCCGGAGCAACTCATTATATCTGGCAGTTTGGTGATGGCCTTAATGATACATCATCTGCTTTAAATCCATCTCATGTTTATCTTCCGCTTGGGAAATTTACTGTTTGTTTGACTGCGATAAGTGCTGCTAATTGTATAGATACAGCTTGTTCAAAAATTGATATTTATCTTAATTCAGTATTTGTGATCCCTAATATTTTTACTCCTAATGGCGATAATATTAATGATATGTTTACCGTGAAGGCAATAGGTCTGAAAACAATGGATGCACAGATATTTAACCGCTGGGGCGAAAAAATGTACGAATGGCACACGACTAACGGAGGCTGGGATGGCTATACAGCCAGCGGTGTTGCTGCCTCGGAAGGGACTTATTATTTTATTATAAAAGCAAGCGGAATTGATGGGAAAGAATATTTTGAAAAAGGAAATTTCTCTCTTATCCGCGGCAAGTAATCTAATACGCAGAAACTTTAATGGAAGCCATTAAAGCACTTTAAAATCATTATTTCGAAAATACAGCCTCTTTTCTGCAACCTTTTAGTTTCTTTTAGCGTCCTAAGTCAACAAGTGTGTTGATAAAATCGTAAGCGAGCGTGCAGGCTGTAATTTGTTTGTTTTGTATTTTGCCGTCTTACTAGTGCTAAATCTGTCTGCTATGAAAAATAAATTACAACTTTTATTTTTATTCTTTATTCTGATCTTCTCTTCTGCCAATAGGATTTGCTCTCAAACAAATTCTAATTCTGAATGGCAGCTGATAGGTCTTACCCTCGGTGGCAATAATATCTTGGATGGTGTTGAAGCTTTTTTTCAACTCGGAACCTGCAGCGGGGAAGATGTGATTTACATAAAATTCATCAATCATACTGCAGCTCCTGTAAAATTAGAATGGTACGATGCCGTATTTACCCAAGAACAAAAATGGATAAAGAAAGAGCAGGAAGCTGATAAAAAATCACTTAAGATTGCAGCCAATAAAGAAGATAAGGGAGCGTGTTCTGTTTCCTCGTCAGACAGCTATTCTTCAGAACTAATCGTTAAACTGAAAGATTTTGTTTCGGATAAAAAAAATTTCAAACGTTATTCGGCTTCTAATTTAACAGTTACTGCAGTTCAATAACCCTAAACTATTGAATATGAAAAATAAAATTTTTATAAGCCTATTTTTGTTAGTTGCTGCAAGCTGTTCGGTTTTTTCACAAACAGCAAACACCACAATCACTTATGGAGGCTTTCAAGCTTGCGGAGGCTGTGACCTTTGCGGAGCAGACTATTGGTGTGTTAACTCTCAGCCCAGTTACTGCGGTAATACTGCGGCCTGCAGAACGGACAACTTTTTTGACCCTGTACCGGCAGGTAATATAATTACTGGTGTAAGCATAGTATTCTGGGCTGAAGATGGATGGCCGGGGGCATGTTCAAGTGTAAATACGTCAATAAATTCTGCAGTAATCGGAAACGGGGCAGTGTCTTCCTTCAGTCAGTGTTCTACCTGTACCAGTCTCACATTGAGTAATTCTTATTCCTGTCCTACAGGTTTGCCAGGTTACAATTACGGAGGTAATAATGGATTTACACTCTGCCCTAATGGCTCTTTTTGTATTCAAAGAGCTGTTATTACTTTTACTTATACTGTGGCATCAGTAGCTCCGACAGGAGCAACAGCAAGCCCTAACCCGATTTGCTCAGGGGCTGTTACATTGAACAGGATTGGCGGTTCACTTGGTACCGGTTCATCATGGAATTGGTACTCCGGCTCTTGCGGAGGAACATTCGTAGGAACTGGTTCTTCTATTAGCGTTTCGCCCGCATCAACCACAACTTATTATGTTAGAGCTTCCGGCGGATGCGGTACCACTGCATGTGCGAGTGTGACTGTTACAGTGAATACACCTTCTTTACCACCTACATCTGCAACAGCAAGCCCAAATCCAACATGCGGGGGTGCAACTACCTTGACGGAAGTGGGCGGGACACTTGGTTCTGGTGCAGTTTATAACTGGTACACTGGAAGCTGCGGCGGTTCTTTAGTCGGTACTGGAGCCAGTATTAGTGTGTCTCCATCATCTACAACTATCTATTATGTATTAGCGTCAGGCACATGTAATATAACTCCATGCGCAACGGTTACGGTAACAGTTAATTCTTTTTCAACGGCCCCTTCTTCAGCATCTGCAAGTCCAAGCACTGTGTGTGCAGGAGTTGCTACAACCTTAACTGAAACTGGCGGTTCCTTAGGTGCGGGAGCCATTTATAATTGGTACTCGGGAAGCTGCGGGGGGACCTTAGTTGGAACTGGGCCCTCCATTTCGGTTAGCCCGTCATCTACTACAAACTATTATGTAAGGGCGCAGGGAACATGCAATACTACTGCTTGTGCTATGGTTACAGTAACTGCAAACCAAGTTCCTTTTGCAACTGCAACGCCGTCGGCTCCCACTATATGTTCCGGAAATGCTACTGCCATTGTTTTGAATAGTTTTACACCGGGCACTTCATTTTCCTGGACTGTTACTCAGTCAGGGGTTACGGGTGCTGTGGCAGGTAATGGTGCTACTATAGCCCAAACATTGTCGGTTTTAGGAACAACTCCAGGTACTGCCACATATACTGTTACCCCTGTCGCTGCAGGCTGTATAGGTTTTCCAATTACCGTTGTAGTTACTGTCAATCCAATTCCCGTTGCCACGGCGACTCCTGCAACTCAAACAATTTGTTCTGGGGCTGCCCCTGCTATAGTATTAACAAGCAATATTACAGGTACATTATTTAATTGGACTGTTGTTCAGACAGGAGTGTCAGGAGCCAGCACTTCAAGCGGTTCGACAATTGCGGATGTGTTAACAGCGACGGGAGTAACTGCAGGAACTGCTGTTTATTCGGTTACGCCCGTAGCGGGCGGATGTCCGGGAATTCCGATTACGGTTACTATTACTGTTAATCCTTCTCCAATAGCAATTGCAACACCATCATCACAGACATTTTGTTCAGGGAGCACAACCGGCATAGTTTTAACAAGCAATGTTGCAGGTGCATCGTTTACTTGGACGGTGGTTCAAACTGGCGTTTCAGGCGGAGCTCCAGGAACTGGCCTCACAATTGCGGATGTTTTAAACACTACCGGCTCATCTGCAGGTACTGCAGTTTATACTATAACACCATCAGCAAATACCTGCCCAGGAACACCAATTACAGTTACCATAAATGTGAATAAAATGGATTCAACTTCATTTTCTTATTCAGCAACTACTTTTTGCCAGACTGGAGTTGATCCTGCACCCACAATCACTGGTTTACCCGGAGGAGTATTTTCCTCAACAGCAGGTTTAGTTTTTATTAGTACTGCAACCGGATTAGTCGATTTAAGTTTGAGCACACTTGGTACCTATATTATCACTTACGCAACAAATGGTATTTGTCCTAATACCGGAACTCAGACTTTAACTATTACTGGTGCTCCTGCGGCGGGCTTCAGTTATCCAGCTTCACCTTTCTGCCAATTCGCAGCAAATCCTTCTCCGACTTTTGCGGCTGGTGCATTTGGCGGTGTTTTTTCATCATTGCCTGCGGGTTTATCTTTTGTAAATACAAATACTGGAGTAATAAATTTATTAACAAGCCTTCCTGGAACGTATACTATAAAAAATGTAATTGCAGCAAGCGGGGGCTGTGCAGCTGACAGCGCTACTTCAACTGTTACAATAAATCCCACTCCCATTGCGACTGCCACTCTTTCTCCAGATACTATCTGTTCAGGTACTGCGACTTCAATTGTTTTAGGCAGTTCTTTAGCCGGTACAAGCTACGGCTGGACTGTTGTTCAGACTAATGCTGTTGGAGGTGCAACAGGAGGCGGTCCGACAATAATTCAAACTCTCACAACTACTGGAGCTGGGGCCGGAACTGTGGTATATTCCATCACACCGACTGTCGGAACCTGTATAGGAAGCCCAATCAAAGATACGGTTACGGTTAACGCTATTACAATTGCTACAGCAACACCTCCTACTCAGGCGTTTTGTTCGGGCGGTACTACAGCTATTGCATTAACGGGGAATATTCCAGGAACAACTTTTACCTGGGCAGCCAGTGAGTCTGGAGTTACAGGTGCATTGTTTGGTTTCGGCAATACAATAGCGCAAACTTTAACAGCGGCCGGGACCAGCCCTGGAACTGCGGTTTATACGGTAACACCATCTTCAAACGGATGTTTAGGAAACGGTATAAATGTTACAATTACTGTAAATCCAGCTGACAACTCTTCATTCAATTACACTTCAGCGACCTACTGCCAGTCCGGAAGTCCTCAATCACCTTCAATTACTGGTTTACCCGGGGGAGTTTTTTCTTCAGTACCTGCAGGCTTGTCAATTAATGCTTCTACTGGAACTATTAATTTATCGACTAGTGCTTTAAATGCATATACACTTACCTATACAACAAATGGAATCTGCCCGAGTTCGACTTCCATTATTATGACAATTACCAATAGTAATCCGAGTGCTAACTTCAGTTATCCTGGTTCTCCTTTCTGCCAAAATGGAACCAATCCTCACCCAGTTTATACAGCAGGATCGAGTGCAGGAATTTTTTCTGCGGTTCCAGCAGGTTTGACATTTGTTAACCTGAACACCGGCGAAATTAACTTGGGATTAAGTGCACCTGGGGTTTATACCGTTACAAATACGATACCTGCGAGCGGGACATGCCTCGGGACAAGTGCTGTAACAACAGTTACCATTACACCTTCGGATAATGCGGCTTTTTCTTATACTTCAGCAACCTACTGTATTTCCGGACCAAATCAGAGTCCGACAATTTCTGGGCTGCACGGCGGAACTTTTCATTCAAGCCCTGCAGGTCTGGCTATTGATACAACCACCGGGGTTATTAGTCTTTCAACGAGTGTTTTGGGCACATACGTACTTAGTTATTCTACACACGGACCCTGCCCGAATACAAGTTCAATACTTATGACAATTGACAGCGTATCTCCATCAGGTGATTTTCATTTTTCTAACGTTTCTTATTGTCAAAATGCAAGCAATCCTTCTCCTGTTTTTAATTCAGGTTCAAGTGCAGGTTCATTTTCTTCAACTCCGTCAGGCTTGGTTTTTGTACAAATCAATACAGGGCAGATTGATTTAGCAGCCAGCGGTCCCGGCACCTATATCGTTACAAATACTATTCCAGCCAGCGGTAACTGTTCAGCATCCGTTACTACAGCTACTGTAACCATAACACGTTTGGATAATGCATCATTTGTGTATTCTTCAGCTACCTACTGCACAACCGGCCCAAATGAAACACCAACAATCACTGGTCTTCCAGGCGGCGTATTTACATCAACGCCTGTCGGGTTATTGATCAATCCGGCAACAGGAACAATAAATTTAGCCGGAAGCGCTGTTGGTTCATACATCCTTTCTTATACTACAAATGGAGCCTGCCACAATACTAGCCATATAACAATGACTATTACAACCAATACGGTTTTTGCAAGTTTCAGTTATCCCAGCTCTACGTATTGCCAGAATGGAACTAATCCTTTCCCGATTTTTGCTGCCGGAGCAAGTGCTGGTGTATTTACAGTTACACCTATCGGTTTGGCATTTGTTCATATTAATACAGGACAGGTTGATTTGGCAGGAAGTACGCCAGGTACCTATACTGTTACGAATACAATTCCGGCCAGCGGGGGCTGTGCAGCAGTGGTTGCTACCAGCACTATTACTATTTCTCCTTCGGATAATGCATCGTTTTTCTATCCTTCTGCAACCTACTGTACCACAGGAACACCTCAAACCCCTACAATTACGGGACTTGCGGGAGGTACGTTTTCATCAACACCGGCAGGCTTAAACATTAATCCGGCAACGGGAGTGATTACTTTAACGTCGAGTGCATTGGGAGTATATACTTTAACCTATACAACAAACGGCTCTTGTCCGAATTCAACTTCAATAACGATGACCATTACCAATACTACACCATTTGCTAATTTTGGTTATCCGGCTTCTCCATTCTGCCAGAATGGAGGAAATCCTTTTCCGACTTTCGGACCGGGAGCAAGTGCGGGGATATTTACATCCGCTCCGGCAGGATTAGTATTTGTGCAGGTTAATACGGGTGAGATAGATTTGACTGCTTGTACTCCCGGCACATACACTGTTACCAATACTATACCTGCAAGCGGTACCTGCGGTGCTGTAACAGCAACAACTACGGTTGTTATCGGTGCGTCCGACAATGCATCATTTGTATATTCTTCTGCAACTTATTGTTTAACGGGCCCCAATCAGACGCCTGTAATTACTGGTTTGCCGGGTGGTGTTTTTTCATCAATTCCTCCGGGCTTATCTGTTAATCCGGCAACCGGAGCTATTGATTTAACAACAAGTTCAGTGGGAGCCTATACTCTCAGGTATTCAACAAACGGTGCCTGCCCAAATACCAGCTCCATTGTAATGACAATTACCAACAGCCCTAATTTGGCAGGATTCAGCTATGCGGGTTCGCCATACTGCCAAAATGCGGCTAACCCTTATCCGACATTTGTTTCCGGTGCAAGCGCTGGATTCTTTACAGCTTCGCCTGCAGGGCTGGTATTTATACATGTGAATACGGGACAGCTTAATTTATCTGCAAGCACACCCGGAACTTATACGGTTACTAATACAATTCCCGCTGGCGGCGGATGTGCTGCAGTTACCGCAACAAGTACTGTTACTATAACAGCTGCAGATAATGCTGCCTTTACCTACCCATCGGCAACCTACTGTACTTCAGGTAACCCTCAGACACCAACAATTACCGGCTTGCTGGGAGGTACGTTCTCAGCAATACCTATCGGCTTAGCGCTTAATCCGTCTACCGGAACTATTAATTTAGCACTAAGCGCCCTTGGTGCGTATACGCTTACTTACACAACTAACGGTGTATGCCCGAATTCAAGTTCGATAACGATGACAATTACAAATACAACACCGTTTGCAAGTTTCAGCTATCCTGCATCACCTTTCTGCCAGCTTGGAAATAACCCTTTCCCGACTTTTGGTCCGGGAGCAAGCGCAGGAACATATACTGCAGCGCCGGCAGGGTTAGTATTTGTAAATGTTAATACCGGCCAGATTAACTTAGCATTAAGTGCACCTGGCACTTACACCGTTACTAATACTATTCCGGTAAGCGGAACCTGCGGTGCAGTGAGTGCAACATCAACTGTAATTATACATGGAGCGCCAACTGCTATTGCAACTATTGTATCGCATAATATCTGCACAGGATCATCTGCTTCAATTGCTTTAACAAGTTCAACAAGCGGAGCAAATTTTACATGGACAGTGATTGAAACAGGATTGACTGGTGCTTCATCAGGAACAGGGGCAAGTATTTCGCAGGTATTAACATTAACTCCTCCCGGTACTGTTACCGGCAGTGCAGTTTACACTATTACTCCTTCGGCTAACGGATGCATAGGCTTACCGATAACTGTGCCTGTAACCCTTCATCCGATACCCAAAGTGGATACTTCTGCAGTTGTTATAACACCTGCAAATTGCGGAAGTGAAACGGGTAAGATATCTGGTATTTCTATGTCCATCGGGCAGAGTCCTTTTCATTATGTCTGGAAAGATTCGGCGGGTACAGTTGTCGGCGACAGCGCTGTTTTAAGGAATGTTGCTCAGGGAAAATATACGCTGACTGTTACTGATTCAAGCGGCTGTTCAATTTCTACCGGTATATTTGTTGTAACTTCTACCGCCCCTGTAGTTGCTGCGTTTACTTCAAATCCTATAACCGGCGAAACTCCTTTAACGGTTAATTTTACCAACGCCAGCTCAAACAGTGCAGTTAATTATATATGGCATTTTGGTACAGGTGATTCATCTATAGCTGTGAACCCAACTTATACTTATGTTCCTTTGGGCAATTTTATTGTCTGCCTGAAAGCTGATAACGGTTTTGGATGCTGGGATACAGCCTGTGCTAAAATTGATGTGTTTATAAATTCGGTGTTTATAATTCCAAATGTATTTACTCCTAATGGCGACGGTGTTAATGACGTATTTACTGTACATGCTGTGGGGTTGAAAACTTTAGACGCAGAAGTATATAACCGCTGGGGAGAAAAGGAATTCGAATGGCATTCAACTAATGGGGGATGGGATGGTTATACTGCAAGCGGGGTGCCTGCGCCTGCCGGCACATATTATTACATAATAAGCGCAACAGGAATAGATGCTAAGAAATACGCTGAAAAAGGTGCATTTACTTTGATAAGGGCAGGTAAATAAAATTTAATATTTGTTTGAAAAGAAAACATCAGCAGTTTATACTGCTGATGTTTTTTTGTTTTAAAATACTTCTGGAGAAATTCGATTTTTTTTTGTGCAGCCTGGTTTAAAACGGATTTTATTATTTCCAATTATTTAATTTTTTCAATTGTGTTATATGTGCCAGATGATGCTCACAATGCCAGGAATAAAATCCCATAATTTCCTGCAGTGAAATTTCTCTTTCATATTCGGGATGGAAAAAATTTCTTTCAAGTTCTTTTTTTGTCAGCGCGTTTAATAAAACTGTCCAGCGATTATGAAGCCCTTCGAGAAGCATTAAACTTGGTTCAATAGCCATATTGAGGGAATCTGGCAGTTCTGCCCATTTAGCTTCCTGGTATGGTTTTATTGTTGGATTATCTTCGGTTAGCGCGAGCTTAAATCTTACGAAACTGTTTATATGGCTGTCGGCACAATGATGTACCACTTGTTTTATAGTCCAGCCTTGAGGCCTGTAGGGGGTGTTTAATTGTTTTTCATTTAAATGAGAAGTTTCTGTTTTTAACTTGGCGGGGAAGTGAGAAATAATTTGAATATATTTTTCTATAATTTCTTTTGAATATTTTTCTGGTTTTTCAAAAGGGCCGATTGGGAAACGTAATTTGTTTAGTTCTTTTTTTGTCATTGGGGTATTTATTTTATGTTCAAGGTTTTGTTGTTTTTGATTTAACGCCTGAGAAACACTCTTGGGTTTGAACTTATGTTTGATGAGGAATTGATTTTATCATAAGTTTATTTTCAATATTTGAGATTTTTCCAGAAAAATCTTCGACTTATAAAATTCTGCATAGAATGAAATTGTGCCAGATGAGCCATTGAGTAATTATGAAATGTATCGAGAATTAAATCCCTTTTATTTTTTGTTACTTATCATAATAGAATATGATAGATGTCATGTTTTTAAATTATATTTGCTTCGATTAATCCTCTGAAATTATAGATAGAATTAAATATGAAACAAAGGTACTTCAAATTTTATTTATTTGTCATTCTTTCCGGATGCTTGGTAAACGGTTCTTACAGCCAATGCGCCACTACTAATTTTGCCGGGAATTTCACTCAAAATACTTCTGCATTTCTTTCGGGAATCTATATTGTTGCCGGTACATTTTATGTTCCGGCAGGAGTAACAATATTTGTTCAGCCCTTTGCAACGGGTAGCTGCGGTAAATTTGAAGTGCATGCAAACAAAATAATTATTGAAGGGATAATAAACGGTGATTTTGCCGGATATTCCGGAGGTGCAGGCGGGAGCGGAGGCATAGCTGTTACCAGCTTAACAGGCGATGTTGTTGCGCTTAATACCTGCAGCAATGCTGATTTAACTGGTCAGGTAACTGTGCAGGGAGGTAAAGGAGGAATTACTGGAAATGGTGTAGGAGGTGGTATTTGCGGAGGAAATGGATCAGATGGTTCTGGGCCCAAACAGCAATGTTTATCAACTGATGAAGCTGGAATGATAGGTAGCGGCGGCGGCGGCGGAGGTGGAGGAGGAGGGAGTTACGGCGGTATTGCATCTTACGGCGGCGACGGCGGCGACGGCACTGATTTTTATCAGGCAACAACTGTTAATGTTTCAACTGGATTTGTTGTAGTTGCTGGCCCCGGCGGTTTGGGCGGAGTCGCCGGTCTGCCATACGGGACAGCTGCGGGCACCGATATTGAATTAGGTGCAGGAGGTGCAGGAGGCGGAGGGGGAGCACGTTCATTTGATGTAGGATTAACTGGAAATGAAGGAGGCGCGGGTGGCGGAATGGTTAAACTTTTTGCAACTGATACAATAAAAGTGAGCGGAACAGTCACCGTCAACGGGAAAAATGGGCAGACTGGCGGAGATGGAGGAAACGGAGGCCAATCTCCAAAATGCTGCACCGACCCCTGTGATGATTGTGGTGAGACAACTCTTTCATGCGGTGCAGGCGGTGGCGGAGGAGCAGGCGGAGGTTCTGGAGGCGGGATATATATAGAAACACAGAACTATGCTTCTATTACCGGAACACTCAGTTCAAAAGGAGGTAACGGAGGAGTAGGCGGATTGAAAGGCATGGGAGCCAGCTGTGCATATACTGGGGGTGTTTTCTGCGGCAACGATCAAACAATTGTCAGCGGTGACGGAGATGCCGGCAAAAAAGGCGGAGGAGGAAGCGGCGGACGCATTAAAATATTTTCTCCGGACTGCTTCAACTCAATTATAACCCCCGTTAATATTATTTCAGGCGGCACAGGAGTGGATTCTGCTTCAGCAGGCACCTATTTTTTAGGCTGTCTTACAACAACAATTGATGAGCTCTCTTATCATACTTTCGACCTTGTAGTTTATCCAAACCCGGCACAAAATGAAATAGTGCTTAAATTTAAAAACAATATATTGGCCAATAGCGTAGGCTGTTTTATCATTTATGATATCAGCGGACGTGAAATTAAACAAGTGGTGTGTAAATTAAATCAGGATTCAGAGCAGACAATTATTATTTCTGATTTAAGCAAAGGCATCTACACCATTTATCTTACTGCTGAAGGAAAAAAACTTCATCAAAAATTCATAAAAAACTAATTTCTGGTGATGCGAAAACTGATTGTTTTTCTTAGTGTGATTTTTTATTCTTTCTTCTGTCCGGACATTTTCAGCCAGGGCAGGTCTGTTCCTACTATAACACCCTGCCTGAAACCTTTTTACCATGGTGTTGCTTCAGGGGATCCATTAACTGACCGGGTAATTCTCTGGACCAGAGTAACACCTGATATTAATCAAAACGGACCCATCATAGTTTATTGGAAAATAGCAACAGATACTAATATGATTAATCTCGTTGGGGACGGAACTGTAATTGCAGAATCCACCTCGGATTATACAGTTAAAATAGATGCTATAGGATTATTACCCAACACATTTTATTTTTATCAATTCTCAACTGGGGGGTATTCCTCCGTAATAGGGCGCACGAAAACCGCACCAACAGGCAATGTTGACAGCCTGCGTTTTGCAGTTGTATCATGTGCTAATTATGAATCAGGGTTTTTCAATGTTTATAAAAGTTTAAGGCTCCGAAACGATTTTGATGCGGTTCTTGCTCTGGGAGATTATATTTATGAATATGAATCAGGTGAATATGGTCCTAATCCTGTTGCAGACAGACAATGGCTGCCGACGAATGAAATTTTAACTTTAGCTGATTACCGTGCTCGTTATTCGACTTACCGGTTAGATGATGATTTAAGAAATTTGCACCAGCAGTTTCCTTTTATTATAGTTTGGGATGATCATGAATTCGCTGATAATGCCTGGATGAATGGTGCCGCAAATCATCAGCCATGGGAAGGCAGCTGGGCTGTGCGTAAGGCAAGTGCTAAGGAAGCTTTTTTTGAGTGGCTGCCAATACGTGTTACCGGTACAAATGATCCTTACCAGGTTTTTAGAGACATTAAGTATGGAAACCTCGCAGAATTTATAGTGTTGGATACGCGTATTCACGGGCGTGATGAGCAGGATGGAACAACAGGTGCTACTGTAAATGATCCAAACCGCCAAATGCTGGGCACAGACCAGTTTACCTGGTTAGGAGATAGGCTCGATCAAAGCACTGCCCGCTGGAAAATGCTTGTTCAGGAGGTAATGATGGCGCCATTGACAGTAGGGGGCTACGCCGTTAATGAGGATCAGTGGGATGGATACCCTGCAGAAAGAGAAAGAGTTTTTAATCATATACTTTCTCATAATATCAAAAATGTTGTTGTTCTCACTGGCGACATTCATACATCCTGGGCAAATGACCTGCCCACGGCAACCTATAACAGCTCTAACGGTGCTGGATCTGCCGGTGTTGAGTTTGTTGGGCCGAGTGTTACTGCCCCGCCCGAACATTTTATTACCGGCACTGCAACAGCAATTATGGCTGTGAACGGGCATATCAAATATGCTGAGTTATATCACCATGGTTATATGATTTTGGATATTAGAAGAACCCGCACTCAGTGTGATTGGTATTATGTGAACACAGTTGATTCGGCTTCTTCATCATTTTATTACGGCGCTTCGTTTTATACAAATTATCTTACCAGATTTTTAGTGGAAGGCAACGCTGCGGCCGTTCCGCGCGCCTCGGTTTTTAAATATCAAACATCCACTTGCCCCCATTACATAACGACGGGGACTAAAAGCAGTGATGAGCTGCCTGTTTTTTTAAGTATTTATCCCAATCCTGCTTCTGACAGAATATTTATGCAATACTATACAGCTGATAAGGGAATAGTTGATATTAAATTATATGATATGGGTGGAAAGGTAGTGCAGTCTTTTGATCAGGGGGAAAAAGATAAAGGAGTTTATCAAACTATACTGTGCATCGCTGCTTTGCCGAATCAAACATATTACGTTGAAATAAATTCTCCTGGAGGATCGTCAAGAACAAAAATTGTAAAAAATTAATTTCTAATTTGAAAAAAGGTAAGCGGGTTCTAAGTTTTAATTTTTTTTATTAACCTCATCAATAAAATAAAGGCTGCACTTGGTATTCCAATCCAGATGAGCTCGCTTTTAATAACTCTCAAGCCCCATTCACTGAAAAATTTACCGGCACCTATAGGTGATACCTGTATTGGTCTCCAAGGGAAAAAGAATCTCGTATTATTGAATGGTGAGAAGAAAGCTACACCCAAACCCCCGCTGGTCATAGCATCCAGAATACCATGAGAGGCTGCGCAAAAGCTGAAAAATAAAATATACGTCCATCCTTTCAGCGTTAAAAAAGATTGTTTGTAAAATAATAAATTTATGATAATCCCCAGAAGTACTGCAAACACTATTGAATGTGTGAAACCTCTATGCCCCCAGAAACTTTGATAAGCTACCCCGAATTTGAATCCCAGTACATCGGCATCAGGGATAATGGAGCAGAAGATGCCAAGCATAAAAAATTTAAAGTCGGCAGTTTTTTTGGAATAGCCGTTTCCTATTGCTGCTGCTGCAATTGCATGACCGAATGCTGATGCCATTTTTTTAGGGATAGAAAATCAAATGTTTAAATGAGTTTTATAACTCACCTTCTGATTGAAATAGAGAACCGGTATCTATAGTCTGGTTAGGCTTAATCATTGCTTCCGCCTGACGGCATAAACTAATTCATCAATGTATTCTCCATTTTTGAATAAGGATTTTTCGAAACGTGCTTCCAGCTTAAAACCTGCTTTCTCAAGCACTCTCTGAGATGCTTTATTTGTTCCGAAAGGTCTGGCAAAAATTCTGTTTATTTCAAAATTCTTAAAACCATAATCAACTATCTGCAGTACTGCTTTTGTTATTATGCCATGTCCCCAAAATGGCTCTGCCAGCCAGTATCCCAGCTCTGCGTTTTTACGGTGAATGTCTGTCTGAGGGTGTATTCCGATGCCTCCGGCAGCCTGACCGTTAATATCAATTGCAAAAATGTGAAGCGGGGAACCTTTAGAAGCAGCAGCAATAAAAGCTTTGCCGTTTTCAGAAGTGTAGGGATGAGGAAACTGATCGGTCATAAATTTTGCAATTTCAGTATTATCTGCAAATGTTACGAGGCTGTTTAAATCAGCAGTAGTCCATGGTCTGAGGGTGAAATTATATTTCATTTATTGAACCCTTTGGCCGGTTTTATCCATAAAATATTCCTGGCCGTTTATTCTCACTTTAGCAATGCCGTTCTTAAATTCATAAATCCAATCGAAGGCGGGTTTAATAATTATGGAGCCGTTTGAACTCATCAAACCCCATTTTTGATCCATCCTGACACGTGCTATTCCGTCCGAAAAATTTTCTACTTCATTATATCTCAAAGGTATTACTTCTGTTCCGGCAGTATCAATATAACCCCACTTCTGCTTCAGTTTTACTTTTGCAAGGCCGTTACAGTAAGGCCCCATAAAATCGTATTTACCTTTTTTCTGAGCTTTGTATTTCTGTGCATCGCATACTTGAATAGAAATTGCAAATACACAAAAAAGTAAAAAACATTTGTGTGCGAGTTTCATTGTTAATTTTTTTGTTTTCTGTATTTTTCTTTAATGGTGGTGAGGATGGCGCAGGCCATCCCCGGAAATAAACTATTTCAGTAATTCCCCCAAAGCACTGTCAAATAAAGCCTTTGCATCAGCAACTGTTCCAAATGATTCACCGTCAATAATCATTTCTTTTCCTGTTACATCGCCGAGGTATTCAAACTCCGCGCGGGAAGCCATCATCAGGTCAATAAATTTATCTTCATCTTTTTTGGTAACAGAAACAATTACACGGCTCTGTGCTTCGCCGAATAAAAATGCATCTTTTCGGATGTCATCGTCTGAACTGATATCAAAACCTAAACCATTTGTCATTGAACTTTCAAGGAGGGTAATGAATAAACCGCCGTCGGAACAATCGTGTGCAGATTGAATTACACGTTCCTTAATGATTGTTTTAACTGCTTTCTGAACTTCAAATTCTTCATCTAAATTAAATGCAGGAGGAGGTGTGTTTTTTATTTTATGGTAAGAATATAAATATTCGGATGATGCGATATCATTTTTTGAATAGCCGATTAAATAAATTGAATCGCCTTCATTTTTAAAATTCAAAGTCATTCGGTTTGTTTTATCTTTCAATACACCCAGCATGCCGATTGCAGGAGTTGGGAACACCGGCCCTTCATAGGACGACTGATTGTAGAAGCTGACATTACCGCCGGTTACAGGAGTCTGGAATTTAATGCAGGCTGTGCCCATTCCTTTTATAGTATTCACAAACTGCCAGTAAACTTCAGGGTTATAAGGGTTGCCGAAATTTAAACAGTTGGTAATTGCAGAAGGTTCCCC
Organism: uncultured Bacteroidota bacterium; assembly: GCA_903847205.1. Lineage (GTDB taxonomy): Bacteria > Bacteroidota > Bacteroidia > 2-12-FULL-35-15 > 2-12-FULL-35-15 > 2-12-FULL-35-15. Next base: position 48,364 of record CAINDA010000065.1, read on the forward strand.
TCCGCTGCACACTATATTTCTTGCCGCTTCCGAAACAGCAATAGAACAGCCTATTTCAGGATCGGCATTTACATAGCGGGAATTGCAGTCAACTTTTAACGCAATTGCTTTTGAAGTTCCTTTGATGTTTACAATAGCTGCATCGGAAGGTGCATTGGTACTCATATTCACAGTGCCTACCATTGAATCGTATTGATTATATACCCACTGTTTGGATGCAATATTCGGGTGCGCAATTAAAAATTTTGAAACTGCAACAAGGTCTTTCGGCTCTTCAACAGTATCGATGTTGAATTTTTTTGATTCAGCATAATATGCCGGCTCTTTGTAATCGCGGTGATACACGGGTGCTCCGCCTCCAAGTACTAAATCAAAAGCAGGAACATCAGCAGCTAATTCATCGCCGACATAAAATTTAATACGTTTGGTATCAGTTACCACGCCTATCATTGCGCAGTTTAAATCCCATTTCTGGAAAACTTTTTCTACTTCTTTTTCTCTTCCTTTTTTCACAACAATAAGCATGCGCTCCTGTGATTCGGAAAGTAAAATTTCAAAGGGCTGCATATTCTGCTGACGTGTAGGAACGCGGTCTAACCAAATATCCATGCCATGTTCACCTTTGGCGCTCATTTCGGAAGTAGAACAGGTAATGCCGGCAGCACCCATATCCTGCATGCCGATAACAGCGCCGGTTTTAATAACTTCTAATGTTGCTTCTAATAATAATTTTTCCTGAAAAGGGTCGCCGACCTGAACTGCAGGAAGATCTTTTGCAGAGTCTTTTGTAATATCTGCGGAAGCAAATGTTGCTCCGTGAATGCCGTCTTTGCCGGTGGCTGAACCAACTATGAACACAGGGTTTCCAACGCCGTATGACGTTGCAGAAACAGTTTCTCCTGCTTTCACAATTCCGGCACTCATTGCATTTACCAATGGATTCACATTGTAGCACTCATCAAAAAATACTTCGCCGCCAACGGTAGGAATGCCGAAAGCATTGCCGTAATCGCCGATTCCTTTTACAACTCCTTTTACAAGCCATTTGGTGCGCTCTAATTTTAAGTCGCCGAAACGCAGTGAATTTAGCTGAGCTATCGGGCGTGCGCCCATTGTAAAAATGTCGCGGTTGATGCCTCCCACGCCTGTTGCAGCTCCCTGGTATGGCTCTAATGCCGAGGGGTGATTGTGAGATTCTATTTTAAATGCACAGCCTAAACCGTCGCCGATATCAACTAATCCGGCATTTTCTTCGCCTGCTTCAGCAAGAATATAAGGACCTTTTTTAGGAAGTTTTTTCAACCATACAATGGAATTTTTGTAGGAACAGTGTTCGCTCCACATCACTGAGAAAATACTAAGCTCGGTAAAATTGGGTGTACGGCCCAAAATCACTTTAATCTTTTCATATTCATCTGGCAACAGTCCTAATTTTTGTGCTGTTTCAACGGTAGTTAATTGTTCTTGTGCTGCTGTAGGCATAATATTTATTTTACGATTTTAGATTTTTAATTGAATTCAATACTGTTTTTTCGAATTTGATTTCCTCTTTTAATAAATCAGCTGTATAGTAATGCCTGCGGTTTTGCAGGATTTCAAATTTAAGCAAATCCGTTTGAAGGATGAGTAAATATTTTTTTTAAAATTTTTCAACAAATCTTCTGGCATGGAAGTGTGGGATAAGTTCTAAAAGCTAAGATTGCGGAAACAGTTAATAAACGGATAATTTTTCTATTTTTGTTTGCATATCTATAAAACAGCGCATGGGTTTCAGCAGTTTATTTCGGAAGAAATCAGTAGAAGACATTTTAAAGCAGGTTGAAAAAAATAATGCTGACGGGCATAACGCTCTGGGCAAACACCTTCGTGTGCGTGACTTAACCGCATTCGGCATTGCAGCAATTGTAGGGGCTGGTATTTTCAGCACCATCGGTAAGGCAAGTTTCGACGGCGGCCCTGCTGTTATTTTTCTTTTTTTATTCACTGCGGTGGCATGCGGCTTTGCAGCTTTTGCTTATGCTGAATTTGCTTCCATGGTGCCTGTTTCCGGGAGCGCCTATACTTATTCTTATGTTGCCTTTGGGGAGCTGGTGGCCTGGATTATCGGCTGGGCGCTGATTATGGAATATGCGATTGGGAATATTACTGTTGCCATTTCATGGAGTGATTATTTTACCGGCCTGCTTGATAATATGGGAATTCACCTGCCTCAATGGATTCAAATGGATTATCTGACTGCATCAAACGGGTATCATCAGGCGGAAGCACTCATGCACAGCGGAAAGGCATTTGCCAATCTTGATTCATGGATGCAGAGCGCTTATACAGCATGGACAACTTCTCCCGCTATAGGCCCGCTGCACATCATTGCTGATATACCTGCACTGTTTATAATTGTGGCCATTACAGCATTGGTTTACCGCGGTATGAAGGAATCAAGAAATGCAAGCAACTTAATGGTTGTAGTTAAACTCTGCATTATTTTATTGGTTATTGCAGTAGGTGTTTTTTATGTGGATACAAAAAACTGGCACCCGTTTGCGCCAAACGGCATCGGCGGTATTTTAAAAGGAGTTTCTGCTGTATTCTTTGCCTATATTGGTTTTGATGCCATCTCAACCACAGCTGAAGAATGTCAGAACCCGCAGCGCGATTTACCGCGAGGCATGATGTGGGCAATAATTATCTGCACCATTTTATATATTATCATTGCTTTAATTTTAACAGGAATGATTAATTATTCTCAGTTGAGCGTAGGTGATCCGCTGGCATTTGTATTTGAAAAATTAAATTTAAAATGGATGTCGGGTATTATTGCAGTAAGCGCTGTAATCGCTATGGCAAGCGTTCTGCTTGTGTTTCAGATGGGACAGCCCCGCATCTGGATGAGCATGAGCCGCGACGGTCTGCTGCCGAAAGCTTTTTCGCGGGTTCATCCTAAATACAGAACTCCTTCTTTTGCAACCATTGTAACCGGCTTTGTTGTTGCTGTTCCGGCATTGTTTCTGAATCTTACTATGGTTACCGATTTGTGCAGCATAGGAACTTTATTTGCTTTTGTATTGGTGTGCGCAGGGGTTTTGGTGCTTCAGAACAAACCTAATATCCCAAGAGGGAAATTTAAAACACCATATATCAATTCGAAATTTATTATGCCGGTGCTGCTGGCGCTGACAATCTTTCTTTCATTCAATTATAATAAGCAGGCAACATTGGCATTTCTTACAAATGAGAAACAAATCAATACTGCGTCGGCTTTGGTAACATCATTAAATGACAGCCAGATTGCGGAACTCAAGCATCGTTTAACGAGCTCTGACAGTGCGTCATTTGTAGCAAAGAACAATGATGTTGAAATGTATTTGAGCAGCATGGATGAAAAGGCTTATGCAGCAATGGTAACAGCACTGCCGATTGCTGAAGATTTAAAATTTGAATCGGGATTAAGTTTATTTAAACATAAAATTCCCATGTGGATTTTTATATTTATTTCATTTGGATTAACTGTATGGGCCTTCCGTCAGAACCTATCATTGATACCAATGCTGGGATTAGTATGCTGCTTATACATGATGGCTGAATTGGGTATTTCAAACTGGATTGGTTTCGGAATTTGGCTGTGTGTAGGATTATTAATATACTTCGGATACAGCCGCAAAAAAAGCAAACTGAATAAGGTAAGTGCCGGGGCTGATGTTTCTCAATAAGATTAACATTTTGAATTACGCATAAAAAAGCAGCACAAACGTTAGATATATGTATTTTTGTGCGGCATTGCTGAAGATGCAGCATGCATTTTGTTTTCATTCGGATTAATTAGATTATAAATTTGGTGCCGGCAGTAAAAAAAATAACCGCAGTAGTTTTATTTATCTGGTCCTTTCTTCCGATAAGTGCCCAGGATACTTACAGCTATCACAAAGGCAAGATAAAACACCGAATCAGTGCAGGTCCTGTACTTTCGTTTTACAAGAATCATCCGCAGCATACCGTTAATACGCAGGCAGAGACAGGCTTTTGCGCTTCCTATAAAATGGAAATTGCGATAGAAAGAAAAACGGGGCTTTTAGTAGGATTAGAATATCTGAGCCACGGTTTAACATTTCAAGGCTATTACTCTGCACCAGGCAATACTTATCTCTTCGACAGAACATTTGCATATACGCATGAAATAAGGGTTCAGGAAATACAACTTCCGATTGCGTATAAAAAAGCTTTCAATCTTGAAAAAGATAATTTTTATACTCCATATTTCTTTCTCGGTGTAGGTGCGCGTTATATCATAGGTTCCTATTATGTGATTACAAATGATTCAACAGGAGATGTTGTTTATGACGGAAAAGGAAGTATGGATTTTGAGCACCAGGCTGCAACACAGATTGTCAATAAGCTTTTTAAAGGTGTTCATCAAACAATAACAAGAGAGTACAACGCTTTTTTTCAAGGCGGGCTTGGTACGCAGTATAATTTCAGAAACTCGGCAAAATCTATTTTCTTTGAAATAACCTATAAATACGGCATTTCACGGCTTCATTACGAAGGTTATCAAAATTCTAATGATCTAAACATTAAAGATTCACATTGGGGATTTACCGTCGGTGTGAAATTTTAAGAAAGGAATACAGTCCTGCTTTTTTAATCCTCTTTTCGAAATGCGATTATCAGCCCAATTATATTTTATACTCCTGTTTAATATCAGCATATTTATTTCAGCATCTGCTCAAAAAAAGTGGAAGAAAGTAACCCTTGAAAAAGCAAATACAGCCAAAGATGCAGATTATATGACTGCAGAAGAAAAAGGAGTTATTTTCTATTATAATTTAGTAAGACTAGAGCCGGAATTATTTATGGAAACTTATGCCAAAAAATATATTGATTCAACAGGAGAAAAAAGCGGTTATGTTAAGTCTTTAAATAAAACTCTTAAATCATTAAAAAGCGAGGAAGTACTTATGCCCTCCGAAAAATTATACCTCACAGCAGAAGCACATGCCCTGGACTTTGGAAAGAGCGGGCAGATTGGACATGGAAATTTTGCAAAACGTTTTCAAAAATATGTAAAAGACTGTGAGTGTGAAGCAGGCGAAAACTGCGATTACGGCAATGATCAAGCATTAATTATTGTGATGCGTTTGTTGATTGACGAAGACATCAGCAATCTCTCTCACCGAAATAATATACTTAATCCTTCATTTAAAAATATCGGTGTTTCAATAAGTCCGCACAAAAAATATGTTTGGAACTGTGTGATGGATTTAGGTGCTGCACCGCGGATTCATTAATTAAGTTCCCCTATAATCTTCCTCCTGAATGACTGCTTAATTTTCTCTCATTCTTTTATTAAATAAATTTTGAGAATTAAATTATAATTGTACCTTGCTGCCATAATATTCAAAAAAAGATGGCAGTAAACCACTCATATATAAATACAGATGATGTGCTGTCTTTAATTGCCCCCCCCATTTGCTTTTGTGCTGTTACAGCCCGTTTCCGGCCTTATGTGAGAAAAAACAGCAAAACATATATTTACTTAATATAAACCCTGTAATACCGCATTTGCGGGATTGCTGGGCTTTTTTGTTTTTTAAACGGAACGTGCCTGAAATCCGATAAAGAGAAGGCAGAAAAAAATATATTTATGAAAAAATCAATACTATTTTTTACGGCGGGGCTTAGTTTGAGCCTTGGATTTATAACTAATAAGTCCTATGCCCAAGCGAGTTTTTCACCTCCAACTAACTTTTCTGGAGTCAGTGGCCCACAATCAATAACAAGCGCAGATTTTAATTTAGATGGGAAAGCGGATTTAGCTGTAGCTGATGGACAAGCCGGTGTAGGTTCAAATAGCGTTTCAGTGTTACTGGGTAATGGATTAGGGAGCTTTGCTCCTGCCGTTAGTTTTGGAAACACCGTCCTTGCACATTTTATCATCAGTGCAGATTTTAATGGTGATGGGAAACCTGATTTAGCAACCGCAAATCCAGGTTCAAATACAATATCGGTATTTTTGGGTAATGGCGATGGAACCTTTAATTCTGCTCTTATCGATTCGGCTGGCAATTCTCCTATATCATTGGTAAGCGGAGATTTTAATGGAGACGGCAAAGCGGATATCGCTACAGCTAATACTGGCGGAAATTCTGGAAGTGTATCAGTATTAATTGGTGATGGAACAGGTCATTTCACTCTCAGTACGTTCCCGGCTGGCTACACCCCTTATTCAATAACAAGCGGCGATTATAATGGAGATGGTAAAGCCGATTTAGCAGTAGCTTGTCAGGATATTAGTAATAACTTATGGATCTTTTTAAGCAACGGCACTGGTGGTTTTGCAACTCCAATTACAACATCAATAAGTGGTTATCCACATACAATAATTACTACGGACTTTAATAATGACGGCAAAGCCGATTTGGCTGTTGGTACACATATAAACAGTGTTAACAAAGTAATGGCATTAATAGGCAATGGAACTGGCAATTTTACTTCAGCTGCAGCTTCTGTAATTATTGATGCTCCTTATGTGGTTACCAGCGCAGATTTTAATTCAGATGGCAAACCCGATTTAGCAGTAACCGTTTATAGTAATAATAGTATATCTGTGCTGCTTGGCGATGGAACAGGTGCATTTGGCACACCGGCTGTATTTAACTTAGGAAACGGCCCATATTCTCTTACCAGCAAGGATTTTAATGGAGACGGTACAGCCGATTTGGCTGTAACCAATTATTTGGATAATAATATATCAATATTGCTAAATAATACTGCCCCTCCTACACCTTCTATCTGCTTAGTTACAGTTGATTCTACTCATACTCATAATTTTTTAGTGTGGGAAAAAACAGGCTTAAATATGCCGGCTATCGATAGCTTTGTAGTTTACCGTGAAATAACAACCAATAATTATCAGCGTGTTGGTGCTGTATCAAAAGATTCCATGAGTACTTTTGATGATTTCGGCGCTAATCCTGCTTCAACGGGCTATCGTTATAAATTAAAAAGTAAAAAGCAGGGAATAGAATCTGCATTCAGCAATTACCACAATACCATTTACCTTACTAATACAGGCGCAAATTTCAGCTGGACTCCTTATCAAATTGAAAATAACCCAACACCGGTAGCAGCTTATTATATTTACAGGGATGATAATTCAACCGGTAATTTTCAAACAATCGGCTTTACAACCGGCAACCAGTTTGGATATACCGATGTAAACTTTGCAACGTATCCCAACGCAAGTTATTATGTTGAAGCAATGATGTCGGGCGGTACCTGCCTTCCTACACGCTCCGGTTATGGCTCTTCCAGATCCAATGTAAAACATTTTGGTACTACAGGAGTTCAGCGATTGAATAATAGTACAGCGGTAAATATTTATCCCAATCCTTTTGATTCTCAAACCACTATTGGCTTTTCAGAAGAACAAAAAAATATCACACTAAAAATAATGGATGTGGTAGGTAAAGAAATAAAAACAATAAACTTTTCGGGCAGACAATTAATAATAGAAAAAGGAGAAATGCCTGCAGGCATTTACTTCCTGCAAATACAAACCGAGCAGGGAATAACATCAAAAAAACTAATCATAAATAAATAAATAAAAACAATAACCTAAAACAAACGAAAAAATGGCAGCAAACAACTTTAGCAGTGACATCCCTGATGCAGTAATTGCCCAAATAACTGCATTATTGGTGCAAATTGAAACGGCAATAGCGCCTTATGCAGTTTCACTTACAGAGGATCAAAAAAAACACCTGGCAAAAATTTCGGATAAAACACTTCCCTTTGCCGAAAAAACGGATGCTTACTTAGACAGCAATCCTCAATTCAGTCCGCCCTATATTGATGTTGCGGAAACCCATAAGGATTTTAAAAATTATCAGAAAATACATCCGATAATGATAAAAACAGACGGCCTTAAAAAAACAATGAACGATATTGGTATTGCTGCCGGCAGTGATGCTTATGTTCAGTTTCAGGCATATTACAGTTCGGTACAAAAAGCCAGTCAGCAAGGCGTTACAGGCGCTAAAACAATTTTTGATGAATTGGCTAAACGCTATCCGGGACATAAAAAAACGGTTCCGCCTGTGGTGCCGCCTGTAAAACCGTAGAGGCAGCAGCTTTCCGAAAATCCTATACTCTAAATTCAAAATCCTATCCAGCATATGCGGGATAGGATTTTGAATTTATTATGGGCTTTTGTAAAACCAGATCCTAGCTTCTGCCAAAAGTCCCCGCCTTGGTCAAATTTGACCAGCTCCGGCCAAATACGACCAGCGTCCTGCCAAAATTGCCTGGCTCCGAGTGAAAATTGACCAGCTCCGAACGCAAATTGACCAGCTCCGAATGAAAAATGTCCGGCTCCAAATGAAAATTGACGGGCTCCGAGTGAAAATTGACCTGCTCCGAATGAAAATTGTCTGGGTCTGAATGAAAATTGACCGGCTTCTATTAATTCCCAAACTGAAAGCCTAAACTTCCTCCTGCTGATCGGCTGCTTACCGTTTCAAATTCTTTTACATCGCTGAATAGTAATGTTTCCAAATCTTTTTTTGTACGAAGCGAAGAAGCAATTTCGGATAAGCGCAGATTTTGATTTTTAATTGCTTCTTCTATTGTCTGCCTGACTGTGCGCGCGTTGCCAAAATATTTATCGCGGGTATTATACAAATGAGTAAAATATTTCTGCAGATGCGCAGCAGCCTCCTCATCAGGAGTGATTTTTTCTTTTGCTAAAATTGCAACCCCAATCAAATACATTTCTTCAGGTGAATAATCTTTGAAAATAAAAGTCCTGTCGAAACGTGATTTTAAGCCGGGATTAGAATCCAAAAACTCATTCATTTTATCGGGATAACCAGCTGCAATAATTCCAAACTGACCGCGCATATCTTCCATCCGTTTCAAAATTATCTGCACGGCTTCCTGTCCGAAATCATTGTCTCCAGACCTTCCTGACAAGGCATACGCTTCATCAATAAATAAAATACCGCCGATTGCTGCATCAATTTTTTCTGCAGTTTTAATGGCTGTCTGCCCAACAAAGCCCGCCACAAGCCCTTCTCTGTCAACTTCAACAACATGGCCTTTTTCCAATAGTCCCAGCCCCTTATATATTTTAGCAATTATCCGTGCCATGGTTGTTTTGCCGGTTCCCGGATTGCCTGTAAATATGCTGTGCAGCGAAAACTTATTGAGCACATCCCTTCCTGTTTCTTTATAAAAACGAACCAGTTTTACAAGTTCATTTATTTCTTCCTTAATGTTATTCATGCCTGTAAGGGCATTCAATTCAGCTAATCCTTCCTTCAGAAGTTTTTCATTAATGTCTAATTTTAATTTCTTTTTGCCTCGTCCTTCAAATACTTTTTCGAAATCGACAAGCTCAACAGTAGAAAGCACTTCATTCGAAAGCTCAGCTACGTCAGCTTGATTCATTAAACGAAGGCCAAGGTTCATTTTTGCTTCATCAATAACAGAATATACATAGCGGGCATTTCCGAAAGCATTGTCGCGAATGCGGTAGGCTTCAACAAACATCTCGTCCATGTATGTTTTTGCCTCGCTGGTAATTGTTATATCCTTTTTCCTGCCCGCGAGTTCAGCTATCAATGACAGCTCCTCAGGAAGGTAATCTTCAAAATTAAAATAATGGCTGAACCTCGATTTTAATCCTGGGTTTGATTCAATAAAATTGGCCATTTGTTTTGGATAGCCGGCACACATAATTGCGATATCACCTGTTCCGTCCGACATTTCTTTCAGCAGAATTTCCAGCACCTCATGCCCGAAATCATTCGAATCTTCTTTTGTTCTTGTGAGCGAATAAGCTTCATCAATAAATAAAATACCGCCTTTAGCTTCTTCAATTACCTTTTTAACTTTTGGCGCGGTTTGCCCGATGTATGACGCAACAAGGTCGGAGCGGTCAACTTCTTTTACATGGCCCTTTGAGAGGAGTCCCATTTTTTTATAAAGCCGTCCTAGCATATTTACAACGGTGGTTTTTCCTGTTCCGGGATTGCCGGTGAAAATACTGTGAAGGCTTAATTTTCCTCCATCTTCAAAGCCTTTCTCTTTTCGCAGTTTAATAAAATTAATATAATTAATATGGTTGCGGATATTTTTTTTCACTTCATCCAAACCAATTAATTCATCTAATTTCACAAGCAGCTGTTCGATGGTTTCTTCACTGCCGGAGTCAGGGGCGGGGATAGTTGAATGAGCCTGTTCGGCAATAGTGAAGGGCTGCACAACACCTTCCTCACTTACATCTCCCATTTCAAAAGGAACAAGAGCAACAAGGGTATCCATAAACACAATCTCTATGGTATATTTATCATCTTTCCATGATCCGGAAAGTTCACTTCCCCAGCCGGCATCAAATGTATAAATCAAATCCTGCTTTCCTTTTTCTATAAAGCCAGTGCGGGTTGTCTGGCCTTTCGGCTGGCCCGCATCATCATAAAAATTAAAGAAAAATTCATAATTCCAATCAACGGCAGTTTTTGTTTTCAGCTTAAATTCTACCCATAAATAAGGCGTTTCATTGCGGTTGAGTTTCTTAAAATAGGTTCTTTCTTTTATTGCCCATCCGTCGGATTTACCGGAAAATAATTTTACTGATTCAACAGAAAAATATAGATTTGAGGAGACAGTTACTTTTCCGGCATCTTCAATAAAAAAATTTCTGGAACCGACAACTTCATCGTCAATATATGCTTCCCAGCAGTAATCGCCTTTAGTCCAAAATGTGCCTTCCGTCGCATTTCCCCATCCATCACGCATATACACAATGTTGTCTTCTGTTTTTACGGCAACAGGCAGGTCAATACTGCATAGTTCAGTGCGTTTTCCGGCGAGTAAAGAAAAAGCTTTAAGAGTAACTTTTGCACTCCAGTCCTGTTCATCAAACAATTTATTATAAAAAGAAAACTCAGCGCGTATGTACGTAGTTTCCATTCTGTCAAATACTGTCCTGTATTTTTTTGTAGCATTGGCCATCCATTCATCGGATGAAAATATTTTTATCTCTTTGAACTTATAATTTTTCGGCATAACAAAATCTGTTTTATTGATATAGCTAAATTAAAAAAAATATAATTGATACAAGGATTTGCCGGCATTAATAAACGAAAGAGGAACATGTATGTAATGCAGGAATCAAACCGAAATTCAGATTTTTGCGGTTTGTGGAAAATTGTTTCTTTTTGCATAAATGCCTTCACATTTCAGAAAGTGGAAGTTTAAGGAAGAGAGAGGTACAGAAATTTTTAGCGCAGAAATAGTACTCACATTTCAAAAAAAGGAGCGGATTTTAAGAATAAATTCAGGCTTAAAAACGAAGGGCAGGCAGATTTTTTTAAAGTTATAAATTTATTGAATCATAGTTTGTAAATCCGTATACGCCTGCTGTGTTTCTTTTTCAATTCTTTCTACTATCACTTTGCAGGGAAGAATATCTTCAATCAGTTCAACGCTTTGTCCGGCGCACCACAGTGTATTATAGTTGCCGGGTTTAACCGACTTTTCAAGTTTTTTCATCCCGCTCAGCTGCACCCACATCTTAAAATATTTTTTTGTTCTGGAATTATTTGATAATGATCTCTCCATCCAATTTTGTTTGTAACCGATTTTTTTTGCAAAGGGTGTATTGATGATTGTGCAGGGTGTTCCGGATATTTTTTCAGTAAGAACTATGTCATGCATTTTTGAATCTACAATTGCTTTTTTATAATCATCGCTTACTGAAGCCTCTGTACATGCTATAAAGCGCGTGCCCATTGAAACGCCGGCAGCACCTAAGGCAAGCATTGATAATATTCCCGCGCCGTTCGCAACTCCGCCGGCAGCAATAACAGGAGTATTTGGAAATTTATGCTGTAATGAAGGAACCAATATCTGCAGCGGATTGGGGCCAGCATGTCCGCCGGCACCCTGTCCTACAGCTATGAAGCCGTCACAGCCTAACTCAAAACATTTTTGTGCATGTGCAAGATTTGTAACATCGCAAAATACCTTAGCGCCGTAGCTATGTGCCTGCTCAATTACTTCTTTTGGGCTTCCCAAAGAAGTAATATAAAAAGGTACTTTTTTTGCAACACAAATTTTTAAATGTTTTTCGAAAAGAGGATTTGTTTTTTGAACGATTAAATTTATACCGTAAGTTCCCTTGACAGTCAATTTGCTTTTTTCGATATTCAATTTATCCAGCAGTTCCTCCAGTTCACTGTCCTTTCTGTAATTTAAACTCGGAAAAGAGCCTGCAATACCGCTCTTCATGCCGGCCGTAACCATTGCTTCATTACTTACCAAAAACATGGGTGCCATTATCAGCGGGAAATCAATGTTTAACAGCTCTGTAAGTTTTGTCTTCATTTTCGAAAAATTATTGTGATGAATTAGTAAAAATAGTTTATTTTTGGATAGTTTCAAAAGTACAAAATTTAGTACAGCAGAGTATTAATTAAATATTTAAAACAATTCAATTATGGCAGTTACTCGGGTATTCGACATCATTCCTCAATTACTTGAAAAGTATAATAAACCAAACGCATTGGCTGCAAAAGAAAATAACCAGTGGGTAACTTATTCAACGCAGCAATTTGCTGATTCAGTAAATTATCTCAGTTACGGCTTGTTTGGTATGGGTATCGAGCGCGAAGAAAAAATTGCCATTATTTCAAACAACCGCCCCGAGTGGAATTTTGCGGATTATGCAATCCAGCAGTGCGGCGCAGTGAGTGTGCCTATTTATCCTACGATCAGCGAAAGTGATTTGAATTTTATTTTACACGATGCTAAAATAAAATACATTTTTGTTTCAAGTGCTGAAATTTATAAAAAAGTAAAAGCTTCAGCGGCAAATGCTCCCAGTGTTAAAGAAATTTATACGTTTAATAAAATTGAAGGTGCAAAGCACTGGACAGAATTAGTTGAATCGGGCAAAAAAAATCCCAAAGTTTCCGAAATTGAAGCAATTAAAAATTCGATTAAACCAAACGATTTATTAACTATACTTTATACTTCCGGCACTACAGGAAACCCCAAAGGAGTAATGCTTTCGCATAATAATTTATTGAGCAATTCTTTTGCCTCACAGTATCTCTGCCCTTTTCAAAGTTCATGGAAAGCTTTAAGTTTTTTACCCTTGAATCACGTATATGAGCGGATGCTTACTACCTTATATTTGTATTTGGGTATTTCTATTTATTATGCCGAAAGTATTGATACAATTGGTGCTAATTTAAAAGAAGTAAAGCCGGAAGTGTTTTCGACGGTTCCCCGCTTACTTGAAAAAGTTTATGATAAAATTGTTACAGCAGGTGCTGATTTAACCGGTCTGAAAAAGAAATTATTTTTCTGGGCTTTAAACCTAGGACTGCGTTATGAGCTGAATGGCGCTAATGGATGGTGGTATGAGCTGCAGTTGAAAATTGCAAGGAATCTGATATTCTCCAAATGGAAAGAAGCATTGGGCGGAAATATTGTAGCAGCAGTATCAGGCGGTGCAGCTTTGCAGCCAAGGTTATCACGCGTATTCAACGCGGCGGGTATCCCTGTATTGGAAGGTTACGGCCTTACAGAAACATCCCCCGTTATTGCTGTTAACAGCTTTCAACCCAATGGCATCCGCTTTGGAACTGTAGGTGCTGTGATTGACGGCGTTACCGTTAAAATTGCTGAAGACGGGGAAATATTAGTAAAAGGTCCGAACGTAATGCTTGGTTATTATAACCGTCCGGATGCAACAGCAGAGGCTATTGACGGCGAAGGCTGGTTTCATTCAGGCGATATTGGTATGTTTGAGGAAGGACGTTTTTTAAAAATAACCGACCGCAAAAAAGAAATTTTTAAAACGTCGGGAGGCAAATATATTGCACCGATGATGATAGAAAATAAACTTCAGGAATCACCTTTTATTGAGCAGGCAATGGTTATTGGTGAAAACCAAAAATTTGCATCAGCTCTTATTGTTCCTTCTTTTGCATTATTAAAAGACTGGTGTTCAAAAAACGGCATCACCTGCACAAGCAATGAAGCAATGATAAAAAATGAGGCTGTGAGAAAACGTATTGCCGAAGAAGTTGAAAACACAAATAAGGAATTGGCTCAATACGAAAAAATTAAACGTCCGCAATTACTGCCCCGCGAATGGTCGATTGAAAGAGGTGAGATGACTCCTAAACTTTCGTTTAAACGCAAAGTGATAATGGGAGCTAACAAAGAATTAATAGATAAAATTTACGGAGAATAAAAGAGATGCCTGAAACGTAATTCAATTGATCAAGATTAAATCAATAATATTTTTTTTCTGTTAAATAATTCTGAACATAATCCTTTACGCCTTCTTCCAAAGAATAAAATTGGGCTGAATAGCCGATTGCTTTCAGCTTACTCATATTGGCTTCTGTGAAATATTGATATTTTTCGCGGATGTCAGCTGGTGTATCTATAAATTCAATATTTGGTTCAATATTAAGCGAGGCAAAAGTGTTTGTTGCCAAATCTAAAAACGTCCTTGCTCTCCCTGATCCCAGATTATAAATGCCCGAATCTTTGCGGTGATGCAGTAAAAAATAACATACTGATGTTACATCTTTTACATATACAAAATCGCGCAGCTGCCCGCCATCCTTATAATTTGGATTGTGTGACCGAAATAATTTGACAAGTCCTTTTTCCTGAATCTGATTATAGGCGTGAAGAATAACTGATGCCATTCGTCCTTTATGATATTCATTAGGACCGTAAACATTAAAGAATTTTAGACCTGTCCAGAAATACGGTTTCTTTTCTTGCAGCAATGCCCATTTATCAAAATCATTTTTTGAATCGCCGTAAGGATTCAGCGGTTTTAATTTTGCGATTATTTCTTCTTTATCGTCATAGCCGAATTCTCCCATACCATATGTTGCAGCGGAGGATGCATACACTAAAGGGAGTCCGAATTCGACACATAATTTCCAAACATCTTTTGAATAATTCAAATTGAGTTTATCAAAAATTTCTTTATTGAACTCGGTTGTATCTGTGCGGGCACCAAGGTGGAAAACAAATTGAACAAGGCGCTGGTTTACATGCAGCCACTGAATAAAATCATCGCGATGAATTTTCTGCGAATATTTTTTACCCTCCAGATTTTTCATCTTTTGCAAATCAGAAAAATCATCAACAAGAATAATGTCGGTAAAACCTTCCTGGTTAAGCCTGCTTACTAAACAGCTTCCGATAAAGCCTGCAGCACCTGTTACTATAATCATACTTTATGAATTGCGAATTTTTACGAATTATGAATCTTTGTCTTATCTTTTATGATTTTTTTATCTGCCTGAGTCATAGTTCTGTCCCTGCTGATATATCAGGAGAGATAAATATTTCCTCCTCAATTTTATTAATCACACCAAGCTCCTGTGCTTTGCCAAATAATAATTTTATCGCACGTTTACCTTCCTCACCAAGGTCAACAGAATAATTATTTACATATAAATTAATATGTTTATACATTATCTCCTCGCTCATTTCCTGCGCATGGGCTTTTACAAAGCTAAGGCTTGATTCAGGGTTTGCAAATGCATACTCAACGCTTTTGCGGATAACACGATTTACTTTTTGTTTCATTTCATCAGGAAAGCTTCGCTTGATTACAATACCTCCTAATGGAATAGGCAGTTTTGTCAGCGTTTCCCAATATTCACCGAGATCAATTATTTTTTGCAGCCCTTTTTGTTCGTATGTAAAACGATTTTCGTGAATGATTAATCCGGCATCTGCAATTCCGTCTAAAACTGAATTTTCAATATCAGAAAAAAGCATTACTATTTTATTTTCAGCATCCGGAAAAGCCAGCGACAAAAGGAAGTTAGCGGTTGTATATTTTCCTGGAATTGCAATAACTGCAGTATCTAAATCAGCAGTCTTAAACCCCGGATTAGAAATCAATAATGGCCCGCATCCGTTCCCTAGTGCACTTCCCGCATGCAGCAACTGGTAGTATTTTGTGAGATAGGCATAAGCATGATAACTCAATTTCGTAATATCCAGTTCAGAGCGAAATGCCTTTTGATTAAGACTTTCCACATCTTCCATTACCATTTCAAACTGCAGGTCTTCGGTATCAATTTTGCCGTGGATTAATGCATCAAAAATAAAGCAGTCATTTGGGCAGGGGCTGAAACCTAAAGTTAGTTTGGAGTTCAAAGTTCAGAGTTTAAAGTTCAAAGTTTGGAGTTGGTGTTCATTCTTTAATCAATTCTGGAATTTGAAGAGAAGTTTATTTCATTTTCAAATCAGAACAGTATCAAATTATCAAATCGTCTAGTATTTCTAAAACCTTTTTATTCAAATTTTCAATTGCCAAAGGAATATTCCAGCTTTCTTTATTTCTGCGCTCTACATAATTAGATACAGCGCGTATCTGTGCGTAAGGCACTCTCTCTTGTTCACAGGCAAACATAAATGCTGCGCCTTCCATGCTTTCAACAATCGGATGAAATTTGTGAACTGCTTTTTCAATGCTGTTCTCATTTCCATGAACTGTATTTACAGTTATCCCGTTAACTTTTGGCAGCAACTCAATCAAATGTTTGGAAAAAAAATCACGACGGCTGTGTGAACCATTATTTATAACCGTTGGAGCGCCTTTTAAATTTAATTCATCCAGGGTCAAAAAAGTATCTCCGTCTTCAGCGCCTAATTCCGAAAAGCAGTCGGAAGTTATATTAACAACATCCCCGATTTCGAGATTTGCATTGAAGCTTCCGCAGATTCCGGTATTTAAAGCAAAATCGTAGGAAGCATTTAATTTTTTTCCAACATAATAAGCTGTTGGAACCATGCCCATTCCTGTAATCAAAATATCTATTTCTGAATTTTTATACTTTAAGCTTATGAAGTGTTCAGCTGAACTGCCTACCCCCATTTGGTTTAATAAGGGGTGCATTTCAAAATTAGTAGCTGAAACGATTAATATTTTCATTCGTTTTTATAAAGCTTAAATCAATGCAAATATACAAATGATTTAAGCCTTGGATTATATTAAATAAAGAATCACAGGCAGTTTTTCTAAAGAAATTCTGCAATTCGTAAAGTAAAATTATTCATACTATATTTGTCTCATGATTTACATTACAAGAAGAGAAAATTTTAACGCGGCTCATAAATTGTATAATCCAAAATGGAGCGAAGAGCAGAACAATAAAGTGTTTGGTAAATGCGCCAATCCCAATTGGCATGGACATAATTATATTTTGTACGTAACCGTTAAAGGAAAAGTAAATTTAGAAACCGGTTATTCGGTGAATCTAAAAGAGCTCAGCGCAATAATCAGGGAACGCATTACAGATAAACTGGATCACAAAAATTTGAATTTGGATGTGCCTTTTTTGAAAGAATTAATGCCTTCTACTGAAAATGTTGCGATTGCAATTTGGAAAGAATTAAAACCTTTTGTCAATGCCTTGGAATGCCAATTGCACTGCATTAAACTCCACGAAACTGAAAACAATTACGTAGAATATTTTGGAGAAGAATAAGTAAATAGGCAAATGGCAAAATTCCAAAATCTCCAACTAAACTTTCAAACTTCAAACTTTTAAACTTTAAAATAAATTATGAGTCACGACGAATTTGACGATACCGAAGGCTATAAAAGAATTGAAAGATATAACCCGAAGTTAATAGAAGATATTGCAGTAAAGTATAAAACTATTTTAAACGATATTGGTGAAAATCCGGATCGCGAGGGTCTTTTGAAAACACCTGAGCGTGTTGCAAAAGCAATGCAGTATCTTACTCATGGTTACGATCTGGATCCGGTAGAGATATTGAAATCAGCTATGTTCAAAGAGGATTACAAACAAATGGTGATTGTAAAGGACATAGAAGTTTACTCAATGTGCGAACATCATTTACTGCCTTTTTTCGGGAAGGCGCACATTGCCTATATCCCAAATGGGTATATAGTAGGACTGAGCAAAATTCCGCGTGTTGCCGATGCTTTTGCACGCAGGCTGCAAGTTCAGGAACGCTTAACAACCGAAATCCGCGACTGTATTGAGAATACATTGCAGCCGTTAGGAGTGGCAGTTGTTATAGAATGTTCGCATTTGTGTATGCAGATGCGGGGTATTCAAAAACAAAATTCTGTAACTACCACTTCAGCATTTACAGGTGAATTTTTAAAAGATACTACTCGAAAGGAATTTATCAGTTTGATTGGTTCTAAATTGCATTGATAATATTTTTAATACCCTAATGGTTTTCAAAACCCTTAGAGTATTGTGGGGGACTTCAATCAAAATATAAATTTTGTTAAACAATCTGACATTTTTGCATAAACAATCAAACGGTATTATCTTTGTACTGTTATAAAAACAAAAAACAAAAAATTATGGAAATTAAAGATTTTAATTATGTCCGGTCACAAGGGGAAACTGACGCAGTGTCTAAAACATTTATGTCGAGTGTTTTCTCCTGGATGTTTGCAGCCTTAGCCATTACATCCATTGTTGCATATTATTTTGGGAATGACGTATCCCTCACTTCCACTCTTGTAAATGAATTAGGAAGATTAACTACTTTAGGATATGTGGTAACGTTTTCTCCATTTGCATTTATATTGGTTATTTCTTTTGGATTTAACCGCATTTCTTATCCAATTTTATTGTTATTATTTCTTCTGTTTTCTGCGGTAATGGGAATGAGTTTAAGTTTCATTTTTCTGCAATACACTGCCGGTTCAATTTACGGTACATTTGCTGCTGCCTCCGGAATGTTTGGATTAATGGCGGTTGTAGGTTACACTACCAAAACTGATTTAACAAAATTCGGCTCCATAATGTTTATGGGATTAATCGGAATTATCATCGCTAGCTTCATCAACTGGTTTTTGAATAGTGCCGGCTTAGATTATATCATCAGCTTTCTAGGAGTTTTAGTATTCACAGGTTTAACTGCCTATGATGTGCAGAAATTAAAGCGCATTGGTGCAGGCGTTGAGTATGGTACTGAAGTTGCAAGCAAATTAGTAATTATGGGTGCATTAAGCCTATACATGGACTTCTTGAACTTGTTTTTATTTTTATTGCGCTTATTCGGCGATAGAAAATAATTTTTAAAAGCTTATTGTTGATAAAAAGAGGAAGCGGGCATTGCTTCCTCTTTTTATTTTCAGGTAATTTGATTAATAATTAATTCGTAAAAAACTAAATTGATATTAATACATATTTCAAATTATAAAACTATTAAAAAATGAAAGCATACATATTTCCAGGGCAGGGTTCGCAGTTTTCAGGAATGGGAAAAGAACTTTATGAAAGCTCCCCGCTGGCAAAAGATTTATTCGAAAAAGCCAATGATATTCTTGGTTTCAGGATTACGGATATAATGTTTGCGGGAAGCGATGAAGAGTTGAAACAGACAAATGTAACGCAGCCTGCCGTGTTTTTACACTCGGTAATTTTAGCAAAAACATTGGGTGAAAATTTAATTCCTGACATGGTTGCAGGCCACAGCCTTGGCGAGTTTTCAGCATTAGCGGTCAACAAAACATTGTCTTTTGAAGATGCTTTGTTATTGGTGTCAAAACGTGCAATTGCAATGCAGAAAGCCTGTGAATTGAATCCTTCAACAATGGCAGCTATTTTAAATTTAGATGATAAAATTACGGAAGCTATCTGTGCCGAGGTTTCTAAAACAGGCGAAATAGTTGTTACTGCAAATTATAACTGTCCAGGCCAATTGGTGATTTCCGGAACCATAAATGGGATAAACACTGCCTGCGAAAAATTAAAAGCTGCCGGTGCTAAACGCGCATTAATACTGCCTGTCGGAGGTGCTTTTCATTCCCCGATGATGGAACCTGCGCGCATTGAACTGCAGGATGCTATCAATGCAACAATTTTTAACCAGCCTATTTGTCCTGTATATCAAAATGTCACGGCAAATGCTGTTTCAAACCCATCCGAAATTCAAAAGAATTTAATTGCACAGCTTACCGCTCCTGTCAGATGGACACAAACTATTCAACAGATGATTGCTGACGGTGCTTCTTCATTTACAGAGCTTGGACCGGGAAAGGTACTTCAGGGCCTTGTGAAGAAAATAAATCCTGCAATGGAAGCGGCAAGTGTGTGAATGATTTGACAATTCTGTTTTATAAAGAAGGATAAATTACAATTTATCCTTCTCTTTGCCGTTTTACTTAAAAAAGACAATGAAAAAAATATTTTTAGCTGCACTTATTATTTCATCTGCTTTTAACTGCAGCGCCCAATTCCTTAACAGCATTGGGATCACAGTAGGCGTGTCGGCAGCAAATCAGAAATTTTATTTTTACGATCCTCAGGCAGTATCCAAGAAAAATTATATTTTCGGATATAACGGGAGCATATTCGCTGAATTTTTCAGCGGCGATTATGCCCGCTGGGTTTCAGAAATACAATATGATCAAAAGGGCTCATTAGATAAACAGCCCGAAAAAAATTACGGAAACAAACTTCAATACATTTCTTGGAATAATTATTTAAAACTGCGGTATGAAATGTTTAATATTATCCCATACATTTTAGTCGGACCGAAACTGGAGTACGATTTATCACAGGGCACTTCATCGCCGGTAATAACTGCAAAATTCCGCCCGCTCCATGTAAGCGCTGCATTCGGCGGAGGTATTGAATTTATAAGCTATTCCAATATCAAATTTTTTGTTGAGGGATTTTATAATCCTGATTTAGCAATGTATGCCTACAAACAAACAGCACTAGGGATACAAAATAAGAATATTGAACTCAGGGTCGGCTTGAAGTATCAGTTCGACAGTAGAAAAGAGACGTGCAATACCCCGACTTATGTGGAATAAAAAACTCTCAATTCAATTTATGAATTGAGAGTCTACCTTAATATTTCTCCTTAATTTATTTTGACAAAACTGCAGTTACAGTATCATAATGAGTTGATGTTGTTCTCACGAAGTACGTCATATTAATTTGATTGGCGCTTGCCAGAACACCGTTATTGCAGGAAACACTAAAGCCTTGTATTGTCTGAGCTGGAATTGTGAAATTACTTCCGCTTGGTGTTCCGTAAATTTTTTTATTTAATCCCCATAAATAAGCAATGAGAATGTGTGTTGCATCCGATGAATCCGATATAGTGCAATTATAGGTTGCCGCGCCATTATCCTTGCTGTTTTCAGATACATGCCAATTTCCCAGGAATTTATCACGAGGGTCTGAACTTGTTGGTGTAGCTGCAGGGTCATCCTGCTTGGCACATGAGGCTAAAAATAAAGTTGCGAATAAAATTGCTGCAATAGATAGTTCAGCTGCCTTTCTCATGGGATTAAAATTTTATGATTGATTATAAAAAATGTTCGGTTAAAATAAATTATTCAATAAGCTGTCATCAACTAAATTTGGCAGTGTTACTTTTAAGTCAGGCTTGCGGGCCATTTCCCGCTTAATTGCAAATATCGCTCCATTATTGCGGGCCCAGCTTCTGCGGGCAATTCCGTTGTTCACATCCCAAAATAACATTGATTTTAATCTTCGGTCACTGTCAGCAGTACCGTCCAGCACCATACCAAAACCGCCGTTGATTACTTCGCCCCAGCCTACTCCTCCGCCGTTGTGCAGAGATACCCAGGTAGCTCCGCGGAAGCAGTCGCCTGCAAAATTCTGAACGGCCATATCGGCTGTATAGCTGGAACCATCATATATATTGGATGTTTCGCGGTAAGGAGAATCAGTGCCTGATACATCATGGTGATCACGGCCAAGAACAATGGGAGCGGAAATTTTTCCTGCTTTAACCGCCTTGTTAAAAGCTTCTGCAATTTTTATCCGTCCTTCTGCATCAGCATATAAAATGCGGGCTTGCGAGCCTACTACCATTTTATTCTGCTGTGCTGCTTTTATCCAGCGGATGTTATCATCCAGCTGCTGCTTGATTTCATCGGGTGCAGTTTTACGTATTTTTTCAAGAACCTGAGCTGCAATTTTATCTGCGGCTTCCAGATCCTTCGGGTCGCAGGAAGTGCATACCCAGCGAAAAGGGCCGAAGCCGTAGTCAAAACACATAGGGCCAAGAATGTCTTGTACGTAGGATGGGTACTTGTATGTATTAGACCTGACAGGTTTCGAAAACCTGTCAGGTCTTTCCTCGGCAAAAATAGCAGCATTAGCTCTGCCCGCTTCTAACAGAAATGCATTACCATAATCAAAGAAATACATTCCTTTTTTAGTAAGCTGATTTATGGCATTAACATGGCGCTGCAAAGTTTTCTGAACTTCTATTTTAAATTGTTCAGGATTTTCTGCCATCATTTTATTCGCATCTTCAAGCGAAATCCCCGCTGGATAATAGCCTCCAGACCATGGATTGTGCAGTGATGTCTGGTCGGAACCTAAATCTATTTTTACATTTTCAGCAGCAAGTTTTTCCCAGAGGTCAACCACATTGCCATGATAAGCCAATGATACAACCTCTTTTGAGAGGCGGGCTTTTTCAATCCGTACAATTAATTTATCCAGATTGTTATATATTTCATCCACCCAGCCCTGCGAATGGCGTATTTTAATTGCTTTAAGATTCACTTCTGCAATTACTCCTACAGCACCAGCGATAACTGCAGCCTTTGGCTGAGCGCCGCTCATCCCTCCCAAACCTGCACTCACAAATACTTTCCCGGCTAAGCCTTCTTTACCGCCTCCTGCAAATTTTCTGCCCGCATTCAGCAGCGTAATGGTTGTACCGTGAACAATGCCCTGCGGACCGATGTACATAAATGAACCTGCGGTCATCTGCCCGTACTGCGTTACTCCGAGCGCATTAAATTTTTCTAAATCATCCGGTTTGCTGTAATTCGGTATCATCATTCCGTTTGTAATAACAACCCGGGGCGCATCTTTATGCGATGGAAATAAACCCATAGGATGCCCGGAATATAAGGCCAGTGTCTGTTCATCCGTCATCTCGGCCAGATATTTCATCGTTAATAAATACTGAGCCCAGTTCTGGAAAACTGAGCCGTTGCCGCCATATGTAATTAACTCATGAGGGTGCTGTGCTACTGCATTATCTAAATTATTCTGCAGCATCAGCATTATTGCTGCCGCCTGTTTCGACCGGTGCGGATAATCATTGATGGGTCGGGAATGAATGGCATAATCTGGTCGGAAGCGGTACATGTATATACGGCCGAATTTTTTTAATTCAGCTGCAAATTCTTTTGCCAAAACAACGTGATGTTTTTTATCGAAATAACGAAGCGCATTGCGGACAGCCAATTTTTTTTCCTCCGTTTTTAAAATATCTTTTCGCTTGGGTGCATGATTTAATACCGGGTCAAATGGCTTTACAGGCGGTAATTCAGAAGGAATGCCTTTTAAAATTTGTTTTTTGAATTCTTTGTTCGTCATTTAATGGTTTATTAGTCGTTGAACATTGCTGGTAATCTTAATTTTGAAAATAGCGGAAGAATGCACCTGAAATTAAAAGCATCCCTCTCCCTGCAATGACTGAAAAATCCAGTGATTATTTTATTCCCGGTACTACATTGGTAAATCATTTCATCAGTACATAATCACATCGGCACATAAGTATATCAGTACATCACCACATCACCACATCAGCACATCCTCACATCATTTTTTCTTATCAATTCGCCCTTTAACTTTATTGAACCAATAAGGACAATGTTTGCAGCCATTCTGGCAGCAGTAACCCCGTTTGAGAAGATATTTTTCTGTAAATACAATATAGCCTTCCGGACTATAATAAAAATCGTCAGGCTCTAAATCTTTCCTTTGTGAAAATCCTTCCATTGGCTTGCAAAATTAAGTAATTTTACTGAATGCCATTTGAATCCGAAATTATTCCGCTGCAGGCTGTAAATGATGCTGTAACAAAGGCCCACGGCATTCGTTTGTTTGTGCTTCGTACGGATTTAAATCATCCCGATTTCAGCGGCAACAAGCTTTTTAAACTTAAATACAATCTGCTTGAAGCCCAAAAGCTGGGAAAAAAAACACTTCTTACTTTCGGCGGTGCATTTTCAAATCACATTGCAGCAAGTGCCGCTGCAGGGAAAAAATATGGATTTAAAACCATTGGAATTATCCGGGGAGAAGAATACCCAGAGTTAAATCCAACACTGCAGTTTGCTAAACGCTGCAGGATGCGTCTGCATTATGTTTCACGTTCTCTATACCGCAATAAAACTGAGCTTTACGAATATGTCGAGCAGCAGTTTTCTGCGGAAAATTATTATCTGATTCCGGAAGGCGGTTCAAATGAGTTTGGTGTAACAGGCTGTAAAGAAATTACTGAACACATCAATATGGATTTTGATTATGTGTGCACCCCTTGCGGTACAGGCGCTACAATGGCCGGTATAGTTATGTCATTGAAGCAAAATCAAAATGCTGTCGGGTTCCAGATTTTAAAGGCCAAAGGTTATATTCAAAAAGAAGTATCTCAATGGATAAATAAATTTGGTGAAAGCAGTGCAGCAGATTTAGATGATTCAGAAATGTTTTCTCCGGCAGGCAATTGGAACATCAATGAAAATTACCATTTCGGAGGATATGCAAAAGTAAACAAGGAGCTGGCAGTATTCATTAAGCAGTTTGAACTTGAGAACAATATACCGCTTGATTTCATATACACAGGAAAAATGATGTTCGGCATTTATGACTTAATAGGGAAAGGCTTTTTTAAAAAAGGTCGGACAATCATAGCAATCCATACAGGCGGTCTGCAGGGTAATTCAGGGTTTAGTTTTCGCAGCCTTATTCATGAATGATTACCAAATAGTGAGGTGCCGCATTATTCATTTCGTTTTTTAGTATTACTTTTGATTTATGTCAAGATACATTAAAATCGCTTTATTTGTCTCAATTTTTAGTCTCTCATCTTATAGCGGGAATAATGAGCCTGTTACTGCAGCCCAGCGGTACGTGCGCAATTTTAAAAACGATGCGGTAAAGGAAATGCAGCTGTACAACATTCCGGCAAGTATCATATTGGCGCAGGGAATGCTCGAAAGCGGTTACGGAACAAGTGATTTAGCTGTTTATGCAAATAATCATTTCGGTATCAAATGCCATGACGAATGGGAGGGGCCTATCTTTATTAAAACTGACGATCAAAATAATGAGTGCTTCAGAAAATATACTTCTGTTCTTGATTCTTACACCGATCACTCTTTATTTTTAAAATCCCGTGCACGTTATGCTGAGTTGTTCGAGCTCAATCATACTGATTATAAAGGATGGGCAAAAGGCTTGAAAGAGGCCGGCTATGCTACAGATCCAAAATATGTGCAGCACCTGCTGGAAATAATTGAAACGTATCAATTATTTAAATATGATCTTTTTCCTCAATAGTCAAAGAAGGCTGCTGTCTCAATGAAAAAACATATATGAAATAAAAATAGCGGCAATGACACCAGCCAGATCCGCTATTAAACCTGCAGTAATTGCATACCTAGTTTTCTTTATCCCTACGGAGCCGAAATACAATGCAACAATGTAAAAAGTGGTATCTGCAGAACCCTGAAACACGCATGACAAGTGGCCTACAAACGAATTAGGTCCGTAAACATCCATTGCATTAATCATCATTCCCCTGGAACCGCTGCCGCTTAAGGGTTTCATCAATGCAGTCGGCAGAGCGCCGACAAAATCAGTATTGAAGCCTAAGAATCCAACTATCCATCCGATGCCGTTAACAAAATAATCCATTGCGCCGGAAGCCCTGAAAACAGCTATCCCCACTAACATTGCGACGAGATATGGAATTATTTTAATTGTTGTTTCAAATCCGGTTTTTGCTCCTTCAATAAAAGAATCATAAACATTTACTTTTTTGCGGACCGCCCCTATGATAAAAGCTGTAATAATTGAAAACAAAATTACGTTGGCGCTTACTTTTGAAATTACCGCAATCTGCTCATGCCGCAATGTGCTGAAGTACCAGATAAGACAGCCGACTAAAGCGCTTATACCCAATATCCATGTTAGGACAACACGGTTAAATAAATTTATTTTCTGCCAGAAGGCAACAGTTAAAAGCCCTATTAACGTTGAGAAATAAGTGGCAAGTAAAATCGGAATAAAAACATCAGAAGGGTCCGTTGCATGCTGTATGGCTCTCTGGGCAATGATTGTAATCGGTATCAGCGTAAAGCCGGAAGTGTTAAGAACCAAAAACATAATCTGAGCATTGGAGGCTGTTTCTTTATCAGGATTTAATTCCTGCATACTGCTCATTGCCTTTAATCCAATAGGTGTTGCGGCATTTCCAAGTCCTAACATATTGGCAGAAAAATTCATTAATATCTGTCCGTTGGCGGGATGATTTTTGGGGATCCCAGGAAAGAGCCTGCTGAAAAACGGACCTACTATCCGTGATAAAAAATTTATTGCGCCGGCCTTTTCGCCGATGTTCATAAGCCCAAGCCACAGAGTCATCACGCCGGTCAGAGGCAGTGAAATATCCATCACCGCCATTTTTGATGAATCAAATGTGGCATCAATGATAGTTTTAAAAACTTCGGTATCGCCGGTAACCATCAGCTTTATAAGAGCGACGGCAAAGGCAATAATAAAAAATGCAATCCAGATATAATTCAGCACTTTGTTTAATTTTATTTCAGCCCGTAAAAAAAATAGCTTAATTAATAAACTGTTTAAATTATCAGCGAGCCCTTTTTTAATTGGCAGGCTTTGCAATTTTAACAAACAGACTATTTTGGCGAATGTAACGAATTAATAATTTTCGGAATAATTTTATCCTATTAAATATTAACAAAATGCGTAGAAAATATTATTAAAAAGCGCTTTTTCAATTCGGTTTTATTTCTACTTTTGAATCGTCTTAAAGTTGTATTATTAAATCAAAATCATTAAATATCATGGGATTTATAGCAAGTGTTCAAGCCCGTCAAATACTGGATTCACGGGGTAATCCAACGGTTGAAGTAGATGTAATTACTGACCAGGGAATTATCGGACGTGCGGCTGTTCCATCTGGAGCATCTACAGGCATCCATGAGGCTGTTGAGCTGCGCGATGACGACAATGGATATTACCTCGGAAAAGGTGTTTTAAAAGCTGTAAATAATGTAAACACTGTTATACGCGAAGAGCTGAACGGTATGTATGTTTTTGATCAAACCGCAATTGATAAAAAAATGATTGCCCTTGACGGTACTGATAATAAAGGAAACCTGGGTGCAAATGCTATTCTGGGTGTTTCATTAGCCTGTGCAAAAGCAGCTGCTGAAGAAGCGCGCCAGCCTTTGTACCGATATGTTGGCGGGGTAAACGCCAATCTGCTGCCAATACCAATGATGAACATTATCAACGGAGGTTCGCATGCCGATAACAGTATCGATTTTCAGGAATTTATGGTAATGCCCGCCGGCGCTGCCAGTTTTTTTGATGCAATCCGCATGGGAACGGAGGTTTTTCATCATCTTAAAAAAGTACTTAAAGACAAAGGTTATTCAACTAATGTAGGTGACGAAGGAGGTTTTGCACCTAACTTAAAATCAAATGAAGAAGCAATTGAATTGGTTTTAACTGCCATTGAAAAAGCCGGTTATAAGCCGGGCGAGGATATTTTTATTGCTCTTGACCCTGCTGCATCTGAGTTTTATATTGAAAAAGAGAATGTGTACCATTTCAAGAAATCAAGCGGTGATAAACTCACTCCGTCTCAAATGGTTGATTATTGGGTTGATTGGGCAAAAAGGTATCCTATAATTTCCATTGAGGATGGTTTGGCAGAGGATGATTGGAAAGGCTGGAAATTAATAAGCGATAAGGCGGGCAAGAAGATTCAGCTTGTCGGCGATGATTTATTTGTAACAAATGTAAACCGCCTGCAGCAAGGAATTGATAAGGGCGTTGCTAATTCGATATTGGTGAAAGTTAATCAAATCGGCACTTTAACCGAAACTATTAATGCAGTGCAGCTGGCACAAAATAATTCTTATACCTCGGTAATGAGCCACCGCTCGGGCGAAACGGAAGATACAACCATTGCTGATCTTGCAGTTGCATTGAACTGCGGTCAGATAAAAACAGGTTCTGCTTCACGTTCTGACCGGATTGCAAAATACAATCAGCTGCTGCGTATTGAAGAACAGCTTGGTGAGGCCGCCCGTTTTTTGGGTAAGGATTTTAAATATGTAAAAAACAGATAAATCACGTGTTTACTGGAGTGTTCCCTTATTGTTAAACCCTTTGGATGTAGTAGTGTTCAGATTTGATTTCTAAATTAAATTGTAATTTTAAATTCTCTTCAGCCATTATTAAAATAGAACCAATATAAATAGAATTTCCACATGCAATTTTTTGTCAGATTGTTTTTTAGTTTGATAAAAACCCTTTACCTTGCGGGAAAATAGAACAAAATTAATTCCTATACAAAATGGATACATTAAAAGATAAATTTGCAGCAAAAGCAGGCCCGATGAACGCGGCTGTAAAAGCACTGATCAAAGAAAAAGGTGATTTTAAATTAGGTGAATATACCGTAGCTCAGGTATATCAAGGAATGAAGAGCATGATTGGTATGGTTACTGAAACATCAAAGCTTGATCCTGAAGAAGGAATCCGTTTTAGAGGTTTCTCAATACCCGAATTGCGTGAAAAACTTCCAAAGGCACCTGGCGGTACTGAACCGTTGCCGGAAGGTATTTTTTATCTGATGCTTCTGGGTGAACTTCCTACTCAGGAAGAGGTATTAAATTTAGGCAATACCTGGGCCAGAAGAGCAATTGTTCCAAAACATGTATTTGATGTATTGGATGAATTGCCTGCTTCTACTCATCCAATGACTCAGTTTGTAATTGCCATTATGTCTATGCAGACAGAATCATTATTTGCAGCAGCCTACAAAAAGGGAATCAATAAAAAAGATTATTGGGATTATGTTTATGAAGATTCAATGAATCTTATCGCACGTTTACCGCGTGTTGCGGCTTATATCTACCGCAGAAAATATAAAAACGGCGTTCACATTGAACCGGATCCAAAATTAGACTGGGCTGCAAATCTTGCACACATGCTGGGTTACGAAGAGTTTGATATGAAACGTTTGATGCGTTTGTATATGACAATTCACGTAGATCATGAAGGAGGCAACGTTTCAGCACACGCTACACATCTTGTGGGCTCTGCATTGAGCGACCCTTATTTTGCTTTTGCTGCAGGTATGACAGGATTGGCAGGCCCTTTGCATGGATTAGCAAATCAGGAAGTATTGAGCTGGATTATTGAATTACGCAATGAGTTAGGCGGCGGACTTCCTACTGAAAAACAGATTGAAGATTATATTAAAAAAACACTTGCCGATGGCAAAGTTGTTCCAGGATACGGACACGCGGTGCTTCGTAAAACAGATCCGCGCTTTACTGCTCAGCAGGATTTTTACAACCGTTATATCAAGCCAAAAGGCAAGGATGATCTTTGCGAAATAGTGCAAATGGTTTATAAAGTTGCTCCGCCGATTCTTGAAAATACAGGGAAAATTAAAAATCCATGGCCGAATGTAGATGCTCATTCAGGTGTATTATTGAATCATTTCGGTATGGTAGAACACGATTTTTATACAGTATTATTCGGTGTGTCCCGTTCATTAGGGGTGCTTGCCTCATTAATCTGGGACAGAGCTCTCGGTCATCCGATTGAACGTCCGGGTTCAATTACCACAGAGGGTATAAAAAAGAAAATTGCTATTGCAGAAACAAAAGCAAAAATCTAAAACAAAATAAGGCTTCGAAATTATTTCGGAGCCTTTCTTTTTATCTGCTGTTTTTTAGAAATATCGTTAAATTTTCATTGTTAGTTTAATGCTTCCTTTTGGAAATCATTACCATTTTGCTTATTTTTATTCGATTGTTAAATTTATTTATAATTTGTTGTATAAATAATTTTAGTAAGTTTACTTTTATTTGAAAAAAAAGAGATTGATTTTTATGGAATTAACCCGGAAATACATATAAATCCTATTAACAGCCTTGACGTTTTTTTAAGGCATTAAAAAAAATAGTATGGAAAGCTCATTCAGCGACATTATTTTGTCAGGAAAAAAACCCGAAGAAATTTTAAGGGTAAATCTTCATTTTGGTAATTTTAGCAAACTGCCTGAAGAACTTTGGGAATATGAAAATATCGAATTTCTTGAACTATCAGAAAATAATTTAACCTCTCTTCCTGATAATTTTGCAGTGTTTAAAAACCTGAAAACTATTTCACTTCACAAAAACAATCTGGTAGAACTGTTTGATGGTTTTTCGAACCTTAAGAATTTAGAACATCTTGATTTAGGCGGTAATTTTAATTTAGATATTCAAAAAGTAACAAAGCAGATTGCAAAACTTCCGAAGCTGAAAGAGCTTGTTCTCAGCCACTGCAGTTTAAGGTCGGTGGATCAAAGTTTATTTAAAATAGAACACCTTAAAATTTTATACCTAAACAGTAATAAAATCACTGACCTTCCGGTTTTTGATTTGGATAATGACTTCTTCAGTAAATTTCAAAAAATTGATTTATCTGTGAATGATTTTTTACCAGAAAAAAAGATTGAATTGCGTGATAAGCTGGGTAAAGCGGAACAGTTATTCGTATAGGTGTTTTTGAAAAATTGAATATAGGGAAGGGAAGAACAATCGGAGCGATATTTGCGGTTCAAACGATATGATTCTTTTTTTTTTGCAAAAAATATTAAAACGATTTTTTTATTTTTTTTATCGGCTGCTGTTTTCCGTAGAATAGAAATTCTTCTTTTAATACCCTTTTACATCACATCTACCTTATTATTAAAATTTTTCATTTCCTCTTCGCATCGGAATAGTCTGTCCTTTCACAATAATTTTATGATCTTTAATTGATGTGATTTTTCTAATCTAACAGCCCGCTCATCATGTTTCTCGTTGAAGCATGTACAACATACTTTTCCTTCAACTATGAATAGCAGCATAATCAAGCATTGTTTCTATCAAAAAAATATTTTTGGATCCAAACTAACTAAAAATGTGTAGACCTAATTGGAAATTAAGCTGTTTACACCTTGATCTTTACTCAAATAAAATGTTTTTTTGCTTTTAAAACGGCTTGTAAAAATCTCGAAGGTTCAACCGGCCTTAAAATAAAATCACAGACTTCGTGATCGTAAGCATCAATAGCAAATTCTTTTTTGGAAGCCATTACAATAACCTGTTGTTCTGGCTGAGTAAGGGTTTTGAGAAACTCTATACCTGTCATGCCCGCCGTGGAATGCTAAAAAAACAAATCAATTTTTTCTTCAATTAATAATATTAGAAGCCTCGGACACTGAGCTGCATTTTAATGTGAAATGCAAAAATTTAGTTTTAGAAACTTACTTTTCAATCAAGTTTAATTTATGTTCATTGTAGTCGACTATAATACAGTTCATTTTTTACTTTTTAATTTGAGTATCAAAAGGTGTTTTCAAATGTGCAGTTTTATAAATTCTGAACGTCGGTGAGGAAAAATATGGCGGCAAAGAACACAGCATATTGACTTATTAAGTATATAAAAAACATTCACCGCTAATATTTAAACATAAAAGGAATAGGGAAGGTTTAATTTTGTAAAATTCGGTTAAAAAAAGAATTCAAGCCAGCCTGACAAAAATTAAAATTTATAAAACAAAAAATCAGGCTTTCAATATAAATTCCAAAGCAATGGAGACGGGTTAAAGGGAGATTTTATATATAATAATCGGTATGAACTGAATAATGCATCCCGATTATTTATTTAAAGGATTAATCTGCGGTTTTGTTTTAGCTAAGAATTAAAAAAAAGTTAGAGGACAATAATTTTTCTACTATAAAATTTTTCGCCGTCCGAAAGTTTCACAAAATAAATACCTTTTGGTGAGTTTGAAATATCAATTATTGGTTGTTTGTCATTAATTTTTGAATACAATTTTTCTCGAAGATTATTGTAAATTTCAATAGTCTGAGGCTTGCTTTCAGCTATATTCTGACGGATGGAAAAAACGCCGTTTTCAGGATTAGGAAAAATCTCCATAGAGTTTTCATTCTCTAAAACCTGGCTGATGCCTGTCGGCAGGGTTACACTTGCATCATCAATCCATAAAACACTGCCCGCTTTGGATTTTTGTCGAGTGATGATGAACTGTACAATATCCATAATGTGTCAGGGGTTACAGAGCTTAAATAAGTTAAATTAATGGACGCCTGCTGCCAGTTTGAAGAACCGGTTGCGACATTTGTTTTAAACACTCTGCCGGCAATCGGAAAGCCTTATTTCACTTGTTCCACATGGCATTCGGCAGTATCATTTCCATGAGGTTTATATTGTTAATAAAAACTGAAATGGGTTATTTTTTGAGTGCAGGGGATGCCCGGTTTATATATTACGGTTGTTTCATTTTCATTACCATTAAATAAAATACCCAATGTATCAGAATATACATGGCCGATAAATGGAATTCCCAGTTTTTATAATAACCCCATGAAGTCTGGGTATATACTTTTGTTTCAATGCGGGCTGAGTAGGTGCCGGAATGTACTGTATCAGTGCATCTGGTAACTGATATAGGGCTGCTCCCGAGATAAGAATAATTAAAAAAATTATACTTTAAAATGGCAAGCTGTTTTTTTAACAGATTTTAATGTTTGGAAATAAAATCACCAACGGCTTTCAAGTAATTCTCAAAACCCATTGTGGTTTCAATAGTGCTGTGTCCAGCATCTGGTATGCGGTGCCCTTCTTTGAAAGAGCCTTGGTAATTATTATAAATAACAGCACCATGTGTATTAATATTTAAAAAAGCATCAGCCTCGCCGTGAATCCAAAAGAAAGGCTGCTGAATTTTTTTTATTTCTTCAGCATTATCCAATTTCAGAGTGGTAAAAAAATCGCCTGGCATTGCAAGGCCTGAAGCATCTTGTATCATTACTTCTGCAGAAGCGAAAGGAGCTTCCAGCATAAGCTTAGCTGGTTTCATACTATAATTTTCAGCACTTAATTTTGTTGCAGGAGCAGAGCCCATGCTGAAGCCATACATCATCAGCCTGCTGTTTGACAGTCCTTTACTGCTGAGCCATTTTAATGCAGCATCAGCATCGGCATACAAGCCGTTTTCTGTGGGTTTGCCGTCCGACATACCGTACCCGCGGTAATCTATCATCATAACGCCGTAATGATTTTTGCTTTTTGTGTTTGCAAGCAGTTTAGCACGCGGCCAGTAAAAGTCCATGTGGTCCCGGTTTCCATGGCAGTACATAATAACTGTGTCGGTTGCAATGCGGCTGATATTTCCGATATAAATTGCATAAATGCTCACTGCAGCTGCATCTTCAGGTCCTTGAGAAGCAAGTGTGAAAATATGAATTAAACTGTCAGGGATCTGGTACGACATATCCAACCTGAAATTAACATCGCCAGTATAATTATCTAATTTATATTCGGTGAGTTTACTGTTTTCATATAGATTATTATCTAAATTAAAACAACTCGAAAGACTGATTAAAACGGCAGTTATAAGAATATAATTTTTCATGAGTTTAAAATTTGCGGGTTAAACCGAAATAAACACCCAAAGCACCATGGCTTTTGAAAGGCGTTTGGTAATCAACTACCAGATTTTGATTTGATAAATTTGGGGCAATCACTTTAGTTTCTATAATAAAATTCCATTTTTTTAAAGTAAAGTTATGACCTGCTTCCGGCATAAATATCCAATGATTAGGCTGTATAATATCAAATGCTCGCTTCTGCGAGAGCTCAAACCAATTATCAATGCCGATGTAAAAAAAGTTTTTGCGCTTTCCGTATTCCCAAAATGCATTTACAGTGAGCTGCGGATAAAGTTTGTGAGCATCCTTATTCCGGTAGATAATATTTAATGCAGGCGTGATTGTTAATGCCGGTAAATAAGTATGCTGCCTGCACAGCTGTTTAGCTGCGCCGAGTTCCATCTGTAAATTTGCGAATAAAGCGGATGTAATATTAACGGAGCCAAAACCGGTTAACGAGCTGTCGATTCCATAGCCGTAGTTAGCAGTTAAAAACGGAACTGGAATAACAGAATTTCCATAGGTGATAAGAGGGCCTCCTAATGAAATATTTGCTGACTGCTGATTTTTATTCAATGGTTTTACAAAACGTGCAGGAGAGCATGAATAAGAATTAATTATTAAAATACAAGCAGATATGCAGATTAAAAAAAAGAGATTTATTTTCATTTTGTTAAAATTGTTTCTGGATTAATCGGAGCACCGGTTCGATTGTTCACCCTATCAGCCGTAATTTTAAGATGCTCTTTAAAATTGCAGCAAATATAATTCTATTTATATAAAACATTTACCTTTGCTTCTTATATGAGAGATGTTTTTTATACCATATTAGTAGTCTGGATTATTTCGCGGGTGTTCAGCAGCATTAGTGCTTATGGCAGCAAAAAAGAAAATAATTCAGCCGATTCAAAACCAAAGAGTAAACGTACAGATGGCCAAACCTCTGTTGATTATATTCCTCCTGTAAAAAAGAAAATAAGCGATGATGAGGGAGAATATGTTGATTACGAGGATGTGAAATAAATTTTAGAAATTTAAATTTGAAAAGCAGTTAATTTCCTTTTGCTATTTGATCATAAATTCCCAGCATCTCAGCCTGTTCTTCAATAGTTTTAAATTCAGAAACATCACCGATTAAAAATTGCTTTGTCTGTAGCAGCAGCCCTGGTTTAAATTGAGTATCCAAAGCGTTATCAAGTTCGACTTTATTGACAGCAACAGAACCTTTCAATTGAATCTGGAGTTCTTCAAGAGGACGCAAAATTAACCGCGATTTTTTAGTAAGAATTTCAACACTCCATCTGCCCGGAGCATCCCAGTTAGCCTGATAAGAGAATAATAAATCATCCTTTGTTCTGCCAGCACCGGTAAACACAGATTTATTATGCCAGGAAAGACCACCCGATGCAAAACAGCTGATTTCAGAAGGCTTCCCGCCTAAATAAAAAGCTAAGTCAATCACATGAGTAGAATTGGCAAGCAGCCAATTTTCTTTTATTCCCGGCTTTTTATCTAATGGTTCAATAATATGAGCCCATTCAGTAAACTCAAAATTAAAAGATTTTACACCGCCGTCCTGCTCAATAATTTCTTTTGCTTTTAAAACAGATGCATAAAACCTGCGGTTGTAGGCCAGAAGTACCCTTGCCTTTTGCTGTTTAACAATTTGAGCAAGCTCATTAATTTCCTGATTATTCAGCCCGGCAGGCTTTTCAATCAATATATTTTTAAACCCTTTATTAACTAACTGAATTGCAGTGTAGGCAAGATCTTCCATTCCAACCGCAATAATTGCAGCATCAAATGTAATCTTGTTCTCAAGCAGAAATTTTTCCGTGCCGCCGGTAATTATTTTACAGCTGGTTTTTTCTTCAAAATTTGCTGCAGAATTTTCTCCTCTGCCAATAACTGTAACATCACATTGTAAGGCTTTCAGCACCTTGTAATAATCAACAGCCATTATGCCTGCACCGATTAATAATACTTTTTTATTTAGGTTATCGAACATTCGTCAATAGAATTATCATTGTTTTCTTTTCGTAAAAATGAGATCAAATTATTTAAAAATAATAAATGAAGTTCAGCAGATTCTTTATAGGCGGTGAGACTGCAGTTTCCTGTTCTTAAAATTTCATCTGCTGCTATATTTGTTAATTGGCTCTGAAAAGGCATATTAAATGTTTGTTCTTCAAGGGCCCAATTATTATCAAGTCTGCTTATCCAAACTTTTGCTTCAGGCCCCTCTTCAATACTGTATCTTACAGCTGCGGTATTTATATTTATCCTCAAAGAAGGCGTTTTATCCGGAAAAGAAGCGATGAGAAATGTATGTCCGCCTGTCTTTCCCGTTATGGTGCCTGTGAATTCAATATAACCCGGACGTTTGCTTTCAATAACTGTTTTATCAATTAAATCATTTGATAATACAATGTTATCTGATTTTGTTAAAAATGCAAACAAATCAAGTAAATGAATACCGTTGCAGCTCAATCCCCATGAATTTCCAGAAGCATTGAATTCAACATTTCCGGAAAGTTCCTTTTGTAAATTCTGATAAAAAGGAATCATTCTGCGCGGGCAGTTTACCCAGGCTTTAATTTTTTTTTCAGTCAGCAATTTTTCAACCGCTTGATAATCGTCCGATTTAACAAATAAGAATTTTTCTAAAATTAAATTCTTAACATTTGAGTTTGCTGTTAACTGCTCAACCACGCGCCTCCGCACTTTAGAATTAGTAGCAACAATAGCAATATCAATTTGTTTTTCAAGCGCAGAAATATCCGTATGAAAAGAAATTTTTCCAGTAAAATTGCTGCCAACCTCTTTAAAACGGGCCTCAGCAACTGCTAATGACTCGGCAGAAGAATCAACTACCTGAATGCAAACCGGATGTTTCATTGAAGCCAGTGCCTGCAAATGCCTGCTTCCTAATTGCCCTGCTCCTATTATTGCTATGTTTTTCATTTATAAAAAGCCTGAAATATTTTTATCCTAAGCTACCTTTATCATAAAATTAGTAAAAAAGGCGTTTTACTTGATTCATTTTTCAACTATTTCAGCCAAATCTAATCTTTTTCATCCAAATATGTTTTTGTTTCATCCAAAACAAATTTTTTTCAGCCTATGCAAAACATTTTCAGCTTGTACAAACCTTTTTCAGCCTATGCAAACCTTTTTCAACTCATGCAAACCTTTTTCAGCTTGTGCAAACCTTTTTCGACATATGCAAAACTTTTTCGGCCAGTGCAAACCTTTTTCAGCCTAATATGTTTTGTTTCAGCCTAATCGATTCGATTCGGCTAAAACCTATTATATCACAATTATACCATTATATTCTTTTAATCATGTTTTTAATCGTTTTTTTTGTATACTATTGTCGCTAATTAAGTTTCAATTTTAAATTAAAGAAATAAGGTCATGAAAAAAACTAACATCCTCACAATTTTTCTTTTTGTCGTATTGGCCTTTAATTCAAATGGACAACCGGTTATTACTTCATTTACCCCTGCATCCGGTGCAGTCGGCACTTCAGTAACAATTATCGGAAGCAATTTCAGTGCAGTGCCCGCCAATAATATTGTTTATTTTGGTGCAGTAAAGGCTGTTGTAAATACTGCATCAGTCTCTAGTCTAAATGTTACTGTTCCTGTTGATGCATCATACCAGTTTATTACAGTTACCACGAATAATCTTACGGCCTATTCGTTTCAGCCATTTAATGTGACATTCCAGTGTTTCGGGGCAATAGATTCCAGCTCCTTTTCAGGACATATAGATTATACCACAGGAACCGATCCCCGCAGGATTTCAATAGGCGATTTGGACGGAGACGGGAAGTCTGATCTGGCTGTTGCGAACCATATCGGCCAAACCATTTCAGTATTTAAAAGCACTAGTACAAGCGGAACTATTTCATTTTCACCAAAAGTGGATTACACACCGGGAGGAGCCCCATCATGCGTTACTATCGGCGATTTAGACGGCGACGGAAAGCCCGAACTTGTTACAGCGAATAATAATAGTAATGATAACGTTTCAGTATTCAAAAACACAAGTACAATCGGTGCTGTTTCCTTTGCCGCACGTGTTGATTTTATAGCTGGGACTTATCCTTATTTAGTTTCAATTGGAGATTTGGACGGGGATGGGAAACCGGATCTTGCTGTAGTGAATTATTCAAACAATACTGTTTCAATATTAAGAAATACAACTTCAGGCGGGATAATTTCATTTGCAGCAAAAGTTGATTACATAACTGGCAGCAGCCCTAACAGTATTTCAATTGGTGATTTGGATGGAGATGGAAAACCTGATTTGTCGATAGCAAATCGTTCCTCCAACACAGTTTCTGTCTTAAAAAACTTAAGCACAAACGGAACAATTTCATTTGCCCCTAAAGTGGACTATATTACCGGCACATCTCCCTGCGGCGCTTCTATAGCTGATTTGGATGGAGATGGAAAGTTTGATCTAATAATACCAAATTTGGGTTCTAACACTCTTTCTATATTTAGAAATACAAGTATAAGCGGAACTATTTCCTTCGCTTCGAAGGTGGATTTTAGCGGCGGAGCCGGTTCAAGCAATATTTCGACCGGTGATTTAAATGGCGACGGAAAGCCTGATATTGCTGTGACAAATTACAATGCCAATAGCATTTCTATATTTAAAAATACGAGTACAATCGGGGCCATTTCTTTTTCTCCAAAAACTGACTTTCCGGCCTCTGGCTCCGCAAACCCTGCCTGTGTTTCTATCGGCGATTTAGACGGTGACGGGAAACCCGACCTAGCTGTGGCGAGTGAAGGAGCAAGCAGTTCAGGAACTTCTATTTCAATTTTAAAGAATCAGGTAACATGCGCTTCTTCTTCTCCCGCCGATGCACGTTTTACATCATCGCAACCAGGCTGTACCGGCCAGTTAGAAAACTTTTACAGCGTTATGGCCGGAGTATCTGGTATAACTCATTCATGGAGTTTTGGTTCAGGAGCGGCCCCGGCCTCATCTGCTTTGGAAAATCCAACCGGAATAGTTTATTCAATAATGGGAGCTAAAATTGTTACACACATTGTTACCGCAGGCTCTAACTCCGATACAGTTATTAATATAATAACAATCAACCCTTCCCCGGCTGCATCCTTTATTTCCTCAGCCCCCGCATGTAGCGGTAATATTGTTAATTTCAGCAATTCAGGGAGCACGGGACCAGGGGTAACTTATTCCTGGGATTTTGGCTCTGGGGCATCTCCAAATACTTCTACATCTCTAAATCCAAATGGAATAATTTATAATACTGCAGGAACAAAAACAGTTTCTTTATCCATAAGCAATGAATTTGAATGTGTTACTTCCACAACACAAACCATCACTATAAATCCTTTACCATTAATAAGTTTATTTCCTTTTACAGCAGTTTGTATGCAGGCTGTACCATTTGCATTAACTGGCGGCCTGCCCACCGGAGGAACATATTCCGGAACAGCTGTTGATAGTTTGGGTGTATTTCATCCAGGAAGCGCAAATGCAATTCAGACAATTTTTTATACCATAACTAATTCATTTAACTGTTCTAATATGCTATCTCAAAACATTACTGTTCATGACTGCACCGGAATTGACGAAAATAATGTCCTGCCGGAAATTACCATTTACCCTAACCCGGCAAATGGAATATTTAATATTGCAGTAAAAAATTCAGGCTCAAATGAGCTGCAGATTGGCATATTTGATATGCAGGGAAAGGAAGTATTCAATACTTTATATAAAAACACCGGAGCTGATTTCAATAAACAAATAAGCTTAGAGACTTTGGCAAAAGGCATTTACTATGTTAAACTAAATACAAGATTGAATTCTCAGATTCAAAAATTAATTATTCAATAGTAGAAAAGGATATAAGAAAAAGAACCATTTTTTTCAATTAAAACAGTTCATTTTTTCAGGCTTCATTTTATCAATCCTTACCTGATTTTTATCTGCAATTATAATTTTAATCAGGGTTTAAGCCCGATCAAGCCCTGATTAAAATTCCGACCTCATTTTTTCGCCCCGGAAGCTTTGAAACCCAATCGGAGATATGCTTAAAACAGCGGATAAAATTTATTCTGTTATAAAAACTGTTTGAATATATTTCTCCAAAAAATTGTTAATTGAATAATATCGGAACAAAAAAAAGACTAATTTCACAGTCCTTGATGACTCAATGCAATAATTCTGAAAAAGTATTGGAAAATTGACTGAGCATCTCTATAGAACACAAATAAAATTTCAATTTGATTATGAAAGAAAATAATACCTGGGCGGTTTTACTTTGCGGCGGTTATGGAAGCCGGATGGGGGCCCTAACTAAAACAATTCCAAAACCCCTTATTAAAATCCATAACCAGCCGATACTCTGGTATATATTAATGACGCTGCATAAACACGGGATTAAAAATTTAATATTTCCATTAGGTTATAAGGGTGCAATGCTGGAAAAATACATTAAAAAAAATTTTAAGGATAAAGATTTTAAAATGCATTTTATTGATACAGGTGTTGATTCGACAATTGCAAAACGGCTTGGTAAAATTTCAAGTGTTATTCCCGAAAATGCCGACTTTCTGTTAC
Source organism: uncultured Bacteroidota bacterium (assembly GCA_903847205.1). GTDB lineage: Bacteria > Bacteroidota > Bacteroidia > 2-12-FULL-35-15 > 2-12-FULL-35-15 > 2-12-FULL-35-15. The sequence continues at coordinate 88,562 of CAINDA010000065.1, forward strand.
TCAACAGCGATACTATTTTTGATTTTGATATTAATGCCATGCTCAGATTACACAGAAGCAAAAAGGCATTAATTACCCTCTCTTCTGTTGAAATAATATCTGCATGGGGATTAATACATACTCGAAAAGGGGCGCTTGCCGCTTTTTCAAGAGAAAGAAAAGTGCATTACCTAGCTTCAAAAGAAGATGCCGAACTCAAAGGGTATATTTATTCTGGGATTGGATTTATTAATAAAAACGCCTTGAAATATATTGATTTAGAAACCTGCTACGATTTTGAGCAGGATTTATATTCGAAAATAATAAAAATGAAACGTGCTGCTCATTTCGAAATTGACGGAAGCTGGTTTGCTATTGATACTCCAAAGGATATTGAAATAATTCATCAGCTGATCGGCGATAAAAGCAACAGGGGCGTAAAAGTTCAGGCAATCAAAAAAAAATTAAGCGTAGCCAGTCCCGCTGTAAAAAAAAATAAAAAATAAAACCGGCCTTTTTTTATTTTCATTTGAACAAAAAAAAATTAAACTTTGAAAGACATTTCTTGCAATGGATGCTAAAAAATCACTTATTTCACGCTACTTATATGAATCGCCATATGTTAAAGACATACAAAAATTCAAAGAAGACATTATTCACAAAAGAGTTATTCCACATCAGGTGGAAGTACAGCCCGGGCCTTTAGGTAAAAATATATGCTGGCTTAACTGTCCTTATTGTTATGGAAAATCCGCAATAAACTCAACCGAGCGCCTTTCCATCGAAAGATATATTGAAGTTTTAAAAAATATTACTGATGGCGGCTGCAAGAAATTTATTTTTGCAGGATGGGCCACCGATCCGCTGTATTATAAACATATTGATGATTTGGTTCAGACCGTTGTTGAACGCGACAGCGTTATCGGTTTTAACACACGTGCTATTGACGTAAGCGATAGATTAGTAGAGCTTGTATCGACCCCGTCACTGGCCAAGACCAGCTATATGAGTATCAGCGTAAATGCTGGTAATAATGAGAATTACAATAAAGTTAATGCTGCCAGAGGCAAAGCTAAACTGTATGACAGAGTGCTCAAAAACGTCACCAGCATTGTTACTCATAAGAAAAAAAATAATGCATCGCTCGATATAAGTGTTTCTTATCTGATAAATCAATATACGAACTCAAAAGAAGAGATAATAAAATTTATTACTGATTTTAAAAATGCAGGCGCTGACCTTATTCGCTTTTCATGCCCGCAGATTCCAAGAGGAGATGTTCCAGGTGAAAACCCTTTCATACCAACACAAATTGAATATCAGGATTATATTAATGAGTTGACACAGATTATTGAAAGCTTCAGCGATGAAAGCTGCAAAGTAATTGTTGTGAAGAGTGACGATAAATTTATACAAGCCCGCACAACACCCTGTTTCGCCAGATTTATTTATCCTACCATCGGCTATGATGGCTGGCTGTACCACTGTTCTCAGTCATCAGGCTCTAACTTCCGCAGTCAGGCTTTGGGAAATCTTGCAACAGATAATTTCTGGGATCTTTTATACGATTATGATGCAAATAATTTAGATAATTATTTTTCCTCCTGCTCAAAAAAGATGGAAAACAATAATTGCAGGTGCGATAGAAAAGAACATACCGTTAACAGCCTGATCAAGGACAACGGCTTTTTTAATAAATAGAGTTTTTCATTTATGAAACAGCAAAATTTTCATCGATGAAAGGCATAGGAGAACAAGGTAATTCATTAAAAGTAGCAATACTCGGAGCCGGCGGAATCGGCAAAGTGCATGCTCGAATTTTTCATTCGCTGGGTGCAGAGATATATGCAATTTTGGGCAGCAGTACCAAAACAGCATCTGAATCTTCAAATGATTTAAAACAATCCTTCGGATTTAAACCTAAAGCTTTTGCAAATATTGAGGAGCTTTTGGCAGAGCCTATTGATGCAGTATGCATATGTACACCGCCTCATTTACATGTTGAACATACCTTAGCTGCTTTTAATAAAGGATTTGCAGTTTTCTGCGAAAAGCCGCTTTTCTGGAATGATAAAATGTCTAAAACTGACATGCTGTTAAAACTCGATCAACTAAAATCTCACCCCAGCCGGCGTTTTATGATGAACGCTCCTAATGCATTTTTCTTAGAGGGACTTAATAACAGGATAAATGAACCAGGTAAAATTAAATCCTTTAAATTTAGTTTTCATACAAATGGAAATTACAAAGGCAGAGAAATAGGAGTTGATTTACTTACTCATGGATTATCGCTGATATATAAACTTTTTGGTCTGCGAAACCTAAGTTTATTTAAGTCCCAGACGGCTGATAACAAATATTCCTGTTCTTTCAGATTCGGCAATTGCAAAGTAGAATTTGATTTTATGGAAGATCTCAATGGATCTAAATTATTTTTGATTGATATTGACGGACATGTTTTTACCCGCGGACAGGAAGGTTTTGGGGCTGAGTATAATGTATTTCTTCTTGACTCAAGAACAAATGAAAAAATAAAAATAACTGACCCTTTTCAGCAATCCATTAGTAATTTTTTAGATTATTGTAAAAGCGGGTCACCCATTGGTCACGATAAATTTGAGGAGGCTGAAGTTATTATGAAAATTATGATTCAAAATTTATTAGTTAGTTGAAGCAGGGCTTTGTAAAATAAAAACAAAAATTTCAAAAACAAAATACACTGGAAATACGAATTAATTAATCTCTTTAAATGAATATACTTATAACTGGCAACCTTGGTTATGTAGGACCTAACCTGATTAAATATTTAAAAAAGAATTATCCTGCTGATAAACTTTTCGGTTTTGATATCGGATACTTTAGCAACTGTGTTACAACTCCCTTCAGAATGCCTGAAACAATGCTGGAAGCGCAGTACTTTGGCGATGTAAGAAATTTTTCGGAGCACCTGCTCAAAGGGATAGATGCTGTAATTCACTTAGCTGCTATTTCAAATGACCCGATGAGCAGCCAGTTTGAAGAAATCACTTATGCCATTAACCACAAAGCAAGTATTGATATTGCAAAAAAAGCAAAGAATGCAGGTGTAAAAAGTTTTGTATTCGCTTCTAGCTGCAGTGTATATGGCTTTGCAGCCGATGGCGCACGTGTTGAATCATCTGACCTTAATCCGCTAACAGCTTATGCAAAATCTAAAGTCCTTACAGAAGAGGATTTACAGCCTTTAGCGGATGATAACTTTAAAGTTACCTGCCTGCGTTTTGCCACAGCCTGCGGTATGAGTGACCGTTTACGTTTAGATCTTGTACTCAATGATTTTGCTGCATCAGCAATTGCAAATAAAAAAATCTCTATACTCAGCGACGGCACGCCATGGCGTCCGCTCATCAATACGCTTGATATGGCAAGAGCAATGGGCTGGTCTGTAAATAGAGAAACCTCGAAAGGAGGAAATTTTTTACTTATGAATGTAGGCAGCAACGTTTGGAACTACCAGGTAAAAGAAATTGCAGGATTTGTAAAAGAGCAATTTCCTGAGGTAGAAATTAGCATCAATCCAAATGCGCAGCCTGATAAACGGTCATACCGTGTGAATTTCGATTTCTTTAATTCTTTAGCGCCTGATTTTACTCCTAAAATCACTATACAGCAGAGCATTGCTGATTTACTTAATGGATTAAATGCAATTAAGTTTAATGATGCAGATTTCAGGCAGTCGAATTTAATCCGCCTCAATATGATCAACAGTCTGAAAACAAATAATTTTATTGACGATAATATTAATTGGGTATAATCTATGGACTTTATTAAAACACCCTTTGCTGGTTTATTCTTAATTCAGGCAAAACCAATTAAAGATGACAGAGGTTTGTTTGGCAGGACATTTTGTAAAAAAGAATTTGCTGAAATTAATTTCACAAAAGATTTTGTTCAATTTAACCATTCATTGACTTTAAAAAAAGGTACCGTCAGAGGGCTGCATTTTCAACTTCCGCCCTATTCCGAAACAAAATTAATCAGATGTGTTCAAGGAAAAATTTATGATACGGCAGTTGATTTAAGAAAAAATTCGCCCACATTTTTGCAGCATTTCGACACAGAGCTTAGTGCTGAAAGCATGATGTCTATATTAATTCCAGAAGGTTTTGCTCACGGCTATCAAACACTGGAAGACAATTCTGCTTTTATCTATCACCATACACAATTTTATACACCAGGCTCCGAATCAGGGATAAGGTATGACGATCCTTTACTGAAAATAAAGTGGCCTCTGCCGATTGTAAATGTAAGTGAAAAAGACAAAAGCCAAAACTTATTAGAAACTAATTTTAAAGGAATAGAACTATGAACTGCAGGTTTTGTAAAAATGAGTTGAAACATGTTTTTATTGATTTAGGAAATTCTCCTCCATCAAATTCTTTCTTAACGCCCGCTCAATTAAATGTGCCGGAAAGCTTTTTCCCTTTAAAAATTTTCGTCTGCGAAAAATGTTTTTTAGTACAGGTAGATGAATATAAAAAAGCTGCCGAAATTTTTGACAGTGAGTATGCCTATTTTTCTTCCGTTTCAAGGAGCTGGCTTGAACACTCAAAAAAATATACCGAAAAAATGATCTCCGAATTCGGGATTAATTACCAATCACAGGTAATTGAAATTGCTTCAAATGATGGCTATCTGCTTCAATATTTTAAAGAAAAAGGAATACCTGTTTTGGGAATAGAACCAACAGAATCAACGGCAAACGCAGCCAAAGCAAAAGGGATTGAATCAATAGGAGAATTTTTTGGTGAGCGATTAGCAAGCCAGCTCAGCAATGAAGGCAGAAAAGCCGATTTACTTTTAGGAAATAATGTATTAGCGCATGTTCCGGACATTAATGATTTTGTTAAAGGCTTACAAATTGCTTTAAAAGCGGATGGAATAATTACAATGGAATTTCCTCATTTGCTTCAATTAGTTAAGAACAATCAGTTCGATACAATTTACCACGAACATTTTTCGTATTTATCTTTTACAACGGTGAAAAGAATTTTTGAAAAACATAATCTTGAAATGTTCCATGTAGAAGAACTGCCTACACACGGCGGTTCATTAAGAATTTTTGCCAAACAGAAAACATCCGCTTTAAACCCTGTAAGAAGCACTGTAAATGCATTGCTTGTAAAAGAAGATCAGGCTGGAATAAATGGTCTGGAATTTTATAAAGGTTTTGATAAGAATGCCGCAAAAGTTAAACTTGATTTTCTTGAGTTTTTGATACATGCTAAAAAGGAAGGCAAAAAAATTGCAGCTTACGGCGCAGCAGCAAAAGGTAGCACCATGTTAAACTTCTGCGGAATTAAAAATGACTGGATAGAATATGTAGTTGACGGCGCAGCCAGCAAGCAGGGAAAATATATGCCTGCCAGCCACATACCAATTGTTAATGAAGTAAAAATAAAAGAACACAAACCCGACTATATAATTATTCTGCCCTGGAATATTAAGGAAGAAATAATGAATCAATTAAGTTATGTAAAAGGATGGGGATGCATCTTTGTAACTGTCATACCTGATTTGCAGAAATTTTAAAAAAAAAATTGTACAAGATATATGGTTTTGCATAGAACCTTGTTCAGCTTAAATAAGCAAGTTTATAACACATTAGTAATTAGATGATAATTATCTTTTCAGAAATTCAAGTACTATTTAATAATTTTCATTATTAATCTATTTAATTATATGAGCAAAAAAAACAAATCCACACCAATAGAAGAAGAAGCTGCCGCATTTGACAAAAGAATGACCGAAAGAAGCAGTGCCGGCTTCATTCCTGATTTAAGGGATGCTGTAAAATGCGATTATTTTTATAAAAGTTTTTTCCGTGACCCTTATTTTATGAAATTGTACCAGGGGCAGATGACTGATTTGTTCGTCAACGGCCTTGAAAAACATAAAGGAAAAAAATTAACAATTTTAGATGTGGGATGCGGGCCAGGGCTGAGTACCCTGGAAATAGCAAGAAACGGGCACAATGTTACCGCAATTGACATTTCAGAAAAATCTATTGAACTCGCAAAAAAAGCGCTTGCCAATAATCGATACAAGAAAAATTTCGGCTTGTTAAATTATCAGGTATTACCTTTTGAAGAAGTGAAGGGAAAATTTGACGCAATTATATTTTCTGGTGCACTGCATCATTTTCCAAACCTCAAGGATGTGGTAAAAAAATCCGTAACCCTTCTTAATAAAGATGGCATTTTACTTTGCTATGAACCTTGGCATGAAAAATGGCGAAAACAAGATGCCGCTCAAGTGGCACTGTTCAGAATGATTTTGTCCATCACAGGATTTTGGTATGAAAAAAATCTTTTTAAAAACACCAAAAATAAGCCGAAAATGTTTGATGAATATGTTGATGATATTCACCTTGAATATGTTTCGGAGAAAGATAAAAATGAACCTGACGGACAGTCTCCAAATGATAATGCTGCCAGCGGGGATGAAATTATAAAATGCCTGAATAAATATTTTGTTCAGAAAGAATTAAAATCTGGATTTTCTTTTATTTACAGATTCTTGGGAGGCATGAGAGGGTCAGATGAAATCTTGCACCGCCTGGCCGATTTGTTCACAGTTTATGATCAATATGCTGTTGAAAATGGATGGATGAATTCAAATGCATTTTTTTACATCGGAACAAAAAACAATATTCAGAAATAAAATAATTCCGATCGTTTCATCTTACCTATTTTACAGAAATTTTAAAATAATAATTTTGAAAATACTAGTTACCGGAACGTCAGGATTTGTAGGCAGATATGTTTTAAGTGAATTGTTAAAATATCAGCATTCTATTGTGATTGCAGCTGCAGATATTTCAAAACAAAATTTTCCAAAACAAAATGATACCGTTGAAATAAAAGAATTCAATTTAGATTTTGTGAATAGCTACGGAAATCTGATGGACTATTTTAATAATCCGGATATGCTTATTCACATTGCATGGAAAGGCCTTCCGAATTTTAACGCACAGATACATGAAGAGCAATTAACTAGTCACTGTGATTTCATAAAAAAATTAGTTAAGAACGGCATAAAAAAAATTACTGTTACCGGAACCTGTTTAGAATATGGATTACAGGAAGGCTGCCTGATGGAAACAATGGATATTAAACCAAGCCTAACCTACCCTATTGCAAAAGCCGAACTATGCAATTTTATTAGTAATTTACAAGAGCTTCATGATTTTGAATTTAACTGGCTTCGATTATTTTATATGTATGGCGAAGGCCAAAATCCAAAATCAATTCTTTCGCAGTTAGAAAATGCAATTAAAAACAATGACAAAATTTTTAATATGTCCAAAGGAGATCAGCAAAGAGATTATCTCCCAATAGAAAAAGTTGCTGAATATATTGTAAAAACGGCTTTGCAGAACAAGATTAAAGGTATTGTAAATTGCTGTTCAGGAAAACCAATAACAATCCTTAAATTAGTTCAGGATTATTTAGATGAACATAAAGCAGATATAAAATTAAATTTAGGTTATTTCCCTTATCCCGATTATGAACCATTTGCCTTTTACGGTGATGCAAAAAAATTAAATGCATCAATAGGTAATTAAATTAAACAAAAATGGAAGACGAATTAAAAGCCTTATCAAAAGGAAACAAAGTTATTTTCAAGCAAAATTCTGTTCCTCTTTTTCAAAATAAAGTTTACCGTACAAAAGAGGAAGCACTCAATGCCCCTACAGGCGAAGTACAGCTTGCTGAATCTGCACAAACAGGTTTTATTTTTAATAAAACATTTGATAACAGTTTGATGGACTATGATGCCGACTATCATAATGAACAATCGAATTCGCCGATATTTAAAGAACATCTGCAATATGTTTTTGATCTTATTAAGAGATATGATCTTACTGGCAAAAAAGTAGTAGAAATAGGATGCGGGAAAGCTCACTTTTTTAATCTTATGAAAGAAAACGGAGTTAACTGCATTGGGTTTGATCCTGCCTATGAAGGCAATGACACAGCCATTATAAAAGATTATTTCAGTGACAAATATGACATTAACGGCGATTTAATTATACTCAGGCATACACTTGAACACATAGAAAATCCACATTTATTTATTTCCGACATCGCAAAAGCAAACAAGTACAGAGGATATATTTTTATTGAAGTGCCTACTTTTGACTGGATAAATAAAAAACAGGCTTTTTGGGATGTTTTTTATGAACATTGTAATTATTTTACTGAAACAAGCCTGGGCTCTATGTTTAATAAAGCTGAAACAGGGAGCTTTTTCGGGGGACAGTATATTTACTGCTATTCAGCCCTGAAAGAATTAAAAACTACTATTGAAAAGAAATCTGAAGGCTCAATTGAAAATATATCATTCGATTCAAGCGTTTTAAAATGGGGGAAATTTCTTGACGAGAAAAAAAATATCGCAGTGTGGGGTGCAGGTGCAAAAGGCTCAACTTTTTTAAATTTACTGGATCAGAAAAAAGAAAAAATAAAATTTGTTATTGATATTAATCCCGAAAAGCAAAACAAATTTATTGCCCGCACATGTCATCCAATATATTCTCCAAAAGCGCTTGAAGGCAGCGGTATTGAAAACATTTTAATAATGAATGAAAATTATATTGACGAAATAAAAGCTGCAGTAAATAATCCAAACATTAATTTTTATTGTTTATAGATTCATGCTGAAAAAAATAACACTGATAACAATATCAAGAAACCGGCATCCCTATCTCGAGAGAATTATTGATTATTATGCGAACAGCGCCATTCAAGTGCTTATTGCAGATGACAGTAAAGAAAAATATTCAAAAGTCCTGCCTCCCAATACTGCGTATTACCAATATTCAGGAGTGCCTTATTTATTCAGGTTTGATGATATAATTCAAAAAGTAAAAACTCCTTACGTTGTATTTTGTGCCGATGACGATTTCATTGTTCCTGAAGGAATTTCAAAATGCGTTTCATTCTTAGATACTAATCCCGATTATAACTCTGCTCACGGGCAATATGTTTTTTTTTATCACAGCAAAAATAAACTGTTTTACACACCAGGTTATTTAGTTACAGTTGGGTGTGATATTAATGAAGATACAGCAATGGGCCGGACTGAAAGGTATAAAAAACTCCCTATTCAATTATGCTATTGTGTTCACAGAACAGAAAATTTGAAGCTGACATTTAACACTTTAAAAAATTCTGTAAATAATTTAGGCCTGTTTGAAACTATAATAGGTATGAAAACTTTAATTGAGGGGAAACATAAAGTATTACCTGTTTTTTATTCTGCGCGGCAAAGTTTATACAGCTCCGCAGGCAGCGGCGCCAGCATTGATGTTTGCGCTTCAAAGGATGAATATAAAAATGAATATAATTCCTATCTTGTTGAAATGGCTTCCCTGCTCTCAAAAAAAGATAATATCCCTTTTGATGAAGCATTTGCTTTTTTTAAACAATTGATGGTTGAATTTGTTGATTATAGATATATTTCAAAACCATCTTCAAAAAAAATGATGATGAAGTTTATAAAAAAAACAATTCCTTTTGGCCTGCGTAAAGGAGCACGTCATTATTTATTACTTCTTCAGGAACAAAACAAGAAAAAGAATAATATTCAATTATCTCAAAAAATAAATAGTTTTCCTTTTATCACAGGCAGTCCTGAAAATAAAGAACTTCAAAAAATAGAGAACTGTATTTTAAAATATAATGTAAAGTAAATTCTTTAATTTCGGGTTCATAACAACCTCTAAAATCAAGCATCTAATTGGGAATTATAGAAAAGCAGGCAACCAAAAACTTAATATACTCTTATCTTGGAGCAGGGCTTGGTTTTGTTACTTTAATGTGGTCGTCGCATTTATTAAGTCCGGATGAAAACGGATTAACGCGCATTTTACTTTCAATCACAGCTCTCTTTTCTCAATTTGCAAGTTTAGGATTCAATGCAGTAACCTCTCGTTTTTTTCCTTATTTTAGAAATAAAGAAAAAGGCCATCATGGCTACCTGTATTATGGCATCATCACCACTTTAGCCGGATTTACGCTATGTTACATTACATTCTATTTTTTCAAAGATCAAATAATTGCCGATAATCAACAAAAATCAAAGTTATTTGCCGACTATCTTTTTTACTTAATGCCTCTTACCTTCTTCACTTTATTTTTTGGTTTATTCGATTACTATTTAAGAGCCTGTTATAGATCAGTTATCGGCTCCTCTTCAAAAGATTTAACCCAGCGCATTTTAATTCTGGCAGTCCTATTTTTATATTTTTTAAAAATAATCAACTTTAACATTTTTGTTTTTTTATATGTTGCAGCAACTTGTATTCCTACTTTAATTCTTCTCTATTATATTGTAAAACTTGGCGAATGGCATGTAAAACCTGTTAGAGGATTTGTGAGCAAAGAGCTTAGAAAAGAAATGATAAACCTTAGTTTATATGCAATAATAATAGGTAGTTCCGGAATTTTAATGTCGAGTATTGATGTAATAATGGTGAATCAAAAATTGGGCCTCAAACAAACTGGTATTTACGGCATTGCGTTTTATTTCGGCAGCATCATAATTATTCCATCACGCTCATTACTGCGGATTGCGATGGGGATTGTTGCTGATGCATTTAAAAAAAATGATCTGGAAGAAATCAGCCGTTTGTATAAAAAATCCTGCAACAGCCAGCTGACAATCGGTTTATTACTTTTTATCGGAATATGGTGTAATATAAATAACATTATGGCTTTATTGCCTCCGGAATATGCAGGAGGTAAAAACGTAATACTGTTTATCAGTTTAGGCAATTTAATAGATATGGGAACCGGCTTTAATTACATCATAATGATGACTTCAAAACATTACAGGTTTGATGGAATATTTATGATCATTATTTTATTTTTAACAATATTTTTAAACTATCTTTTGATTCCCATCTACGGAATCACAGGATCAGCAATAGCAACAGCAACAACCATTGCAGCTTATAATATTATGAGATGGCTGTTTTTACTTTTCAAATTTAAAATGCAGCCTTACGATTTAAATAATGTAAAAATTATTGTTATCGCCGCGATAGCTTTTTTACCCGGGTATTTTATGCCGTACTTAAATTTTCTGGTGATTGATATAGCCGTGAGAAGCGGGATTGTAGGAGGATTATTTATTCTCTTACTTTTAAAAACGGAAGCAGCCCCCGAAATAAATATCAAAATCAGAAAAAACCTGAAACGATTTTCAATTCATATTTAGGATTTCCCTAACAGCAATATAGCTTCCTTCCTTTGATGAAAAAAGACCTGACAGGTTTTAAAAACCTATCAGGTCTAAATTAAAAAGCAGCATAAAATGCGAGGCCGAATCTATTAAATCATTACACAAAAATCAAGATATAATACATCGAAACGCCTGTGTACTATTGTTCTTTTTTTCTAAATGAAAGAAAAATCGAAGCCCCTGCAGCCAAAAACAATAAAATACAAGAGGCCAGTGAAATTTTTTCTCCAAGGAAATATTTTTTGGGCTCAAATTTGAATTCAATCTGATGCTTCCCTGCCGGAATGCGCATTGCACGCAATACATAGTCGGCTCCAAAGTGAGGTTTTGCAACACCGTCAATGTAAGCATCCCAGCCTTTATTATAGTAGATTTCAGAAAAAACTGCCAGTTGCTCAGTACCCGCATTTGATTCGTATTTAAGGTCATTAGGTTTACATTCCAGTAGTTTAATGGAAGCAGAACCGTCTGGTTTTGGAGAGAAGCCATCCAGTTCATTGTGGTATCGTTCATCAACAACTGCAGTATTTCCAGGGTTTACCTCTCCTATTGTTTTAATTTCTTCGTCCGCATTTTTAACAACTTTCACTTCCTTAACAAACCAGGCATTTCCCAGTGCATAACGGTTCTGCAGAGGAGATGCATCCGGATTGTAAATAATATAACGTGCGTTCAGCATATTCAATACCCCCTGCTTTGCAAAAACAGCCCGTAACGACGAATCATTTGGGTTTGATTTCAGTGTTGTCATTATATCCTGAATACTATTTTGAATATGCATATCTATCAAATCCTGGTACCGTCTCAATTTTGCTGCATGGTAGCCGCCAATTGATTTATGATAATACGATGTACCTGATTCATTAAAAGTATTTACAGCAATATTCAACACACGGTAATCCGGATCTTTGTCCTCTAAAATTTCCTGACTGGCTTTTGTTAAAGGAAAAGGAACAGCTGCCTCTTGTTTTGTTTTAAAATTTTTATCATTTACATATCCTTTATCAATCTGAACTAAATCAACAAAAATTAACAATCCTAAAACTACAGTCAAAATAGTTTTATTAATTATTGATTTAAAAAACAGCCAGATCGCGCCAGCGGCAAGCGTTATAAAAATAAAACTTCGCAATGCATCTGATTTAAATAATGTAATACGGGCAATTTCAACATTGTCAATAAATTTTTGAGCAATTACTGCACCGTTGCTCTTTAAAATCTGATTGTACATTTTATCATACTCGCCGTCGCCGAAAAATGTGGTTAAGCCCGGCATAATGTAATAAATCAATGACAAGCCGCCAGTTATTGCGAATGAAATAAAGAAAGCATTTTGAACACTTATTTCCTTTTTGATAAAAGCAATTTTGATTTTATGTTTAAAAAAATCAGGGTTCTTTAATATTTTATTTATTGCCAATATCGCCAAAAGCGGAATTGTAAATTCTGCCACTACCAATATCATAGAAACTGCTCTGAATTTATTATAAGCAGGAAAGTGATCTAAAAAAAATTCTGTCAAAGGCATAAAATTTTTGCCCCACGACATCATCAGCGAAAACAGCGTACCAGTTAACAGCACCCATTTCATCCGCCCCTCAACAATAAATAATCCGAAAACAAATAAAAATATAATAATGGCTCCTGCGTAAGGCGACATAGTAAACGGCTGATCGCCCCAATATTGCGACATGCCTCCGATACTTTCACGCATATCAGGATCAACATTTTTCAAGGCGCTTTTATTTTCACCTACACTTATTGATGAAGACCGCCCTTTAAAACCCGGAATCATCAGTGTCATCGTTTCAGAAACACCCATGCTCCATTGTGTTGCATAATCTTTATCCAAACCAGACGTTTTATTTCCTTTATCAGACGACAATTCAGAAGCACCTCGTATTGTTACTGAAGCGTAATCAGCAGTGTTCCATAAATTACTGATATTGCATCCAATAGCCAAAACACCCGCAATGGCGAATATGCCGATACTTTTTAAAATTGCTTTATACTCTTTTTGTTTAATGCGCGCCACCCATTCAAATGCTATATAAATACCTAAAAACAAAAACAAATAATAAGTTATCTGAACGTGATTCCAATATAATTCCATTCCTAAAAAAAGCGCTGTAAGCGCGCCTCCAAGCAGATATTTACCTCTGTTAACAAGTATAACCCCCGCAAATACCAATGGCATGTATGCAATAGCAAATGCTTTTGTAATATGCCCGGCATCAATTATTATAAAGAAATATGCAGAAAATGCAAACGCCACGGCCCCGAGAATACTAAGCCATGGATCAATCTTAAGCACAAGCAGCAGAATAAAGAAACCTAATAAATAAGAAAAAACAATATTGGCCGGAAAAGGAAGCCACAATGTAGAAACGCCGCGAAAATACAACAGCAGATTATCCGGATGCCGAATTGATATTTGATATGCAGGCATACCCCCGAACATTGAATTTGTCCATAAAGGTTCTTCATGATACTGATCTCTGAAATCATTTGATTCTTTTGCCATTCCGGCGCTTGAAACCATATCGCTCTGTATAATTACTTTCCCTTTTAATACAGGTGTAAAATATCCTAGAGTCAAAACAATAAAAATTACTATTGCTGCAATAATCGGAACAAGTGCTTTAAGATTGATATTTTTCATTTTTTATTGATTTTGTTTTAATGTATTTAAATGTAAGATCTGATTTAATTTAAAATATAATTTTAAGAGTCATTGCGTTTTTTTAACAGGCGCAAATATAAACTAAAATGACTTAAATATATAATTGATTCAGCGATATGTTCCAGTTAAAAAGTAATAAAAACCGCATTTCTTTGACCCTGCCGGAGATATATTGAATCAACATTATTTATGTACTTTTACTAATTCAAAAATATTCAAACATGAAAAACTTAATTAATCCGGCATATTTAACCGAAGAAAAAATAAAAGAAATTCGCCTTCAGTTCCAAAATGCTGCACCTTGTAAACATGTTGCTTTAGATAATTTTTTGGACACCGCCGCCGCGAATACGCTTTACGAAAATTTCCCAAAACTGGAAACTCTGAATGTAAAACGGAAAAGCATCAACGAAAATAAATCGGAAGAATACCATTTAGACAGGTATCATCCTCAGTTTAATGAGCTGCGCGATTTTTTAAATTCACCCGAAATGTATGAGTGGATAAGTAAAGTTACAGGCATAGAAGGATTAAGCTCTACTTATGATTCATTGGGATCAGGCGTTCACCAGGGCGGACCAGGCAGTTTTGTGGATATTCACGTTGATGTGAATATGAACACTGCTGAAAAATTACATCGTAGAATTAACCTGCTCATCTACCTGAATAAAAACTGGAAAGATGAATACGGCGGGGCTTTGGAGTTTTGGGACAAAGACGTAAAAAACTGCATTTCCAAAGTTATGCCTTATTTTAACCAGGCTGCAATTATGGTTACTGATGAAACATCGTACCACGGTTATTCAAAAATCAATATCCCTGAAGGTGAAAGCCGCAAATCATTCTACTGCTATTATTATACGCCCGCAGGCAGCGATTTTGTTTACCGCGATTCCCGCTTTAAAAGCCGTCCCGATGAAAGTATGACAAAAACAGCAATTACAGAAGTAAAAGAAACTTTAAAAATAAATGCAAAAAAACTTCTGAAATTTTTAGGTGTTAAATCTTTAGATTTTCAGGATAAGAATAAAAAATAATTCACCCCTCTTTCCTTCAGGGATAGATTCATTATGGCGGACGATCTAAAAAATAAAGTAATCTGGATAACAGGTGCATCCTCCGGTATCGGTGAAGCGCTGGCGTATGCATGCATAAACGAAGGTGCAAGGCTGGTTTTATCTGCACGCAGAGAAGATGAACTAAAACGGGTTGCTGCAAACTGCAAAACAGATCCGAAAAATATTCTTATTCTTCCGCTCGATCTTGAACACACCGAAAACATTGAAGAAAAGGTAAAAGAAGTAATTCTGAAATTTGGGAGAATTGATATCCTGATAAATAACGGGGGCATGGGACAGCGCGGAAAGGCACTGAATACAAGCACGGAGGTTGACAGAAGAATAATGGAGATAAATTTTTTCGGCACTATTAATCTTTCAAAAGCGGTTTCCCGGATTATGCAGAATCAAAAATCCGGCAAGATAGTAGTAATTTCAAGTATTATGGGAAAATACGGGCTTCCGCTTTATTCAAGTTATGCAGCCTCGAAACATGCCCTACACGGCTATTTTGAATCACTCCGACAGGAACTGTATGGTGATAATGTGCAGGTATTAATTGTAAGCCCCGGGTTTATTAATACTGATATAAGTTTAAAATTACTTACTGAAAACGGCGGACAATACGGTGTTAAAAGCGACGCGCAGGAAAAAGGGATGTCTGCAGAGGATTGCGCAAAAGGAATTCTGAAGGCCGTTAAAGGAGGCCGTAACCATAAGTATGTAGGCGGGTATGAATTATTTTCGGTATTTGTAAAACAGTATTTCCCGAAAATGTTTTATAAGCTTATGAGAAAAATGACAAAAGAATAAGTTTGCATAAAAAAATTATACGGCCTTTTATTCGGTTCAATTTCTGAGGTAACTTCTGGTAAAAGGACGGAGAGCCTGCTACAAACAGAAAGCCGGCCGATTATTAAATTTGGGGGTTATTGGCAATTACAATTATTGGTACATGTTTGCCAAACTTTTTGTAAAGCATCTGCTAAACCATCTTTTAATTGCTTTTCTGTTGTTACGGTATTTGCTCCCGCTTCTTTATAACACCCATGGGCTAACAAATATTTATATTTGGCATAATTGGCACAGTTCTCTGCCCATGCAAGATGCTGTTCAATTGCCAAGTCCTTGTATTTTTTTACAACAGGATCGGATGTACTGTTGTTTTCGCAGTCGGCGAAAGTTGTTGCTGCAGCATTTTCGCTTACATTGTTTTTACTTTCATTTCCAAGTGCTATTCCAGTATTTTTTACTTCATCTTTTTTAAATTCAAGGTTCTGTCCGTTTAAGAAAATATTTAAATGTTTTGTATCCTCTTTAAGTGAAAAAAAGTCGGGCGCAGTATAGGATCCAAGTGGCGTACTTAATTTTAATGTATATAAGTCGATGGGAAGGGTTAGTGTTTTTGCTTCTTTCGGATCAAATATATATTGATTCTCGTTAAAATATATTTTAACAGCCGCATCCCCCTCCCATATTGCCTGAAAAGTAATGCCGGCAGTAACTGGAGATTTTTTTGATTGATCTGAATTGGCAATTGTATTCTGTTTCACATTCTGTGAAGATAAAATGGATGTCGTAAAATTTAAAGTGATAAATGTGATAAAAAAGAATTTAGCTTTCATTGAATTGAAATGGCTGAAATATTTAAGGTTTAGTGAACAAGTATCCTGTTAACATTAAAATAATATCTTTTTTGAAATATATATCCAAAGGGAAACGGCATTTATTTTAATTTTTTTGCAGAGCGAATTAATTTAAATTCAAATGGTTGTTTCTTGATAAAAACTGAAAATATGATTAATATCATGAAATGTCGTGTAAAGTTAAATCAAAAAATTATTGGTTTGAAGGTTTTCGACAGATATTTATAACGGGCAGATAAATCCTATAAAATCTGGATTATTGGGCAATAAATCCTTTAATGAATAATTGCAGCTTATTATTTATCTGCTGAAGCTTTTATGTTTTCTGAAATATTTTTTATGATATATGTTGTAAAATCAAAGGAAAGGGAAAAGAATACTTTGGGTGGAGTAGTGGCAATTTTATAATAAAAATTAAATTTTAATTCCGATTAGAGTTACGTCATCTATCTGCTCCAAATTACCTTTCCAGGAATGAAAAGAAGATGCCAGTAATGCTTTTTGCTCCGGCATTTCCTTTGTCGAATTTATTTTTAATAATTCCTTTAATTGTTTATGCATAAATTTTTTGCCTTTATCTCCTCCGAATTGATCTGCATAACCATCGGTAATTAAATAATATGAGGTATCTCCGATGTATTCCAATACGCGAGTAGTAAATGGTTTGCTCATTTCCTGTTTACCAACTGGCTGCTTGTCGCCCTTGATTTCAAGCATTTCTCCATTTGAGAAATACCATAAAGGATTATTTGCACCGCTCCACTGAATTTGTTTTGAGATTTTATTAATTGACAATAAAGAAATATCCATTCCGTCTTTTACATTCTCGCCGCTTTTTTCAAATGTTTCAATTACCAAACTCCTGGTTTTATCAAGAATTTCACCTGTATTTCTTAAACCAAATTCTTTAACTGCCCTGTTGAGTGCATTACTGCATACAACACTAATCATAGCGCCGGGAACACCATGGCCCGTACAGTCCGCTGCAGCAATAAAAATCTGATCTTCAAATTTCTCGAGCCAGTAAAAGTCTCCTGCAACAATATCCTTAGGTTTATAGAGTACAAAACTATTCGGGAAATATTGTTTTATCATTTCAAAGGATGGCAAAATGGCATTCTGAAGGCGTTTCGCATACGTTATTGAATCAGTGATTTCTTTATTTTTTTCCTCTACCAATTCTTTTTGATGCTTCAGTTCAAATGTGCGTTCAGTTACTTTAAATTCCAATACTTTTTTCTCCGAAATTAATTTCCTTTCGCGGTATCTTATAAAAAAATAAACTGCGCTGATTCCGAAAATAATCATCAATGAATAAAACCATTTTGTTTTCCAAAATGGGGGTTGAATTATCACTTTTACGCTGCATCCTCTATTATTCCAATGTCCTTCATTATTAGCACCTTTTACACGAAAAATATACTCGCCCGGATCGAGGTTTGTATAAACCGTTTCATTTTTAGCACCCGAGAAAACCCAGTCTTTATCAAAGCCTTCAAGCATATAAGCAAATTGATTTTTTTCTGGAAAAATAAAATTTAATGCAGCAAAGGAAAAAGATATTGAGTTTTGATCATAATTAAGATCAATTTCTTTTTTAAGTATTAAAGAGCTGTCTAATGATGCTTCCTTACCAAATAATTTAAATCCTGTAAGTGCAATTTTCGGAGGTGTTTTGTTTTCAATAATATCTTCAGGAGAAAAAGTATAATATCCATCCCCGCCGATATATAATTTTTTATCAAATTTCGATTTTATTGCAGCAGATCCTGCAGCGCCCTCAAAGGGTAGTCCATCCTGCGTTTTAAATATTTTCAGTATTCCTTTTGGATATAATGAATCATTATTTTTACCGCCAAGATAAGATGGAGGAGTATAAAATGTCATGCTGGATGCGGTACACAGCCACATCGAGCCGTCATCATTAAATAGAATGGGGCCGACATTATTATCAGGTAAACCATCATTATCGGTCAGGTGCCAGAATTTCACCTTTTGTAAATCCCTTTTGAGAGATTTTAAATTCAGAGCATTTAAACCTCCTCCGAAAGTACCAACCCATAGTATTCCGGTTGTTGGATCAATTTCAATATGAAATATTGAATTATAACTCAAACTATTCGCGTCATTGTTTTTATATATAAAACGGGTAAATTTTTTTGTTTCAGGATCAAAAGTATTTATACCTCCACCCATTGTTCCGACCCAAAGAAGTTTATTCCAGCGATCCCATTTCATATCCATTATTCTATTATCATTAAGTGAAGCAGGATCATTGCTCTTTTCCTTTGTCCACCTAAAAACAGAATACTTTTCAGTATGCGTGTCAAATTTTACCAGTCCGCCTCCTAGCGTACCAAGCCATAAAATTCCATTTTCACCTTTCAGGATATTTGCCTGCCTGTGTATTTTCGCTATTTCGGGTTTATCTTTTTCTTCATTTTCTCTGAAATAACGTTTTACTACTTTCCATGTTCTAGTATCAAATTTTATAAGACCGTTTTCTGTACCAATCCACATGATATCATTTTCATCTTCTGAAAAATTATAAACAAGTCCCAGATCGGCTTCCTTGTTGAGAATATGCCTTGTTATTCCAGTTGTTCTGTCTATAACAGTTGCTCCTGAACCATAATAGCCGATCCATAGATTATTGTTTTTACTTTCATAAAATGTAAAAACGGCATTTGATAAAATTGGATCATCCTGTTTTTCTATATGAGTAATTGATTTAGTTTTAACAGGCATTTTGTACATAACCTCCAGAGATGCATTTTTACCCACTATCCATATACTGCCTTTCGAATCTTCAAAAAAAGTCTGGTAAGAACCGCCTCCATCGTTTGCTGAAATTGGGTTTTCAGGGTCGTGAATAAAATGCTGAGCAGTTTCGTGAATTCTGTCAAAAATGTCGCATCCTTTATTTGTTTTCAAAAGCAGGTTTCCGTTTTTCATCACCAATAAGCCTGAAGGATCTGATAATAGGGATTCAGGGTCTTTCGGATTGTGATAAAATGTTTTACATTTTTGAGTTTTCAAATTGTAAAAAATTAATTCCTTATTTGTTATGCAGACTAATTCGGTATCAGAAATTTGTTTTGCTTTCCAAACAGAATAAGAGGAACTAAATTTGTAGGGGATATTATACCTTTTTATTTTTCCGGTTTCAGGATCAAACAAATCAATGGACTGTCCTACATTCCCAAAATAACTTAACCAAAATTTACCATCTTTAGTTATATCCAGTAATACAGGAGCGTTTGTTAATATGGAAGTACTGTCGTTATCCTTATGCGTATAATTAATAAATGATTCAGTAGAAGGATCGAATACACATAAGCCCCCGCCATAGGTGGCCATCCAGATTCTTCCTTTTTTATCTTCGGAAAGCCCCCAGTTAATTCTTGTTGAACCAAGTGTGTTTACCGGATTTTTATATTGTTTGAATTTTTCATTGATGGGATCATACTTGTATATTCCTATACCGTCGAATCCAACCCACAGTGTTCCATTTTTTGTAACCAGCAGAGTCCGCACAGCATCGGTTTCAAATGTATTTGTATCCGACTGTAAATGTTTAAATGCTTTAAATATTTTGCCGTCATATCGGTACAAACCATTATTGGTGCCAATCCAAATGAAGCCTGAAGAATCTTCTGCAACAGCAGATATATCATAATCCTTAAAATTTATTTCTTTTCCCGGGTGATAAAATACGAATGATTCAGGATCTTGTATCGGATCAGGATTTTGCGAATGGCATAAAAAAGAAATGAAAAGTAAAAAAAACAGACTGCAGGCAGCAAAAAAATTATTCATAATGCACTAATAAAATCTGTTTTTACAACAGCCAAAACCTTTACAGATTAGGTTGTTTGAAAGAATTGCATTTAAATTTACTTGCTCAAATACAAATTTCGCTCTGAATAAATTGTATGAAAAAATTCATCTGTTAAATCGTCAATAAAATAAATTGCTTCACCGGTTGACTTCATTTCGGGGCCGAGCTCTTTAATTACTTCAGGAAATTTATTGTAGGAAAACACCGGGATTTTAATTGCATACCCTATTTTGCGCGGATTGAATTTAAAGTCTTTCACTTTCTTTTCGCCGAGCATAACTTTGGCGGCATAGTTTACATACGGCTCGTCATAAGCTTTTGCAATAAACGGCACTGTGCGTGATGCGCGCGGGTTGGCTTCAATAATATATACTACTTCATTTTTTATTGCAAACTGTATATTCAATAAACCGACAGTATGCAGAGCCAATGCGATGGTTTTTGTATGCTGTTCAATCTGTTTAAGCACGTTTTCGCTCAAATCAAAAGGAGGAAGCACAGCGTATGAATCGCCAGAATGAATTCCTGCAGGCTCTATGTGCTCCATGATGCCTATAATATAAACATCTTCGCCGTCGCATATAGAGTCAGATTCCGCTTCTATGGCTCCTTCTATGAAATTATCAAGCAGTACTTGGTTGCCAGGATGATCTTTTAATAAATTTACAACATGCTGTTCTAACTCAGCTTCATTGATAACAATTTTCATATTCTGTCCGCCAAGCACATACGAAGGACGCACTAGCAGAGGGAAGCCGAGTGTTTTTGAAAGTTCAACGGCCTGTTCACCGTCTTCAATTACGCCGAATTTCGGGTAAGGGATATTATTTTCTTTTAAAAGTTTTGAAAAGCTTCCTCTGTCTTCGGCTAAATCCAGTGACTTATAATCTGTACCGATAATTTTGATGCCGTATCGTTCGAGCTTTTCAGCAAGCTTTAAGGCTGTTTGTCCGCCAAGCTGAACAATAACACCAACAGGCTTTTCATTCAAAATAATATCATAAATATGTTCCCAGAAAACAGGCTCGAAATATAATTTATCAGCAACATTAAAGTCGGTGGAAACCGTTTCGGGGTTGCAGTTTATCATTATAGTTTCGTAGCCGCATTCTTTAGCGGCAATCACTCCGTGAACGCAGCTGTAATCAAATTCAATTCCCTGCCCGATGCGGTTTGGACCGCTGCCAAGTACAATTACTTTTTTATTATCCGAAGCAATGGATTCATTTTCATCTTCAAATGTGCTGTAGTAGTAGGGTGTTTTAGCTTCAAATTCTGCGGCACAGGTATCTACTAATTTATAAACACGTTTTATTTTTAATTCCTGTCTGCGGTTAAACACTTCACTTTCCAAGCATTTCAGAAGATGTGCAATCTGTCTGTCAGCATATCCTTTTTGTTTGGCTTCATAAAATAAATCGCGCGGAAGCTGAGGCAGCGTATATTTCGAAATCTCGCCTTCCAGCAGAATCAATTCTTCAATCTGGTTTAAAAACCAGGGATCAATGTGGGTGAGCTTTTGAATTGTTTTGATGGAGATGCCTAATTTAATTGCATCGTAAATATGGAAAAGCCTGTTCCAGCTGGGGCGTTCGAGGCTTTTTAATAATTCATTCTGGTTGGTTACTTCTCTTCCGTCGGCGCCTAAACCATTGCGTTTAATTTCCAAAGACTGACATGCTTTTTGCAACGCCTCCTGAAAGGACCGCCCAATGCCCATTACCTCGCCGACTGATTTCATTTGAAAACCTAATTCGCGGTTAGCGCCTTTAAATTTATCGAAATTCCAGCGCGGAATTTTTACAATAACATAATCCAATGTAGGCTCAAAAAAAGCAGATGTTGATTTAGTTATTTGATTCTCTAATTCATCCAGGTTAAAGCCTATTGCAAGCTTTGCAGCGATTTTTGCAATAGGATAGCCGGTTGCTTTGCTTGCCAATGCTGATGAACGGGATACGCGAGGATTAATTTCAATAGCAATTATTTCTTCCGAGTCATCGGGATTAACCGCAAACTGTACGTTGCAGCCGCCTGCAAAATTTCCGATGCTGCGCATCATTTTAATTGACAATGTGCGCATCTTCTGAAAAGTACTGTCAGATAAAGTCATTGCAGGAGCAACAGTAATGCTGTCGCCGGTATGGACGCCCATCGGGTCAAAATTTTCAATAGAGCAGATAATTACAACATTATCATTGTTGTCCCGAAGTAATTCAAGCTCATATTCTTTCCAGCCCAGCACCGCTTTATCAATAAGTACTTCATGAATAGGTGATGTATGCAGGCCGCGGTCAAGCGCTTTATCAAAATCTTCTTTATGATAAACAACGGCACCCCCGCTGCCTCCAAGGGTAAATGAAGGGCGGATTACCAATGGGAAACCGAAATCCTGTGCAATTTCTTTTCCTTCTAAAAAGGAACGGCAGATTTTTGAAGGCGCCATTCCTACACCTATAGATTCCATGCATTGGCGGAATTTTTCACGGTCTTCTGTAATTTCAATCGCGTGTATATCAACACCGATCATGCGGATGCCGTATTTTTTCCAAATGCCCATTTCATCGCATTTCATTGCAAGATTGAGGGCAGTCTGCCCCCCAACACTGGGCAGTACGGCATCAATATGTTTATTTTCTTCTAATATTTTGATTATAGATTTAGCTTCCAGCGGCAAAAGGTAAATGTTTTCAGCAGTAACCTTGTCCGTCATAATAGTTGCCGGATTAGAGTTAATAAGCGTTACAGTGATTCCTTCTTCTCTTAAAGAGCGTGCAGCCTGCGATCCAGAATAGTCGAACTCGCAAGCCTGTCCGATCACAATTGGACCGCTGCCGATGATTAAAACTGACTTTATGGAATGATCTCTTGGCATAATTTAGATGTGCTGATTTAAAGAGTTGATAATTTAAAAATGATAACGAAAGTACTTATAAATGCCTTCTTTGCTTTAAAAAATCTATTAACAAGTTTTCAAAAAAAATGCCCCGCAGGTGCGGAGCATTTTCAAATTTTTGAATTAATAAATTTTCAAATTTTATTTTTTTATTTATGAGTTTTTTCGTCAGAAACAGTTAATTTTTTTCTTCCTTTAGCTCTGCGGGAAGCCAATACTCTGCGGCCATTTGCAGATGCCATTCTCTCACGGAAACCGTGTTTGTTTTTTCTCTTTTTTACCGATGGTTGGAATGTACGTAACATTTTACTTTATTTTATGTCCCTCTGATGAAGAACTATTTATATTCTGTTTTCTTGATTTAAGGACTGCAAAGATATAACTTTTTTCTTTCCTGCAACTTTTTTCTTAGAATCAGGCTGATTTAGTTTTGATTTGGAGAGAAAAAGAGCCTGTTTGCCAATAAAAATAACCCGTTCCCAAAGGGAAAGAAGCATTGAGAGCTTTGAACCAAGGGGGAAGAAAGAGGCTTATTGGCAAAAAGAAGTGGTTAGCAAGAGTCCACTGTCCTGCGGGTAAATATTCTTAATTTAAGATCCAACCTCCTTATGGGCACAGGGACTGATTGATAATTATTTTTTTGATTGAAACAGAAAAGATGATAGGTCGATTTCCTCCAAAATATTCTAAAATTCAGTAGATTTGTGCTTAATAACATTCATAAAATTCAGCCTGTTTCATACGGCAATTTTAACAAAGGATAAAATTAAACCGAATAATAGTTAGAAATTTTAATGATTTTAGAAATCCCAAAGCCGGCATTAACAATGTATAAACAAACAGTTGATTTTATTAAATCACAATTCCCATCTCAGGATTCGATTCAGCTGCATGAGCCTGTTTTTAATGGTAATGAAAAAAATTATCTGATAGACTGTGTTGATTCAACCTTTGTTTCATCAGTTGGAAAATATGTGGATAATTTTGAAAAACAGTTGGCTGCTTATACAGGTGCAAAGTATGCTGTTGCCTGCGTAAACGGCACTGCAGCCCTTCACATGGCAATGATTACCGCAGGAGTTCAAAGGAATGATATTGTAATTACTCAGCCTTTAAGTTTTATTGCAACATGCAATGCCATTGCCTACATTGGTGCATCGCATTTATTTGTGGATGTTGATAAGGATACAATGGGTTTAAGCCCGGAAAAACTAAAAACTTATTTGACTGAAAATGCTGTAAAAAAATCAGACGGTTTTGCCTATCATAAGTCAACCGGACAAAAAATCGCAGCCTGCATACCCATGCATACATTCGGTCATCCCTGCCGTATTGATGAACTTGCCGTTATCTGCAATGAATATAATATTGCACTGATTGAAGATGCAGCTGAATCTATAGGCAGTTATTATAAAAATAAACATACAGGCACTTTCGGACTTTTAGGAACATTTAGTTTTAACGGCAATAAAACCATTACCTGCGGCGGGGGAGGAGCTATTGTTACCAATAATGAAGCATTGGCAAAAAGAGCTAAATATTTAACCACCCAGGCTAAAGTGCCTCATCGCTGGGAATTTGTGCATGATGAAATTGGATATAATTACCGGATGCCTAATATTAACGCGGCATTGGCCTGTGCCCAGCTGGAGCAGCTGAATCCTTTTCTTGAAAATAAACGCAGTCTGGCGAAGCTCTATTCCGAATTTTTTAAAGGAACCGGGATGCAATTTATGGAAGAGCCGTCTGATTCAAAATCAAACTATTGGCTTTGTTCAATATTGCTGCCTGATAAAAAAACACGTGACGAGTTTTTACAATACAGCAATGATAACGGGGTAATGACCCGTCCTGTGTGGAGATTAATGAATAAACTTGTGATGTTTAAAGATGCCATCTGCGGTAATTTAGATAATGCACAGATGCTGGAAGACAGGCTGGTGAATATACCGAGCAGTGTGAGGATGCAAATAAAATGAGAGTGCTTGTAATCAGCGATATTCATGGAAATTTACCTGCTTTAGAATACGTTCTTAAGGAGGAGCAATCTGCTGATTTGGTTATTTCATTGGGTGATGTTGTAAATTACGGACCTTGGAGTAATGAATGTGTTGATTTAATGGATTCATTAAAAAGTAAAGTTTTGATTTTAGGAAATCACGAAGAGGCATTTCTTGATGGGCTGTATCAGGGAAGTAATTTAACAGCAAAAGCCTTTTTTGAAATATGTTACCCAAGCTTTAATCGAAAAGACCAAGTCAGTAAGTACATAAAAATGTATTCTTTCAAAGATGCAGTTTTTACTCATACATTAAACAATAGCTATATTTTCAATGACTCAGAAATTCAAATTGAGAAAGATACTTTTATCGGCCATTCGCACCGGATATTTTTAAAAGATGTAAACGGTTATAGATTGGTAAACGTTGGCAGTGTAGGACAAAACCGTATAAATATCGATGAGCTCAATTATGTAATCTGGGATACTGAAAATAATTCTGTCGAATTAATGAGAAAAGAATTTAATGTCGATCAGCTTATTCAAGAAATGAAAATTAAAAACTATCCCGAAATATGCCTCAATTATATTTTATCTAAACGCATTAAATAATAATGGGAAACAAAATAAATATAGCCATTACGGGAACAGGCAGTTTAATTGGTCAGGCGGTTATTAAGTCAATACAGCGTTCTAATCTAAAAGATAAAATTAGTATAGTCGGCTTTGATTATTTTAAAGAAACAGTTGGTTCGTTTTGGTCAGATAAAAATTATTTTCTGCCTGATATTTTAAGACCTGGTATCAGCGAGGAAAAATGGATAAACGTAATTATAAATGCAATTCTTGAAAACAACATTAAACTATTATTTGCCGGAGTTGATTTTGAACTCCCTCTTTTTGCTAAATATAAAACTGTTATAGAGGAAAAAACAGGTGTTATAATAATGGTAAGTTCTGCAGCCGTTATTGAAATTGCAGACGATAAATATTTAACTTACGAATTCTTAAAGAAACATGACCTTTCGCATCCAAAATCTTTTTTACCTGGCGAAGCAGATTTTAATACATTAAAATATCCTCTGATTATAAAACCCAGAAAAGGAGCAAGAAGCAAGGGTGTTTATAAAGTAAAAGATAAAGATCATCTCTTAAGCGTTATTGACTCAATTAAAGATCCGATTATTCAGGAATGTATAGGTATTGACGAAGAAGAATATACCTGCGGAACAATATATTTGAATGGCGAACTAAAAAAAATAATTGTTTTAAAAAGGAGTTTAAAAGAAGGAAATACGTTTATCTCTCATTACAAAAATGATTTTCCGGAGATTATTACGACCTATTTAAAAGAAGTTTCGAATTACTTAAAACCTTTTGGGGCTTGTAATTTTCAGTTAAGACTTGATTCAGAAGGCCTGCCTAAAATATTTGAGATTAATTCTCGTCACTCGGGTACAACCTACATTCGTTCATTGTTCGGTTTTAAGGAAGTTGAATATATTATCAATTATCTTTTATTTAATATTGAAATGGAATTTGAAATGAGAGAAGGAACTGTGGTGAGATATTTCGACGAATTTTTTGTTCAATCTAATAAAAAATGAAAATTTTAATTACCGGCGTTAACGGTTTTGCAGGGAAGGTGCTGTATAAATATTTGTCCCAGCAGCATGAAGCTGCAGGGATATATAACAGCGGTAAGGCAATGTTTGGTAATTGTTTTAAAGTTGATTTAACAAAAGAAGCCGAAACAATTCAGGTTATTGGAAAGGCAGGCGGAGGTTCTATTGATGCTATTGTGCATTTGGCTTCACAGACAGCAAATACAGGCAATGTTAATGATCTTTCGGTGCTATTCAATAATGCAGCTATTTCAAAGAATATTGCTTTAGCAGCCAGAGAATATGCCGTTAAGCAATTTGTTAATTTATCAAGCTCCTCTGTCTATCCCAATATTGACGGTGTATTCCATGAAAATTCCAGTATAAACCCAGCGTTGAATTCTGACGGCATTTATGGGTTATCAAAATATAACAGCGAAGTGATTTTAGATTATTTTTTGTCTAAAACAGAAATTGAAATAACACATTTAAGAACCGCAATGATAATCGGCGAAGAAATGGAAAGTACACGTTTAATTCCCGTTATTGAAAATGAAATAGTAGAACATAATACAGTTACATTATTTGGAAAAGGTGAGCGCTTATTGAACTTAATCAGGGTGGAAAAGCTGGCTGAATATGTATCTTTTTTTTTAAGCCATCCATCTCATAATATTGTTAATATAGCAGAAGAGTGCTTATCAGTATTTGATTTAGCTAAAAGGATAATTGTTCAAAAAGGGAATGCTGAAACTAAAATTATCTTGAAAGAAGAAGGAAACAGAAGTAAATTTATTTTGGATATACAAAAGTTGAAAAAAATAATGGCAAATAGCGTGAATCATGGAGAAAAATAATAATCTGTAAGTTAGGCAAAAAAGGTTAAATAAGGGACAGTTTTTGAATAGGCACATGATTTATAGTTTAGTTATTTGTTGATATAATTTATCCTTATACCTTTGATTCGATGAATATTTTAATTCACCTGCTTCAATGTCGAAACAATTACCGTTATGAAAAATTTCAAAAAAAAGTTTCAACTTTTATTCATTATATTTTTTATCAATACCTTTTTGACTTTTACAAAATGTGATGCCCAAAATAATGTCGGTATTGGTACGACTACACCTGCACCATCTGCTTTATTAGATATAGATGCAAGTCCAGCAAATGATAAAGGAATACTTATTCCAAGGATGAATACAGGGCAGATGAATGCTATTGTCTCCCCAGCAAATGGGTTATTAATTTATAATACGGATTGTAATGTGTTCGATTATTGGAACGGCTCAGCTTGGATCCCTTTTCCTTTCTCTGGCATAGGCCCTCCACAGCCTAGCACGATTACTGGCATGAGCCCTGTTTGTTTAGCTCAAAACGGAGTTGTTTATTCTGTTATCAATGTGAGCGGTGTAACGTACTCATGGACCTATTCTGGTACAGGCTTCACCTGCTCTTCAGGATGCACAAGCAATACCATAACAGCCGCCTTTTCTGCTTCAGCAACTTCCGGTATTCTCACCGTTACACCAAGCAGTGCCTGTGCTGTTGGCACACCCCAAACCTTTAATATTACTGTGAATGGCCTTCCTACTGCTGCCAACGCAGGAGCTGATATAAATCCGGCATGCAGTGTAAGCAATACTACGTTAGCCGGAAATCCACCAATAATTGGTACAGGTTCATGGTCGGTAGTATCTGGTACGGCCTCCATCACTACCCCAGGTTCTCCTTCATCTGGGGTCACAGGATTGGCAGTGCCTGGCATAGCTACCTTGCGGTGGACAATTTCCAATGCTCCCTGCACCTCGTCAACTGATGATGTTGTTATTACAACTACCTCATGCGGATCCACTTGCGGCTTACAAACATTTGCATCAGCTAATTTAAATGTTGGTGTCATGGTAACCAGCGATGGTTCACATACTGCACAGCAGCAAACCAATAACGGTGTTGTCGAAAAATACTGTTATAACAACGTGACTGCCAATTGTGCCATTTACGGCGGTTTTTATGAATGGCCAGAAGCAATGAGCTACTCTGCTTCTATTAACTGCGATCCTTGCGGAAGCAGCGGTGTTCAGGGGATATGTCCTTCAGGTTTGCATATACCGACCGATTTAGAATTTAGCCGCTATGAATATTGCTTAGAAAATACTATTGCGCCGACTGGAAACACAACTTTGTCAGATTTTCAGACTTTAACAAGCTGGCGCGGCACTAATTCAACAGCAGGACCGGGGGCGAAAATGAAAGTAACAAACAGTAACTCTCCCGCATGGGATGGCACCAATGCCAGCGGTTTCTCGGCACTTCCCGGAGGATTTCGAACGAGCTCAAATGGTGCGTTCTCAACTATGGGCTTATACTCGCTCTTCTGGAGTGCATCGGAGAATAGTGGTATTGATGCTTGGGCTCGTCGTCAAACTACAGGCAGCGGGCAGTCCGATCGGGGGCTGGGAACAAAAACAGGTGGTTTTCAGGTTCGTTGTCTGTACGATTGATTAGTTAACAATTTGCCTCAAAATTGAGGTTTGTAATTCTTGAAATTATCTATCCTAGATTTGAATTGATATTTAATCAAAAATGTTTAAGCACCTAAAATTCATTCTGTTTTATCCTAAAATAGGACCAGATATGTACTTAACACATTGGCTTTTGTTTTTTAAACCTTTTCGTATGTGGTTTCAAAAATATAAAATTGGGAGCATTGGGTCCAACTCTGAAATAAGGCCTTATTGCACAATTATAGGAACCCAAAATGTAGTTATCGGAAATAATGTTATTATTCCCAATGGGACGACGTTATGTAATTTACCTGGAGATAAAAAATCATTTATTTATATTGAGGATGATGTGCTGCTTGGACCTAATGTGGCTATTTACAGCAGTACACATAATTTTCAGAATATAGAAATTCCTATAAAAAATCAAGGTTACAAAACTGCCGAAACACGTTTAAAAAAAGGATGCTGGGTGGGAATTAATTCTGTGATATTACCGGGTGTTACAATTGGAAAAAATAGCGTTGTAGGTGCTAATTCTGTAGTAAATATAGATGTGCCGGATTTTGCCGTTGTCGCCGGTGCTCCAGCCAAAATAATAAAATATATCAATGATCCTAAATAGAAACAAAGTATTTATAATAGCCGAAGCAGGCGTTAATCATAACGGAAGCATGGATATGGCTGTAAAGTTGATTGACGCAGCAATTAATGCAAAGGTTGATGCAGTAAAATTTCAGACCTTTATTGCCGAAAATGTAATTTCAAAATACGCTGAAAAAGCCGACTATCAGAAGGAATCCACTGGTGAAAACGAAAGTCAGCTGGATATGGTTAAGAAACTTCAATTGAGTTTCAAAAATTTTACTGAATTAAAAATGTATTGCGATTCAAAAGGAATAATGTTTCTTTCTACTCCGTTTGATATGGCCAGTGTTGATTTCTTAGCCACATTAAAAATGGGATTGTGGAAAATTCCCTCCGGCGAAATTACTAATATGCCCTATCTGCAAAAAATTGGGAGTTTTAATGAGGAAGTTATTTTCTCTACGGGTATGTCAACTTTAGGCGATATAGAAAATGCATTAAAAATATTAATTGATGCTGGTACATCAAAAGAAAAAATTACAGTACTGCATTGCAATACAGAATATCCTACCCCGATGATTGATGTAAATTTAAAGGCGATGTTAACCATTAAAGGAGCATTTGATATTAACATAGGTTATTCTGATCATACCTTAGGAATTGAAGTGGCCATCGCAGCAGCGGCTTTAGGAGCAAATGTTATTGAAAAACATTTTACATTGGACAAGTCACTTCCTGGACCGGATCACAAAGCATCATTAGAACCTCAGGAATTAAAAGCGATGACGGCAGCAATAAGAAATACTGAACTGGCTTTAGGAAGCAGAGTAAAATTGCCGACATCTTCAGAAAAAAAGAATATTAACATAGCCCGCAAAAGTATTCATTTAGCAAAAAATATCACAAAAGGGGCAGTTATTACAACTGATGATTTAATTATTAAACGTCCTGGAAATGGGATAAGTCCGATGTTTTTAAATGAAATTATAGGCTGCGTTGTAAAGCATGATCTCACCGAGGACAGCATTTTAAATTTCAAAGATATAGAATGGAAATAGCAATTTTAACCAGTTCGCGCGCCGATTTTGGTTTTTACAAGCCCTTGCTAAATCGTTTAAATAAACAAAAATCGATTAAAGCAAAACTGGTTGTTTTTGGAACTCATCTTTCTAAAAAACATGGTTATACCATTGATGATATAAGAAACTCCGGTTATAAAATATTTTCAGAAATAGATGTTATCCCTGCGGGTGACAAGCCTCAAGATATTTCTAAATTAATAGGTAAAGCGCATTTGAAATTTGGCGAATTTTGGAAACAAAATAAATTTGATTTGATTTTATGTCTTGGCGATAGATATGAAATGTTTGGGGCTGTGTCTGCATCTGTGCCTTTTAATATACATGTTGTTCATATCAGCGGCGGTGAAGAAACTTTAGGAGCGATTGATAATATCTACAGGCATTCACTTTCTTTAATCGCAAAATATCATTTTACCAATACTAAAAAAAATGCAGAGAGAGTGAAGCAGATTAAAAATTCGTCAAAAAATATTTATCATACTGGTTCAATGGCAGTTGATAATATCAATGCTACTGAATTATATAATGCCAAAAATTTCCAAAAAAAATTTAATTTTAATATTGCTGAACCCTTTATACTCTTTACGTTTCATCCTGAAACTGTAAACTATGCAAACAATGAATCTTATTCTTCAATTATTAAAGAAACACTGCTCAGTTTAAATACAAATGTGCTTGTAACAATGCCTAACGCAGATACAATGGGTGATGTGATCAGAAAACAATTACACGAAGCAGCCACAGAAAATAAAAGGATTCACCTTTTTGAATCATTGGGTTCTAAGGGCTATTACACTGCTTTAAAAAATTGTGATTTTGTATTAGGAAATTCATCAAGCGGCATTGTTGAAGCGGCATCATTTGGTAAATATGTAATTGACTTGGGCAGTCGTCAGCAGGGAAGGGAAACCGGGAAAAATGTAATTCAATGCAAAATAAATAAAGATAAAATTCTCATAGCAGTTAAACAATTAAGAGTTTTACCTAAATTTAGTACTAAAAATATTTATGGTGATGGAGATGCGAGCGGTAAAATTTTCGCTCTGTTAAAAAAAATTGAAGCTGGACTAATCTAAATTTTATTCATGACAGATTTTAATAAATACATATTTCCTGAAACGGGTACAGCCCGCGAAGCACTGCAGTTAATTAATAAAATAGGCATTCCCAATATGGCTGTTTTTATTGTTAATGAAAATCAGCAGTTAGTTGGATCATTGACTGACGGCGATATCCGGCGCGGTTTATTGAACGGGATTACTATTGATGCTCTGGTAGGTAAATTTATGAATCCTTCAAGCAAAAGTTTTGAAGACGGCGGAAACAATTTTGAAAAAGTAAATAAATATAAGGCTGCCGGAATACGTTTTATTCCTGTGATTGATGAAAATAAAAAAATTGTAAGGGTTGTCGATCTCGAGAAGCTGCGTTCTATAATTCCTGCAGATGCGGTATTGATGGCCGGAGGGAAGGGAGAAAGGCTGAAACCATATACTGATACTACTCCTAAACCAATGCTGAAAATTGGCGATAAGCCTATTATTGTGAGGAACCTTGAACGGCTTGCGAATTATGGTATAAGCAATTTTCATATTTCAGTGCGTCACATGGCCGATCAGATTGAAAATGGCATTAAAGAATATAAAATTGATAATAGTTTATTAAATTTTGTAAAAGAAGAAAAACCCCTTGGGACAATTGGTTCCGTTAAGTTAATCAAAACATTTATATATGATACAATCCTGCTGATGAACGCGGATTTGCTTACTAATATTGATTTTCAAGATTTTTACAAAAAATTTCTCGAATCGGGAGCCGACATGCAGGTGGCTACTATTCCCTATAACATTGATGTTCCTTACGCCATAATGGATATAAGCGATAAAAATGAAGTACTGTCTTTTAGCGAAAAGCCCCGTTATACATATTATTCGAATGCAGGAATTTATGTATTCAAAAAAGAATTAGTGAGTTTGATTCCTGATAATGATGTGTTTGATGCTACTCATTTTATGGAAGCAGTAATCGCCTCCAAGAAAAAATTAACATCCTATCCAATTTTAGGATATTGGCTGGATATAGGCCGTATAGAGGATTTTTACAAAGCACAGGAGGATGTTAAACATATTTATTTCTGATGAAAATTTTATATATCATACCTGCACGCGGGGGGAGTAAGGGACTTCCTGGCAAAAACATTCGTGTATTAAATGGTAAACCGTTGATTGCTCATAGCATTGCAGCAGCTCAAAATTCGCATCATCATGGAACTATCCTCGTTAGCACGGATGATGAAAAAATAGCGGCTATTTCAAAAGAATACGGTGCTGAAGTTCCCTTTCTGCGCCCTGCTCAATTGGCCTCTGATACAGCTTCTTCAATTGATGTGCTTTTTCATGCACTGGTTTTTTACAGTGCTCAAAACATAACATTTGATAGTATTGTTTTGTTACAGCCGACATCACCGCTGCGGACTTCCAAAGATATTGATGCGGCAATTGAATTAATGATTAAAAAAAATGCAGAAGCAATTGTATCAGTATGCGAAGCCGAACATCACCCGCTTTGGGCAAATACATTACCTGAAGATGGCTGTATGAAAGATTTTATCCGTGAAGAAATAAAAGGATTAAACCGGCAGCAGCTGCCAAAATATTATCGGTTGAACGGAGCAGTTTATATTTCCACCATTTCTGCATTAAATAAGTACAAAGATTTTTTACATGAAAAAACGTTTGCTTATGTTATGCCTGCAGAACGTTCAGTAGATATTGACCACGAAATAGATTTCAAATTAGCAGAGCTTCTGCTGAAGGAATAATTATTGTTGAAACAATCCTTATTTTAATTTAATCCGCTCAAACGCATCAATAAAGGAAATCTCACTGGCATTATATATTTTGCAATTAAGTTTTGCTGCATAATGGTTTAAAATAAAGTAAGCAGAGAATGTCCTGCTCCAGATATCAAAAAATTCATGTGCTTTTTGTGTTCCTTTATCAGGATAAGCTTTTAGAAAGGGGACAAATTTTATTTCCTTTTCATTTTCAAAAAAGTGAGCCACTTTTGTGTAAAGAATATTTTCGTCGCTCATGTGCAGATTCTCATGCCAGGTATGATCAGCACCGACTAAATAAATTTCTTTATACTTCATATTTATCCCTAAAAACAGTGCAGCTATAGTAACATTTAAACTTTGAGGCATTGCCAGGTCACTTTTGTAAAACCGTTCTGCAAGGCTCGGGAACCCTTTAAATACTGTATAGTTGAAAGGAGTCAAAATTATGCTGCTGTTTTTTTTTTGTAATTCAATAAAAATAGGCTGATTCATTGCGCGTTTCGGCACCATTAAATTCAAAGGCCAATTTGTTTTTTCTTGAAGGCTTTTGAAAGTTGCTGCAATAGCCTCATTCGTCCCTTTCCAAAAGAAAGGATCAAGTATAACATAATATTTTGGTTTTAGTGTTTCAAACTCCGGTGTTAAAGCAAAAGTATTTACGCAGATAAGCGGATACTGTTTAAATAATTCAGGATGTTTTTCAAGGGAAGCTTTAAGTGAGGGACCATTCGCCAATACAATGCATCTTTCGCTTTTTGCCTTTGGAAGATGAAGCCCGAATTTGGACTGTACAAGGATTTTTAAAACAGACAGAAAAGTATTTACGCTTTGCGATATAAAATTCACTAAATTTTTATAGGCTGCTTCCGCTGTCATTTGGTTTAAATATTTTTACAAATGTAATTATAATCATTAAAAACTGATTTCCAATTTACCCAATAATAAATCAGCCCTTCTCCAGCCATGCCGCAATAGTAATTTCAAATACTGAAGATTGTTATTTTTTGCTAATTTTGACATCTGCTTATTCAAATTAAAAAGATTATTAATGAAAAGTAAATTACCAAGACCGATCGTCGATTTAGCTAAAAAAGTGGTTATCCCCATTTTAAGAAACCGCTGGAAAAAAAATCCTATTGTAGCTGAATGGGTTAAGAAAGGCTATATTGATGATAAGGAAATAGATTTTATTGTGTTGAATTGGCATAAATGGAATGCACCGACTCCGCCTCCTCATAAAATAAAACAACTTACTGTTGCTGAATTCGGCAAAAAATATAAATGCAGAATATTGGTTGAAACCGGCACTTTCCGAGGAGATATGATGGAAGCTCAGAAAAATAATTTTGATAAATTATATTCCGTTGAACTAAGCATTGAATACTGGGAAAAAGCAAAACAGCGTTTTAAAAGTGATTCACGGATTAATTTAATTCAGGGCGACAGCGGTGAAGTGCTTCCGAAACTTGTTCCGACACTGGAACAGCCTGCATTATTTTGGTTAGACGGTCATTACTGCGGGAGCTCAACTGCTTTGAGTGCTGTGGAGTGCCCTATTTATGCAGAAATTGATGCGGTTTTTAAAAATAATAAGGGACACGTAATGCTTATTGATGATGCCCGTTTATTTATAGGAGAGCATGATTACCCGACAATTCCTGAGTTAACTCAATATGTTAAAAAAATAAATCCGGATTATTCCGTTACTGTTGTTGACGACATGATTAGAGTTGTGAAATCTTAGCAAATTTAATGAAGACAAAATGATCAACGTAGAACGTATCACAAAAAAAATATTTCAAAATTTCGGACTGCTTATTCGTAAGTACAATGCCGCTACCAGTGAAGAACTCAGACGCATTAAACTTTTGGAGCATTACAACATTGATTTGGTTTTTGATATCGGTGCAAACAAAGGCCAATATGCTACCGGTATCATTGATGCCGGTTATGCCCATAAAATAGTTTCATTTGAGCCTTTATCTTCTGTTTACAAAATAATTGAAGCTGAAAGCAAAAAGTATGAAAATTGGACTGTTGCACCGCGCTGCGCTATCGGCAGTAAAAAGGAAGAAATTGAAATTAATATTTCTGCAAATTCGGTAAGCAGTACTTTGCTGAATATGCTGGATTCACACTATCAAGGCGCCCCCGACTCAAAAATTATCGGTAAAGAAAAAGTACAGGTATATCCATTAGATGAAATAGGACTGGAATACAGCAAATCCGCAAAAAATATTTTTTTTAAAATTGATGTGCAAGGGTTTGAGCAGGAGGTGTTGAAAGGGGCGCAGACAATGATTGCTAGCGCAAAAGGAATTGAAATGGAAATTTCATTGCTGCCATTATATGAAAATCAAAATTGGTTATTGCCGCAGGTCTTGGAATATATGGAACAAACCGGATTTCAACTAAACAGTATTGCGCCGGCATTTACTGATAATAAAACGGGTGTGGTGCTGCAATGCAACGGCATATTTTTTAGAAAAAAATAAAAGTTTACAATTTTAATGAATAAAAAAATGCAGCTGATCGGCTGCATTTTTTATTGATTTAATAAAGTTTGAATTTAAAAATCAAATACAATTTTTAACAGAAATTGTTTTACTCATCGTATTATAAATATCTACAAACGTATCCTGCAGGTTCCATTTATATTTCCATTCAGGATAATCATTTTGAAATTTTGAAACATCACTGATGTACCATATATGATCACCGCTGCGTGCCTGCTCGCTGTAGCTGTGGTTTAATTTTTTGCCGCTGATATCTTCGCACATTTTTATTGCTTCAATCATCGAACAGTTAGCAAACCGCCCGCCGCCGGCATTGTAGGCAGCACCTTTTTTGGGATTTTGATAAAAATTCCAAAACATATCTACCAAGTCGGAGCTGTGGATATTATCACGCACCTGCTTTCCTTTGTAGCCGAATATGGTATAATGATCTCCGGAAAGCGTGCATTTCATTAAGTAAGATAAAAAACCATGAAGCTGTGCCCCGCTGTGGTTTGGGCCCGTTAAGCATCCGCCGCGGAATACACCTACATTCATATCAAAATATTTTCCATACTCCTGAGCCATCACATCGGCAGCTACTTTTGAAGCGCCGAATACAGAATGTTTGGTATGATCAATACTCATTTGCTCATCAATGCCGTTTTTAAAATACGGATGAGATTCATCAATTTCCCAGCGTGTTTCTTTTTCTATCAACGGCAGAAAATTAGGATTATCGCCATATACTTTATTGGTAGAAGTAAAAATAAAAACAGCTTCCTTGCAATATTTGCGGGTCAGTTCAAGCATGTGCATGGTGCCTAAAGCGTTCACGCCGAAGTCTGTGATTGGCTCTTTAGCTGCCCAGTCATGACTGGGTTGTGCGGCAGTATGTACAATCAGTTTAATATCACTTCCGTATTGATTGAATATTTTTTCGAGTTCAATTAGGTTTCGGATATCAATTGAATAATGTTCGTAGTTAGAAACAGTTTCTTTTATTCTGGTTACATTCCAATTGGTGGATGCGGCTGTTCCGAAAAAATAACTTCTCATATCATTATCGATACCGATTATTTTATCAAATTTTTTCGAAAAAAAGGAAACAGCTTCACTGCCGATTAATCCTCCAGAGCCTGTTATTAATGCTATATTCATGATAATTACAAATAATGTTTTGGGTTAGTAAAAGTAACTTTTTTTTACTGTTTTCTGAAAATAAATTTTCAAATCAAACAGGTGCTCCTCATTCACGATTATTGAGCCCATGACGCAATTGTGTCATAGCTCTGCCTTACAAGGTTATTTAAAGTTTTCGATATTTTTACTGCATTTTGTTTTTTGATATTTATTTCATCACGGTTTAAAGAAGAAAATATTGTTTGGATCTCCTCCTTTAGATTGGGGCTGTCTTCCGCAAACCAGCCTGCATCCTGCAGTAAAAACCAGTTGTCGCTTTCTTTGTTTCCGCAGAAAATAATGGATGCTCCGCAGCAGATACTGCTTACTGCTTTTGAAGGCACGGCAACATGAGTCCATGAATTTACAAGTGTTACAAGATGCACATCAATATGATGCAGTTCGTTCCGGGGCACGCTGTTTAGTATAGTTACCGAAGGATTATTTTTTGCGTATTGTTTCAGCTCTTCCGCTTTAATTCCGTAAACAGCCAGTACCATATGGTGTTTATCAGGGTTCAGCTGATCGATTACAGTTTTAATAAAATCTCCGGAATGGGGATTTCCGCAATTACCGCAGTATCCAAGGTATATCTTATCAATATGGACTTTCCATGCAGGAGTTTTTTCAATTTTATTTTGATCTAAAAAAACACCGCAGGGTAAAATAACATGTTCTATCTGCCGTCCGTATTTTTTATCTAAAAGTTTTTTTTGATGAGGTCCAAGAGCTATTATTTTATCGGGAGCATTTTTATAAGTCTGTTTAAGAGCGTATCTATATAAAAAATTGTTTTCGCTTAATTCGCCAGTAGCAGCAAACCCTTCCGGGAATAAATCCATGCTCCATAAAATCCATTCAATTTTTTTACGGCCTAATATTTTTGATGCCCACATCGGCAGCAGGGGAGGACTTGTCATTACTATAATCGGTCCGTGATTTAATTTAGCGGCCTTCCGGATTAAATTGTAACCATCCAATAAACTGCTCAGATAGCGGAGTATTTTATTATTCCCTTCATAAATCGTTTTGATTGGATACGTTTTGCCAACCGGTTCACGTTTGGTCCCGCCTCCTTCATAACTGCGGCTGATGTGAACAACTGCCACTTCTAATTTATGATGTTCAATTAAATAATTTGCGAGGTCCCAGGCATTTTCACCTGTAATGTTAATATTGGGAGGGTAATGACGGTTGACTATAGTTAATTTTTTTGTCTGCATATATAACTACCGAAGCAATTTATTAAAGGAACCGAAAGATGGATTATAAGTATAATTTTTAAAACCTGTTTGTTATGATTTGCAGCAACGGTAAGGTTTTTTAATCCTTACAAAGTTAATTAAATTTTTTAATTTCTGTTTCTATGCTACCTTTGGAAAAATGATTTTTAATTGAAATATTTGAATCATCATTTCGTTATAATCCTCAAATAAAAAAACAAATTGGGATCAATAAAAAGGCAGGGAATACAAAACGCTGTTATCACTTACTCAGGTGTGATGATTGGTTTTGTGAGTCTGTTGTTTATACAGCCGAATTTACTTAAACCCGAAGAGCTTGGATTGACGCGCATTTTAATTGCTGCTGCAAGTCTGATCGCAACTATTTTACCATTGGGTGTGAGCAGTGTCACAACCAGATATTTTCCTTTCTTTCGTAATGAAGAGAAAAAACATCACGGCTATTTTGGTTTTATGCTCCTCTTTCCCCTGCTGGGGACTGTTATTTGCGGTATTTTAGTTTACTGTTTCAAAAATGTAATCATCAATCAATACATTGAACAGTCATTTTTATTCACCCGCTTTTTTGATCTGCTTTTGCCCTTTGCCTTTATAATAGGGCTTAATATGGCATTGAATGCCTACTGCGCTTCCCTTTTTAAAACCGCAGTAATAAGTTTTTTTGAAGGGATTTTCTGCCGTGTTCTTTTTATTTTCCTGATTGTAATCTATTATTTCAGATGGATAGATCTTACCATGTTTATCAATTTGTTTGTCACCATTTATGCATTACAGGCTGTGTCAATGATAATTTATATTTATTCAGAGGATAAACCTTCGTTAAAAATCGATACTGGTTTTCTGAAATCTATTGGGCTTAGAAACCTCATAAAATATGGTTTAATACTAACGGTGACAAATTTCTCTTCCCTGAGTTTGAAGCACCTCGATGCAATTATGATTGGTAAATATATGAACCTTGATTATGTCGGCATTTTTACTGTTGCTGCATATATTGCACTTGTGATTGAGATACCGCTTACTTCGCTGGAGCGGATTACACACACTAAAGTCGCTCAGGCATGGGCGAATAAGGATACAGAGAGTATCAAAAAAATATATAATCAATCAGTAAAATATTTAATGCTGGCAGGCGGGTTGCTGTTAGTCGGTATTATTGCAAATGTTCATGAACTGCTGGGGCTGCTGCCTGAGGCATATCACAAGGGTGCTGTGGTTATTGTGATTACCTGCATCGGCGGGTTTTTAAATATTGCGACAGGTGTAAATACTTCAATACTTTTTGCTTCCGAAAAATACGTTTACGGCGCTTATTTATTGATCTTTTTAATGATAGCGGCCATTATTTTGAACATTATTTTAATACCAAAGTACGGCATTGAAGGGGCTGCATTTGCAACCGCTCTGTCGTCTGTAATTTATAATGCTTTGAAGTATTTTATTATTTTGAAAAATTTTAAAATGCAGCCTTATGATATGTCGAGTGTGAAAATACTTCTTGTGATTGCGGCAGCATTTTTTGTAAGCTATTTGCTGCCTTCAATGAATAACACTGCTGCATCTATTGTGTTTAAAACAGTTGTAATTACAAGTGTTTACGGAAGCCTTACAATTCTTTTAAAAATTGTGCCGGAGTTTCATCAGTACATTTCATTCAGCAGAAAAAAATGAGTCGGAAGTCTGTTCTAAAAAAATGTAATTTTTTTTGTATCGAAAAGAGGAAAATAGCCACAGAGTCACAGAGACACGGAGAACACGGAGTAACACGAAGAAGAAACCATCTCAGCTCTTCAATTAGGTTCGAATAGAACTACAATGCAACAAAGTTAATTGTTACCGTTCCATAAAAAGGGTTTGTGAGTTTATTTTCCATTACATAAGGCAGATTGCTATAACCTCTGTAAAAATCACCTTCATCAATATTAAATTTTGAATTAATCCTGTAACCGGCTTGTAATGAAAGCCAGATAGATTTATGAATTGAACATTCGTAAGTAAGCCTAACTCTTAATTCAGATCTTCTAAGTTCTAATTTGCTGTATGCCGGCAATGGATTAGAATTCATTAAATTTCCTAAATAATAGGAATTTCCTTCCAACAAAAATCCTCCTGAAATAATATTTTTGGCATTAGCATTGAAACGGACTGCAGCCCGTGATGGAAGCAGTGATTCAATTCCCCATTTACTATTTTGGAATGTGCAGTTATATAGAAGCACCGGCACAATACTCTGCTCCCCGCCTCTATATGTGCGGCTTAATCCGATGGCAGTCTGAAGCCTGGAATGAGGCTTCCATCCAAACAATACTGCAGTCGAAAATTTAATAGTTGAGAGAGGCTGCAATTTTGAAAGGCTGTAATCTCCGCTCAATGTGAAATTATTTTGATTTAATAAAAAGAATTTTTCATTAAGCGGCTTGAAAATAGTGAAATTGCCATCCATGCTGCGCAGTCCGTTATCATTAAGCGTTTTCGGAAAAGGACTTAATCCATCTGGCGATGTGAAACTGTATTTATTGTCTAAATAGCTGAAACCAACTAATACCATCCACTTGGCTTTTGAAATTATCGGGAGGTTCACTGCAAACCTAAATCCTTGATTAAAATTTATTGTGTTTTTCTGCGGGCTTCCGAAAGAGGGGTTTATAGGAGTTTGGGCAGTGGCTATATTGGACGATAAGATATTAGATGATTGAAAATCATATCCTGCTGAAATTACTTTAAAAGGTGTGCTTCCCAAAACTTTTAAGTTACAATATGTTTTTCCGTCAGCATCAATTACATAGTATTTGTTGACTTCTATTTTGCTGGTTGTATCTTTCTGTGCAGAAACAAAATTTGAAATGCAGACAGATATGATTAGCAAAAATATTTTATTCCTTTTTATAAAATCATTTAGACTTATTTTTTTTCTCATTTCAGATTTTAATTCATTTTTAAAACAACAGTAGATTTTATATGAAGCAGCTATATCATTTAAAAGTCATTTCAACCCCTGCCCGCGGATGTTTAAATGACAAGTTGAAATATTCTAAAATAAAAAAAGTACAGTTTTCTTAACTGTACTTTCTCTTTTTAAGTAAATTTTTAATTCAATTTTTTAAGAAGAGCTTCGCAGTCAGTTTTTGCTTTTTTGTCGTCTTCATTCGAAGGTGTAATTTCCAAAGCTTTTTGAGCCCAAAGTTTAGCTTCCACTTTTTTCCCCATGTCGGAATAGGTCTGAGCAAGTTCAAATTGGTGGTTCATATATTTAGGTTCAATACCTATGGCTGTGATAAAGGCTTTTACGGCATCATCATAAGTACCGCCCGGAGGCACTCCTCCGAAAAATGAATTAATCATAATTTTTTCAACACCGTTAAAACCTGCAATTGTTCGGTTCCAGCGGCCAAGTATATGGTATGCACCGGCTAATCTGGGGTTGAGTGCAATTGCCCTGTCAACCTGTGTTTTAATTAATTTTGCATTCGCTACTTTTTGCTTTGAACTGGCATTTTCGTTGATGCGTCCTAAAGCCATTGCATAAGCAAAATGGGCATCGGCACTTGCCTCATTTAATTTAATTGCTTTTTTAGCAAGGTACTCTGCCGTTTGGTAATACTTCATTTTTTCAGCATCGGCAACATAAAAAAAGCCGTATTTAGAATAGCAGTAACTTGCGCCCTGCACATAATTTACGTTATTTGAATCTGTTTTTAATAAGGCTTGAAACGCAGGAAATGCATCTTTATATCTGAATTCAAGTTTAGCCTTTAAAGCTTTTGCATATTGTTCATCATTGGTTTGAGAAATTGCCGAAAGACTGGCAATGACCGCAAAAACTGCAGTAAATAGTGTTTTCATCTTTTTCATTTTTTATTAATATTCTGGTTTGTAAATTTCATGAATTCTCGGCTTATGCAATTTGAGATTGCAAAGTAGCAGTAATTTTTTTATCCATTGTAAAGAATTTTTAATTTCTTTTACAATGCTGTTCTGAACGATTTTTCACGATCGTAAATTTATTAATTTTTATTGGCGGTAAAGAGAGGGGAGCAGGTTGTGCGATTTATATTTAATCAAAAAATTAGTTATTCGGATAGCCTGAATTCACCCATTTTACAATGGCAGTAATGTCGCAGTCGGTTAGTTTATTATTCTTAGGCATAGGAGAAAAGCCGGTAGATTGCTTTAAACATCCTATTAATCTGTTATTTATAGCAGTTGCAGCAACTCCGCTGTAAGAAGTTAAATCATAACCTCCCCCTTTATTACTTGCTGAATGACATCCTGTGCACCATGTATTTATTATTCCGCTGATTCTGCCGCTGTATGTATAACTTGAGGTATCGCAGGTGCCGCCGCAATTAGACGTGTTTTGGGCGCCCATCTGAATCCATATTTTTATGTAATTGATGTCTTTCAGATCTAATTTTTTTTTAATGGGCATTGATGCAAAAATGCCGGATACGGTGGTATAAACTTTACTCCGCAAAGGATGGCTTGGTGTAACGCCCTTCATTATACCTTCATAGGTAGATAAATCTAATCTTGACTTATGATCCTTGGAATTATGACAGCCTGACATTGTGCAATTATTCACAAAAATAGGCAGTACGTTTTGCTGAAAACATATGTCGGGATTATAAGCATCATTCCGGCATGAATTATAAATAAATGCAGTTAGTGCAAGCAGGAGGATTGTTTTTGTCTTCATAAAGAAAGGGGAGATTCAGCGCCCGAAATTATCGAATTATTTGAATCGGTTTTATGATTTATATCAGTTTTTTGTTTATTAATGGTCAGACTTCATACTAATCAGTAAGTGTATCTTTACATGTTTTTTTATTTTTCGATGTAATACAACCATTAAGTTTATATCAGCAAAATTATTCATCAACATGTAAATTTATGTTACACAACTTTTGAAATATTTACATCATTCACACCTTCAAATAATTTTATTAATAGAGTTTTTCATAATATTTCAATTTTATAACGCAGCAAATACTGTTTTATTATATGATTAAAATCAAATGCAATAGACATTGAATTCCATTGTGTTTCCAATGAGTAAATCCCTTTTAGCATTGCTTCCATTTCCGATTAAAAGGCTCTGTTTATACCAATTACAAAACGGTATTGAACAAATCCTTTGTCGGAAGGCGGGATTTTATTTAAGAAGAATGGCATATCAAAACGAATAGTCAAAGGGTTAACCGTTTGGAGCACCCCAAACTTTTTAATGGTTAAAGCAATGCCCAAGCCGGCATCAACTCTGACATCCGTCATTTTTAATACATTATCGGTTACCGCATTATAATTGATTACACCGGCATCGCCGAACAAGTAGGTACATAGTTTGAATGTGCGTGTCAGCCAATTTTGTTTCCTGATTTTCACAATCCCGTCAAATTCTAATTCTGCATTTACTGCTGCTCCTGTCTGCCCTTTATAGGTGTTAACAGTGCTTCCATCGCTTTGCAGCTGGGGGGCGAGATAGCCTGAATAGCCTCTTAAATTGAGTCCGCCGCCGTATTGAAAATTATTGGGAGTGGCTCCTATCTTTGCCATTTCAGGGCTGAAGAAACCTTGTGAACGTGTATATTTATTATCCATCATATCTTCCGGATTACCGCCGGCTAAAAATAATGAAGATTCGGAAGCCCAGTTGGTGCCGGTTCCGTACTGACCGATTACGCGGGTATCGAGGATTAATTTCCCTAAGCGGGTGCGGTTAACTGATGTTAAATTTATCAGT
Organism: uncultured Bacteroidota bacterium; assembly: GCA_903847205.1. Lineage (GTDB taxonomy): Bacteria > Bacteroidota > Bacteroidia > 2-12-FULL-35-15 > 2-12-FULL-35-15 > 2-12-FULL-35-15. Next base: position 133,231 of record CAINDA010000065.1, read on the forward strand.
TGATAATCGTAATCACTTAAAAGAGCTGATGAGCGCATCCCTAAGTTAATTATACCTGCCCCGGCAGCGTAATTATAATTATGCTCAATGCCGATATTTATTGTATTATTCAATTGGCTGGGAAGCCATTCGTCGGGAAGGAGGAGATAAGTGAGATCGTTCAATCCTTTGCGGTACATCGATTTAAAATTCATATACACGCGGTTTTTTCCTGAAGCATCTTTCCGGTCGAAGCCGATGTTATATGCATTAAGTCCGTCAATAGCTTTTGCGCCTGCATAAAATGAGGAGCCCTTCATAAATTTGTCAGTTGATGTGCGGTAGTTGAAACGGAAGCTGACATTGTCGTAGGAGTTTTTTGAAACCCCGTCGGCAGGGAGATTATTCTGCCCGATGCCTGTATTGAACCAAACCGCTGCATCAAAAATATGTTTGTAATTCATATAATTTCCGTTGGCGCTTAATCCGGCTTTAATACCGTCGTAGCCGTTATACCAAATATCGGGGCGGGCAAATAATTCATACCTCATCCAATTCGATGGGTTATAAATTTTTGAATCGAAACGGTATTTTATTGAAATATTTTTGTTGTTATTAAGCATATCTACATCCGCTAAACGTGTGCTGGGATCAATCACCACATCTTCAACACCGCTTGGAATAACAACAACGGCAGTGTATTCAGGTTTTATTTTATCCCAGCCAATCCAGCGGGGAAGTACTGCTGCTGTTGTTTTTTTTACGTACCAGTTGTTTGGTATATGAAAATTAAAAACGCTGTCGTTGTTTGCTACAACGGCAAAATCAAGAGGCATCTGCATGCCGTATCTTTTGAAAGTGATTTTATATTCATCTTTTTTATCTCCTTTTCTCACTGATTTTACGCCGTAGTCAATGGTTTTGGATGTTTCAATCCATTCATCAAAAAACCAGTTTAAATCAACTTTGGTATATTGTATAATTGAATTTCGGAAATCTTCTAAGTAAGGGTGGGCAAATTTCCATTGAGAAACGTAATGCTGCATGGCGCTTAAAAATACAGAATCGCCGAGCGTGTACTGCAGGTTGTAAAGCATCACTGCTGTTTTCATATATACCTGGCGGTAACCGCCGCCGTGGCCTAAAGCGCCGTTGTACCCGTCAGAATGCACATTAAAATTTGCATCAATCCCTCTTGCGGCTTCGCCCATGTAGCCGCTGAAAACTTCGCTGTTGCGCACATAATCAGGCTCGGTGAAACGTTTTACATAGTTTGATTTCGGTTCAAATCGTACCCGCTGATTTCCGTCGATTCGTTCATAGGTCCAGTTAGTTAAAAACTGCGTGAAGCCTTCATCAAGCGCTGCACGGTATGTTTCATTTGAACCAACCATGCCGAAAAACCAATTGTGGCCTATTTCATGAGCCAGCAAGTCGCGGTAATCGGGGTCATAACCTCCATCGAGCGTAAGCATGGGGTATTCCATGCCATCCTGTGCATCGGCAACAACCATTTTCGGGTAACCGTATAATCCAAAATCCTGAGAATTTACTTTGAGAACTTTAGCAGTATATTCAGCTGCGTTCTGCCAGCGTGATGCATGCGGTTCCTGAGCAAGGGCAATACATTTAATGCCGTTCCATTCAGCTTCTCCGATTCGGTAAGTAGGATCGGCAGTAAGGGCAAAATCATGAACATTTTCTGCATGAAATTTCCAAGTTTTGGTTGAGCCGTCGGGCTTAATGATTACTGAAGGTGTTTCACCCCATGGTTTATCTTTAAAATTTTTGATGTCTAGTTTTGAACGTAAATCGGCAGGGAGAACTTCATCCCTGTTGAGGAGAGTGCCTGTGGCATCAAGTATATAATTGTTTGGGAATGTAAATGCGGCATCGTAGGTTCCGAAGTCGCCGTAAAATTCATGTTCGAGATGCTGATCGGTATCCCAGCCAAGTTTGCGGTCGTACACCGAAATGCGGGGATACCAATGTACCACATCATAATGTTTATATCCCCAGGCGCCGAATAATTTCATGCGGTTGCGCATGGTGCCGCTGTCGAAATAGGTTTTGAAATTTACCTGGAAGGTGAGGCTTTCGCCTGATTTAATAGGCTTTTGCAGAAATACTTTTAAAATAGTATTATCAAGTTCGGTTTTAAGTTCGGTGCCGTTAACAGTTATTTTTGAAACAGTACAGCCTAAACCCTGTGCCTGGTATTTGCCGTAATGCATTTTTGCATTGTTGTTTTTATATAAATCATCGAGGTAGGAGCCTTTTGTCTGGGCATTACTGTATAGGTGAAAATAAACATAGGATAAGTCATCGGGCGAATTATTGGTATAAACAAGTTCTTCGGAGCCGTCAATAATATCAGTTTTATCATCAAGTGCGGCAGTTAATTTATAATGAACATCCTGCTGCCAGTAGCCTTCGAAAGGTTTGCGGTTTTTCCAGTAGTATTGGTTGGATTTACTTTGATATGTGTTTTCGGGGAATTGTGCGAATGCGGTTAATGCAAATGCGGCTAATATAAAGGTAAAGAGTTTTGATTTCATCCAGTTTTATGATCTGTGAATAGATTGTAAATATAAAAAAAATAGAATAAACGGAGTAAGTATTTTCGGTTAGGGGAGGGGATTGGTCTTTTGGCTGCTATGGCTGTTTAATCAGCTATCTGTTTTTTATCAAGCGGGGGAATACTGGGGTACAACCAATTTCCTTTTTATGCAATTACCGTGCAAGACCTCACCCCCGGCCCTTTCCTTGAAAAGGAGAGGGGAGCGTATCGCAAAAAGTTTGAAGTGCTTGTGGGAAGGGGGAGGGATGCATAAGGACAAAAGTGATATTTGTTGTACACCCTTTAGAAGCGAAGTTTGATTATTTTTTAATCTTCCGATTGTAAACAATTAATTTTAATAATTTCAGATCATCGTATAAAACTATGATTTCATAGTCCCCCCACTTGAGCGATTGTTCAGCCTTATTATTAACATTGGATGAAAAGAATGAAAGTGTTTTTTGTTCCTTATTTTCGGATAAAGCTAAATAATATTCGGCATAAGAATCATTGTTAGACGGGGCCTCGTTTTCTGAACGAGCCCCCATAACATCCATGGATTCTGTAAAATTTACTGTAAGGTCTCCGATTTTAGCATCTTGCCCGAGGGTAAGAAAAAAGGGCTTTTCGAAACTCAATGTATCAACCGTCAATTGTATTGTTTCCTGCGGGCTGATTTCCAGACTATAAATGTATTTTCCTGAAGCCTGGGGGTAATTTGCCGGAGGATTTTTGTCCTTTTGAAAATACCAAAGAAAAGTTTTAAATGGTTTATTATCGGTTTTTACGCTGAGTTCCAATTGAATATTTGCCGACTTGTCGTTCCAGGGTTTATCTTGAATAAAAAGGTTAACAGGAGTAATTTCTAGCGTTTTGTATTTTGTCACTTTGTTTTCACCTTTATGCAGCGGTATCTTGAAAGCGGTTTGATTCATATTACTGCCTGATTGAGCATACCCTTGTAATCCGGTGAATAAAAGTGTCAGAATTGATATTTTAATTTGCGCCTTTTTTAGGTTCATTGTTCAAGTGTATTCTAACAATACTTATTCGGTTTTCATAATTTATATTATATCTCCTGAAATTAAATGCATTAATCATCTAATCCCTTTCCAATAAGAATCTGCGGCATATATTTTTCAACTCTGTCCTCCCGGGTTTTGGATTGTTTGGCCTGCGAAAAATAATAAATATATCCTCTTTGACGGCCCGGTGTTAAAGCCTCAAAAGCTTTTTTCAGGGCGGGAGTGTTATCTAACTTTTTTTGGAATTCTTCAGGGATTTTGTACTCTGAAGTCTTTTTTAACTCCACCTTTACACCGGCTTTTTCCACTTCAATGGCTTCATGAATGTAGGCTTTCAAGACTGGTTTCAACTTCACTATTTCCTTTACATTGGTGAACCTGATTTGACGGCCCGACTGCACGTTCTCCGTTTGCTGGATCAGAATACCTTTGGCATCATTTAACAAAACACCTTTGATAAACAGAATAGCACAGTATTCTTTAAACACATGTATTAAAACTACGTTACTTTTCTGATATGTGTAGCAGGGAACGCCCCATTTCAATTCTTCGGTAAGCCCGCAGTCAAGAATAATCATTCGCAATTGCTCCAGTTCTTCCTGCCACTTTTCGGATTTGGTAAAATAAAAATCGACTTTAGGATTCATGCTGCTTTTTGTCATGGCGGGTTGTTTTAATTTGTTTGATATAACAAGTGCTTTGTTTCATTTATTCTATAATGAAATCTCTTGCAGCAAACTTAATAAATAATTGAAATCAGCAGGGGAATAATTATTCGGGATTACAAATCGAATACTCTTATGCGGGATTGCTGGTTTCGGGCAGCGGCGGGAACATTTTATTGAATAGTTAAAATTGTTATTTATTAAATGTATAGCCAACACCAATACCTAATTCATACTGCCAATAAGAAAAAGGGCTGCTCCCCTGATAAAGAGAAGTATGATATTTACCTGGTACCGGCACATAATCAAAATAAAACATATACTCAGCAAAAACATTTACAAATAAATTATTGTGAATTCTTTTAAATAAATCGGAATTAATACTTTTTTTGAAATCTAAAATGTTTCCAAGACTTACAGCACTTGAATTTAAGGTGCCTTGTATGGTGCGCTGCTGTTTGGTATTGTAGTTCTCAACTGTTAATTTATAACGATCATTTAATAAATACAAGCCTGCATCAAGTCCAAAAGTGAGACTTATATATTTGGTTCCTTTTGCTTTATAGATAAGCTTTAAAAGATAATCAGCTTTTAATATAAAACCTGAATATAAAGATTTTGATTCCAGGCCATATTCTGGATAATTGTAATTATTCGTGCCTCCGTATGGCAATATGAAATTTTGAGTATAGGAAGATATTTTATTTATGGTATCATAAACAAAGTCTTTTGTATAATAATTTCTTGATGCTAAAAGACCTCCGCCGACTGCAATTTTTAATTCATCATGCTTTTTCAATCTTTTAGTAATTGCAATTGCTGGATAATATTTACCATTTAAAAAAGTTCCTTCAAATTGAATCATGTATGAATGACCATTCTGCGCAAACAAAATCGAAGTTGAAATTATTAAAAAAGTAAATACTGATATTTTCTTCATTAGGGTTGGTAAAAGATGTTTATCAACTTAAAGCAAACTTAATAAATAATTGAAATGAGCGTGAGGATAATTGTGCGGAATAACAAATCCTTAGTTTTTACTTGATTGCAGATTTCGACCAGTGGGAATAAATTATAAATTAATCCCAATAACTAAAACATCATCAATCTGTACTTTATTCCCTTTCCATGCTTCATGAGCTGATGTAATCAGTTTTTTTGCTGCTGCATATTCAAACTGTTATTACTTACGAGTAAATCTTTAAATCTTTGCGCTCCGAATTTTTTTCTCTCACGGCCTCCGAACTGGTCCATATAACGATCGGAAGAAAGATAAATGCTCATGCCTTTTTTTATTGGGATAACATGATTGGCAAATACTTTTTTCAATGGGTCATGCAATTTTGCAATCATTCCCCCTCCGCCAATGCCGTAAATGTCTTCTTTGATAATTTCAATTTTACCATCATTTAAAATGTACAAAGGGTTTTGTCCGGCAAATTGCACTTCATTGTTTATATAATCAATGCAGAACTGTGATTATTGAACGATTAACTTTCCTGAACCTAATGGCTGGCCGGAGGTATTTAAAATGGAATAAATATATGTTCCAGCAGTCAGGTCGTCCTTAATATTTATAACTGTTTTTCCAGTTTGTACTAAAACCTTTTTAACTTCTCTTCCAGTGATATCATAAATAATTAATTGTGCTTCATCATATTTAATTTTACCTGTTAACTCTAAAGTAAAATAATTTGATGCAGGGTTTGGATATAAAACAATGTTTTTTGAATCGGTTTCATTGTTAATTCCAGTTGTTATTCCATATTCAAAAGCACCAATATCGTCGTGCAAACCAGCGGTTGTTCTAACTGCTAATGGAGATGCAAAATTAACATACTGATAAACCGGCTTAAGCACAAAACCTGATGATGCTGTACCTTGCGCACTTGAATGATCAATTACAGATACAGCACTGGAGGTTAAGTGAAAATCATTAGCGGCTGCATTAACAAAACCAATTGTAGTATAATCTGCAATAATTTTGTTTGACATTGTATCTAAAGCAGCACCAAGGGTGCCTGAAATTAAAGTATTCATAGTGCCGGCAGAAACTGATGAAAATATATTGTTATACACTTTAAATACAGTAATACCGCTTGATGGAACGATATTAAAAAAAGTATATCCGCCATGGTACTTATTAATAACAGTGTTATTGATAAAATAAAACTTTTGAATAGGATTAGTTGCAGCATCATAACCAACAATGCCATGGTTGATGCTGTTAATTCCCTGAACAATAGTGTTTCCTATTGCTGCAATTAAGCCGCCTTGCCCTATGCTTAATTCCCAGCTGCCTTGTCCGTTTGCCTCATCAATTACATTGTAAAGTATATAACTTTTCTGCGCTCTGGTTTTCAAACTATTTGCTTCACCTCTCGGGTCATGGAAATAGCAGTTTTTAACCAGCAGGCTGTCAGTACTTGCACCTATGTAAATATTATGTTCGTAACCCGAATAAGTAGGATTGCCAATAACTTCATAACCGTTATTGTTAAATTCGGTATTTTGAATTGTAACAACAGAACCAGTATAACTGCCTCCTTCTAAAATTCCATTTTGGCATGAATGAAACAAACAGTTAGTTATGGTTAAATTTTTTGCCTGAAATCTTATTCCGGCTCCATTGCCGCCATTAGCATCTGAAACTCTTGCCCCGTCAAATACTATATTATCAATAGTAATATTGCCGGTGGTACTTGAATTACCAAATACCCAAATTCCTTTTCCATTAGAAATATCACCGCCATTCCAGCTCATCACAGTTCTATTGCTGCCAGTACCCAAGCCTATAAAAACCAAATTGGAATTATTCCATTGAACGGGATCGTTTAAATAAACTCCGGCATCTATTTTTATAGTATCGCCATTTTGTACCAGGTTTACAATAGCGCTTGGAGTGGTATGTGCTTGCAATGCTCCTACATGCCATGTTACTGCGTTAGCAAAAGAGTAAGATAGAATTAACAGGGATGTAAGAATGTTTTTCATAGTTTGTGCTTAAGTTTTGATAATTTATTTTTTAAAACCTCCAATATTGAAGGTAGAGGTAAAATTAACATAATTTGTAATGTATTTATTACAATGTGTATTCAAAAATTAATTGATGAGGCTGCAAACATAAGCTGATCAATTTATACAGTGCGATTTTTTTCGAAGAGTTTTAATCTTTAGTGTGAGAAAGAATAATTATCTATTAAAAAACAAACGATAAATTTTCTTCAAAATTAAGCCTCCGCTAATCCCGGAGGCTTTTTTTATTTTGTAGTGCTGACAGCTTTACGGTTATTTCATTTAAAATACTTCAATTTGCATACTTCTAAAAATGAAAAATTCAGCTGAAATATACGGCTTTATAATAAAAAGTGAACGGGAGAAAAGGAAGCTCTCACTGCAGGCGTTTGCAAATTTATTGGAAATTGAAAAGGGGTATTTATGGAATATAGAAAAGGGAAGAGCAAATATGACGTGTAAATATTTTGATAGACTGATAACTAAAATCGGATACAGTCCCAAAGAATTTTTTATGCCGGTTTTAAATTATTATATAAATAAAACAAATAGTATCAATAAAAACTAAAACACAAACAACATGCCAACAAGTACACAAATAACCATACTGCAAACCATTGCAGTGCAAAAGCCAAACAAGGGTCTGTTCAATAAACTGTGTCAGGGTTAAAAATACAAATTATCAGACAAAGAACCTGTGATTCGCTGTCAAAACATCAAGCTCTAAGACAAAGAACCTGTGCCCTGCTAATAAGGAATGCAAATTCACAGCAGAAGAATGCAAGCTTCCAGATTATCTTTTAGAGAAATTTCAGAATTGAAGATTTGGGTTTTAGGAACCAAGATTTAAAACCCTAACTCACCAGCGTCAGCGATCCGTTTTTCTGAAGCGGATTACCATGCCTGTCAATCATATTGAGGATAAAAAATAAGCTCCCGGCGAAGCAGTTACTCCAGCCATAGTTCTGCCGTCCCAGCCCGAACCTCCAATACTTCATTCATACATTTTTTCGCCCCAGCGGTTGAAAATACCGGCCGAAAAAAAATTTATATTTCCTAAAGTAAAGTTGAAAACATCATTTATCCCGTCGCGGTTAGGGCTCAAAATATTCGGATAAATAATAATAGTTTCCGGATCTCCCCCCCGTTAAGCGGAGCGTCCTACTCCGCTTTATTTAACCAGCATCCTGCAGAAAATATAAGAAATTCATTTGCAATGCTTCAGAAGCATAAAATAATTATCTTTAATAATAAAACAAAAAGGATATCGTTTATTATAAAATAATTATCAAACCCTTTGAAACCGGTTTAAAATAAATAGAAACAAAATGAACATCGAACCAAAAACTGATTACCAAAACCTTTTGATATGTCAGGCTTATGTAAAAATGCTGCAGTATGATATAAAGACTAAGGATGCTGAGATTGAAAAACAAAAAACTTTAATTCGTGAATTAGAAGCTGTCGTTAGAAATCCCGAAAAGAAAAAGGTGATGAGAAAAGAAAAAGCTTATGATGAGTTATATAAAAAAAATGAGGAACAGCAGAAAGAGATTAAGAAACTAAGAAAAGATAATTCAGAATTAATAATGAAATTAGTTAAGCCCCCTCATGGGGAGGGAGATGTAAAATAAATTTCAAAAATATAATGTTAATCAAAGCCGCCCCCGACAAAATAAAATCTTTTCAAAAACTTTCAGCCGTAATCTTAACTGAATCTATTTTTCCAACATCCGATCATGTATTCAATTTCTTTTTTTAGCTTTGAGCTAAAACCATAACCTTCTGCTTATAAGTATGAACAAATTTAAATCATATTTCCATTTATTAATTTTATATACACTATTCATTTCATCTGTAACAACAGCTGAGAATCTAACAGCAGGCATTTCAAACGATTCGTTAAAACAAAAATATCCATTAATTTATAATGAAAATATAATTTGGGGCGCCTCCTTATCAAATTTTATATTCATTAACGACAGCTCTATTTTTACCAGAAATTATACATATAGAAATGACAGTGCATTCATTGAAGAGGGCAATAGCGGAAAAATATATATTGATAAAGAAAGCCTGAAATCAATGAAAGCCGAAGATTCAATTTTTACCGCTGACACAAAAGAAGCCTATCAAGAAAATAGCAGCAAAAATTTAAAAGGGAATGAAACAAGGTTTTCCAATTTTTTATTTAACACAGCTTTATCTGGTAATTCAAACATATATAAAAATATATCAGAAGAAAATAATGGAATTGGATGTATTGGTTCCAGGTTTACTTCATCCGAAGTTAATAATATACTATGCTATTATGATACTGTTTCTGATTATGCAAAATTACACCCCGAAGCCGATGACACTTTAAATTATGAGAGCGAAGCCGATGACTATTTAAATCCTGAAGTGATAGTTCATAAATCACAAATTCAAGCATTAAATTGTCCGCTGGAATTGTATTTTAATGCTGGCACAAATGAAATAATAAGCAAAGTAAACTGCATAATTCCAGCTCAAGAAAAACTAACTGAATCAGGAAGTGATATAGCCTTATTTAGCTCAATGTTTTGTATGGCAGTTAATACTATGGGTGTTAAAAAAAATAGTACAGTTGATATAAATGATCCTGACATTATTTGGGCTAAGCGGACAAAAAAAATATTTTGCCTTCCAAGTTATTATTCCAATGATAATCTTAATTCTAATGTCTCTGAAATAAAAAAAATATTTAATAAAACTATTGTAGATATATTATTTGAGAAGGTTAAATCCAGAGAAATGGCTGCATACAATCCGAATGGGGAAATTATAAACGATATAGATGATTTTTTATCATATTCTGATACTTCTCAAGTTGAAGATACAAGCCCAATAAATGGGAAATTTGGCAGCCATATCGAAATTTATAAAAATAGTATTGACCCGCACCAGCTGTTTCATTTTTATCTGCTTCAAGATTGGTTTTTCAACAAAAAAACGATGACGATGGAAACTACTATTCTAGGTATCGCTCCCGTTTCTGAGGAATACAATTCTGAAGGTGCAGTTTTAAAAAACAATTCTGAATTATTTTGGGTGTATTTTAACGGATATAAACCTTAAACACCTATCACTTAAACTGTCTCTTTCCACACGTGGAGCGCAAGGAGTAAAATAAATTTTCAAGAATAAAATGTTAAGCGCAGCGTCCTGCTCCGCTTAATTTAAAAGGCATCCTGCCGAAACTATACATTTATTTCCATTTTGTAAATTATCCGGTTAATAGTTTGTTAATAGTATTGCCCGTTTTCTCCTCCTCTAAAAGTAAAAATCAAAGTATTTTTACATTGCTTTTACCTATTGTAAAGCATAACAAATTTCTAAATCTAATTTTATGGATTACTTAACGAGTTATTGGTGGCTTGCTATCCCCATTTTAATGATTTTACTTTATAAAATTATACTCCGCATTTTATGCGGGATGGTTATTATCCCTCAGGACAGAATCGGATTAGTAACAAAAAAATTCGTGCTGTTCGGCGAATTCAAAGAAATGCCCGATAACCGCATTATAGCTGTAAATGGCGAAGCCGGCTTTCAGGCAAAAACATTAGCTCCGGGAATCTATTTCGGCAAATGGGTTTGGCAGTATGAAATAATATTGCAGCCATTCGTAATTATTCCTCAGGGTAAAATTGGTTTGATATTAGCAAGAGACGGTGCTGAAATACCTACCGGCGCTATCTTAGCCAGCAAAGTTGACTGCGATAATTTTCAGGATGCAGAAAAATTTTTAAAATCTGGCGGACAGAAAGGACGGCAGGCCGCTTACATAACAGCCGGTTCATACCGCATCAATACTCATTTATTTTCAGGCACTGAGGCTGATATGATAAATATTCGCGAAAGCATGGTAGGTGTTGTAACTACTCTTGACGGCCACCCTATTGAGGATGGTCAGATTGCCGGCACGTTGGTTGAAGGCCATAATAATTTTCAAGACATTGACAGCTTTCTAAAAAATGGCGGAAACAGGGGCTTACAGCCACAGATAGTTTTGGCAGGTTCCTACAACATCAATCCCTGGGCAGTGCAGATAGAAGAAATTCCGATGACGGAAATCCCGATTGGAAATGTAGGTGTTGTTATTTCATACATTGGTCAGGAAGGAAAAGATTTAAGCGGTGATTCGTTCAAACATGGCAACATTATGGAGAAAGGCTTCAAAGGTGTTTGGAATGTGCCTTACGGACCGGGGAAATATCCGATCAATAAATATATTATGAAAGTGGAATTGGTGCCTACTACAAACCTTGTTCTTAATTGGGCCAGTGCAAGGTCTGAATCTCATAACCTTGATAAAAATCTTTCTACGATAACTGTCCGTTCGAAAGATGGTTTTCCGTTTAACCTGGATGTAGCACAGATCATTCACATACCATCATCAGAAGCGCCAAAAGTGATTGCACGTTTTGGTAATATGAACAACCTTGTATCACAGGTTCTGGAACCCACTATCGGAAACTATTTCCGTAACTCGGCACAGGACAGCGATGTAATTTCTTTCCTCGGTACTCGTAAGGAACGCCAGCAGTCGGCAAAAGATCATATCTCTAAAGTATTGGATCAATATAATGTTAATGCTGTGGATACGTTGATTGGAGATATTGTTCCTCCAGCACAATTAATGAAAACATTAACCGACAGGAAAATTGCACAAGAGGAAGAGCTGACATTTGAGACTCAGAAGAAAGCTCAGGAGAAGCGCCAGGGTGTTGAAAAAGAAACTGCAATTGCTGATATGCAGAAGGAAATTGTAAAAGCACAGCAAAGTGTGGAAATTGCTGAACGTACTGCCAATGCCACTGTTAAGAAGGCAGAGGGAGATGCAACAAGTATAAAATTGCAGGTTCAGGCTGAAGCGGAAACAATAAAGATGCGCGCAAATGCATCTGCGGAAGCCACTCGGTATAAGGCTCAGGCAGATTCTGAAGCAACAAAGTTAAATGCAAATGCCGATGCTGAAAAAATTGCTGTCACCGGTGCAGCTGAAGCAGGAAAAATTTTAGCAATAGGAAAATCAACTGCTGAGGCATACCAATTAGCAGTAGGTGCAATGGGCGGCGACAACTTTACAAAGTATAAGATCACTGAAGAAATCGGCAAGGGGAAAATTAAAATTATTCCTGAAGTGCTTATCAACGGCAGCGGAGGCGAAGCGAATCCAATGAATGGATTACTGGGATTGAAATTGATGGAGATGATTGATGCGACTAAAAAAAGTGACGGGCCTTCCAATTCAAAAGATAATAACGCGGATAAAAAATCATAAATAATATTTCCAAAAAGGGAAAATTAAAAAAATATGAAACAATACCACAACCTAATGCAGCATGTCCTTGACAAAGGCGCTGTAAAAACAGACAGAACCGGAACCGGAACAGTGAGTGTTTTCGGCTACCAGATGCGTTTTGATTTACAGGAAGGTTTCCCGATGCTGACAACAAAAAAACTGCATTTAAAATCTATACTTCATGAATTATTATGGTTCTTAAAAGGAGATACCAACATAAAATATTTGACGGAAAACGGAGTGCATATCTGGGACGAATGGGCTGATGAAAACGGTAACCTCGGTCCTGTATATGGCTCACAGTGGAGAAGCTGGCCTGCAGCTGATGGCCGCCATATCGACCAGATAACACAGGTAGTGAATCAAATTAAAACAAATCCCGATAGCCGCAGAATGATTGTAAGCGCCTGGAATGTGGGTGAAATTGATAAAATGAAATTACCTCCCTGCCATGCCCTGTTTCAATTTTATGTTGCAGACGGGAAATTGAGCTGTCAGCTATATCAGCGCAGCGCCGACATATTTTTAGGTGTGCCGTTTAACATTGCATCGTATGCCATTTTAACTTTAATGATAGCGCAGGTTTGTAACTTACAGCCGGGAGAATTTATACATACTCTTGGTGATGCTCATTTATATTCCAATCACATTGAACAGGCTAAGCTGCAGTTATCTCGCGATCTTCGTAAACTTCCGACGCTGAAAATAAATCCTGAAGTAAAAAACATTCTCGAATTTAAGTTTGAAGATTTTACTTTAGAAGGTTATGATCCTCATCCGCATATTAAGGCCGCTGTGGCTGTTTAAGTTAATAGTCATTGGGTATTAGTCATTTGTCATTGGGATGTGAGTATTAGGTTTGCCTTTTAAAAATAAAAAAATGAAGCAGCATAGACTTGAGGAATTGGATGTTTACCAACTATCTATGGAGTTCGGAGAAAACATTTGGGACATTGCAATCAATTGGAGTTTCCTGGCACAAGATACTATTGGTAAACAAATGATTCGATCATCTGATTCAATTGCTGCGAACATTGCCGAAGGTTACGGCAGATTTCATTTTAAGGAAAATAAACAATTTTGTTATTACAGCAGAGGTTCAGTTTTAGAAACTAAAACCTGGCTGAGTAAAGCAAATAGCAGAAAACTTATTACAGAAGAACAGCATTCACAATTTATTGCAAAACTTGAAACAATTCATATAAAACTAAATGCATACATTAAATCCATTGGCAAAGCATCTCTTTGATTCACCGAGCCTAATGACAAATCTACAAATGACAAATGACTAAAAGTATTATAGTTGCTGTCGCAGAAAAAAATGTGATCGGGAAAGACAATACCCTGATATGGCATTTACCGGCGGATATGAAATATTTCAAAGAGAAAACTACCGGGCATTGCATAATTACCGGAAGAAAAAATTACGAATCAATCCCTGAAAAATTCCGTCCTCTGCCCTACAGAACTAACATTGTAATTTCACGTCAGAAAAATTACGATGCGCCGGGAGCTATTGTTGTGAGCTCGATTGATGAAGCAATTGAAAAAGCGAAACAAACTGACGATCAGGAAATTTTTATAATCGGCGGTGCCGAAATTTTTAAACAGAGTATGCATTTAGTTGATAAAATATACTTCACAAAAATTTATCACTCCTTTGAAGGCGACGTTTATTTTCCTGAATTGAATTCAGATGAATGGCTGGAAACCGAACGGATAAAAGGCATACAGGATGAAAAGAATAAATACAAATACGACTTTATTACATACAAAAAAATCCGCAGATAAAACTTACAAAAATATTTTCAAAATTATTTCAATAATGAATCCCAGCCCTGAGCGGTAATCGGGTGTGATGACCCTCCTTTAGTAATTAAATTTATTCCTTCTCTTTTACTTGTCATGTGGCCGATAACGGAAATATCCGGGTTGGCTTTTATTTTAGGAAAATCACTTTGGTCAATTGTAAAAAGCAATTCATAATCTTCGCCCCCGCTTAAGGCGCAGACAGTAGGATCAAGATTAAATTCACGCGCCATATTATATGCTGCCGGGTCAATGGGTATTTTATCTTCATACAAACTGCAGCCAACTTCCGACTGTGTGCAGATATGAAGTATTTCAGATGCTAATCCGTCAGACACGTCAATCATTGCAGTAGGTTTCACTTTCAGCATTTTCAACAAAGGCGGAATATCTTTACGGGCTTCAGGCTTCAACTGTCTTTCTAATATATAATCATTTCCTCCCAAATCAGGCTGTACTCCCGGGCTTTCCATGAAAATTTGTTTTTCACGCTCTAGTAATTGCAACCCTACAAAAGCAGCTCCTAAATCTCCGGTTACACAAAGTAAATCACCCTCTTTAGCCCCGTTACGGTAAACCAAATCATCGGCATCAGCCTCACCTATCACAGTAATGCTGATTACTAATCCCGATTTTGAAGTTGTTGTATCACCTCCTACAATGTCCACTTTATATTTATGACAGGCTTTCATCATACCTGCATACAGCTCTTCCATAGCTTCCACAGAAAAACGGTTTGATACTGCAAACGAAACTGTAATTTGTTTTGGTACAGCATTCATAGCGTATATGTCGGATACATTTACCGAAACAGCTTTAAAACCGAGGTGTTTAAGAGGCACGTATGCCAAATCAAAATGCACGCCTTCTACCAGCATATCGGTAGATACAACCATTTGTTTTCCTTTATAATCAATCACTGCAGCATCATCGCCGATGCCTTTTTTGGTGCTTTCGTTTTTAATTTCTATGAATTGAGTCAGGTGTTTTATTAATCCGAATTCGCCTAAACTGCTTAATTCTGTTCGTCCTGTGTTTTCTAACATTTTAATTTTTTTCTTAATGATTAGAGAATAATAATTTCTGGCAAATACAACTTCTTGCTAAAAATACAATCTTATATAAACTTAATTTTCCGAGCAGCAAACAAACACATACGCATTAAAATCACGCCGTGTTTAAAACGTGAAATGTTGGTACTGCCATATGTACGCTCTTTATAGCGGATTGGTATTTCGATTATTTTATGATTGAGTTTATGCGCTCCGAAAATTAAATCGTAATCACCAAAAGGATCAAAATTGCCGAAGTAGCTTTGGTTCTTCACCAGGCGGATATAATCTTCTTTAAAAATCACTTTTGTTCCGCAGAGTGTGTCCTTAAACTTTTGCTCCAGCAGCCAGGTGAATGCCATGCTGAAAAATTTATTTCCCAATAAATTCAAGAAACGCATCGCATCTTTTTCCATTGAATACACCAAACGCGAACCATTAATAAAATCACCTTTCCCGGAAGCTATTGCATCATAAAATTTCGGCAGGTCTTCTGGGGGAACTGTTAAGTCGGCATCAAGTATCATTAATATATCGCCTGTGGCCATTCCAAAACCTTTACGCACTGCATCAGCCTTACCTTTCCCACCCTGCTGTCCGATTTTTATATCATGTGTACCGGAATATTTTTTAGCGATTTCCTGTATTTTGCTCCAGGTATCATCCGTTGAATTCCCTTCTATAAAAATTATTTCGGTATGATTTCCAAGTTTAGGAAGACGGAGAATTGCATTTTCAATATTGCCGCTTTCGTTACGGGCAGGAATAACAACCGATACAGAATATTTATCTGAGTACTCTGCTTCAGACAGCACAGACAGCGGTTTTGCAAAGGTGTACATGTTCATCGTAAAAAAACGGAAGAAAGGCAGCTTTGCTAAAAAACCGTTTAAAAAACTCGAAAGCAGAGGCACATTAAACGGGAATATCATCCGTTTTGTGTTTCTGTAAACATCAAACCCTGCAGCATAAAGCAGGTTATTTATATCTGCAAGGGACAGCCAATTCTGCAATGGTGTCCGCGTTTTTATTCCGATAAGCTCACCGAATTTCAAAACCGGTTCCCACAAATAATTGTAATAAGTAACAATTATTTTAGTTTTAGAATGGCAGACTTTATGAAGCTGTTTAAAAATTTCCTGTATATCATCCACGTATCCGATCAGGTTTGAAAGTATAATTAAATCAAACTTTTCATCCAATTGAATATTCTCAGCTTCCATCACCTTGAAGTCAACATTTTTAAATCTTTCTTTGGCAATTTCAATCATTGACGGGCTGAAGTCTATACCCACTTTACGTTTCCCGCGTATGCTGCTTATGAGTTCACCCGCACCGCATCCAATTTCAAGTATTGAAATATCTTCATGCGCAAAATATTCACAGTAATTTGTAATCTCGTTCCAATAATGAGCATTTATGCCCCTTGCTTTTTTTCTTTTCGGAGCCAGCTTCTCAAAGTAAGCTTTGCTTTTTTCTATGTGATCACTCATTATTAAATTCTATTTTAACTATTTCAATCGTTTTAAACATCCCTAATCGGGACGCAAACGGCTTCAAAATTTTTTCGATCAAATTAAAAAAAGCAAACGTTTCTATCGGCACCAGTGCTTTTCTGGAAACACCGCCGCTCAATAAATACATTAATGGAGTATGGTATTTGACAGATTGTATTTTCAGATAAGGAAATTCTTTATCAAATTTTTCACGGTCTCGTTCAAAATAAATAAATGGCAGCGCTTGGTTAGACCCTGAAAGCGGACCGCTTGAAATTATTTCCCAATCGCCGTCAATGTCAAAAGGTTCGTGATGAAATGTTTTATAAATCCATCTTCCGAACCAGCTGTTGGCAGGCTCAATCATTACAATTTTCCCTCCTGTTTTGAGTGTGCGCTCGGCTTCTTTCAAAAACAAATAGGGTTTAGGAATATGGTGAAAAACGTTAAGCATAAAAATACCGCTTAATTCTTTTTGAGAAAAAGGCATAACTTCAGCTGAAAACACCATATCACAATGGTTAAGAGGCATGATGTCAGATGTGATAAGTTGAGGCATCAGCTCTTTTAAAAAGCCGCCTCCCGAACCTATTTCTAAAATCTTGCCTTGCGGCAATTGTTTTGCAGTGTTTATAAAATCAGAATACCACTTTTCATAAACTTTTTTTAAAAAAGCCTTTGATGAAATTAACTCACGGTGTTTAAGCGAGGTTTCATGATCCTTCAAATGAGCTGCTATATCGTATTCTATTGCCAATTGACTATACTAATTTCGTAAATATGAAGAATGTAAACTTCATTTGTGATACTTGCTTTTCCCTTTGTTTTAAATACAGCTTTGTACTAATCAATTTAAAATAAATCAGAATTTGATACTTTCCCTGCTTAGCACAACATTGTAATAACTATTTTCATCCTGATTTAATCCATTAAGCTTTTCCTTGGTCAGAAGCTGCAATTGATTTGATGTTACCAGATAAATTTCAAATCCTTTTGACATAACAAAGTCAGCCATTTCAGGAGCTGAACTGCCCGCTTTTTTTAGTCCGTAAGGCCAGAGCTCGGTAATTATTTTTACTGAAGGATTATTTTTCAAAGTTTTTTCCATGCCTTTTAATGCTGACATTTCAAAACCCTGAATATCCATTTTAATAAAATCAATCTTCCCAATATTTTTTGATGTAAGATAATCATCAATTGTTATTCCTTCAATCTGCATCACGTCTTCATAATCATCAATGGGATAAGTGCGATGATCAACATTTAACATTTTAGAAAGATAAATTTTTATTGGTCCTGTTTTATCCGATACTGCTTTGTTTATGAGTGCGGCATTCTTACATTGTCCGCAGTTTTGCTGCAAATATTTAAAGTTAGCTGCTTCCGGCTCAAAGGCATGAACACTTCCTTCAGGCCCTGTTAATTTAGAAAAAACTTCTGTATAAAAACCGATATTAGCGCCTATATCAAGCACATTAAAGCCAGGCTTTACAATGGAACCGATAAGTTTAAGCTCCATAGCATCCTGCTTTCTTTTGAATACCGGGTAAATACGGTTGTATATTGGAAAAGCATTTTTATAAAGAAACTTTCCAACTTTAATGGAGAATGTTTGAGGCATTTTATCAAAAATAAATTTATATTCATAGGCCTTTAAGCTGAAAAGGCGGTGATAACAAAGTTAAGATTTTTGTTTAAAGACGAGGGTCGGAAAACAAATACCGGTTTACAGAAGGTTCTTAATATCACTGATCCAAGCCTGCAGCAAAACCATTTCTTCTTTGCCGATAACGTTAATGTCAATTAATTTTTGATAGCAGGTAATTAAGTTTTCATAAATATTAGTCTGTCCCGGCTTTAAATGAAGGCTTTGTAATTCCTTGCAAATATTAAAATTGTTTGAGTAGCCAGGGATTTCATCTTCAAAATCTTTCATTAAATTATGTTCATTGCGTTCCTGCAAAACTGTAGGCTCATGGTACAAAATACTCCAGCCGCATTCCCATGCAATACGCTGTGCAACATAGCTGCGCCAAATGTCCGTCATCCTGAAACTGCAGTATGACGGCAGGTACAACAATGCAAATGCTTCTTTAAACCAATGAGTATTCTGACTATTAAACGGGCTCCAGGCATTTTTCCCAAGTGCTAATTTTGCTTTTATTTCAAAGTTCAGTGGCAGTGGATAAGTTAATCTGTAAACTGCATCAACATCCGGGTTCTCATCTGCCAAGCCCTGTTGAATTGGGCAGTTTATCAAATCTGATTTTAATGAATTAAGTTCAATTTGTTTTTTCTGAAGTTCTTCCAATGGAAAACCGCGGGGCCAAATTGTATGTTTTGTAAAGTAGTGGTAAACATTCACCCAGCCCGCATTTTCAAAGGAATGGCTTTTTACTTCGCGCTGCTTATCATTCCAAAATTCTTCTCTTGGAATATTATCATCATCAGTTTCTACTAATTGTAATGCACCATTTTTAATAGCCAAAAGGTAGCCGAGGTTTTTCCTTGAATAATGGCGGGTCGGCGTAATTTCGGCCAGTTTGAAAGGCAGTGTTAACTGGCGGTCAACGCTCCAAAAATCGCATCCTTGCA
Organism: uncultured Bacteroidota bacterium; assembly: GCA_903847205.1. Lineage (GTDB taxonomy): Bacteria > Bacteroidota > Bacteroidia > 2-12-FULL-35-15 > 2-12-FULL-35-15 > 2-12-FULL-35-15. The sequence continues at coordinate 152,756 of CAINDA010000065.1, forward strand.
ATTGAAATTCTGCGGGCGATTTTGTATCTCCGATAACAATAAAATCAACATTCCGTTTCTTACATTCCGTTGCAAAGGTTTTTAATATTGGGTGTTTGTCGTTTGCAATGGAAGTAATGATGAGAGATTTTTTTTCAGACATGGAATGTTGTTTGAAGTTTTAAAAAGATAAAAATTTTCAATTTTCTGTTTGCTGCCCTGAGACAGGCTCTTTGCAATTCGTTTACAACGATTTATAGTATCGGCCTTTTTCCTCCTAATCGCAAGAAGAAATAATAAAATAAAGTTTGATACGCATTTTTTATTGCATTGCTCGAAACCCTTGGTGACGGCGCCTGATAATGAATCGGCACCTCAAAAATTCTCCGTTTGCGAAGCAGATAACGAAGTTCCGTTTGATAAAAATGAGCTTTGGATTTTAAATCATACGAAATTATTTTTGCAGCTATATCTCTATGAAACCCCTGATAACCCGAAGTCATATCATGCAGTTTGGTTCCCAATAAAACATTTGCTAAAATGGTCCCGATTTTCGAAAGCATTCTGCGTTTAAAAGGAGAATCTCCCATGGAACCGCCGTTAATAAAGCGGCTTCCGAATGCACATTCATTTCCTTCATTCAAAACCCTCAGAAACATTGGTATTGCCCTTGGGTCGTGCGATAAACCTGCATCCATTTCAATAATCAATTCATGGCCAGCTTCGTATGCAACTCGCAGTCCTTTCACATAAGCATCCACAACATTTTTATTTTCGGGAGCCCATACAGTCACATAACGCGGGTCTTTTAGAGATAATTCTTGGCAAAGTTCCAGCGTTCTATCTTTAGATGCTTTATCAACAATAAAATAAACTCTGCCGGGATGTAATTCATTAATTACAAAATTGAGCATTTCAATAAATGGTTTGAAATCAGCTTCCTCATTCGCCATTGGCACAACTATCGCCCAATTTTTGTAGTAAAACATTGTAGTTTGATGTAATTGATTTTGCCTGCAAAGATAATTTTTTTAATCAGCCTTCATCATTCATTAAATCGAATTCAAATTTATTTGCCGAAATTGCCTGCAAAAATTATTTTTTAGGTATCTTTGTACTATATTTAGATTAATTCTAAATAAGGAAAAGAAAAAACACTTTCTAAAAAGTAAAACAATGATCACAGTTTCAGAACGCGCAAAAGAACATGCGCTTAGTTTAATAAAAACAGAAAACCGCCCTGAAGGCACATTTATACGTGTAGGGGTTGACGGCGGAGGCTGCTCAGGCCTGTCATACAAGCTGGAGTTCGACAATACAGTTAAAGAAGGTGATAAAATTTTTGAAGACAAGGGGATAAAGATTGCCGTTGACAAAAAAAGTTTTTTGTACTTAGCAGGCACTGAATTAGATTATTCAGGCGGCTTAAACGGAAAAGGCTTTATATTTAACAATCCCAATGCAAGCAGAACCTGTGGCTGCGGAGAATCATTCGGGGTGTAAATAAGTTTAAAGTTTGAAAGTTTAAAGTTGGCAGGCTGATAATAAATTCAGGAACAACTTTGAACTTTGAACTTAAAAACTTTCAAACTTTAAAAAAAGATGGCGAACGAAATTTTATCTGAGAAGATCAACGAAGAATATAAGTACGGTTTTGTTACAAATATTGAAGCTGATAATGCCCCCAAAGGCTTAAATGAAGACATCATCCGCTTTATTTCGAAAAAGAAAAATGAACCGGAATGGATGCTGGAATATCGGCTAAAAGCCTTTCGTTACTGGATAACATTGGAAGAACCGCACTGGGCTCACGTTTCATATCAAAAGCCTGATTTTCATGACATCATTTATTATTCAGCTCCTAAGCCGAAAGTGTCATTGAACAGCTTAGATGAAGTTGATCCCGAACTATTAAAAACATTTGAAAAATTAGGTATTTCTATTGAAGAACAAAAACGGCTTTCAGGCGTTGAGAGCAGGATTGCAGTTGATATTGTGATGGACAGTGTTTCTGTGAAAACAACATTTAAAGAAACATTATCAGAAAAAGGAATTATCTTCTGCTCATTCGGAGAGGCTGTGCAGGAGCATCCTGAGCTGGTGAAAAAATATATGAATTCCGTTGTTCCTTATACTGATAATTTTTATGCGGCTTTAAATTCAGCTGTATTTACTGACGGTTCATTCTGCTATATTCCAAAGGGCGTTCGCTGTCCGATGGAACTTTCAACTTATTTTAGAATTAACTCTGCTGGGACCGGCCAATTTGAGCGCACGCTGCTTATTGCTGATGAGGATTCTTATGTGAGTTACCTCGAAGGGTGCACTGCACCGATGCGTGACGAGAACCAGCTGCACGCGGCAGTTGTTGAACTTGTTGCTCATAAAAATGCAGAAATAAAATACAGCACCGTTCAAAACTGGTATCCCGGGAATAAAGAAGGCATTGGAGGCATTTTTAATTTTGTCACAAAGCGCGGCATCTGTCTCGAAGACAATTCAAAAATTTCATGGACACAGGTGGAAACAGGCTCTGCAGTTACCTGGAAGTATCCATCAGTAATTTTAAAAGGTGATAATTCAGTAGGCGAATTTTATTCAGTAGCCGTTACAAACAACTACCAGCAGGCTGATACAGGTACTAAAATGATGCATCTGGGAAAAAATACGAGGAGCACAATCATATCAAAAGGAATCTCAGCAGGCTTTAGCAACAATAGTTACAGAGGTTTGGTGCGTATTGCAAAAGGTGCAAAAAACGCCAGAAATTTTTCGCAGTGCGACAGCTTATTAATGGGCGATAAATGCGGAGCACATACATTTCCATACATCGAGATAAAAGATAAAACTGCTGTTGTAGAGCACGAAGCAACAACTTCTAAAATCGGGGAAGATCAATTATTTTACTGCAAATCACGCGGTATAGATAATGAAAAAGCTATTGGGCTAATTGTAAACGGGTATTGCAAAGAGGTATTAAATAAGCTGCCAATGGAATTTGCTGTGGAAGCACAGAAATTATTGGCAGTATCACTCGAGGGCAGCGTTGGGTAGTTTAAACTTTATAATTAAAATTTATGTTATCAATTAAAAATCTACACGCCTCTATCGGCGGAAAAGAAATTCTGAAAGGAATTAATTTAGAAATAAAAGCAGGCGAAGTGCACGCTATTATGGGGCCTAACGGTTCCGGTAAAAGCACCCTGTCTGCGGTACTCGCAGGGAAAGAAGATTATGATGTTACTGAAGGTGAAGTAATATTCAATGGTAAAAACCTGCTTGAACTTTCTCCGGAAGACAGAGCGAGAGAGGGGATATTTCTTGCGTTTCAATATCCTGTGGAGATACCGGGAGTAAGCAATGTCAATTTTTTAAAAACGGCTATCAATGAAATTAGAGCATACAAAGGTTTAGAACCAATGGCTGCAAAAGATTTTTTAGCGCGCTTAAAAGAAAAACAAAAATTGGTTGAGCTGGATGGTAAGCTTGCAAACCGCTCTGTTAATGAAGGTTTCAGCGGAGGAGAAAAAAAACGAAATGAAATATTTCAGATGGCAATGCTTGAACCCAAACTGGCAATACTGGATGAAACCGACAGCGGGCTTGATATTGATGCACTGAGAATTGTTGCAGACGGTGTAAATAAATTGAAATCGAATGATAATGCAACCGTTGTAATTACGCACTATCAAAGGTTATTGGATTATATCATTCCAGATGTTGTTCACGTTTTATATAATGGGAAAATTGTTAAAACCGGTCCAAAAGAATTGGCTTTAGAACTGGAAGAAAAAGGATATGACTTTATAAAAGCTGAAGCAGCAGTATAATGTTTATTCCGCGCACAGTCTTCGGCATGCTCAGACTGACTGCGCACTGCCTCAATGAGCCAGATCGAAATTAGCGTGTAAGCATTTGATATAAAATTAAAATGGAAACTATTACAAAAAAAAATACTATAAAAGATAAACTTCTTTCGGAATTTGAGTTGTCCAAAAATTCATTATTCGGAAATATAGAACTGCGTGAGCATGCCGCTAAATCTTTTTCTGAACAAGGTATTCCAAACCGAAAACACGAAGAATATAAATATGTGAATATTGATTTGCTGCTTAAAGGGGATTTTTCTTTAACCGCAAATAAAACACTTACTTCTGCACAGACTGCCCCTGCTTATTTTTTAGAAGATGCCTACAATGCTGTTATTGTAAATGGTATTTTCGATACAGCATTATCAAAATTAAATGACGTTCCCAAAGATTTGCATATTTGCAGCCTTGCTGATGCCGTTAAAAACTACCCTGCAGTTTTTGAGAACTATTATTCCAAAACACTTGATGTTACGGCTGATCCATTCACAGCATTAAATACCGCAATGGCTAAAAATGGCCTATTTATTCATGCCGCAAAGAATTCAATAATTGAAAAACCAATACACATTATTCATATTTCATCTTCCGAGGAGAACACCATAATTCATCCCCGCAATTTAATTGTGATAGAAGAAAATGCTCAGATAAAAATTGTTGAATCGTATCAAACAATTGATGCTTCTGCTAAAACATTCAATAACGCGTTGACCGAAATGATAATTGATGAAAATGCATCCCTTGATCATTATAAAATTCAAGACGAAAACGATTGGGGTTTTTTAGTGAATACTACGCATGCAGTTCAAAAAAAACAAAGCAGGTTTTCTACTCATACTTTTATTTTAAGCGGTTCGTTTGTAAGAAACAATTTGAACATAGCTCTGGACGGGGAATACACTGAATCGCATCTTAATGGCTTGTATTTAACAAACGGCAATCAAGTTGTTGATAATCACACACTGGTTGATCACCGAAAGCCGAACTGTAACAGTAATGAGCTTTACAAAGGAATAATTGACGGTAAGTCAACAGCTATATTCAACGGGAAAATATATGTCCGTAAGGACGCACAAAAAACAAATGCTTTTCAATCAAATAAAAATATTCTGCTGAGTGACGACGGTACAATCAATACAAAACCACAGTTAGAAATTTATGCTGATGATGTTAAATGTTCACATGGCACATCGACCGGCAAGCTGGATGAAGACAAAATTTTTTACCTCCGCGCCCGCGGCTTGAGCGAAACAAGCGCTAAAAAATTATTGATGCACGCTTTTGCTTCACAAGTGGTAGATACTATAAAAATTGATACTTTAAGAGAATACGTTGAAGATAAAATATCTAAACGTTTTGAATAATTCATTACTCTTTCTCTTCTCGGTATCTGTATTGTTTTAAGTCATGCAGGTTTAAATCAAGGAAGTATCACCTGCGCCCTCTCCTATTGTTTAGTAATTTTCATATATTTGATTGTAACAAATCAAAATTACTTACGTCATAGTACAAAAATTATCCTTTAATTTTTACCCGAATCCGATTATGAAAAAATCTTTATTCATTTTGTTATTCGTTTTGGGCTGTATTCACTTTTCCTTTTCAGGCAACGTTTCCGGTAAAATTATTGACGAAAATAATCAGCCGCTTCCCTTTGTAACAGTTTATATTAAAAATACATCAATTGGCACAACTGCCAATTTTGACGGGCAGTACAACTTAAAATTAAACCCCGGAACTTATATTATCTGTTTTAAAATAATTGGTTATAAGTCCGTATCAGAAAATATTGTTGTTGCAGATGGCAACACAATAACGAATATAAAACTGCTGCCTGAAAGTTTCAATTTAAAAGAAGTGGAAGTTAAAGCAAACGGAGAGGATCCCGCCTATGCAATAATAAGAGAAGCAATTAAAAAAAGAAAATATTATCTGGAGCAGGTAGATGCATACAGCTGCGATATTTATATTAAAGGCGAGCAGCGCATCACTAAAAAACCAAAAAAAATTATGGGTGTTGATCTTGATTTGGATGGAGAAGTTGATTCAGTTACCGGAATAGTTTATTTATCAGAATCTGTTTCTAAATTTAATTTTAAACAAAAAGATAAAATTAAAGAAGTGATGGTATCTTCAAAAGTGAGCGGTGATAACAAGGCTTTTAGCTATAACCAGGCATCGGATATGCTTTTTAACTTTTATCAAAATTTGATTGAGATATCCCAAATGAGTGAAAAAGGTTTTGTTTCCCCCATTTCAAATAATGCTATGTTCAATTATAAATATAAATTATTAGGGATTTTTTATGAAGACGGGAAACGAATTAATAAAATTCAGGTTATTCCTAAACGTAAGTTCGATCCAGTTTTCAGCGGTATCATCAACATTATGGAAGATACATGGCGCATCCATAGTTTACAGCTTGTACTCACAAAAGATGCACAGATTGATTTTGTTGATACACTAAGAATCAGCCAGATTTTTCTGCCGATTGAAAAAGATGTCTGGCTGCCTTTCAGTAATAAATTCACATTTGATTTTGGTGTTTTAGGCATCAAAGGCGATGGAATGTTTGTAAGTGTTAATTCAAATTATGTTATTAATCCAGATTTCCCGAAACACTTTTTCACAAATGAAGTAATGAAAGTAAATGATGATGCAAATAAGAAAGACAGTTCTTACTGGAAGGAGTCCCGCCCAATACCTTTAACCACCTTAGAGGAATATGATTACCGCAAACGGGATAGTTTATCACGGATAAAAAATTCGAAGCCTTACACCGATTCAACTGACAGAAAAAAAAACAAATTTAAATTCAGTAATCTTTTATTTGGCTACGATCATATAAACACCTTCAAAAAAGAAAACATTTCAATTTCCGGGCCTCTTCTGGGGATTCAATTTAACACTGTTCAAGGGTTAAATTTAAAATCAGAATTTAGTTTTTATAAGTATTATGAAAATAATAAAAGCTATAAATTTGGAGGCAGTCTGGGTTATGGATTCTCTAATAAAGATTTGTATGGCACTGTATATGCGGGTTATCATTATAATCCCAAAAAATTTGCAAAGTTAAATTTTACACTTGGTAAAGAGTATATTCAGTTTAACAGTCAAAACCCTGTTCCGGCTTTAATTAATACGTTGTATTCATTACTGAACGAACAGAATTTCATGAAACTTTATTTAAAATATTATGCAAAGGCGGAGAATACTTCTGAATTATTTAATGGATTTTATTTTTCACCGGCTGTTGAATATGCAAACCGGGTTTCGTTAATTAATACATCAAGCTATAAAATTTTAAAAACAAATAATGAATATACTTCCAACAACCCCGTTGATACATCATCTCATGGGTTTTATTTTCCTAACAATCAAGCTCTGACTGTAGATTTTAAAATACAATACGTTTTCAAACAGCGCTATTATACAATGCCATACATGAAGGTTGCAATCGGTTCAAAATACCCAACGCTGAATGTTACTTATAAAAAAGGCATCAATGCACTTGGAAGCTCAGTAAATTATGACCTTTTAACAATCGGCATTGATCAGAAATTAAATCTGAAAAATTTAGGGAAATCAAATTATTCATTTACTGCCGGCAGTTTTATCAATAATAGAAGTATGTACTTTATGGATTATTATCATTTTAACGGCAACCAAACACTTTACTCAGGTTTTGCTTTGTCTGATTTTCAGCTTTTGGAATATTATAAAAACAGCACCAACAAACAATTCCTTGAAGGCCATTTCGAACACAACTTCCTCGGTCTTTTTCTAAACAAAATTCCTTTAATAAAAAGATTGAAATTAAATGAAATAGGCAAAATAAGTATGTTAACTACTGATGGCAGCAACGCTTATGCGGAAATATCAGCGGGTATTAAAAGGCTTGGTTTCAGGGCAGATTTCGTAACAGGTTTTTCAAATCAGAAAAAAATCAGTTCCGGATTTCGTATAGGATTTGAATTTTTATAAATTTTACAATTCAAAAAACAAACATGAGAATAAAAAATATTATTTTAATCAGCTGCTTCGTTTGGCCTGCTGTGCAGGCGAAAGCAATAGACTATCCATCCAAATCCATTACTTTGAAAAACGGATTAAAAGTTATTGTCTGTGAAAAATCAGATAATGATTTTGTTGAATTTGAAGTTTGGTACCGTACAGGCAGTAAAGATGAAAAGCCCGGAATTAGAGGTATGGCGCATCTTTTTGAACACATGATGTTTAGAGGAACAACAAAATATCCGGGAAGGGCATTTGACGAAAACATGGAAAAAATCGGAGGGCAGTCTAACGCTTATACATCTTATGACAGAACAGTTTACCACGAGTATGTACCTGTAAGTGCTCTCGAAAAAATGATGGACATAGAATCAGACCGGATGTCAAATCTTTTGGTAACACAGGAAGTACTGAATGCTGAAAGAGAAGTTGTAGGCGAAGAATTAAGAAACGGCACCAGCAACTGGTATCAGAAATTAAATTCGGACCGTTACCCGTTCCTTTATCCATCCGGGCATCCCTACGAAGTGGATGTTATTGGATTCTTGAGCGAGATAACAAAATTTACATCTTCCCAGTGCATGGATTTTTACAACAATTATTACAGCCCCAACAATGCATTTATTGTAGTAGTCGGTAACGTTAAAACGGATGCTGTTTACGCTCTTGCGGAAAAATATTTTGGTGTGATTACCAAGCAGCTTCAGATAAAGAAAAAAGAAAACATACCTCTCTTAGACACAGCTAAAATCAAGACAAATGAGCTGAATATTAATTTTCCGGTTCAGATATATTCTTATACTTTTTCGCGCCCTGCGGTAAGCAGCAGCGATTTTTTTGCTCTGGAACTATTGACTGGTGTGTTATTCACAGACGAAAACTCGATTCTCAATAACCGCCTTGTAAAAAAAGATCATCTTGCATACGGATTTAATCCGCTCGGTGATTCGTGGAGCTATTATCCCAACCAGGGAGGAGTTGATATAATCATGGATGCAGCGCCGGGCAACGTAAGAGTAAAAAAAGCAATCCGCGAAGAAATTAATAAAGTAATTGAGGCGGGAGTACCCCAGGAAATAGTGGATAATTATATAATTGCAGCTGAAAATTCAGATAAATTAAATAATTACAAGTGTGATGCAATTTCAAATAAATTGGGAATGGCTGAATATTATTTAAACGATTATAACAGGTCTTATAAGTTAATTGATGAATATAAAAAAATAACTCAAGAGGACTTGAAAAGGGTTACAGCTAAATATCTTTCAGAGGAAAGAATACAGCTCATAAATATTAAACCAGAGCAATAAAAAAAATTCAAATCCTGTTAGAAAAATTTATTTATGTTTTGAAATAAAATCCGATGCTATGAGAAAATATAAAATTGTAATACTATTAATTTTGGTGCTGTTTAATTTTAATAATTTATTTTGCCAGTCAAAACCACTGCCTGTGGAAGAATTCAAACTTAAAAATGGTTTGGAAGTAAAGATGATTCATTTTGGCAGTATTCCGGCTGTAACCATAAGCTGTTACGTGAATGTGGGTAAAAAAACAGAAACTCCAGGACAGCAGTATTTAGCCTCCATTACATCAAGTGGATTAATGCTTGGCAACGAAAAATATTCACGTATTGACCAGGATAATCTACTTAGCAAACTGGGATCGGGAATAACCCCGGCATCAAACGATAATTATACTGAACTCAATATGCGTTTTCTTAACAAAGATGCTGTTGCTGCAATGGATTTATTTTCTAATGTAATTTTAAAGCCTCTGTTTTCTGCAGATGAAATTAAGCAGCGGATCGGGCAAACACTCAATTATAACAATCCGTATAAAATGGATATTAGTGCTCTTGCTTCCATGTACTCAGATTTCACTGTATTTGGGACTTCTAATCCGCTCGGCAGGCACTTTTATGCAGCACAGCTTAATAAAATTACAGCGGCGCAGATAAAAGAATTTTATAAATTTAATTATACACCCAAAAACACCGAGCTTATCCTTGCCGGAAATTTCGACGGCGCAGAAATGAAGAAAATGATTGAAACTTTGTTTGGCACTTGGACTGCTGCTTATGGTGAAAACAACGGGTCTGCATACGAACCAGCAGAGATTAACAAGAAAGAATATTTTTTTGTGAACAAGATGAAAGTTACTCAGGCCTGTATTCAATGGAATAAAAAAGGACCGGCAGGAGGTTCAAAAGATGCTTTGTTATTCCGTTTAGCTAACAATGCATTTAACATACTGCTGTTTGATGAGATACGGTCGAAAGAAGGAAAAACGTACGGTATAAACTGCTGGTTCAGCGAGGCAGATAATAATGGAATGTATTCTGTATCCACACAGGTTCGCAATGAAGTAGCCTATGAAACAACCGTTTCGTTCGACAGGGTATTAAAGCAATTTTACTCGGCAGGTATAACTCAGGAACAGCTTGATAAATCAAAGGCTGCATTAAAAAATCTCCGTTTATCAATTGAAACGCCTGATGCCATTATTGGATTTTATAATCCTATATTATATCCTGATATAAATAAACGAAACGAATTTTTAGCTTCTATTGATGGTGTGTCTCTTGAGCAGGTGAATAAAATCGTAAAAAAATATTTTAATCCTGACTCCTACAAATTAGTGATGGCAGGCGATGAAAGTGTACTTGAGCCGCAACTTAAAAAAATAGACGGTTTGGTAAAACTTCCTGTTACTAGTATAGAAAAAGATAATTGAGTTTTCATTTAAAATTAAGTCTGCCCATTTCATTCAAATTAATTTGTGAAATTTACAGCTGATTTTTTTAATTAATTATCACAAAAACTTTTTATGCTTTTTAAAAATAAAAATCTTTTACTTCTTCATTTCATAGTTTTCATCTGGGGCTGGTCCCCCATACTCGGGAAACTTATTTCTTTACAGGCATTTCAATTGGTTTGGTTCCGCATGCTGCTCACTGTTGCATCAGTTGCAGTGTATTTGATTTTCATAAAACAAAATATAAAAATTGCTTCTAAGGATGTTTTTAAACTTATCGGAATAGGCACTATTATAGCTTTTCATTGGTTCTGCTTTTATCATGCAATTAAAATTTCAAATGTTTCAGTAACGTTGGTAGCCTTTGCTACCGGCACTTTATTTACCTCCATCATAGAACCGATTTTTTATAAACGTAAAATAATCCGTTATGAATTAATTTTCGGAATGGTTATTATCGGCGCTATTGCAATTATATTTAAAGTAGAAACACAATATGCGGCCGGAATTATTTTTGGTATTATTGCCGCATTTACTGCTTCTTTTTTTACTGTCATAAACAGCCTTATGGTAAGGCGCATTCCCGCGCCGGTTATGACTATTTATGAATTAGGCGGAGGATTTGCATCGCTGACAGTTTACCTGTTTTTATCAGGGCAGCTAAATCATAACTTTTTTGAAGTAAGCAGTGCTGATTGGCAGTGGCTGGCCTTGTTTTCTATTGCAGGAACAGCATTCCCATTTATTGCAAGTATTCATGTAATGAAAAAAATCAGCCCCTACACTATGACACTGACTATAAATTTAGAAACTATTTACGGTATCATTTTCGCCTATTTCATTTGGAAAAAAGATGAGGCTATGACGCCGGGTTTTTATCTTGGAACACTAATTATACTTGCTACGATTTTTGGAAACGGTTTATTAAAAAACTATTTAAAGAAACAATAAAAAAGCGTCCCGATAAACTGCGGGGCGCTTCTCTCCTATTAAACAAACCAATTATTACTTAGTAATTATTATTCTTCTGGTTGAAACCTGATTGTTTACTTTGAGCTGTAATAAAAACATTCCGCTTGAAACATTATTTGCATTCCAGACTGTAGAATAGTTACCGGCTGATTTGGTGCCGTTTTCAACGGTGGCAATTTTATTTCCTAATAAATCTACAATTGTAAGTTCAACTGCAGCTTCTTTTGAAATAGAGTAGTTAATGGTTGTGCTTTCATTGAATGGGTTCGGATAATTTTCAAGAGCAGTGCTGATACTCTTTGAATCATTTATGCCGGCAAGCAATGAATGTCTTGCAGCAACATTGCTGCAATAAGTGCAGGTATTGCCGTTTGCATCAACAACAGTTAAACATACCTGGTAAGTTCCGGAATCAGCATAAACGTGATTTGGATTTGATGTAGTAGAATTTGTGCTGTCGCCGAAATCCCAGAAATAGCTGTTGAATGCAACTAAAGAAGTATCTCCGAAATTCACTGTGTTAGATGAAGTACTGTCAGAAGCCGAATAAAAATAAGCAAGCTGACATCCGCCTCCATTCTGACTGCCGACAACTACATTATCGCAGTGTGTGCAGCTGCTTCCGCTTGAATCAGCAATTGTTAAACAAACCTGGTATGTTCCGGCAGAAGCATACACATGTGTTGGATTTTCCAAAGTGGAAGATGTGTTATCTCCAAAACTCCATGAAAAACTTGAAGGAGTACCTCCTGAATAATTCACAAAGTTGATTGTGTTTGGAGCACTGCTGCTATCAGCATAAGAATAAAAATTAGTCTGGCAGATGCTGTCAATTTGAGTACCTACTGTAATAATATCACAATGTGTGCAGGTAGTTCCATTAGCACCGTCAATGGTTAAACACACTTGGTATGTGCCTGCTGCAGCATATACGTGAGTCGGGTTTTCCAATGTAGAAATTGTGTTGTCGCCAAAATCCCATGAAAAGTTAGTTGGTGTTCCTCCTGAATAATCCGAAAAATGAATTGTATTGGGAGTATTGCTGCTATCTGCGTAGGTATAAAAATTTGCCTGGCATAAACTATCGTTTTGTGCGCCTACAGTAATAATATCGCAATGAGAGCAAATTACATTGCCATTAGAATCAGCAATTGTTAAACAAACCTGGTATGTTCCTGCTGAAGCATACTGGTGATTTCCGTAAGCTTGATTTGAAGTAGTACCATCTCCGAATTCCCATGAAAAGCTAGAAGGGTTTCCTTGAGAAGCATCTGCGTAATTGATCGAATTCACACTGCTTGAATCAGAATATGTATAAAAATTTGCCTGGCATACACTGTCAATTTGATTACCGACATAAACGTTATCGCAATGTGTGCAGGTACCTCCATTTGAATTGGTAATTGTTAAACATACCTGGTATGTTCCTGCTGCAGCAAATAAGTGAACCGGATTTTCCAATGAGGATGTAGTGTTATCCCCGAAGTTCCAGGAAAAGCTGGTTGGCGATCCGCCGGAATAATTTGTAAAATTTATTGAATTTGGCGTATTGCTGCTGTCTGCATAAGTATAAAAATTTGCATTACATGTGCTGTCAATTGGATTACCAATATAAACGTTATCGCAGTGTGAGCAGGTACTGCCATTTAAATCAACAATAGTTAAACATACCTGGTATGTTCCTGCAGCTACAAAAACGTGAAGCGGATTTTCCAAAGATGAAGTTGAGCCATCACCAAAATCCCAGGAAAAGCCTACGGGCGATCCTCCGGAATAATTTGTAAAGTTTAGTGAATTTGGCGTGCTGCTGCTATCCGAGTAAGTATAAAAATTTGCCTGGCAAATGCTGTCAGCCTGACCGCCTATAACGATATTATCGCAGTGCGAACACATGATGCCATTTGAATCAGAAATTGTTAAACATACCTGGTATGTTCCGGAATTAGCAAATGTATGATTGGGACTTTCTACTGAAGAAGTTGTATTATCGCCGAAATCCCAATAATATGTCATTGATGAATTTCCAATGGAAGATGAATTAACAAACATCACATTTCCATTATTTACTGTATCGTTAACAGAAGTATATCCTGCAATACATTGTGAGTTTGCTTTTAGGCCCAAACTCAAAAGTGCTCCAATTCCTAAAACTTTTGTAAGTCTTTTTAAATTGTTTTTTTTAGTTGTTATGGTCGTTTTCATGATTCTGATTTTTTAGGTTAATGTTTCACTCTATAAACAAACACGGAAGAAAAATGGTAAAGGTTGGGTCTGACATAAATTATTTTTGATTTTTATGAAGAGAACAGCTTAAAGTGTGTCCGTGAAGCAAAGCAGCGATGTACTGGAACCCATGCATTATTCATTTTAACAACATAATCAGCAGAAGTATATTCTGCTATCCATAGTTGGTTTGCTTTAAAGCCCAAACCTGTAAGTGCGCCAATTCCTAAAACTTTTGTAAGTTTTTCTAAATTGTTTTTTTGATTTGTTAGTATAGTTTTCATAATCTCATTTTTTTAGGTTAATGTTTCCCTCTATTAACAAACACGGAAGCGGAAAGTAAAAGGTTGGGTGCAAATGAAAATATTTTTAAAATATTTTACATTGGGAAATTATTTCTCATGTTCCCTGTTAAAACATAACAATAACAAGTGTTTCAACAACAACTTAAAAATATCCGATAAATCAAATGGGGGGAACAGTGTTTAAATCAAAACTAAAAAATATTAAAGTTTAGATTTAAAAAATAAAACGAAGAAAGTAAAATTGAATTTTGGAAAGGAATTTTATTGATAAGAAACCGCTATTACAGCATCTCCATTGGCCATTTGCAATGAAGGGCCATTATTTTGAAATAAAGAACATTTAAATTTCACATGTAATTTTTTAACGGGCTGATTGTTTTCATTATTCGAATAATTTTCAGTTGATATAATCTGGAAATAGCTGTCGTTAGGCTGAGTGTCGGTGTTTGAATAATATACAACTCCTGAATTATCAGTCCAGGTAATTACAACATTTGAAAGTGAAAGAAGATTTGCATTTGGAAACTGCACAGCAAAATCAAAGTTGGTAAAACATCCGGCAAATCCCTGCGTTGCAACGTTTTTAAAAACTTTAGAAGTGCAGCCGTCAGAACCGGTTATTTGCAAACTCACCTTATAAATCCCTGAATTGACGTATGTGTGAGTGCTGATAAAACTATTACTGGATGAGCCGTTAAGGATGATGCCGTCTCCAAAATCAATTATATAGGTATAAGGAGTTGTACTGATTTGAGAGCTTGAAAATGAAATATTATTTCCTGATATCACAGAAGAAATAAGACTTACACTGCACGCTGCATCCGGCACGCCGACTTTTACCTGATTACAAATACTGCTTGAGCAGTTATTTGCATAATTAATAGTTAAGCAGGTATTATAGTATCCGGGATGAGAATAAGTATGAATTGGAGCGTCCAGAGCAGAAGTAGCACCATCACCGAAATTCCAGGAGTAGGAAAGCACAGAGTCAATTGAAGATGGGGAAGATATAAAGTTCACCGGAAATTGAGTGGGTGTACCGAGAATCGTATCCACTCCAAGAAAGGAGTAGTAGCCTGCTGTCAACGAAGTATTTCTCAATGCAGAAGATACAGTATCATTATTGATTTGAAATTTAATTCTGCTATTGCAATGCACGCAGTTAGTCGGCTTGAGTTCGCCTAAAAAATTATATACATGATCGGCATCCTGCAAATAGGATGAATACATATAATAATTATTCACTCCTGCCTGAAGGTTAAAAGGAATATTACTCACAGAGCCTTTAAAATAAAAAACAGGTGCATCATTTGAAGCAGCAGGGTAATCCTTCCTGCACCCAGCTGCACAGATAAAAACAATAAAAACAGCTAAAAAAAATACACGATTCATAAATTAAAAATCAAATAAATTATAAGAGATGATTATTTTCAAACCAATATTTCTTTCAAATTTTTCCTGCGAGAAAAATGTATTGTTTTTCACGTCAAGCAAACCGAAATTCGCAATTGCAGCTACGCTGAATTTTTGTGATATTCTTCTGCGGTATCCTACTGCCAATGATGCATCCCATTTATTAAAAGCATTTGAATAATACCCTGTTACAGTTGTTTGAGTTGTATTAACAGGATTCGGAATGTTACCTGTCTGAGTAGAATCAAGCGGCATAGGAGTCACAGTTGTAGTATTAGTAGTAACCTTGCTTTGCGAATTTAAAAGATAAGATACTGAACCCCCTATGCTAATAGTGTTTTTATCGTTAATATGAAACTGAAGCATTATCGGCAGCACTGCGTAGTGCAGTGATTTAGCATCAATAATTTTATCAGTTGTAACCGATCCAAAGCTGTAAGCAGTTTCTGAAAACACTTTTCCGCTTTCTTTTAAATAATAAATGCTTCCATACTGAACTCCTGAATAGAGCGACCATTTTTGATTGACATAATGAGTAATGCCTATTCCCAAAACAGGATTAAACCCGCGCGCTTCTGAGGCATCTGTATAGTTCCACCCCATTTCAATATTTGTTCCTGCTTCAATAGAAAAGTAAGTTGCACTTGCCAAACCGCCTGCAGACGCAGTTGCAGCAGCTGCTAAATTATTTTGTGCTGCTAAAGCAGAATCCTGCTTTTGTTTTGCAAGGTCTTTAACAGGAATAGAAACTTCCGCTTGTTTTGAAGCTGCTGCCAGCGAATCAATTTTAACTTCAGTTTTCTGCACTGATAGAGATTGAGAAGTCGTATTCTGGGTTGAGGCAGCTGTTTGATCAGGCTGCCCGGTTTTATTTAAGGCTGCTGCACTGCCATCTTTTTCCGAATTTATTTCAGGATGTTTAACTGCACTAGTTTCATTACCAGTCTTTACATCATCCGCTTTCATCTGTATCAGCTCATTACTATGAGTTCCAGTTTTATCTTTCTGTTCGTTTTGAGTTAATGGAGCACCTGCATTATTTTTTTGTGAATTTATTTCCTGTTGGTCAGACTTCGTTTCAGTATCAATTTTTGTTTTGTTTTCCTTCACTTTATCTTCCGCTGTCAATGCCGGAGTTAGATTCGAAGATTTGTTTGAGGACAAATTTTGATTCAATGAGACGGGCAGATTAATTTTTTCTGATTTTTTTTCTTCCTTATTATTTTTATTCAATTTTGATGCAGCTGATTTTATTGCTGTTTCCTGATTTTGAAAATCTTTTTTCCGGGTTTCGCTTTTAGCAAGAATAGATTTGTTTTCAGTTAAACTTTTTTCTTTTTTAGAAATTTTATTTTGCTCCCTCACAGCCTTAGCCATGGCTGCTGTTTCTTTAATCCGTTCATTCGAAGAAACAGCTTTTTCTTTCAAGGAATTTTCTGCTAGATTTTTCTTTGACAAATCAATATCCTGCTTTTCCTTTTCAGTTATTGGGGCTGCATTCGTTTTTGAACTATTTTTTTCAGCTGCAACTTTTCCAGCTGCTGCTTCCATCTCAGAAACAGTATTCTCTTTTTGCGAATTTGAATCTAAGTTTGAAATTGATTTTACTGCGTTCAGATTTTCTTTAATTATGCTGCCGCCTTTATTTTCTTGCTGATGATTTATTTCAGAAATATTTTTTGTGCCTCCGCTATTTTCTTTGCTGACAAACAGAAGTGTTAAAGCAATACCGCTGAATAGCCCGATTATAAAAATTGTTCCCCACCTGAAGATTTTGCTTAATCTTCTGGAAGAGTCAATCTTTTTTTCCGCCTTTTCCCAATTTTCTTCGTTGAAAACAAATTCTTTTTCTTCGAATTTTTGGCGGATCAGATCATCAAAATTTTCCTGTTCGCTCATCACACAGTTTTTAAGGGAGAAACTAAATTTGTTAACATATCTTTTAACTTACTTCTCGAAAAATTCAAATGCCACTTTGATGTTCCCTCCGACATACTCAGCATATCGCCGATCTCTTTATGGCTGAACCCATCAATAATATATAAATTAAACACCTTTTGGCTCATCGGGGGCAGTTTCATAATCAGTGCATGAATCTGCTCCATATTCATTTTTGAAATTGCACTGTTTTGCTCTGCATAATCTCTTGTTTCATAGTATTCCTCAACGTATTCAATATTCTCTTTATGTTTTTTATCCTTCCTGAATTCATCAATAAGTATATTTATCATCACCTTTCGTATCCATGTTTTAAACGGAATTTCGGGTTTATATTTATCCAGATTCTTCAATATTTTCAAAAAACCCATATTCAGCTTTTCTTCTGCATCCTCCCGTGAATTAGTGTACCTGAAACAAACCCCCATTAAATAACTGTAAGTTATTTTATAAAGCTCGTATTCCGCCTTGCGTTCATGATTAATGCAAGCTGTGAGAAGTTCCAGTTCTATGTTCATCTATCATAAAAGTAATTAAAAAACCATATCCTCTGATTATAAACACGTACAATACAATTAAAAGGTTGGGTCGAATATAATTTTTTTTTCAATACATATAATTGAATCCCGATTCCTTTATTAGATAAAGGAAAAAATGCCCCTTTACCTCCCTTACAATTATTAACACGTACAAAAAAGGGAAAAGGTTGGGTTGTCGATGTGTTTTTTTTTCATTTTCGTAGATTCTCAAAAAAAACGGCTGATAATGAGTATTCATTTTTCACCATATTAACAATCAATAGTTCGTAAAAACAAAATCATTAAATCAATTCAAGAAGTTTTAATTCGTACTTCGCAACAGCAATAATTGATTGAAATAACTAAACTGAGAAATAGAAAATGAGTGCATTCGAAATCATCGGCGGAAAAAGATTAAAAGGTGAAATAATCCCGCAAGGCGCTAAAAACGAGGCTTTACAAATATTGTGTGCTGTATTGCTTACACCCGAAAAAGTTGTTATAAGCAACATCCCCGACATTGTTGATGTAAATAAATTAATTGATCTGCTTCGCGATTTAGGTGTAAACGTTGAAAAAACAGGACATGAAGAATATACCTTTCAGGCAGATAATGTAAATGTTGATTATTTGAATTCAGCAGAATTCAGAAAAAAAGGGGGAGGCCTGCGCGGCTCAATCATGATTGTAGGCCCCTTGCTTTCGCGCTTCGGCAAAGGATATATCCCAAAACCGGGCGGTGATAAAATCGGAAGAAGAAGACTGGATACACACTTCATCGGTTTTCAAAGCCTTGGAGCAAAATTTATTTATGATGATGAAAATGATTTCTATAAAGTTGAAGCCGAAAATTTAAAAGGCTGTTACATGCTCTTAGATGAGGCATCAGTAACGGGTACTGCTAATATTGTAATGGCAGCAGTGCTTGCAAAAGGAACCACAACAATTTACAATGCTGCCTGCGAGCCTTATGTACAGCAGTTATGCAAAATGCTGAATAGGATGGGAGCCAAAATAAGCGGCATAGGTTCTAACTTATTAATTGTTGAAGGTGTTGAATATTTGGGTGGCACTACTCACCGCATGCTGCCTGACATGATTGAAGTAGGCAGTTTCATTGGGCTTGCCGCGATGACACAATCCGAAATTACAATTAAAAATGTCTGCTATGATGAGCTAGGTATTATACCAAGCGTTTTTCAGCGTCTTGGAATTAAATTGGAACGCAGAGGCGATGATATTTATATTCCATCTCAGGAAAGTTATGAGATTGATACATTCATCGACGGTTCCATCCTCACAATTTCCGATGCTATTTGGCCCGGCTTCACTCCCGATTTGCTCAGCATTGTTTTAGTTGTTGCAACCCAGGCAAAAGGGACGGCATTGATTCATCAGAAAATGTTTGAAAGCCGTTTGTTTTTTGTGGATAAACTGATTGATATGGGTGCACAGATTATTCTATGCGACCCTCACCGGGCAACTGTTATCGGTTTGAACCGAGAGCATCAATTGAAAGGCATTTCTATGACATCACCGGATATACGTGCAGGGGTTTCCCTCTTAATTGCAGCTCTATCTGCAAAAGGCAAAAGCACCATTCATAATATTGAGCAGATCGACCGCGGATACCAGAATATCGACACGCGTTTGAGGAACCTTGGGGCTGAAATTGTCAGGAAATAATTAAGTAAATATTCCCAATCGAATACCTTAGTCTTTATATCATACTGAGAGGGACGCTCTGATTAACGGGGGGGGGCAGAGCCTGCTAGCTAAGAATTCACTAAGCAAAGCTTAGCGACTACCGGGGGGTATAGGAGCTGATATTTTTTTTACACTTATTCAAAATTTTCTATCTTTCAAATATTCTTTTCTGGTTTTTTGAATTGAAAGGAGCCTTTTCATTTTTTTTCTTTCTTTTCTCAATATTCTTTTCTGAGTTTTTGATAACTGATTGCCATATTCAAATTTCACAATCTTAATATATGTTTTGAAATATAAGTAATCAACAATTTTTAGTTTAGAATTATATCCAAGGAATTTATTTGTGAAGGTTGCAGTATCTGTTGAAAGACATTCTATAGCATTAAAAAGGAAATCCGACTTGCGACTAAACAAACAATAAACTGCACAACATCTGACTGCTGGACTTGGATGATAGATAAGGTACTCTAAATCTTTATTTGAAGCAAGATTGTTAACATTACTAAAGGGCGCAAAATGGGGATTGTCGTTTCCTGCAAAGCCACTTGTTGCTGAATATACAGTATTCTCAGAAGAAATAAGATGAATATCATTAAGCAAAAAAAGACTAATTAATGTATCCGAATACAAAATGTTTTTTTTGACTTGGGCATAGCCAACATTAAGAAAAACAATCTTTAAAAACAGAAAGGCGGATAAAACAATTAACTTTTTCATAACTTAAAGCATTTTATATTATACCCCCGTAGTCGCTAAGCTGTGCTTTTGGCATTATTACTGTAAGCTTCGCTTACCCTTTTCATTATCCTGCTTTTGCAGGATAAATACAAATCATTATTATAATCTTGCAAATAATTTTATTGAACTATCATTTTAGCA
>CAINDA010000066.1 GCA_903847205.1 uncultured Bacteroidota bacterium
AAAAAATCATTCCACCCCATGGCGTAATCTCTTTATTGGTATAGCGTATATCTAATTCCATTGTGCAATTTTGTCTAACGCTAAGCATTAGAAATTTTAAACCAAATTAAATATTTTTTTCTATTGCGTAATTTGGGTTTATAATACAAAATATGCCTGACAGCATAAAAACTAAACATAAACAAGGTATGAATTTTGGACCTTCTATGGCGACTACTCATTCCGGTTTCATTGCACAGGAGGTAGAAACAGCTGCTCAGCAAGTTGGTTATACTTCTTCTATCGTGACCCATCCCGTAAATAATAATGAGGCCTATGCTTTGAGTTATGATGAATTTGTTGTGCCTTTAGTAAAAGCAGTTCAAGAGTTGAGCAAAACATCCGACAGCCTTCAAGCAAAAAAAGCTATTCAAGACTCCATCAATACTGCAAAGCAAAATGCACAACAGAAAAAAATAAACAACCAGGATTCTTCAATAACCTCTTTACAAAACCAGATCAATCAATTGCTTGCATCAATTAACGCTTGCTGCGCAAGCCATACCAGCAAATCAATGATTGATAATACAAATTCACAAACAGCAGCTAACCAAACCAATGTTGAATTAAGCAATAAGAACATAGTGGTGCTTGACCAGAACGTACCTAATCCTTTTGCAGAGCAGACTACAATTAATTATTTTTTACCGGAAAATGTTAGCCGCGCTCAGATTATATTTTTAGATCAATCAGGTAAACTTATTAAAGCCGTTGATTTAACTGAAAAAGGCAAAGGACAATTAAATGTATTTGCAAATGATTTAACAAGCGGTGTTTACACCTACTCCTTAATTGTTGACGGGCAGACAATGGAGACTAAAAAAATGATGAAAACGAAGTAAAAAAATAGGCAATAGCCAATAGTAAATAGGCAATTGACAATAAGCAATAAGCAAATGGATTATTCATTTTTTTTACCGCGAAGGCGCTAAGAGGCCAAGAAACAAAAGGAAATAAAAAAACCTGGCTTTTAGTCCTTTGCGGTAAAATTATAAAATTAACAAGCAATAAATATAAACCAGTCGCACCCGACTAAAAAAAACGACATTAAACTCGGGCTATAGCATGAAAAATACGATTAAATGGGTACACATTTTACTTACAGGATTCAAAAAATTAGACCCCGCCAATTTACTTATCTTTTGCACGGGCATTAAAAACCAATTAACAATTGATGCCGATGTGCTTGTTGCCAACAGCCCCATTACAATGGCAGTTTATCAGCAGCAAATGCAGGATGTAAGCGATATTTTAGTTATACTTAATACTACTGCAGCCAAAACCCTTACCACCGACCAGCATACCAAAGTAAGCACCCTGCAAAATTCAACCGAAAGTATTGCACATTATGTTGAAACAGCTGCTAATAATAAATTTCCGGGAGTAGAAGATAAAATCACCACTATTATTAACCGCATCGGGTACGATATAAGAATAGCCGGTACCCATGGCACACGTATTTTTGAAGTAGTAGAAACAGGCGAAAAGTATGTTACACTTCGCACACCTGCAGCAGATAATGCGGCAGCGTATATTTTCCAGGTTTCGGCTAATCCTGCTGATGCAAACTCATGGTCGAAATATATTGTATGGCCAAAAACGCAGATAACCATTAAAGATTTAACAAGCGGCGTTAATTACGGCTTCCGCTATGCAATTGCTGCATCAGTTAAAGGAACAACAAGTGTAAGCATGAATAGTTTAGAGCCGATTTGGAGTGATACAATTACAAGTGTTGTGTTGTAAAAAGGTATTTTAACAGTAAAAACAGGTTTCTCAATCGAGAAACCTGTTTTTTTGTTTGTGAAAACCTGTTTCACGATTGAGAAACTACTTTTCTCGATTGGGAAACTACTTTTCATGATTGGGAAAAGCACTTTCACGATCGAGAAACTACTTTTCACGATTGAGAAAACCTCTTTCACGATTGAGAAACCACTTTTCACGATTGAGAAAACCACTTTCTCGATTGGGAAAACCACTTTCACGATTGGGAAACCTACTTTCACGATTGAGAAACTGCTTTTCACAATCGGGAAACTGCTTTCGTGCATTAAGCCGACCAGAATCGGCACTGCAAAACAAACTATTTGCTGCCTAATAAATCATGCCGCACAGGATAAATAATAGTTTCCCATACTGCATATTCTTTAGCCGGAAGCGGATGTTGTTATTTCTAACAATAATATATTTATAATGCTTCTTCTTTTTATTTTACCTTTACCCGCCATTCAAAAAATCAGACATCAAAAACAAATGAAAAAATCACTACTATTTCTTACAGCCTTTATAACTTTTAACTTACAGTTTTTAACTTTAAACACCACCGCACAGCCCCAGCTATGGGGAATGACAAATGGCGGCGGGCAGGATAATATAGGTGTAATTTTCAAAGCCGACAGCGCTGCAAACAGCGAAACCGTACAGCAGGCTTTTTCAATTTCATATCAGGGCGCAAATCCGAAATATGCTAACCTTGTGAAGGCACTGGATGGAAAACTATACGGAATGACCTATGCCGGAGGATCAAGTAATGCGGGTGTTCTATTTCAATTTGACCCTGCGGCAAATACCTATTCAAAAAAGGTTGATTTTACAGGTACTGCTACCGGCGGCCAGCCTATGGGTTCATTAATGCTGGCTTCTGATGGAAAACTTTACGGAATGACTTACAGCGGGGGGACAAATGGTGCAGGTGTAATATTTAATTACGATCCGGCAGCTAATATTTTCACAAAAAAAATTGATTTAAGCAATGCAAACGGAAGTTATCCTAACGGATCATTATTGAAGGCCTCCGATGGAATGTTTTACGGAATGACCAATCTGGGCGGTGCAAATAGTACAGGAGTTATATTTCAGTACGATCCTATAGGAAATACTTATACAAAAAAGGTTGATTTAATTACCGCAAATGGAAGCCTGCCCGTAGGATCTTTAATACAGGCAACTGACGGCATGTTATACGGAATGACACAGCATGGCGGGGCAAATTCATACGGCGTTTTATTTAAATATAACCCTGTTACAAGTACTTATACCAAAAAAATTGATTTTGATGCAAATGGCGGTAATCCTTTCGGATCATTAATGCAGGCATCTGACGGAATGCTGTATGGAATGAATTGGACTGGCGGGGCTAATGCTGTCGGCCTTATATTTCAATACGATCCTGTTGGAAATACTTATACCAAAAAAATAGATTTTAACGGCACCAACGGTTCTAATCCTTACGGCTCTCTAATACAGGCATTCGACGGTATGTTATATGGAATGACCTATCAGGGCGGAGCAAATAATCTTGGAGTTCTATTCCAATACGATCCCGTTGCTAATATCTGTGCCAATAAAATTGATTTTAACGGCACTGAAAAAGGAAGCAATCCTTACAGTTCATTAATGCAGGCCGCAGATGGAAAACTATATGGTATGACAAAC
This sequence comes from uncultured Bacteroidota bacterium, assembly GCA_903847205.1. Lineage (GTDB taxonomy): Bacteria > Bacteroidota > Bacteroidia > 2-12-FULL-35-15 > 2-12-FULL-35-15 > 2-12-FULL-35-15. The sequence continues at coordinate 3,478 of CAINDA010000066.1, forward strand.
ATTGGAGGAGGATTAAACTTGGGCGCTCTGTTCCAATACGACCCTGCAGCAAATACTTTTAGTAAGAAGATTGATTTTAACGGCGCGGCAAACGGCAGTAATCCTGCCGGCGCATTAATGCAGGCATCCGATGGAATGTTATATGGAATGACAGCTGGCGGTGGTGCCACTGGTTTCGGTGTTTTATTTCAGTACAATCCTGTATCTACTATTTATACCAAGAAAATTGATTTTAGCGCAGCAATCGGAAGCTCACCTATGGGATCGTTAATGCAGGCGTCCGATGGAATGCTTTACGGAATGACCTACCAGGGCGGAGCAAATAATGACGGAGTTATATTTCAATACAATCCTGCTGCTAATACCTATTCCAAGAAACTTGATTTTGATGTGAATAACGGTCAAAATCCATACGGCTCTTTATTACAGGCATCTGATGGAACCCTTTACGGAATGACCTCTTCGGGCGGCGCAAATGGAAATGGTGTTCTCTTTCAGTATAATCCAATCACAAACACATATTCTGATAAGTTTGATTTTGATGGAACAAACGGTGATTCTCCTCAAGGATCTTTAATGCAGGCTTCTGATGGAATGCTGTACGGAATGACCCAGCAAGGCGGAAGCGGTCGCGGCGTTCTCTTTCAGTATAACCCTGCTTCTAATATCTTTACAAAAAAATTGAGTTTTAGCGCCACGCGCGGGCAGTACCCAGCGGGTTCTTTAATGCAGGCATCTGATGGTATGTTATACGGAATAACCATATCAGGCGGCAGTACCGGCAAAGGGGTACTCTTTCAATATGATCCTGCCGCAAATATTTACACTAAAAAAGTTGAATTTAACGGTACAAACGGATACCAACCTTATGGCACTTTAACGCAGGCATCTGATGGAATGCTTTACGGAACCACCTTTCAGGGCGGTGCAAATGCTATCGGCGTTATTTTTCAATACAGCATTGCTGCTAATACCCTTAGCAAGAAACTCGATTTTAATGGAACTAATGGGAAGTACCCCCAATATTCTAACCTGATTGATATTACTATATCTATTACAACTGCTGCTGTAAAGACGAATAATTGTGCCGGCAGTTCAATCAGCGTTCCTTATGTTAACACAGGCTTATACAATTCAGGCAATGTTTTCACTGCACAGCTCAGCGATGCATCAGGCAGTTTTGCAACACCCATAAACATAGGTACACTTGCATCTTATACTGCTGCAGGTACTATCAGTGCTCTTATCCCCTTGAACACCACTTTAGGAACAGGATACAGAATTAGAGTAGTGAGCAGCAGTCCTGCGATTACCGGTAAGGATAATGGAAGCAATATATCCATTAACCCTTACCTTGCTGTTACTGCTTCTGTAAGCCCATCCCCAAATGTATGCGCAGGCAGTTCTGTTACACTCACCGGCGGCGGAGCTGTTTCTTATAGCTGGACAGGGGGTATTACAGACGCTGCATCCTTTAGTCCTTCTTCAACTGCAACTTATACAGTTACAGGAACAGATGGTAACGGCTGCACAAATACAGCGGTAAAAACCATTACTGTAAATACATTGCCAACAGTTTTTGCTTATGCAACAGCAACAACTGTCTGCACAGGAACTTCAGTTACTCTTGCAGGTTTAGGAAACGCAGTTTCGTATACCTGGACCGGCGGAATAACTGACGGAATAGCCTTTGTGCAAACAGCAGCAAGCAATACTTACACGGTTACAGGGACAGACGGAAACGGCTGCACCGGAACTGCTTCAAAAACTATCACTGTTAATCCAGTTCCAACAGTTACAGCCAGTGCGAGCATTAACACTGTATGTGCAGGAACCTCGGTTACACTTACAGCCGGCGGAACTGCTCTTAATTACAGCTGGTCGGGAGGAGTTACAGATGGAATAGGATTTGTTCCCTCTTCAACAAATACTTACACCGTAACCGGAACTGATGCGAACGGCTGTTCAGAAACTGCCGCCAAAACTATTACAGTAAATCCGCTCCCGATTGTTTTTGCCTATGCAACCGGCACAACTGTATGCGCAGGAACTTCAGTAACTTTATCGGGGCTTGGAAATGCTTCTTCTTATACCTGGACAGGCGGAGTAATTGACGGCGATGCATTTACACCAACAGCAGCCAGTACTTCCTATACCGTTACCGGAACAGATGGAAATAACTGCAGCAGCACGGCCTCAAAAACTATTACTGTTTTACCAATAGCTTCCGGCACTCAATCGCCTTCTGTCTGTGCAGGACACAGCATAACTGTCGGCAATCATACTTACACTGCAAGCGGAACATATACAGATGTTTTAACTTCATTTAACGGCTGCGACAGTACGGTAACTACTCACTTAACTGTAAATAATGTATCTGTTTCGGTTTCAGGTGCGGTCTTAACAGCAAATGAAGCAGGAGCTTCTTATCAATGGCTGAATTGCAGTAATGGGTATGCAGTAATTGCAGGGCAGACAAATCAAAGTTTTACAACTGCAACTGGCGGCAGTTATGCAGTTATTATAACACGCAGCAGCTGTTCCGATACTTCGGCATGTTATGTAACAACTACCGGTATAGACGAAAATGTTTTATCAAATTCTGTAACAATTTATCCTAATCCTTTTACTGAACAAACAACTATTTCATTTGACAATGAACAGAGAAACACTGCAATTAAAATAACTGATATACTTGGTAAGGAAGTAAAGACAGCCATTATGAGCGGTACAAAGAATTTGATTTTAGAAAAGGGGGAAATGAAAGCAGGAATTTATTTTGTACAAATAATTACCGAGAAGGGAACAGCTGTAAAGAAAATAATTGTCAATTAATTTCTGCAGTTCTTATTCTAGAATTAAAAAAGCTGATTGAAAGAAATTTCAATCAGCTTTTTTATTCTAAAGTTTTCAAAGCAAACTATTTGCTGCCTAATAAATCATGCACCACAGGATAAATAAGAGTTTCCCATATTGCATATTCTTTAGCCGAAGGATGCAGCCCGTCTTCTGCAACTAAATCGGAATTTGTTTTCATCGCTTTTGATGTTTCAAAAAGGTCCACAGTTTTTAAACTGCGTTTGACCGCTTCTGCTTTAATTATCGTATTAAATTCGGAAATGCCTTTTGATATATCTCGTCCGCTGCTATAATTTGCGCCAGTGGGGGTAACACCGAAATCAGGGATAGTTATCAGCACCAGCCTGCTTTTATCCGGCAAAGCCTTTTGAATATGATCAAGAATAAAAATTAAATTTTTTTGAAAAGCCACAGCATCGGTACCCCTTACCCAGTCGTTTACGCCGATTAATAAGGTAACAAAGGTTGGTTTTAATTTATCGAGAACCGGCAGTTCATTATCAATTAAATCCAAAGTAGTAAAGCCATTGCGCGCCGGGTTAGCAGCAAGTTCGATGTTCACTTTATTCTCCTTCAAATGTTTTGTAAGCAAAACAGGCCAGGCCTGCTCTTCTTTTGCACCGGTTCCTATAGTGTATGAATCCCCAAGTGCTATATAGCGGATTACAGCTTGTGCCATACTTGTTGATTTTATGGTGGATAATAATAGTATGCAGGCGAAATAATTTTTCATTTTAAAAAAATGGCTAAACGAAGATAAACAATGCTAACTTGATAATTTAACAATTTGAAAATTATCGAATCTATAAAACTTGATTAAAAACATAAAATAGTCCGGCTTTTCTCCTTTCATTTGCAAGCCAGCTGCGGGGAGCCCAAAAGAAAAGAGGCATTGTATTTATAATCGGTATAAATTATCAAATCAGCCTATTTTCAAATTGCTGCTTAATTATTATTTTACTACTTTCGGGCTTTGGAAATAACAAAAAAATAGAGAAGGAGTGAATTAGAGAAATAAAGAATTGAAGAAGCAGGGAAATAAAAAACATTCTCCAATCCACCAAATCAACAAATCTCCAATTTGCTAAATCACAAAATCAGCAATTCAAATAAATTATGAAGGTAGGAATTCCAGCGGAAATTTTTCCAAATGAGTTAAGGGTGGCGGCAACTCCCAAAACGGTTAAACGACTTCAGAAACAAGGATTTGAAGTTTATATCCAGCATAATGCCGGATTAAAAGCAAATTATTCTGATAAAGATTTTGAAGAAGCAGGCGCTAAAATAGTTGCTGCAGCTGCAGATATATATGGTAAATCAGACATTGTACTAAAGGTAAAAGAACCTGCAATGGAAGAAGTTGATATGATGAGAGAAGGTTTGGTAACGCTTAGTTACCTGTGGCCGGCTCAAAACCAGCCATTACTTCAAAAATTGGCCGATAAAAAAGTAAATGCTATTGCAATGGATGCGATTCCCCGTATTTCCAGAGCACAAAAAATGGATGTATTGTCATCAATGGCAAACATTGCAGGATATAGATCTGTTATAGAAGGTTCGTTTTATTTTGGAAGATTTCTTAATGGACAAATTACCGCAGCAGGTAAAGTAGAGCCGGCCAAAGTTTTAGTGATCGGCGCAGGCGTTGCAGGCTTAGCAGCTATCGGCGCTGCCAACTCATTAGGTGCAATTGTCAGAGCTTTCGATACACGAAAAGAAGTTGCAGAACAAATCGAATCGATGGGTGCGCAATTCTTAACCGTTGAAATTAATGAAGACGGGGCAACTGCATCGGGCTATTCAAAAGAAATGAGTCCGGCATTTATTGCAGCTGAAATGGCTTTGTTTAAGGCACAGGCTGCTGAAGTAGATATTATTATTACCACTGCACAAATACCCGGCCGGCCGGCTCCTAAATTAATTTTAGCGGATCATGTTGCCGTTATGAAGCCGGGATCTGTAATAGTCGATTTAGCTGCATCATCAGGAGGGAATTGTGAATTAACCAAGAACGGAGAAGTTTATACCACGGATAATGGAGTTACTATTATTGGTAAATTAAACCAGCTTCCAACTCAGGCGTCACAGTTATATGGCAATAACTTATGTCACCTGCTGGATGATATGGGTAAAGCGGATAAGTGGAAAATTGATATGGAAGATGCTGTTGTGTCAAGAGCGATGGTAACTTACAATGGCAAAATTAATTGGCCGCCGGCACCGCTTCCTGTTAGTCCGCCAAAAACAAAGGCTGCAGAAGTTATAATGGAGGATCCGAAAATTGCTGCTGAAAGAAAAAATAAAAAAGAAGGTAAATCCATGATCATTAAATTGGGTGTAATTGGAGCACTTTTATTGGCTATGGGACAATTTGCTCCCGGCGAATTCATGCAGCACTTTACAGTGTTTGTATTAGCCGTGTTTATTGGCTGGCAGGTAATCTGGAATGTATCACATTCACTTCACACTCCATTAATGGCTGTTACCAATGCTATCAGCGGTATCATCATCGTTGGCGGCTTATTACAAGTTAAAGATGATTTATCGAATTCCGCAGTCGCCACTGTTGTAGCATCTATTGCTATTTTGGTTGCCAGCATCAATATTGTCGGAGGATTTATGGTTACTCACCGTATGTTGAAAATGTTTAAAAAATAAGAAAGCCCGTAGCTTCAACAATACCAAACAATAAAATAATAAAGGAGTTAAATTAGGAAATATGATTTTTATAGAAAAAGAAATTCAAACAGCTGCATATTTATTTGCAAGTATTCTGTTTATTTTAAGTTTGGGGGGTCTATCCTCGCAGGAATCGGCAAAGCGCAGTGTGTTTTATGGCATCGTGGGTATGGGTATTGCCATTCTTGCAACCGTTTTGGGTAAAGGTGTTGAAGGGCATATTTATATTATTGGTGCAATTTCAGCGGCTGCAATTATTGGAACATTGCTTGCGCGTAAAGTTGAAATGACTTCCATGCCGCAACTGGTTGCTATCCTTCATAGCTTTGTTGGATTAGCTGCAGTGCTTGTTGGCTACGGTTCTTACCTTGATCCTGCAGCACATAAATTAAGTTCATCAGAACACACTATACATTTAGTTGAAGTATTTATTGGAGTGTTTATTGGCGCAATTACATTTACAGGTTCTATTGTTGCCTGGGGTAAATTAGAAGGTAAAATCATGAGTAAGCCTTTGTTGTACCCCGGAAGACATGCCGTAAATATAGTTTTATTACTTACTTCTATTGTTTTGGGAGTTATGTTCGCTGGAGCTGAAGGTACAAACGGAATGATCTACTTATATATCATGACAGCTATTGCAGGTTTTATTGGTGTAATGTTAGTAATGGCTATTGGCGGGGCAGATATGCCGGTTGTAGTTTCTATGTTAAACTCTTATTCCGGCTGGGCTGCATCAGCTGCAGGTTTTATGCTGGGTAATGATTTATTAATTGTAACAGGTGCATTGGTTGGCAGCTCGGGTGCAATTCTTTCTATCATCATGTGTGAAGCAATGAACAGATCTTTCTTCTCCGTTATACTCGGAGGTTTTGGCGCAGTTACGTCATCCGGTGAAGCTGCTGTTATGGAAGGAGAAGTTACTTCATTAACTCATGAAGAAGTTGCTGATTTATTAAAAGAAGCAAAATCAATTGTTATTGTCCCAGGTTACGGAATGGCTGTTGCAAAAGCACAGTATCCAATTTATGACATGGTAAAAACATTACAAAAAGCAGGTAAAAAAGTAAGATTCGCTATCCACCCTGTTGCCGGCCGTTTACCCGGACACATGAATGTATTATTAGCTGAAGCACACGTACCCTACGATATTGTATTAGAAATGGACGAGATAAACCCAGACCTGCCGGATACAGATGTTGTAATGGTGATTGGTGCAAACGATGTTGTTAATCCAGGAGCGCAGGATGATCCATCAAGCCCTATTTACGGCATGCCCGTTATTGAAGCTTGGAAAGCAGAGAAAGTTATTATAATGAAACGTTCTATGTCGGTTGGTTATGCTGGTGTTGAAAATCCTTTGTTCTACAAACCAAATGCAGAAATGCTTTATGGCGATGCTAAAGACAGCGTTGAAAAAATATTGGGATTTTTAAAGGCCTGATTAAAATCTGCTGTTTGAAATTTCGAAACAATTTCAAAAAAACGTCTCGAAAATTTCGGGACTTTTTTTATTTTTTATTCTTACCGGATATGGACTTTGAATCAACGAAAAATTATATCATCACCCGGCTTTCAAATGAGCTTCCGCCTAAACTTTATTATCACGGACTTCACCATACTTTAGATGTTCTTAATTCATCAGAAAAACTCGCTGCCCTAGAAGGCGTATCAGGCGAAGATCTTATTCTATTGAAAACAGGAGCTCTTTTTCATGATGCGGGTTTTATCGAACAATACAGTAATAACGAAATCATTGCCGTTAGAATTGCGAAAGAGGCATTACCCCGGTTCGGCTTTGATGAACGCCAGACTGCAGTAATTTCTGAAGTTATTTTGGCAACGGACAGGAAAGCACCTCCTAAAACAGAGCTGGCAAAAATCTTATGCGATGCAGATCTTGATCATCTTGGACGGAATGATTTCAATACACTTTCCGATTTTTTGAAAAAAGAACTTCATGCATACGGATATATTTACAGTGACATTGAATGGGATAACATTCAGATAAAATTTCTTGAAAATCATTTGTATTATACAAATGCTGCGACTGTGAAGAACAATGCTGGTAAGCAAAAACACCTAAATGAAATCAAGGAAAGATTAAAGAAAAATTCATAAAGGCAGTATAAAAAACGGCTGTTCTTTAAATTAAAATTTCAGATGAGAATTACAAAATTATTTTTCAAATAATTCCTAAAATCAGTCCATCTCAAAAATCAAATATGGAAAAATTAGCATTCAAAGATTTCGCCCCGAATACAATTTTTGATTTTGGATACGCATCTGTTTCTGAACAGGAAATTATTGATTTCGCTTTATTTTTTGACCCGATTGATTTTCATACAAACAAAGAATTTGCAGAAAGAAGTATGTTTGGTGCGCTTGTAGCGAGCGGACCTCAGCTCTTCAAAATATTTCATTTAAGAAACTGGCTGCCCTTATTCAAAGACACTATACTCGCAGGAATGGAATTAAATTGGAAATTTTTAAAACCAATTTATGCCGACATGAAAGTGTTTTGTAAAGTAATCATCATTGATATAAAACCTGATTATGAAAAAAAACGTGCGATTGTAAAATGGCACTTTGATTTCACAAATGAAATCGGTGATCTCCTCCAAACCATTGATGTCACTATGTTACATTCCACTGTTAACTAAAGCGGAATCTGTACTCCCGCTGCTAATATATTTTCAAATGCCCAAAAATGATGATTGGCCCTTCCGGATCCAATAGTCAGCACATCCGTATAATCTGCGAAAGTCCCTTTAGCCGTGTATTCTAAAAACACATGTTTGAATGCTTCATATCTCAACCCCGCATCAATACCAGCACAAAAGCCTGCAATGTGCCAGAAATTATTTGACCCCTGACCGAACAAATTAACAACAGTTCTCGGAATAACAATACCTGCACCTGCTTTAGCAATAGCACACAGCCGGTGTTTTTCATTTTTAGAGGCAAATAATGTCTGCCGCTTCATTAAGTTAAGCATTAAAAAATTTGCGCCGTTCGTATGCTGGAAGTGCATAAATTTCTGCGGATCAACCAACGTATCCTTATCATACTGAACATCCCTGATACTGCCTTTTAAATGCACTGTCTGCCAGTCATCCACAATGTATTTTGCATGATCAAAATTAATTTCAATACCAAGGTCCCGTTTATCGTTAAAATAGTAACCTAAACGGTAAACGTATTGCGGTATAGTCAAAGGTGTAGTCAGCATGTTTTTAAAACCCGGACGGTCTTTCGCTGTTAAATTATATAATGTAAAATCATATTTATCTTTTTGATTAGTAACCGGATTATATTCGCCGGTTGAGTTTTTAAAATGAATATCGCTTTTGGTAAACCAGTCTTTATTATATCCCCATGAAAAATAAATGGTTCCCTTGCCGGCTTTAACCGGGGCCGGAAAATTATTAATTTCCTGAGCGCCTGCACTGCTTATAAGCCCTATAAACGCTATGGATACTATTGAAAAATATTTTTTCATTATCTGATACTGTTTTGTATTTATTGCTTTTATTAATTGTTCAGGAATACCAAATCATAGGTCTGGCACATTTAAAAATTTTCAAAAGGGATAAAATTATTCTTCAGAATAGTTTACAAATGATCCTAAAAAATCATTCAAAATATTCTTTTGATAACAGCATTGAAATTCATTATAAATTAATGCCCCGTCGATAAAAGTTTATTGGAAAATAAAATTGCTTCAGCGCTTCTATTGGTTTTGCATAAAGCCTGCAGATATTCAGGCTTAAATTAATTACAAGTTTAAACCCGCCGAATTGTGTTTATTAACGCAAAAAAAAGGCAGTTCAAAAAAAATTGAATTGCCTTTTTTTATGCTTAAAAAATATTACTCCTGAACTACTTCAAAAACAACACTTCCTGTTACTTCTTTGTGGAAGCGGATTTCCGCAGTATAAGTGCCGATAGTTTTAACACCTTCTTCACTCATGGTGATGTTTTTTCTATCCACATCGTAACCTAATTTTTTAATTGCATCAGCTAACTGCACGGAAGTAACCGAACCGAAAATTTTTCCGGACTCACCTACTTTAGCACCAACTTTTACAATCATATCTTTTAATTTCGCTGCTGTATTTTCAGCAGCCGCTTTAATTTTTTGTTCTTTAAAAGCGCGTTGTTTCACGGTTTCAGTCAACATTTTTTTTGTTGAAGGAGTTGCCATTTCAGCTAAACTTTTAGGAATTAAAAAATTCCTTCCGTAGCCCGGCTTTACATTTACTACATCATCCTTGTATCCAAGGTTTTTGACGTCTTGTTTTAGTATTACTTCCATTTTATGAATTTCGTTAATTGTTAGTTATAAATAGTTTTTGAATGGTTTTTATAAGCAGTCTGTCTGTCAAATTAAAAAAACCTTACAGCCTGCAGCTAAACACAAACAAACTATTTAAGCATATCCGCAACATAAGGCAGTAAAGCCAAGTGACGGGCGCGTTTTACTGCTTTTGCTACTTTACGCTGATATTTAATTGATGTACCAGTTAACCTGCGGGGTAAAATTTTCCCCTGCTCATTAATAAATTTCAATAAGAAAGCCGGGTCTTTGTAATCAATATATTTAATTCCGCTTTTTTTGAAGCGGCAGTATTTCTTTTTCTTCACGTCCACTGTGGGAGGCGCAAGATATCTGATTTCTGATTTGTCTGCCATTTTGTTTTTCGATTTTAATAATTAAACACTTGATTTAAACTGTTGCTGCAGCTTTTGCTTTGTTTCTGCTTTTTTCGCTGTAAGCTATTGCATGTTTGTCCAGTGCAACAGTTAAAAAACGTAATAAGCGCTCATCGCGTTTGTAAGCAACTTCCAGCTCTGCAACAAATGCAGCAGGTGCTTTGAATTCAAACAGGTGGTAAAAACCTGTTGTTTTCTTTTGAATCGGATACTGCAGTTTTCGTAAGCCCCAAGCCTTCTCGGTAACAATTTTGCAGCCATTGTCTGTAAGCATCTTTTTGTACTTACTTACCGTCTCCTTTGCCTGTTCTTCAGACAAAACGGGAGTCATGATGAAGACGGTTTCATAATGTTTTAGCATTGTTTTGATGTTTATTTGGTTAATAATTATTTATTCCTTTTTCTTAAAAGGGATGCAAAGATAGTACTTTTTAGGTTTTGAGCAAATAAAAGAATTGCAGTATTCTGATTTGCCTCAAGACCCTGCCTTTGCTTACGAGCAGATTTTAAGATGAAAATGCCTTCATCAGAAAAAAAATAATCCGGATCAATTTTTCAATCCCTGCTGACCCCGTTTAAAATAGTTTTAAACAATTCAAAGTTGATTGATATTAAACTATTAAATTTGTTGTCCTTAAAATATTTTGCAATTAACATGGATAACTTTATAGTATCGGCTCGTAAGTACCGTCCCGCAGCGTTTAACACCGTTGTTGGGCAGGGGCATATTACCAATACCTTAAAAAACGCAATAAAAACAGGTCATCTGGCGCAGGCCTTTTTATTCTGCGGTCCGCGGGGTGTTGGCAAAACAACCTGTGCACGTATCCTGGCAAAAACTATCAACTGCACTAACCGCAGTGAAAACACTGAAGCCTGCGATACCTGCGAATCATGTAAATCATTTAACGAAGGTGCTTCTCTCAACATTTCCGAATTAGATGCCGCCTCCAACAATTCAGTTGACGATATCCGAAACCTTGTTGACCAGGTGCGTTATGCCCCGCAGTTAGGAACCCACAAAGTATATATTATTGACGAGGTTCACATGCTAAGTATTCAGGCCTTCAATGCGTTTTTAAAAACATTGGAAGAACCGCCTAAACATGCCATATTTATTTTGGCGACAACTGAAAAGCACAAAATTATTCCTACCATTCTTTCACGCTGTCAGATCTTTGATTTTAACCGGATTCAGATAGAAGATATTGCCAATCACCTGGCATTTATTGCGAAAAGCGAAAACATTACAGCCGAAACAGATGCACTGCATATTATCGCTCAAAAGGCGGATGGTGCTTTGCGCGATGCCTGTTCTATCTTCGACCAGATTGTAAGTTTTTCTGGAAACAGCATCACTTACAAAGCCGTTATCGAGAATTTAAATATTCTTGATTACGATTATTATTTTAAAGTTACTGATGCCAATTTAGGTGAGAACATTTCCAATGCCCTGCTCGTGTTTAATGAGATTTTAAATAACGGTTTCGACGGGCATAACTTTGTTGCCGGCATGGGATCACATTTCCGAAATTTGCTGGTAAGTAAAGACCATGAAACACTGCAGCTGCTTGAAGTCGGCAATAATATAAAAGAAAAATACAAGGAGCAGGCCGGCAAATGTTCTTTGTCGTTTTTGATAAGAGGGCTGACTATTCTCAACAAAACGGATATTCAATACAAGTCCAGCAAAAACCAGCGGCTCCAGGTAGAATTAGCCCTTATGCAGCTTTGTTCTATCAACTCTATCGGAGCTGACAGCGAAAAAAAAAAAGACTTGATTAAGGCGGAAGCGAAACCCTTAAAATCAGAAACTGTAAACATTACAGCATCAAATCCAAACAATTCCCAGCAGGTAAACATCGCCGCTCCTTCAGTAAACGCCGTAAAGACTGAAGCACCGCCGGTAACCGATGTTACTAATATTACTGCCTCTATCTCAACACCTCCTGTTAAAGAAGAGCATACGGCACCAGTTATAAAAAAACCTGTTATTAAAACTGCCTCTCCGTCCATCAGTCAGCATTTAAATGTTGAAAAAAAAAAGGAGACTGCTGATGAAAACAGTAAGGAACAAAATCAGAACACATCTAATCAGCCCAGCCAGCCATTTACGCAGCAGTCCCTTGAAGAAATCTGGGATAAATATGCGAATGATATTAAAGCCAAAGGCAGAGCTAATTTAGCCACGGCTTTGCTGAGCCGGCGCCCGGTTTTAAAAAATGAAACAATAATTGAATTTACTATTAATAACAAAGCTATTGAAGAATCTATCGAAGAGGACAAAATGAACTTTTTGGGATTTTTACGCAAAGAATTAAATAATTTCCTGATTCAGCTGCAGCTGATAATGACTTCAGCAGAAGAGAAAACCAACTTATATACCGCCACCGACCGGTACAAGCATCTTGCCGAGAAAAACCCTGCCATCAATAAACTGCGCCAGATTTTTGATTTAGATATAGAATTTTAGCCTGTTTTCAAAAACGATTTTATAAATTCCATCAGGATTTAAAAACTGGGATTTAGGCTGTTATACCAATATACAATCACCTTAAAGATTTCAGTTGCTTGGAAATATTTATCATGTTGTTTCAAATCAGCAAAAGTCTAAAATACATTTTGCCTGATAAAATTTAAAAGAGCTCATACGCTCAAAATAAAAATTAGTATACCTTTGTTAATAACTTTGTTCGTAGTAAATAATTAATGTTACTTTCACCTTCCAAAATTATATATTGAAATCAACCTAAACTAATACCCATGAAACTTTTAAACACGTCAAAAAAAATTCTATCTTTTTGTTTTGCTTATTACTGTTTACAAATCCCTGGAGCCCTGCAGGCACAGGATAATGTCGGTATTGGTACTAACACACCGAGTGCAAGCGCAATCCTGGAATTACTTTCGACAAATAAAGGTATGCTGGTACCCAGAATGAGCACCGCAGGAATGAATGCTATCGCAAGCCCTGCAAATTCATTATTAGTTTACAACACTGATTCTATGTGTTATTTCTTTTACAGACTACCGAGTACAACCTGGATTTCCTTATGCCATTCCGGTTCAGGCGGTTCAGGCTCTATTGGTGCAACCGGACCAACCGGATCCGCAGGAACTGCCGGAGCAACCGGACCAACCGGCCCTGCCGGTGTTGATTTAGGTACCCACTGGACAATTACTGGAAATGCAGGAACTGTTGCTGGTGCTAATTTTATTGGAACAACTGATGCCCAGGATTTTGTTACAAAAACAAATGGCGCATTGCCAGCTAACGAGCGTATGAGAGTATTATCAGGAGGTAATGTGATTGTAAATAACACAACTATAGGATCAAACACAGCTGATGTATTTTCGGTTTACAGTGATGCAACAACTAATGGAACATCAACAAACATAAATGCTTTAGGAGCCTTTGCAGTTAACGGCTACAGCTCAGGAGCAGGTACAGGTGTTTATGGCGAGAACACCGCTACAGGTAACGGTGTTTTTGGGAATTCTACTACAACAGGTACAGGAGTTTTCGGCTCTAACAACGGCGCCGGAATTGGGGTTTACGGATTAAACAGCTCCATTAAAATTGGTGTTGAAGGTGATGTATACAATCTTATTCCGCAAGCCATAGCAACAGGGACAAGCATAGGTGTTTTCGGTTATAACAATTCAGTTCCAGGTGCATCGGCTTTTTCGGTGGGTGTTCTGGGAAGTTCAGTTTCAACCACAGGGCCGACTGACGGTGTTTACGGAAAAGCAGCGTCGCCTGATGGTTTTGGAATAGACGGATTTAATAGTAATACCAGCGGAACAGGCGTGATTGGAATAGGTAATAATATTGGCGGCAATTATTTAACGGCCGGCAGCGGAGGTGCATTTACTGGAGACGCTACGGGACTCTACGGTCATTATACCGCCATCGGGACTGGGGAAGCACTTTATATGTCTGATGCCTTTGGTGCATTTTGGGAGGGCGGATACTGGGATGGTATTTCTTATTACAAAATTGCAGGGAATGGCAGCGTATCAACGGTTGTCCCTGATATGAATAACAAAAATGTTTTACTGATCTGCCCGGAATCACCTGAGGCTTTATTTACAGATTATGGAAACGGCCTGTTAAAAAATGGTTTTGCCCACATTGAACTTGATCCTATCCTTGTTAAAAACATTACAGTTAACGATAAGCACCAGTTACGGGTTTTCATTCAGCTTGAGGACAATGAAAAATGCAAAGGGGTAATTGTGAAAAACAAAACAGCTAATGGTTTTGATGTAGTTGAATTAGACGGCGGAAATTCCAGCACCCCTTTTATGTTTCAAATAACTGCTAACCGAGCTGATCAGCAAATGGAAAAAGGAAGAACAGCTCATTATGCAGATCTTCGCTTTCCAGATGCAGCTAAACACCTAGAAGAACAATCTATGAAAGTCGCAGCTGCTGATAAAGGAGAACACGAACAGAAAAAATCGAAATTCAAAAAATTGTTTTCAAAATAGAAAGAGCGTAAAACAATTTGATAATTTGATATTTGAAAATTGAAAATAAACACGAATAATTTTCGAATTAAAAATATCAAATTATCAAATTAATAAATTAACAAATTGATATAATGAATAACATTACTTTTTCTCGAAAAATTCTCCGCCGTTTATATGCAACGCTTGTTTTAACAGGCTTTTCAGCTGCAACACTATCCGCACAGATTTTTTTCTATAACAACGGCGCACAGATTTATACCGGCACCACCGCCATTATAAAGATAAACGGCAGCTTTCAAAACGACGGACTGTCAGGAGCTACTCCTGTTTTTGAAAACAACGGAACCATGACTATTTCAAACAGCGGGAATCCGGGTAGTGTGTTTTTAACACACGGTTCTACTCTTCAAGGCAACGGAACATATTTTGTAGAACAAGACTGGACAAATGATGCTGCATTTTCAGCAGACAACAGCACAGTTAATTTTAATGGAAATACCCAGGAATTTATAACCAGCACCAATTCAACTGTAACAACATTTAATAATTTACTCCTTACCGGAACAGGTATCGGCAATAACCGCAAAAAAACCCTGCACATAAATGCAAAAGTAGGTGCCAACGGTGCATTAGTAATTAACGACAGGGAGTTGGAAACACTTACCAACACAATGTTTGTTCTTAATCCATCACCGGTATCAGTGAGCAATAATGCCATTTCAAATCCTCCGGGGTTTGTGAGCAGCAGCTTTAACACAGGCGGCAGCGGATACCTATCAAGAATTACCAATATGGCAACCGCTTATGTTTTCCCTACCGGATCAAGTGTTAATACAATCAGGTACCGGCCTGTAATACTAACACCGTCACTTGGAAATTTAAATACTTTTACTGTACGCTTAGGCAATAACGATGCGACAAATGACGGCTTTAACATAGCTTCTGTTGATACAAATATGTGTTCGGTAAACCCTTTATATTATCACGAAATAACACATCCTCTGGGCAGTGATAATGCATCGATTGATATTTTGTATAACCTTTCAGCAGACGGCGGCTGGGATGGCATTGCAAAATGGAATTCAACTGCCCCGAATATTTGGAACAATATGGGAACTGCCGTAATGACTACAAATGTTCCATTTAATGATGTACTGAAAGTTAACTGGGCCGATTTTTCAAACTCACCATATATTTTATCCCGGCGAAAGCCTGAAATGCCCGTTCTGGCGTGTAATTCGGTTTGTGCTAACTCTCCGGGAAACAGCTTTACAGCAAGTGGCAGCGGTGCAACTTACACATGGACATCCCCAACAGGAACCACAATTACCTCAGGACAAAATACCAATGCTGTAACTGTTAACTGGGGGCCGGCACCCGGTCCATTAACAGTTGCTGCCGTGAGCCAGTGGGGCTGCAGTTCAAGAGCTTCATCATGTACAGTAAATTTATCAGCATCACCGGTTGCTGCATTTAGTTCTGCTTCAACAGAATTAACTTATAACTTCAGCGACTTGAGTACCGGCACTCCAAATGAATGGGCATGGAATTTCGGTGACGGAGCTGTATCAAATTCGCAAAACCCGGTGCATACCTTTGCAGCCTGCGGTCCGGAAAAAATTTGTTTAATTGCAAAAAATGGTTTTTGTGTTGATACACTCTGCACAGATATGGTGATTGATGAAAAATTTGTTGTACCTAACATTTTTTCGCCGGACGGCGACGGCATTAACGATTTGTTCTACATTAATTATGCTTGTTTAAAAGAATATGATCTGACAATTTTTGACCGATGGGGATTGAAAATATTTGAAACAACTTCAGGAGGCTGGGATGGCCGTAATTCGTCAGGAGTTCAAATGAGCGACGGCACTTATTATTATATTCTGAAAGCCGTTTCTTTTGTAGGCCCGGCAGACTATAGCACTAAAGGCTTTATTTCACTGGTTAGAAAGAAATAAATATTACTTTTACTGCGATTAACCTTACTACTAATTCTAAAAACCTTTCTGATTTTTAAATGTTGCCACTACTTTTTATTAGCAAGCTGTACATAACTTTTCGAAAAAACAAAGGGTGCCTGTTTGGTCTTATTTTCTGTTGTTTTCATTTAAACACTGCTGTTCAAGCACAGGGGAATGTTGGTATCGGCACCAATACACCTCATCCAAGTGCCATGCTGGATATAGTTGCTTCTGATAAGGGTATTTATACTCCCAGACTTACTACGGTTCAGATAAACGCCATAATCAGCCCTCAGAATGGATTATTAGTCTATAATACTAACCAAAATTGTTTTTGGTATTACAAACAAAATATCTGGGTTGACATGTGTACGCATCATGTTGACACGTTAAATATTCTTACAATTGATTCTCTTTTTGCTAGTTATATTAATGTTGATTCCATTTTTGCTAATTATATTAATTCTGACACGCTAATTACTCATTTTATACATGCCGACACGATAGTTTCTCATTATATCCATGCTGATACAATAGTTGCAAATTATATTACTGCTGATACAATTTCAGCAAATTATATATTTGCTGATTCTGTTTTTGCACACTATATAAAAAGTGATTCCATCTTTGCTAACTATGCCGGCTTTGATTCGCTTTATTTGAACGGAATTCCAATACAGCAAATTATTTCTGATTCAATTGCATCAAAAGCCTGGTTGCTGCATGGAAATACCGGAACAAATTCAGCTGTAAATTTTATAGGTACTACGGATGCTAAAGATTTGGTAGTAAAATCAAACGGGGCAGAAAGAATGAGAGTTTTATCAACCGGCAATATCGGCATTGGAACTGCAAGCCCCGGAGCACAGTTAGAAATAGCCGGGCAGGTAAAAATTACAGGCGGGGGGCCGGGTATAAGTAAGGTGCTTACTTCAGATGCTGCCGGACTCGCAAGCTGGCAGAATCCTGCTCCTCCTCCTGGAATAGTATGTGGCGGCGCTATTACCAACTATGTAACAAAATTTACAAGTCCCACTACAGTATGTAATTCTATCATCTACGACAATGGAACAAATGTGGGTATTAATACAATAACCCCTGCAGTATCTTTGGATATAAATGCAACTGATGCCATTGCAATTCCCAAAGGAACAACAGCGCAGGAGCCAATAGGAGCCCCAATTGGTTCTGTAAGGTTCAACACAACAACTGGTGTAATGGAAGTTTTTAATGGAACATGCTGGCAAAACTCAAATACCCCTCCAATTGGCTCTGGCTATATTCAATGGTTTAATTTAGCTGACCCTAATACTATTTATCCTTGCACAGTTTGGGTTTCAACTGACATTTCAAACGGAGAATTCATTCGTGCAACAGGCGGTCTGTCAAATGTAGCAGCACCTCCCCTTACAGGCGTTGTGCAAAATTTCGCAACACAAGACCATACCCACAATTCTTCGGGCTCCATAGGGAATGCTGCTGCATTAACCACCTCTACTGATGGAGGCCACAATCATTCCGGCTCAACAAGTACCGATGGTGATCATACTCATAATTACTGGGATCAGATAGTTGAAATCCCTTGGGACGGCGGATATGCTGTTCCTGCTGATGGAACCGACACACACCGGCAAGACAATTTAAGAACCACTGATGCTGCTGGTGCACACAGTCATACTTTCACTACTTCAACTGACGGCGCCCACTCCCACACCGTTCCGCCTCACAGCCATTCACTAAGCATTACAGTTGGAAACATGAACAGCGGCAGCATAGCAGCTGAAACCCGGCCGACTAATGTCGCAGTTACTTTTTGGAGAAGGATCCAATAAAATAACAAACGAATTTACAGTAAGGATAAATGTTTGATGAAATTATAAATATGAAATTATAAAATGTTATTATTTTTAGCATTAAACAAATCCAGCTCTGAATTAGCGGTAACGAATTCTAAACAAGCTTTTATTAATTATTACTGAAAATGGATATTTTTACCATTTCAAAAAAAACATTCTACACATCTTTGGCAATACTTGTTTTAACAGGATGTTTGACAGGAAATTCATCTGCTCAAATATTTTTTTTTAATAACGGCGCTGAGATTTATACTGATCCTGCAGCTATTTTGCATGTAAATGGAGGCTTTCAAAATGATAACTCCATGGCTGCTCCTAATGTTTTTGAAAACAACGGAACTTTAACCATAGCAACAATTGGCGGGATCCCCGGAAGTGTATTTTTAACAAATAACTCAACCTTACAAGGGAATGGAACGTATTTAGTAGAACAAGACTGGACTAACGATGCTGTGTTTTCAGCTGGCAGCAGTATTGTTAATCTTGATGGAAACACCCAGCAATTTATTACCAGCACAAATGGCACCATTACAACATTTAATAATTTAATACTTACTGGAGCAGGTATAGGCACGAATCGAAAAAAAACATTGCAGTCTGTAAGTGCAAAAATTGGTTCAGGCGGGACATTAACTATTAATGACCGCGAGCTGGAAACACTTACCAATACTATGTATGTACTTAATCCTTCATCAGCCTCCGTTGGCAATAACGCTATTTCAAATCCTCCAGGTTTTGTCAGCAGCAGCTTTAATTCAGGTGGCAGCGGTTCTTTGTCGAGGGTTACTAATTTAACTTCAGCTTATGTGTTTCCAACAGGTTCCAGCGCTGGTACAATAAGATACCGCCCTTTAATACTCAAGCCGGCTGCAGTAACTTCAAACACCTATACTGCGCGCTTAGGCAATAATGATGCATCAATTGACGGCTTTAATACTGCCTTCCTCGATACAAATACATGTACTGTAAATCCATTATTTTATCACGAAATTACACACCCCGCAGGCGGCGATAATGCAAGTATTGATATCTTTTATGACCTAACCTCTGACGGAGGCTGGGATGGAATTGCAAAATGGAATTCAATTACACCAAATATATGGAACAATATGGGAACAGTGGCGACAGCATCGGCTGTTCCATTTAATGATGTTTTAAAAGCCAATTGGGCTGATTTCTCAAACTCCCCTTATATTTTATCACGCCAGAAACCTTCTAAGCCTGTTATTACATACCCATCCGTCTGCAGCAATTCTTCCGGCAATATCTTTTCGGCTTCAGGCAATGCAGCTGCCTATACATGGAGTTCTCCGGCCGGCTCTGCCATCACATCAGGTCAGAATACAAACACTGTAACAATTGACTGGGGCATAACACCCGGACCAGTAACCGTTACTGCATCAAGCACATTAGGCTGCATATCAAGCCCCTCATCCTGCCTGGTAAATTCTTCATTCCCTCCTGCTACGGCTTTCAGCAGTAATTCTTCAGAACAACTTGCCTATCAGTTTACCGATTTAAGCACAGGGAGTGCAACTCAATGGGCCTGGGATTTTGGTGATGGTACAGTATCAAATTTACAAAACCCGTCACATGCTTACACTTCATGCGGTTCAAAAAAAATCTGTTTAACAGCTGGCAAAAATGGCTGCAGCGATACCGCTTGTTCTATTATAGATTTGAACTCCATATTTAACATCCCCAATGTATTTACACCTGACGGCGACGGTATTAACGATGTGTTTTTTATTAATAACACAGCCTGCATTAAAGATTTTCATCTCGAAATATTTAACCGCTGGGGAATGACTATTTTTGAATCTGTTCAGTCTGGAAACGGATGGGACGGCTACACACCAAGCGGAGTAGCTTCTCCAGACGGTACCTATTATTATCTCTTAAAAACCACCTCGCTGGCAGGTAAAGATGAAAGTATTAAAGGATTTATTTCACTGGTTAGGAAGAAATAAAATTAAAGTAAATGACTATTTTTAAATCACCTCAACATAGTTATGAAATCAGGCTTATTAGAGCCTGTATTTCAAAAAAATTCCTTCTGATAAGTTTTGTATTCTTCTGCATGCAGCAGCATTTTTTATTAAATGCACAAAATGATAATGTGGGCATCGGCACCATAACACCCAATGCCAGTGCTATCTTAGAATTGCTTTCTACAAATAAAGGCTTGCTTATAACCCGTGTAAATTTAACATCTGCTGCAGATATAATTACCATTCCTAATCCCGCTCTTAGTTTATTAGTTTACAATCTTAACCCAGGTATGGCAGGGGGAGGTGTAGGTTTTTATTATTGGAATGGAACTCAATGGGCAAAACTGACAACAGGGGCCGCTGGAATGATTGGCGCAACAGGCACAATCGGCTCTACTGGAAGTACTGGTATAATAGGTTCTATTGGTTCAACAGGAAATACCGGTTCAACAGGAAATATCGGCACAACAGGCACAATTGGCTCTTCTGGAAGCACAGGTTTCACAGGCTTTACAGGCCCAACTGGTGATACAGGTTCAACTGGAAGTACCGGAACAACCGGCTCAACTGGTTCGACAGGAAGCACTGGTGCCACTGGCTCAATAGGTGATACAGGTTCCACAGGAAGCACTGGCTCAACAGGTTCAACAGGAAATACCGGAGCTACTGGCTCTGGAAGTACGGGTTTCACAGGCTTTACCGGCTCAACTGGCGGTATAGGTTCAACCGGAAGTACTGGAACAATCGGCTCAACTGGTTCTACAGGAAGCACCGGCGCTTCTGGCTTTACAGGTGATACAGGTTCAACTGGAAGTACCGGAACAACCGGCTCAATTGGTTCAACAGGAAGCACAGGTGCTGCTGGCTCAACTGGTGATACAGGTGCGGCCGGAAGTACCGGCGCAACAGGTCCGGACAGCTACTGCCCCGCTGCTGCTGCCGGCTATATCGGCGTATTTACTTCCCCTGAGGCGTTATGCAATTCAATTATTTTTCAGAGTGGGAATAATATCGGTGTGAATACAACAACACCGGTTGTTTCGGTGCAGATAAATGCAACCGATGCCATTGCTATTCCTACAGGAACTACCGCGCAGGAGCCGGCTGGAGCCCCAACTGGTTCAGTACGATTCAATACAATAACAGGCGTGCTTGAGGTTTTTAACGGAACATGCTGGCAGAATTCAAACACTCCTCCTATTGGTTCAACATATATTCAATGGTTTAATGCTGCTGACCCAAATACAATTTATCCATGCACCGTTTGGATTTCATCCGACATTTCAAACGGAGAATTTATCAGGGCAATCGGGGGATTATCAAATGTTGCGGCACCGCCTTTAACTGGCGTCGTTCAGAATATGGCAATGGAAGACCACACTCACAGTGGTTCAGGTACTGTCGGAAATTCTGCTTCGCAGACTACTTCTACTGACGGCTCCCATAATCACAGCGGTGCAACAGCAGGTGTATCCGCGGGAGGATCTGCCTGGATTCCTTATGATGACAACTTAACTGGTGATGCAGGGACTACGAGTGATTTCACAGGTGACAATCCTTCTACCTGCGGGTCGGGATGGGATGGAAGACCTACCGCCGGTAATTTTATGGGGCAGCTGAACCAAGGCTGTTTAGATCATACTCATGTGATAAATTCGGACGGATCACATTTTCATACCATAGCTCCGCATAGCCATACGCTGAGTGTAACGGTGGGTAATATGATTACCGGAAATATAGGAACCGAAACCCGGCCCGCAAATGTTGCTGTGATTTTTTGGAGAAGGACGCAGTGAAAAAAAATATTTAGAAAAATGGATTTCCAATAATTTACCTGTATTAAAAGTAACAATAAATCCCTTTTCTAAAGTCGTTTATCTGACTAAGAAGAGGGATTTTTTTACTTATAAGAATTCAAAGCACCTAAATTTTAAACAAGCTTCTATTTTTCCTGTTTATGAAAAAATAATTTACGCATCAATATTGGCATATTTCGCATTTTTTTCAATAAACTCTCTGCGTGGCGGCACTTCATCACCCATCAGCATAGAAAATATTCTATCCGCTTCAGCAGCACTGTTAATAGAAACCTGACGCAAAGTGCGGAATTCAGGGTTCATGGTTGTCTGCCACAACTGCTCTGCGTTCATTTCACCCAAACCTTTATAACGCTGTATATTCACTGAACCTTCTTTGCCTTCGCCGCCAGCCAATTCTTTAACCGCTGCCGACCGTTCATCCTCAGTCCAGCAGTATTTCTGCTCTTTTCCTTTTTTAATTAAATATAAAGGGGGAGTTGCAATGTAAATATGTCCACTTTCAATCAGCTCTTTCATATGGCGGAAAAAGAATGTTAAGATAAGTGTTGTAATATGACTTCCATCGATATCAGCATCACACATGATGATTACTTTGTGATAGCGCAGTTTTGCAATATTCAATGCCCGGTCATCTTCAGGAGTACCGCGGAATACTCCGAGAGCAGTAAATATATTTTTTATTTCTTCGTTATCGTAAATCCTGTATTCCATAGCTTTTTCCACGTTAAGAATTTTACCTCTTAAAGGAAGAATAGCCTGAAATGCGCGGTTACGCCCTTGTTTAGCTGTACCGCCTGCGGAATCACCCTCTACAAGATATAATTCGCACATAGAAGGATCGGATTCTGAACAATCGGAAAGCTTGCCGGGGAGTCCTGTGCCGGTGAGAACGCTTTTACGCTGCACCATTTCGCGTGCTTTGCGTGCTGCATGGCGTGCGGTAGCAGCTAAAATCACTTTATCTACAATGGTTCTGGCCTGCTTAGGATGCTCTTCTAAATAGTTGTTAAGCATTTCACTTACAGCAACGTCAACAGCACCCATCACTTCATTATTGCCTAATTTAGTTTTTGTCTGCCCTTCAAACTGAGGCTCCTGAACCTTTACAGAGATAACTGCAGTTAAACCTTCACGGAAGTCGTCGCCGTTAATTTCTAATTTTACTTTTGCAAGAAGCCCTGATTTTTCAGCATACGATTTTAATGTACGGGTCAAACCTCTCCGGAATCCGGCAAGGTGAGTACCGCCTTCATGTGTATTGATATTATTTACGTAGGTATGTAAATTTTCAGAATACGAAGTATTATACATCATGGCAACTTCAACAGGAATCCCGTTTTTTTCGCCTTCCATGTAAATAACATCGGGTATCAATTTTTCGCGAGTGGCATCCAGGTAAGAAACAAACTCTTTTAATCCGCCTTCAGAATAAAAAACTTCGGAGCGGTTATTCCCTGCCTCATCTTTTTCACGTAAATCAGTAATCGTAATTCTGATTCCTTTATTCAAATACGCCAATTCACGAAGCCGGGCTGCAATAATATCATAATGATAAACAGTGGTTGTGAAAATACTCTCATCAGGCTTAAACGTAACAATTGTGCCCCTGTAATCAGTAGGCCCCACTTCTTTAACAGGATATAAAGGCTTACCGATATTATACTCCTGGATAAATTCCTTTCCGTTTCTGTGCACGTTAACTGTTAAAAGAGTAGATAATGCATTCACACACGATACACCTACACCGTGCAAGCCTCCTGAAACTTTATAGGAATCTTTGTCAAATTTCCCGCCGGCATGAAGCACTGTCATTACAACTTCTAATGCCGATTTTTTTTCTTTAGCATGGTAATCTGTAGGAATACCGCGCCCGTCATCTTTAACAGTTACTGAATTATTTTCATTAATTGTAACATATATATTTTTGCAATGGCCCGCAAGTGCTTCGTCGATGGAGTTATCCACCACTTCATACACCAAATGATGAAGACCTTTAGAGCCGGTATCGCCTATATACATGGACGGGCGTTTACGAACTGCTTCTAAACCTTCTAAAACCTGAATACTGTCAGCTGAATAATCTGCTGATGCTTCGCCTCCTGTGAGCGCCTGTTTTGTTTCCTTTTCGTTCACTGTTTCTTCCATAGTTTATTTAAATTTTTTGTGCTTTTCAATAAGCTAACAAATGTAATCATTCAAGCTTAGAATTGCTATAAATAAGCTCTAAAAAAGGCTTAAATTATGAACATTTAGCTAACAGAAAATGACAAAAAAGTTAACAGTTTTTTAAATAGGTTTTAAGGGACTGTTTTGAACTGATTATTATAAAACCGACCTTCATGAAATTAGAATTTCATTTCAAGCTGAAAATACAAATAGGCCAATGAATACAATAGCCTTGAAGCGGTTTCTATTCCTTCGGATGCAGTATGATGTAAATGCAAGGGATATGAGACCTCCGGCAGAGGCCAAAACCCTGTTAGGATTCTGAAATTAAAGTTGAAAAATCAAATTAAATTGAGTTTTAAAACGAATATGATAATCCGCCCATAAGATTAAATCTTTGGGTTGGATAATTTGACCAGCGGTAGTAGCGGACATTCGCAATATTGTTAAAACTTACAAAGAACCCAAGCTTTTTAGTATAGCGGTATTCCAAGCCGATATTAGCGTCAAAGATCCCTTTTAATTCAAGCGGCACAACTTTTTGCCCTGAAGGTAATGAAGAGTCGGCAGTGAAGGTTTTTGCAAACTGGCTGTCGATGTAAAACAAATCTACTTTTACAAAGATTTTATCCTGCAGGTTATAATTGCCGGACAGTGTAAGCTCTACCTGAGGTTTATACCAGGCTCTCAGTTCAGTTTTCATTTTATAATTAAAATATTCACCGCGTAAATTGATGCGCAGTTTTTCGAGTTGCTGCAGCGATACTTCACCCCGGACATTCAAAAGCATTGCATCATCGTAAATCACGTCAAATTTATTCTGCAGCAACTCTTTTGTATCGTTTACAAACATCGGCATGTTATTAATACTAGAGTAGGATGCCCGAACATTGAAAGCAGAGACTGAGGATAAAGTGCCTCTGATACCACCGAAAAACTCATACTGCTTGCTTGAATTCATCATTGGGAGTGCAGAGAGTACAAATGGATTATTATCTGTGAACGTTTTATAACTATTTTTTTGCAAACCACCCGTAATCCCGCCATAAGGAATAATTATGTTATCAAATACATTGTAGCTGAAATCTACGTTCGGATAAAAATAAAATTTCGACTGAACAAAAATATCCATTGCAGCTGTAAAACCAATGCTTGCGCTGTACTTTGAGCCCGATGCAATAATATTAGGATTCAGTGTCAGGATGGTATTGTTGATTGTGTCAGCTGCTGTTTTGTAGTTATAATAATCGACACCTGCATTTACTTTCAATATTTCTTTGTCTATTGCTGTCTGCACCATTCCGGCGGCTTTAATATTGTTTTCGGAAGCATTAAATTTATCTGCCAGGTTGTAATAACTTAATTTCACATCATGATTAAAACGTTTTTGATCTGTGTAATGGCTTATCAGCTGGGCGTTTCCTGAAAATAAATTAAAACGCTGCGCAGTAACATCTTTGCCGATATTATTGAACGCGGCATCATATCCATAAAAATGGACGGCATCACGCGCATAATTAAAATTGCTGATCAGTGAATGTTCTTTTAAAAACTTTTTGCCGTACAGGCTGACTTCATCATCACTGAAACCGCTGTATCCATAGTCTTTAAGAGTGGCCGCAGAGGACAAATGTTTTAACCTTACTCCGTAGGCAGCCTCTTTTGAACGCAGATTATTAAACCATAATTCTCCGTAAGGGGTAGTGTAAGTGCCCATACCGAGCTTGGCTATTGATTTATACAGCTTAGTGAGCGGCTCTCCAACCATCTCGGCTGCTTTTATCGGTTCCACTTCAAAGCCCGTTAGTATTTTTTTTGAATTAATATAGGAAGGAGCTACCGGCAGTTTTTGGGTTGAGTCGCTGATTACGGGATTGTCATTAATTTTATTTGCATCAATAATAGTAGGTTTGTATTCACCGATATTTATGATGAGCATAGAATCCAGATTACTCTGCGCAGATGATTTAGCTGCAAACAATGAAAGGAGGAGGAAAATAACAAAAATACCTTTCCTTAAAACCCCGCTCATGAGAGGGAAACAGCAGGCGTATAATTTATTTTTCATTTTTTCCATTTTCTTTTGTATCGTATTCTAATTTTTAGAAAATCAAACTTACAGAGGATTCTCTTTTTTAGGCCTGTCTTTATTTTAGATACTTTATTTATTTTAGACCTGTAAGGTTTTAAAAACCTTACAGGTCTGTTATCAATAAACTTTAGTCCTGTTTTTTTATTTCTTTGTCTTTTGGCGTTGCTGCAGGTTCTGTAAATAATTTTTTTTGCTCGGTACTGTCCCCTCCCTGAAATTTCAATTGCAGCGGCTCATTCGGAACTTTGACCTGCTTCGCTGCTTCGTCTGCATTTATTTTATCCAGTTTTTCCTGGGCAGTTTTAATCAGAGCAGGAATATCAGATTCGGTAATAATTGATTTTAAAGTAGTTTTTGCCTGAAAATTATCATTCATCGTAATATAATTATCAGCCAGTAAAATCAAGCCTTTGGTGACCCAATATGGATAATCTCCGTCGCCGTTGATAAAATCGAAAACAGCTTTTTCAGACTGTTTATAGTCAAGCTTCAAATTATAAATGAGAGCTATATTGTAAGATGCCTCTGCCCCCATTTCATTCTTTGCGCTATTGGCTACCGCGCGAAATTCGGCAATTGCATCATCATATTTTTTTTGTGCAAGCAGGGATTGTGCTATTGTAAAATGTGACTCATGTATTAACTCATTACTCACTTTATCAAGACCCAAAACCTTATTAGAATAAACTATTGCATCATCATAATTCTTTAATTGATAATTGCATCGCATCATGCCGATTACAGCAATGGCATTGTTTTTAGGGTTTTCGGACTGAGGCTCCAAAAGTTTAAAATACTCTAATGCTTTGGAATAATTTTGTTTATTAAACAAAATATCAGATGCATGATACAGCGACTGCTCGGAAAATTGATTTTTATTTTTACTGATTACAAAAGTGTAACCTGTTAATGCAGCATCGGTATTGCCAAGCTTTGAATCACATTCTGCCTTATAAAAATTAGCATCTAAACTAAAAAGTCCGTCAGGAAATTTTTGAATGTATTTATCAAAATCAATTACAGCATTTTGGCAATCCTGCTCCAAGTAATGATTTTTACCAATGCTGTATGCAATGGAATCTAGTGCTGCCTGGGGAATTGCTGCTCCGATTGTTGCTAAATAATCCTGCATGGCCTGCACATTTCCTTTCGCAGTATAAATTGCTTTCACAACATTCACGGCTTCCTCTGCTTCTGGAGATTTACGGTCTTTTTTAATTAATTTATCAAATACAGCTAGGGCAAGATCGTCTTCCTGTTTGTTGCGATAAATCAAACCAATTTTACTTAGGCATGTATTCACATAAATGCTCGAAGGGAAATCATCCACAAACTTTTTAAAACTTGATAAAGCCCAGTCGTTTTGGTTGTCTGACATATAAGTCATCGCTAATTCAAACCTTGCTTTTTGAAAATAAGTTGATTTGGGATAATTGCTGGTAAACGTCTGCAAGTCGATGATTTTTTGGTGATACTTTTTCTGAACGCCTTCTGCTAATGCCTTTTGGAACAATGCATAATCAGCATCAACAAGTTTCATTTTATAAGACTGCCCGTAGTAATCGGCAGCATTATCAAAATCTCGGCTCATAAAATAGCCGTCGCCGATGCGGTTGCAGGCATCATTTATTTTCTTTGCGTCGGCCTGAGGTTTAAAAACAACAAACTTCCGTAACCATAAGCAGCTGTTGGTATAATCTTTTAATTTGTAGTAAGAATATCCGATATTATAATTAGCATCGCTTAATTCAGATTTACCAATTGCGCCGGGTTCGGCAATATATACCTGATAAGCTTCAATTGCATTCTGATACTGCTTGCTGCGGTAATATGATTCGCCGGTCCAGTAATATGCCGAAGCTGTGATGGCTTTATCAAACTTGTATTTCATTGACTTGCCAAACAAATTTATCGCTTCAACAAAATCAAGATTATTAAATAAATCAATACCGCGGTAATATGCTACCTTTTGATGTGCCTGTTTTAATTCTGGAGTTAATATTTTAATGCTCTCTATCGCTTCAAGCGCATCTTTGTAGTCTTTTGAAGTAGTAAATGCATTCACCAGGTAAGTATAAGCCTCATCTAAACGTGGAGAAGCCGGGTAGTTTTTAATATACTTCTGAAAAGCTTTGATAGCTTCATTATATGGGTTATATGCTAATTCGTAGCAAAGCTTCGCATAGGTATATAAAGCATCTTCCTGAATTGCTTTATCAAAATCAAGTTTTGAAGCCTGTCCGAAAGCATTGCGTGCATTCTGTTTATAGCCGGTTTTTAAATAACAGCCCCCTATGTGGTAATAGGCGTTCTGCGCAAGCGAATCATTATCGATAGTTGTTACATCAATAAAATAATTACGCGCATTGTTATAATCCTTTATCATGTAATACGCGTATCCTAATTCGTAATTATCTTTACGGGGAAGCCTGCCTGCAGCCTTTTCATATTTTTTTAAAAACGGAATTGCTTCAGCGTACCGCAAAGTATTGTAATATGATTCGCCTATTATACGGGCTATTTCCGGCGCCCGCTTTGTGCTTATTGAATCCAATATGGTAGGTGCATAAGCAATTACTTCATTGTACTTCCCTTGCAGATAATACAACTGCGCGATATAATAAGGAACAACAGTACCAAAGGTTTCGTTATGCTGCAGCTTTAAAAAATCATTGAGAGCTGTTTCATAATTCTTGTCGCGGTATTCGATATGGGCAAAATAATATTTTGCTGCCGGCGCATAATTATTTTCAACATCTTTTATTTCGTAAAAATCTTTTTTAGCAAGATCAAATTTTTCAACGGTAAAATATCCATAGCCGCGTTTAAAATAAAATTCCGGAAGATCCTCTGCCGGCAGGTCATACACATCAACTTTTTCGAACCACTCAAGCGCATCCCGGTATTTTTTTTTGCGGTAATTATATTTTCCGAGATAAAAATATGCAGTTTTTACTTTGGGACTTTCTGGATGAATTTTCACAAATTGTTTTAAATACAATTCGCCGTCTTTATTAAATAACTCAATTGCGCAGACAGCTTTGTAGAACTCTGCATCAATGCGGATAAGCGAGTGCAAATCGTGATGCGACTCAATTGTATTTATAAAACATTTTTGCGCTGCACCGTATTTTTCTTTCTGAAACAGTTCAACACCTGTTTTAAATTCGGCATCTTCATGAATAACAATGGTAGTTTTTTGAGCAAAAACCGGCGCTGTTCCTGTTATGGAAATGAAAAATACTGCTGCTAACCAATTTTTTTTCAGCTTGTTCATTTTGCAATTTAATCTGTGAGAGGCGTAAAATTAGTAAGGATAGAAACATTTAACTGTGTGATGTTTGGAAGTTATTAACGCAGCTGTGTTGAAAGTATTGCAATAAAAGAAAAAATAATTATGAACTTACAATGTACTTTTCGGAAAGAAAAAGCAGGCTGTTCTACAACATTTGAATAACCATATTAAACTAAACCGGCTTTTTAATTTTTACGAATTTACCGTATGCAATGGCTCTTGATACCATCATTCAATTAGATAAAGTTTCCATATTTCAAAAGCATAATTTAGTGCTTACCAATGTAACATTAACAATTGATAAGGGCGAGTTCGTTTATCTGCTGGGGAAAACAGGCAGCGGGAAAAGCAGTTTATTAAAAACATTGTATGCCGAATTAGATTTAGTAGAAGGCGCCGCATCTGTTGCAGGATATGACTTGGCGAAGATTAAAAGTAAAGAAATTCCTTTTTTAAGAAGAAAACTAGGAATCGTTTTTCAGGACTTTCAATTACTAACTGACCGCACTATCAACGACAATCTGATGTTTGTGCTTAAAGCCACCGGCTGGAAAAACAAGGAGGAGATGCAGAAAAGGATACAGGATGTGTTGGAAAAAGTGCATCTTTCAACCAAAGGTTTTAAAATGCCTCATGAGCTTTCAGGCGGTGAACAGCAGCGTATCTCAATTGCGCGGGCATTGCTTAACGACCCCGAATTAATACTTGCTGATGAGCCTACAGGCAACCTCGATCCTGAAACATCGGAAGAAATTATGAAAGTACTGCTTGAAATAAGTAAAAGCGGAAGGGCTGTGCTTATTGCTACACACGATATAATGATGTTTAATAAATTTCCTTCGCGGACCATTACCTGCGAGAATGGAAAAATTATTGATTCAAAGTCATCGTAAATTTTAATCTATTAAATCATCCGCGTATAATCTCCCAGTCCTCTATATCCCCTTTCACTATTTTGAATAGCGGATGAGCTTCAATTATTTCATTTCTTTTTAATTCTTTATACAATTCCGGATCTCTTATTTTTAATTTTGAAAGAAGGTGATTAAATTCATAGTTGAGCTGCCCTTGCGTTACTGCCATTTTTAAAGGCTTTCCAGAGATGTAAAATTTGGCATCATCAAAATGATACCCGCGGTTTATTGATTCGTTAAACACTTCCATTAAATACAGATTGACGGCATCAAGCGGTCTGATTGCATTTTTGAAACGGTTCAGCTGCGGGTGATTGCGATAGCCTTTGGTTCTGCCTTCTAATACGTGCTTGGCTAAAAGGGTTTCACGCCAAAGAGCAACCAGCCCTTTCGCGTCAAGGTATTTAGGATGGATGGACCAGATTCGCATTTTTGCTGAAAAAAATTATGGGCAAAACAGCCGCTGAAAGCCATTTTCAATTACTTTTCAAATATAAGCTATTCTAAGTACCTAAATTCAATTAGTGTTCACATATCTGAAAGGGAAGGTTTTATAATCGGTGGCATATCATTTTTTATGTTTAAAAATCATGTTCTTTTGTTCTTTTTATAAATACCAATGTCTTACTTTTGCAAATCAAAAATCAGACAAATATTTTTTAAAATATGTACAAAACTATTACAACATTTTTTTTCAGCCTTGGACTCCTCTTAGCTGCCAAAGCCCAGACGAATGGCATTATTCGGGGAAACGTAAAAGATAAAAATACACAGGAGACAATAGTAGGCGCTGCTGTCTTTATTGATGGCACAACAAATGGAACCAATTCCGATACTGAAGGCAATTACAAGCTTACTGTGCCTGTCGGCACCTACCGTTTAAAATCATCATTTGCAGGATATACTTCCCTAATTAAAGAAAACATTATAGTTACATCGGGTAATGCACAAATTATAAATTTCGAATTGGAAATAGCTTCAAAGAATTTAGATGCAGTGGAAGTTACATTTGATAAAGGGAAATCAGCAGAAGCCGCCGACATGATAACTCCATTATCAGTGCAGCAGTTAACCACCGAAGAAATTAAAAGCAATCCCGGAGGGAATTATGATGTATCAAAAGTAATACAGACACTGCCCGGTGTGGGAGGTTCTTACGGCGGTTCACCGCGTAATGATATTATCATAAGAGGAGGAGCCCCTAATGAAAATGTATATTATTTAGATGGAATTGAAATTCCAGTATTAAACCATTTTCAAACTCAGGGCAGCAGCGGTGGTGCAACAGGTATTTTAAACGTTTCGTTTATTGAAGATGTTAAATTAAGCTCCAGTGCTTTTGATGCCAAGTATGATAATGCACTGGCGTCTACTTTTATAATTAAACAGCGTGAGGGTAATCCTGAAAAACTTTCAGGTAATTTAAGATTAAGCGGAACCGAAGCGGCAGCAACATTTGAAGGCCCTGCAGAAAAAAAAACAAATTTTTTAGTATCGGCAAGAAGGTCGTATCTGCAATATCTATTTCAGGCATTGGATTTACCAATCCGTCCAAATTTCTGGGATTTTCAATACAAAGTAACTCATAAGTTTAACGACAAAACAACTCTCACGGCAATCGGTATTGGAGCAATAGATGAGTTTTCATTTGCTGTTCCAAAAAAATCGACACCCGAAAACACTTATATTACAAGGTCCGAACCTTATATTAATCAATGGAACTATACAGTGGGCTTTGCTTTAAAACGCTTAATAAATAGAGGATACATGAATTTTACTTTAAGCAGAAACATGTTTAATAATGCTTTGGATAAATTTGAAGATGACAAGAAAATTGAAACAGCCCGCACATTTAAATTACGCTCGCAGGAAATTGAAAATAAATTCAGATGGGATATAAATAAATTTGTAAATGGATGGAAAATAACCGGAGGTTTGGCGGCTCAGTATGTAAAATACAACACACAGTTATTTAATAAAGTTACCAATCAAATTACAGATTCATTAGGTAATGAAATTATACCTGCTGTAAAAATTAACATTAACAGCGGCATAGAATTTTTTAAATACGGAGCCTTTGCAACGGCATCTAAAAATATGTTTAAAGAAAAATTATTGGTTTCTTTCGGGGTAAGAACCGATATGAATAATTTTATGACTGCTGGGAATAACCCTATGAATACAGCGTCGCCGAGGATATCTCTGGCATATCATATAAACCGCAAATTTGATATTACAACTTCCATAGGCAGTTATTATAAAATACCTACTTATACAACCCTGGGTTATAGAGACGCTGATAATGTTTTAACCAACAAATCAATGAAGTACATTCAATCGAATCATTACGTTTTAGGTACACAATTTTTGCCCAGCGAAAGCCTGCGTTTCACGCTGGAAGGCTTTTACAAACAGTACAGCAAT
The DNA here is from genome assembly GCA_903847205.1 of uncultured Bacteroidota bacterium. Lineage (GTDB taxonomy): Bacteria > Bacteroidota > Bacteroidia > 2-12-FULL-35-15 > 2-12-FULL-35-15 > 2-12-FULL-35-15. Next base: position 36,730 of record CAINDA010000066.1, read on the forward strand.
TATCCGGTTTCTGCTCCAACAGGAATATCTCTTGCCAACCAGGGAGGGGACTTCGGCTCTATAGGAAGTGAAAAAATCAGCAGCAGCGGAAATGGGAAATGTTATGGATTTGAATTTTTTGTTCAGCAAAAATTAGTTAAAAATTTATTTTATGTATTCAGTTATACTTATGTGCGCAGTTTGTTTTCGGGTATTAATGGGCAATTAATTGCATCGTCATGGGATAATCAGCATCTGATCTCAACAACGCTTGGTTATAAATTTAAAAAAAACTGGCAGCTGGGTTTGAAATACCGTTTGGCAGGCGGTGCTCCTTATACACCGTTTGACTTAACGGCATCCCGTCAGAATTATTTATTATTAGGCACAGGTATTTTGGATTACAACAATTTAAATTCAAACCGATTAAAAATGTTCAATCAGCTAGACTTAAGAATTGATAAAAAATTTAATTTTAAACATACTTCTTTAGATGCTTTTATTGATGTGCAAAATGTTACAGCATTTAAGCAGCAGCCAAATCCCTCTTATACTTTTATGCGGAATGCCGATAATACTGCATTTCAAACTACGGATGGGCAACCGGCTAAATTGGACGGCAGTAATTGCATACCCGTTATTTTGCAAACCAGCACTTTAAGCGCCACACCAACTATTGGTTTAATATTTGAATTTTAATCTGCCTGAATAATTTTCTTCATTCAAAGAATTGAGAATCATTTTATAAATTTTTTATCATTCAATTTTTATGAATGATAAACATAAAAAGTCAATTTACTGAATCTCACACATAATCCTCTCCTTGAAAAAGGAAGCGGCTGTTTATATTTCAAATTGCTATAAATAAAAATGCCCTCCAGCTTGAAACTGGAGGGCATCTTATTTTTCAGGTTATTAAAAATTAATCTACATTATCGTGTAAGAAAGAATTGTTTGGTTTAATCTCAATTTTTTTATCATCCCCTTCAGATAAGGTATAACGTGATACCTGTGATTCGGAAGAGTGAGGTGTTGAATCTAAATTTATATTTCTTCTTTTGTAAGCCGGCTCATTTTCCAATTCCGACAGGCCGTTTGGAGATTTTAATAATTTAAAGTTCAACTCTTTTAATCTGGCAACACGGCTTTGTGCCTTTTTTAACTGCTCTTCGTTCTGAACTTTTTCGATGATTCTATTTTCGGTGTTTTCAAAAGTTGGTTCTGACTTCATGTAAGGCTCTTCATAAGGTTCAGAGTCGGTAAATGAATCACCATCTGATGTAATATCATTATTTGTTACTTCAAAAGAAATCTGTTCCTGTGTGTTTTTAACTGTGGTTTCTTCTTCTCTGAAAAACGAAAAGGGTTCTGCTGCCGGTGTTTCTTTTTCTTCATTCACTGATGGTGTATTCCATGATGCTTCTGTTGTTACATCAAGGGCTGGAGTTTTCTCTTCCCATTTTACATAAGAAGTCATTTCTTCTGTTTTAGGAGTAACGTCAACAACAGGAGCAGCTTCAGTTTCTACTTTTTTTGTTTCATCGCCTAAAACATGTACCAAACGTTCAGGAGCTTTTTCAAATTTATTTCCCACATCGCCTTTAGCATCAAAACCGGTTGCAATAATGGTAACACTTACTTTATCTCCTAATGATAAATCTACACCATAACCTTTTATCACTTCGGCAGTCATACCTGCTGCATCCTGGATGTAATCAGTGATTTCACCTAACTCATCCATTGTAATTTCGTCCTCACCACATGTAATATTTACTAACACGTACCGGGCGCCTTTAATGTTGCTGTCGTTTAATAACGGCGATGACATTGCCTGTTCAACAGCCCGCAGTGCACGGCTTTCGCCCGATGCCATTGCAGAACCCATAATAGCGACGCCGCTGTTTCTCATAACAGTTTTAACGTCGTTGATATCGGTATTTATCTGAAGTGTGGTTGTGATAATATCAGCAATACCTTTTGCAGCTGTTGCTAAAATATCATCAGCATGTCCGAATGCTTCAGTAACTTTTAAATTACCGTATATCTCGCGCAGTTTATCATTGCTGATTACAAGCAGTGTGTCAACGCTCTGCTTTAATTCAGCTAATCCTAAATCGGCTTGCGCCTTGCGTTTTTTTCCTTCAAAGCCGAATGGGATAGTAATAATTCCTACTGTTAATATTCCCATTTCTTTTGCTGCTTTAGCAATTACAGGAGCCGCACCAGTTCCTGTGCCGCCGCCCATACCGGCAGTGATGAAAACCATTTCGGTATTATTTGCTAAAATCGCTTTTATTTCTTCCAGACTTTCGATAGCTGCATTTCTGCCAACCTCAGGCAGTGAGCCTGCTCCGCGGCCTTTTGTCAAAGTAGCGCCCAATACTATTTTTAACGGCACCGGGCTGATATCCAAAGATTGCTGATCTGTATTACAAACAAGAAAATCAACACCTTTAATGCCTTGTTTATACATGTGGTTAACAGCATTGCTGCCGCCGCCGCCAACGCCGATTACTTTTATTATTGCTGAATTGTCCTGCGTTAAATCAAATTTCATCATTTTATTTTTGTTTAAAACGTTTGGTATTATTGTATTAAAGGATCAGTTAATTTTCAAAGCATAAAATTGGTGCATTTTTTAATGCATCTTCCACTCCCAATTCATTAGTTACTAACTACGGAGTGTTAATTTCTATACGTTTATTATTTTATTGCTGGGATGCATCTTCATCAAAAAAACTTTTGAGCTTGTCGAAAAAGCCTGTTGATTTATCTTTCGAATGTCCTTTAACAGCGCCGAGTGTGGATGTTGCCGCTGTTGAGTTTTTCTTATTCAATTTATCAAGAGTCTGCAGGCCTTTCATAACAAGTCCTACAGAGGTTGCAAACATTGGGCTTGTAACAGCTTCGCTGCCTTTAGCGAGATGTTCATTCGGATAGCCGATGCGCGAATCCATGCCTGTGATATACTCTACTAACTGCGTTACATGCTTCAACTGAGCACCGCCGCCAGTAATTACGATACCGGCAATTAATTTTTTCTCGTAACCGGAATTTTTAATTTCGTAATACACATGTTCTATAATTTCTTCCATACGTGCCTGGATAATTGCGGACAAATTTCTCACTGAAATTTCTTTATGCGGACGCCCTCTTAACCCTGGTATAGAGACGATTTCATTTTCTTGATTTTCGCTTGCAAGTGCAGAACCGAATTTTATTTTTAATAATTCAGCCTGGCCTTTAATAATGGTACAGCCTTCTTTAATGTCTTCTGTAATTACGTTGCCTCCGAAAGGAATAACAGCTGTATGGCGGATAATGCCGTCTTGAAAAATTGCCACATCCGTTGTTCCTCCGCCGATATCAACTAATACAACACCGGCTTCTTTTTCTTCATCACTGAGTACCGCATCAGCTGATGCAAGAGGTTCAAGCATTAATTCAGAAACTTCTAAATTTGCTTTGTGAACACATTTATAAATATTACGTGCGGCAGCTATCTGTCCGGTGATGATATGAAAATTGGCTTCTAAACGAATGCCAGACATTCCGATAGGATTTTTGATTCCCTGCTCGCTGTCAATAATATATTCTTGAGGAAGTACATGAATAATTTCTTCGCCGGGCTGCATCACCAGCCTGAACATATCATCAATTAATGAATCAATATCCTTTTGCGATATTTCATCTTCTATACTTGAACGGGTTTTAATTCCGCGGTGCTGCACGCTTTTAATATGCTGACCGGCAATACCCACATTCACCACTTTAATATCTACTCCGGATTTTGCTTCTGCTTCAGCGACTGCACTGCGTATTGCTTCTACTGTTTTATCAATATTCTGCACAACACCGCGTGCTACACCATACGATTCGGATTTACCCATACCGAGTATTTCAATTTTTCCGAACTCATTCCTGCGGCCTACAATTGCTACGATTTTTGTTGTTCCGATATCTAAACCTACTACAATTTCTGATGGTTCCATTGTGTTATATTTTTTTTGTACAAACGATTTGATTCTTGAATTTTAAATTAATGGCAGCATATTTATCCCACCATCCGGTAGTGTTTAAGCCCTGCTGATAAAAGGTTAAGAGTTTTTTAAATTTTTCATCCATTGCTGTGGTGTCTCCGAAAATTATTTTCTGGCTGCCGGCGGTTGGAACTAATTCCATTTCTTTTTCGCTGTTAATATAAATCTGCTGTATCTGAGCTTTCCAAAATTCATCCGAATTTACATACACAGCCATTGCATACAATTCACCCAGCATACTACTTTTCGCTGCCAAAGTATCTTTTGATATTTCACGCACCGAAAATTTATAGCGCGCTGCATAAGGCTCTAGAATATACCCATTCGCGATAAGTACCTTTGCAGTGTATTTATCAGAAAGGGGCATTAATTTTCCTTCATCATCCAAATAATAACTTTCTCCGTCAGAGTTTATAACTCGTATTAAGGGCCGGCGCTGCTTTACCCGCACTTTCAGTCTGCCATCAACAGTCATGCAGACGGAGGCATTAGCAATATCAGAATGGCTGTTAAGAGCATGCTGTATTTCGGGAACATTCACACTTGATTTAGGCTGACCTACAATAGAATCTCCCCTGTCATGTATCAGCTGAGCAACATCCATTTTATTTAAAAAAAACAAATCGTCATCCTGAACAACCGTAATATCAAGACTTTTGCATGGGAGCGAATCCTGTTCCTTGTTCACAAACCCCATACTCACGAGGAGAGTGATACTTAAACCTGACCACAAAACAATGAATAATATTTTTTTTAATTTTTTCAATTTATAATTAATTTCTTTTTATCAGTTCATTTTTCAAAGGCTCAACAAAAGTATCAATATCACCGGCGCCCAATGTGAGAAGCACTTCCAGCCTGCGTCTGCTTACATTCTCAACTAAATCTTTTTTCTGGCAGATACTTTTATCAGCTGATTTCATTTTATCCAGAAGCATTTTCGAATTCACACCTTCAATGGGGAGTTCGCGTGCAGGATAGATTTCCATCAATATACATTCATCCAATAAATCAAGACTTTTTGCAAAATCATCGGCAAAATCCCGTGTACGTGTAAATAAATGCGGCTGAAATATGCCGGTGATTTTTTTGCCGGGATACATTTCTTTTGCAGAATTAATCGCAGCTTTCAGCTCTTCGGGATGATGCGCATAATCATCAATAAACACCAGCTTATCAGTTTTGATCTGATAATCAAAACGTCTTTTTACGCCGCGAAAAGTTCTCAGAGCTTCACGAATTGTCTCTTCCGGAACTTTCATCAAACATGAAGCTGCAATTGCTGCAACAGAATTTTCCACATTATGCAGGCCGGGCAGGCCCAAGGTTAAATTTTTAAACACCCCTGAAGGTGTTGTTACTTCGTATTGATAGGCTGCATTTTCAATTTTAATATTCTGTGCAAAATAATCGGCTGTTGTATCGTTTACAGAATAAGTTAGTGCGTACTTACCAGAAGCAATGGTGTTTTGAATGCTCTTTTTCAAAATCAATTTCGATTTTACCTGGCTTGCAAATAAAGAGTAAGACTCTTCCATGTATTTTTTATCGCCGTAAATATCAAGGTGATCTGCATCTGTTGAAGTAATAACAGCTATTTCAGGATGAAGGGTTAAAAAAGAGCGATCATATTCATCGGCTTCAACAACGGTAGGAGTTGAAAGTTGAAAGTTCAAAGTTGCGAGTTTTAAATTTTCACTCAGTAATAAGTTTGTATTATAATTTTGAGTGATACCCCCTAAAAATGCGGAAGGATCAAGGTCTGCTGTTTTTAAAATATGTGCAATTAAAGATGATGTGGTAGTTTTTCCATGTGTGCCTGCAACAGCTATTGTATAGGAGTTTTCAGTAATCATCCCTAATACCTCTGCACGCTTCTTGATATTAAAATTATGATCTCTAAAATAATTCAACTCTTTATGATCATTAGGTATTGCCGGGGTGTAAACAATCAGGATTTCGGATTTCGGATTTTTGATTTCGGATTTTATAAGATTAAGATCATCTTCAAAATGAATATCTATTCCTTCCGCAATTAATTTCTCAGTAAGCTTTGTAGGGGTTTTATCATACCCGCTCACACTTTTACCCATTGCGTTAAAATAACGCGCCAGAGCACTCATTCCGATGCCGCCTATTCCTAAAAAATATATGTATTGTACGTTTTTCAAAAAGTACCTCTCCCCTTAATCCCCTCTCCCCATGAGAGGGGGCGAAACTTAATCCGCTGTTTATATTTCATTTTTATTTAATCTACCCACCTAAAATCCTCTCCCTTGAGGGGAGAGGATTAAGGAGAGGGGTATTTATTATTTATCAAACTCAACACCTCATTCGCAATCACATTAGCTGAATTTTGAAATGCCAAACGTCCGATATTTTCGGACAGTTTAGAACATTGCTCTTTATCATTTATTAAAGCAATTGTTTCATTACAAAGTTTTTCACGCGCTTCACTGTCTTTAATTAAAACTGCGGCTTTATAAGTTACCAATGCCATTGCATTTTTTGTTTGATGATCTTCTGCAACATTCGGTGAAGGAATTAAAATGCAAGGCTTTTTTACTAAACATAATTCAGATACAGAACTAGCACCCGCCCTTGATATCACGATATCCGCAACGGCGTACGCATAATCCATTTTTTGAATAAAATCAAAAGCTTTAATTCCCCGGCCTTCATATCCCTCAACAGCAAGTTTCGCAGTTTCATAAAATCCTTTTCCTGTCTGCCAAATCAGCTGAATATGTTTTTTATCAAATGCTTCTAAACATTTTATTATACTTTCATTAATTGTTCTTGCACCCAGGCTTCCGCCGATTACCAATATTGTTTTTTTATCCGGACTTAAACCGAAAGCTTCTAATCCTCTGTCTCGCTTGCCTTCCAAACTTAATATATCCTGACGGATAGGATTGCCGGTAAGTAAAATTTTTTCTTTCGGAAAATATTTTTCCATTCCGGAATAGGCAACACAAATCCTATCCACTTTTTTGGAAAGGATTTTATTTGTGATGCCTGGATATGAATTCTGTTCTTGAATTAATGTAACAATACCTTTTGCAGCAGCAACCTGCAGCATGGGACCGCTTGCAAAACCGCCTGTTCCGATAACTGCATCAGGCGAAAACGATTTAAGAATTTTTTTGGCTTTCATTAAACTGCTGATCAGTTTAAAAGGAAATGCTAAATTGGATATTGTTAATTTACGCTGAAATCCGCTGATCCAGAGCCCTTCAATTTTGTAACCCGCTGCAGGAACTTTTTCCATTTCCATTTTGCCTTCTGCACCAACAAATAAAAACTGCGTATCAGGCCGTAAAGCCTTAATGGCATTGGCGATGGCAATGGCGGGAAATATATGCCCGCCTGTTCCCCCTCCGCTGACAATTATTTTAAGCGGCTTCAAGAGAACCTCCTTCCTGTGTAGTTTCACTTTCACGGCTTACGCTTAATATCATACCAATTGCAATACTGGTGAACCAGATGGATGTGCCTCCCATGCTCACTAATGGCAAGGGCTGGCCTGTCACAGGAAATAAATTTACTGCAACAGCCATGTTTATCATTGCTTGAAAAACTAAACTGAATGTAAGCCCTATTGCAAGCAGGCTTCCGAATGTACGCTCGCTTTTATTTGCAATCCGTACACCGCGGAATAATAAAACGAGGTATAAAAAAATAATAATAACGGCTGTAATAAGCCCCCACTCTTCAATTACAATGGCAAAAATAAAATCAGAAGATGCCTGGGGCAGAAAATTACGCTGCATGCTGTTACCGGGACCTTTACCAATTATACCGCCTGTTGCAATAGCTATTTTAGCCTGCTCTGCCTGAAAGTTGCTTTCGCTGTCGCCTTTGGAGTAATTTTCTATTCGGGCTTTCCATGTTGCACCACGTGGTATTGCATTCGGAAAATAAAAAATCAAAACAATTATTAATGACCCGAAAACAAGACCTGATCCGATGAGCATAAGAAGATATTTTGCATTCATCCTGCCAATGAACATCAACACAAAACTTGTCATAAACAATAAAGCAGCAGTAGAAAAATTCGCCGGCAGAATTAAAGCACATACAATAACAACCGGTATAACAATAGGCAGAAATGCGGTTTTAAAATCCTTTATCTGATTTTGTTTGATTGCAAGCATACGTGCTACATAGGTTATTAACGCAAGTTTTGCAAAATCAGAAGTTTGAAAAGTAAGTGATGTTCCCGGTATTACCAGCCAGCGGCTTGCATCACCGGCGCTTACTCCTTTTAATAATGTGTATAATAAAAGAGGTGCTGCCAAAAACACAGCAAGCTGCGAGATCCTTGAGAAGTAGGAATATTTAACTTTATGTACAAAGTAAATCAGTAAAATTCCCGACCCAACAATAAATAAATGTTTTATAAGGTACGCTGAAGTATCGCCTTCTTTATACCTGTAAGCGATTGCAACCACTGAGCTGTAAACAACTAAAACAGATAAAAGCGAAAGCAGCAGAACTACCGTCCAGATTACTTTATCACCTTTTATGTATTTGAATAAATTCATAAAAACACCCCTCTCCTTAATCCTCTCCTCTCAAGGGAGAGAGTTGCTGGTGAGTAACTCAGCTTTATTTTAATAATTAAAATATATTTTCAAACAATTCAAACAATCATTTATTAATAACACATTCAGCATTTGCACCGCCTCCTCTCCTGCGGAGAGGAGATGAAGAGGAGAGGTGTTTTACAATCCTCGAACAGCCTGTTTAAACTGAGTTCCGCGATCTTCGTAATCTTCAAACAAATCGAAACTTGCGCAGGCAGGTGATAACAAAACTGTATCTCCTTTTTTACCCAGCTTGTATGCCTGATCCACAGCCTGCTTCGCAGAATTTGCTTCCAGAATAGTTTCTACTATACCTCCAAACGCTTTAATAATTTTTTTGTTATCTGCACCTAAACAGATAATTGCTTTTACTTTTTCTTTTACCAAATCATTCAGCATCGAATAATCATTACCCTTGTCAACACCGCCAAGAATAAGAATTACAGGATTATTCATGCTTTCTAAAGCATACCAGGTTGAATTTACATTGGTTGCTTTTGAGTCATTGATAAACTCAATACCATGCACATTGCCAACCAGCTCCAAACGATGGCCGATGTTATGAAAATCGGAAAGACTTTCGCGGATTGTTTCCTTCCTGATTTCAACCAATTTACTGGTAACTCCAGCTGCCATTGAATTGTAGATGTTGTGTCTGCCTTGCAGTGCTAGTTCTTGAATTGTCATTGATAAAGGATTTGTGTTATTTGTATTAATAATTATTTGATTGTTTTCGTTTAAGTATGCCCCTTGTTCAACTTTTTGTTTAAGAGAAATCGGGTATTGTTTTGCTTTGATAATTCTTTTTGTCAGTTCCTTCGCAATAATTTCATCATCGATACAAAAAATAAAAGAATCACTTTCTGTTTGATTGTTTATGATTCGAAATTTTGAATCAACATACTTCTGCATGTCATACTCATATCTGTCTAAGTGATCCGGCGTGATATTCAGAAGGACTGCTATATCTGCCTTAAACTCAAACATGCCGTCTAATTGAAAACTGCTTAACTCCAGTACATAGAAGTCAAAGTCATTCGCATCAGGCCCGCATGCATTTTCAGCAACCTGCATTGCAAAACTTTTTCCAACATTACCGCCAAGTGCCACATTCAATCCAGCTTTTGTCAGTATGTGATAAATAAGCAATGTTGTTGTTGTTTTTCCGTTGCTTCCAGTGATACAGATTTTTTTTGCTTTAGTGTAACGACCTGCAAACTCAATTTCTGAAATCACCGGAATCCCGTTTTTATGCAGTGCTTTTATAAGCTCTGCTTTATCAGGAATACCGGGACTTTTAACAACTTCCGAAGCATTTAAAATCAATGCTTCTGTGTGCTTTTCTTCTTCCCAGCTGATACCATTTTTTAAAAGAACGTCTTTGTATTTATTTTTTATTTTTCCTTTGTCAGACAGGAAAACATCAAATCCTTTTTTCTGAGCAAGTACTGCGGTGCCGACTCCGCTCTCTCCGCCTCCTAAAACAACCAAGCGATACCCCTCTCCTGCTCTCCCCGCAGGGGAGAGAGTTTGTGATGTGTTACTATGTTTTATTTTTTCACTCATCAATAGTTAATCATTCTTTTTTTCTCTGCTTCTCTCTCCCTTGCGGGGAAGGCTATAGAGAGATATTATCTTAACTTCAATGTTACAATTGTTAAAACCGCCAGCATTATTCCAATAATCCAAAACCTTGAAACAATTTTTGCTTCGTGCATACCAAGCTTTTGATAGTGATGATGGAGCGGAGCCATTTTTAAAAAACGGTGTTCACGCGCATATTCAATTCCGAATTTTTTCTTTCTTCGTTTGAAATAATATACCTGCAGCATTACTGATACATTTTCTACAAGAAATACTCCGCAGAGAATAGGTATAAGAAGTTCTTTACGGATTGCAATTGCAAAAACAGCAATGATGCCTCCCAGCGCCAAACTGCCGGTATCGCCCATAAACACCTGGGCAGGGTATGAGTTGTACCATAAAAACCCGACACATGCTCCAACAAATGCGGCAATATAAACCACGAGCTCACCTGAATTGGGGATGTACATGATGTTGAGGTAATCGGCAAATATTCTGTTACCAGAAACGTAAGCCAATATCCCAAGTGTAACACCTATAATTGCAGAGGTTCCCGTAGCAAGGCCGTCAATCCCGTCTGTTATATTTGCACCGTTGGATACTGCAGTAACAATTATAATTACAATTGGAATAAATATCAGCCAAGCCCATTTTTGAAAGCCCTCTCCTAAAAATGCAAGCAGCCATGAATAATCAAATTCATTATTTTTCACAAATGGTATAGTTGTTTTCATAGACTTGGTATCCACAGTTGAATACTGCGGCATCCGTGCAGCAAGCTGTGAAGAGTCGTTTACCATTTCAATAGTGTAGGCACTTTTTCCGCTGCTGTGAACGCGGTCGCGGACAACAACATCATTATTAAAGTAAAGGGTAAGGCCTACAATTAAGCCTATACCGACCTGACCTAACACTTTAAATTTACCGGCTAATCCTTCTTTGTGTTTTTTAAATACCTTGATGTAATCATCCAGAAAGCCGATAGCACCAAGCCACACCGTTGAAAGGAGCATTAACAGAATATACACATTGTGTAATTTTGCAAATAACAATGTAGGTATAACAATAGCTGAAAGTATAATTAAACCGCCCATTGTAGGGGTTCCTTTCTTTTCTAACTGACCATCTAATCCTAAATCACGGACAGTTTCACCAACCTGTTTTTTGTGAAGAAGGTTAATGATACGTTTACCCAACACCATTGAAATCAATAGGGATACAATGAGCGCCATTGCTGCACGGAATGAAATGTATTGGAATACTCCGGCTCCCGGAAAATCAAATTGTTTGTCTAAAAAATGGAATAAGTAGTAGAACATTATTTTTCAAATAGTTTTAAATTTTCCTGTAACACCAGCATATCATCAAATGCATGCTTTACCCCTTTTACCTCTTGATATTTTTCGTGTCCTTTACCTGCAATAAGTATTATGTCGCCAGGTTTTGCAATGGAACAGGCCGTTTTAACTGCTTCACTTCTGTCAGTAATCGAAATTGTTTTTTTATTATTTACGCCGTCAACACCTTTCTGCATCTGTTTGATAATTGAATCAGGGTCTTCGCTGCGCGGGTTGTCAGAAGTAAGAATTACTTTGCTGCTCAAATCGCAGGCTATTTTGGCCATTATCGGACGTTTGGCTGCATCGCGGTCGCCGCCACAGCCAACTACTGTAATAACCTGTTCGTTTCCGGTGCGTATATCGTTAATAGTTTTCAATACATTGAGGAGTGCGTCTGGAGTATGGGCGTAATCGACAATTCCGATAATTCCGTTTGTTGAACGTATATATTGAAAGCGGCCTTCAACCGACCCTAAAGTGCTTAAGGCAGTGAGGACACTGGTTTTATCTTCTTTTAACAAAACAGCTGCAGCGTAAACTGCCAAAAGATTATATGCATTAAAATTGCCGATGAGTTTACTCCATACCTCATTATTATCAAAGTTTAAAAGCAGTCCGCTGAATTGATTTTCTACCACTTTGCATCTGAAATCAGCCATAGCACGAAGAGAATATGTTTTCTTTGCGGCTTTAGTATTCTGCAGCATAATTTCGCCATTCGCATCGTCCCTATTTGTCAATGCAAATGCATCTGAACCCAGCATATCAAAGAAGTGTTTTTTTGCTTTTATATATTCTTCAAATGTTTTGTGATAATCCAAATGATCATGTGTAATATTTGTAAAAACCCCGCCGGCAAAATGAACTCCGGCAATACGGTTTTGAACAACAGCGTGAGAACTTACTTCCATAAAGCAGTGTGTACAGCCTTTATCAAGCATCTGGCGAAGCAATGCATTTAACTGAACAGCATCAGGAGTTGTATGTGTTGATGGAATAATATCACTGTTGATTTGATTTTTTACCGTGGACATCAAACCAGCTTTATACCCCATTTTTCTAAACAAATTGAATAATAATGTTACTGTGGTTGTTTTTCCATTAGTCCCTGTAACACCTACCAATTTTAGGCTTTCTGAAGGATTGTCATAAAAGTTGCTAGCGGCGATTCCAAGTGATGCGCCGGCATCATTAACCTTTATATAAGTAACTTTTTCATTTAAATTTTCCGGAAGCTCTTCACACAAAATAGCGATGGCACCTTTCGCAATAGTTTCATCAATATATTTATGTCCGTCACTTTGTGTACCTTTAACAGCAATGAACAAACTATCTTTTTCAATTTTTCTAGAATCAAAACTGACAGCAGTAACAGCCACATTGGTAGAGCCGATTACCTCTATTAATCCTACTTTATATAATATGTCTTTTAATAACTTCATTAAATAAGCTGTAATATTATTTGTGTTCCTTTAGTAAAAGTGCTGCCGGCAATTAATGACTGCGACGCCACTGCACCGCTCCATTCGTAAGGGCGCTCGGTGCTGCTGCCGATTAACTTCACCCGCATGCCGTTATTTTCCAATAAATACAATACATCCCGCGCAGTCATCCCTACCAAATTTGGCACAATACCGCGCTTTAATGCATCTTCAGTATATTTAGGAGTAAGGTTAATTGAAATAGAATCAGTTGTTGAATTTGAAACCCATTCCGCTTTGGGGTTACTTGTTTTTACAGGAACCTTAAGCGTTTTTAACACTATTGCAATATCTTCCTGAGAACCTTGTTTTACTTCTGGTGATCTCAAAGCATATTTGGGTTGCAATGCATTAATTTCTTTGTGAATTTCCAGACTTGTTGAATACACTTTATCTGCAACATCTTTAAATACCGGGCCCGCTACAGCCCCTCCGTAATAAGAGTCTCCGGTAGGAGCGCTCACAACAACGATGCAGGAATATTTCGGATTATCGGCAGGGAAATAGCCGACAAATGAAGCCTGGTATGTCATCTTTCCTTTAACGATACCCATTTGAGCAGTTCCTGTTTTTCCCGCAATCTGGTAATTAGAAGCAGCTAAACTTTTTCCAGTACCGCGAAGCACCACGCCTTCCATCATCTTCTTTGCTTTATCAACAGATGTCTGAGAACATATTGAAGGATTTATTATTTCGGGATCTATTGTTTTTATTACTTTACCGCGGTTGCGTACTTCTTTAATAAACATTGGACGCATCATTTTTCCATTGTTCGCTACAGCGCTGTAAAAATTTAATATCTGCAAAGGAGTGATTCTTGACTCATACCCGTAACTGATCCAGGGCAGGGAAATTTTCGACCAGCTTTTATCCTGTGTATTTTTAATGTATGGAACAGCTTCCCCGGGAAGGCTTATCTTTAAAGGCGAATTCAAATTCATCTTGTACAAGCGGTCAATATATTTCTGAGGATCTTTTGCATAATAGCGTGTGATAATTTTAGTTACCCCTACATTAGATGATTCCTCAAAAACTTCCTGAACCGTGATCTTGCTTTTTTCAGGATGGTGCGAATCGCTTACTTTAACATCGCTGTAGTAACAGAATCCCTCTCCAATATCAACTTCCTCATCTAACTTTAGGTTATAATCTTCCATTGCCGCAATAAGTGAAGGAAGCTTAAACGTAGACCCAGGAACCGTTGCCACACCAACTGCATAGTTTAAATTTTCTACATACATTGCAGAATCCTTGTTATTGCGAGTAAGATTTGCAATCGCCTTTACAGCGCCCGTTTTAATCTCCATCAACACTAGGCAGCCATGATCCGCACCGTGTTTTTTCAAACAGTTCATCAATGAATTTTCTGCGACATCCTGTATGTTAATATCAATTGTAGAAACCACATCAGCGCCGTCTTCCAGCTTTATTTCATTTTCGTCACTGATAGATTTCCACACTCCCCCTGCAATTTTCTGCATTAAGCGCTGTCCGCTTTCTCCCTGCAGGTAATTGTTATAAGCAACTTCCAACCCGAACGATTTTCCCGTGCCTGCTTCATTATATTTCCCGATGGTGCGTGCGGCAAGAAACTGAAAAGGGCGCTCCCGTCTATTGGTTTGAATATAAGTGAACCCTCCTTTGTTGCGTCCCTTGCGGATTAACGGAAATTTTTTCACCCGCTGCAATTCAGTGTATGAAACATCACGCTGCAGCATTATCCACCTATCGCCGTCCTTGCGGGCTTTTACCAATTCCTTTTTATATTCGCGCTCCGATTTATCCTGAAACATTTTTGCAAAACAATATGCTAATGAATCAACATTGTCATTAAAAATATCGTCGGTTACAGCGTCGGTATTTACATCCATACCAACTTCATAATACGGAAGCGAAGTGGCGAGCAGGATCCCATTGGCATCATATATATTACCGCGTACAGCTTCAATATCGAATAACTTTGTGGAGAAATTTTTTGATTTGGCGCGCCATTCATTCCCTTCAGAAAACTGAATGACAAAAATTTTATAAATAATTGCGAAACCGAAAAGACATATAAAAAAATATATGAGATATACACGCCATAATATGTCTTTCTTTACTTCCATTCTTTTTTTCCTCAAGTCCTATCCTACTCGGAAAAGGGAGGGATTTTAAAATTCAGCTGTTAATTATTTTTTATTTCTAAATGCTTTCTGATTTCTATTATTTGGCCCCTTCCGGCGGAAGATTAGAAGAAACAGCTAATATCTTTTTTGGAGGCACTACTGACTCAACAATTCCTGTTTGAAGTTTTGCCAGCGACTTAGCTACTTCAGTCTGTTTACTTTTAATTACCAGTGAATCTTTTACAACTATGTACTGTGTTCTTAATTCCTTAATTTCATTTGTGAGCCGGTTAACTTTTCGAACCTGATCGTCGGCATAATAGCCGTTTGCGATATAACCAACCGCGATAAATGACATAAAAAAAATGAAGGGAAAACTTTTAAGCGCCGCCTCCCTCGAAAGAAAGCTCCCGCTTACAACACTAGCAACGGAGCGGATCACCTTATTTTCCTTTGCAGGTTTTTTTTCAGGCTTAGCTGTTTCTTCTGGTTTAGACTGTTCTCTAAATTTGTTTTCCATTTTTTAAAAATCGGCAAACGCCAATTACACTTTTTCTGCTATTCTTAGTTTTGCGCTTCTTGCTCTGCTGTTTTCTAAAACCTCTGCTTCATCAGGGACTACAGGCTTCCGTGTTATCATTTTAAAAGGAGCAAGCTGGTTCCCAAAAAAATCTTTTTCAACTTCACCTTCAAATTTCCCGCTGCGTATGATGTTTTTTACAAGCCTGTCTTCTAATGAATGATATGAGATCACAACGAGCCTTCCTCCTGGTTTTAAAACTTCCAGACATTGCGTCAAAAGGTCTTTCAGCACATCTAATTCTTTATTTACTTCAATCCGCAATGCCTGAAAAACCTGCGCGTAGTATTGGTTTTCACGGCCGCGCTTCACACACTTTTCAATTACAGTTTTTAAATCACTTACTGTTTCAATTTTTTTTTCTTTTCGAGAATGAAAAATTGCGTAAGCCAATCTTCCTGCATTATCTATTTCGCCGTATAATTTAAAAACGTGCTTCAATTCTCCTTCACTGTATATATTCAAAATATCCGCAGCAGTCTGTTTTGAATTTTGATCCATCCTCATATCCAGCTTTGAATCGAAACGGGTAGAAAACCCTCTGTCGGCTTCGTCAAACTGATGTGATGAAACGCCCAAATCTGCGAGAAGACCATCTATCGGCAGGGCATTGTACATTTTCAGGAAATTTTTCAGATACTTAAAATTTTGTTTGATGAGAACAAAACGCTCATCATCAATTTTGTTCTTAAGTGCATCTTCATCCTGATCAAAGGCATACAAACTGCCGGTGGTAAGGTGTTTCAAAATCTCTTTTGAATGCCCGCCTCCGCCATAAGTGACATCCACATAAATGCCTTTGGGATTAATATTTAATCCATCAATACACTCTTTTAAAAGAACGGGACGGTGATATTCCATTATGCTTCTGGTGCTGTATTTATTCCGCCCATAACATCTTCAGCCAATTTTTCAAAGCCGCCGGTACTATCATTAATAAATTTCTCGTATGCTTTTGTATCCCAGATTTCTATTCTGTCGCCTGCTGCTGCCATTGTTACATTTTTGCTGATACCGGAAAAAGTCATCATATCTTTTGAAATCAATAAACGGCCCGTAGCATCTAATTCAACAGGCACTACACCATAATTGAACATTCTTATAAACTCAACATTTTTTTTAACAAATTTGTTCAGCTTGTTTACATCTTTCACCATTTCATTCCAGGTTGCCATTGGATACAGCTCAAGCGACTTACTGAAAATACTTCTCTTCATCACAAAACCTCCTTTAAGCACTTTGGTCATCTGCTTTTTAAATGCAACAGGAAGCATTACGCGTCCTTTCGCATCAGCATTGCACTCATATACTCCAAACAGGCTGTTCATTGTGATTTTTTCCTTTGTGCGGTAAAAGTAAAAACATTTTCCCCACTTTTTACCACATTTTACCACTTTGTTGAAAACTTTATAGTTTTCGACATCGAAAACACGTCGTATAACCACAAAAAAATGATTCTTAAAAAATGAAAAAAGGTTCTGTATAGTCTTTGCTTAAATGGATTAAGGAAAGCAAAAAAAACGGTTTCAATTGAAATAATGAGGCTGCCAGAGGAAATTATAATTCTGATAACCTATCAAGAATCTGTGTAAATTTTCAACTCTAAAATGATTTCGTTTTTTGAAGAGAGAAAACAAAAAAATTAATTTTGATTATACTGGAAAATTAAATTCTGCGGAAATAAAAATTCACTAAGGGTAAATAAAAAAATAAAACCTTTCGAATTAAACAATGATTCAGACCGGTTTCGAGACTATGATTGTCTTTTTGAAATACATTTATCGGATTAGAATTTAAAAACAAAAATGAAAATCTATCTTTGTCTATGCTTAAGAAATTAACATATACAATTCCAAGTGATGATGTCAGCATCAATATTGAAGGCCTAAACAATTGTTTTGAACGCATTTGTATTTTTGATTCTAACCTTTCTGCGAATAAAAACAAATATGTTCAATCGCGTAAAATCATTGCTATAGGTGCAACTAATGAACTCGTTATAACTTCTTCTGGCAATGCGCTGGAACTATTGCAACAATTTTATGATCAAAGAAAAGGATGGCTGTTCGGATATATGACTTACGATTTAAAAAATGAAATTGAGCAATTAGATTCTAAAAACACTGATGGACTGGGCTTTCCATTACTTCATTTTTTTGCGCCTAAAATTGTAATTCAAATTGCCACAGCTATTACCGCTGTTTTTTATGATGATGATTTTGTTACAAAGGAAGAAGCAGTGGATATTTATAATCTTAGCATTAATCCCCCTGACCTTCCTTCGGCAAGGTCTAGACAAGTTATTTTCAAAGGGGAATTAAAAAAAACACACATCCAATCAAAAATTTCAAAGCAGGAGTATATCGATTCTGTAAACCATTTAAAACAGCATATTCGCAAAGGAGATATTTATGAGGTTAATTTCTGCCAGGAATTTTTCGCCGAAAATGTTATTTTAAATACTGCAGCTTTATTTGAGAAATTAAATGAAATTTCTAAAGCGCCCTTTACCGCGTATGGTAAATTCGAGAAACATTATTTGATGTGTGCCAGCCCTGAAAGATTCTTGCAAAAAAATGCAGACAGGCTGATTTCGCAGCCAATTAAAGGAACAATAAAACGTTCAGCGGACCCAATTGAAGACGAGCAGCTCAAACTTGAATTACAAAACAACAGCAAAGAACGCAGTGAAAATGTAATGATTGTTGATTTAGTCCGCAACGATTTATCCCGGATTGCTAAACGCGGAAGTGTGAGTGTAGATGAGCTCTTCGGAGTGTATTCCTTTAAACAGGTTCATCAAATGATTTCAACGGTAAGCTGTAAATTAAAGGAAACCGTATCTTTCACTGATATCTTAAAAACCACGTTTCCAATGGGATCAATGACAGGTGCTCCCAAAGTAAGTGCAATGAAATTAATCGAAGAATTTGAAAGTACAAAACGCGGTTTATATTCCGGTACCATCGGCTATATCACTCCTGACGGCGATTTTGATTTCAATGTAATTATCCGCAGTATTTTATATAATGAAGAAAACAAGTATTTATCATTTATGACTGGAAGCGCTATCACTGATAAAGCTGATGCGGTGCAGGAATACGAAGAATGCTTGTTAAAAGCTAAAGCAATGTTTGAAGTACTGAGCACCGAAGATTAATTTGCTGCTTGCACGATACTGAGCGCAGATTTTCAATTGAACGAGGTCAACTATTTCATTCCCGATTTACTCTCATTCTATTGCATATATTATCTTTGCATAAATGCACAGCTCACTTCAATCATTCATAAAAAAAGAAAATCTTTTCTCCCCATCAGAGAAAATACTACTTACCGTGAGCGGTGGAATAGATTCTGTAATGATGTGCGAATTATTTTATAAAGCAGGATTTAAATTTGCTATAGCGCATTGCAACTTTCAATTACGCGGTGAAGAAAGTAATGGTGATGAAAAATTTGTTGCTGCTCTTGCCGAAAAATACAATGCACCTTTTCATATCATTACATTCAATACCTCCGCTTTCGCAAAAAAAAACAAACTCTCTATCCAGATAGCCGCAAGGCAGCTGCGCTACCAATGGTTTGAAGAAATCAGAGAAAAATTTAATTATAAATATATTGCAACCGCCCATCACCAAGACGATTCTATTGAAACATTATTCATCAACCTGATCCGGGGAACCGGGATTTCAGGCTTGCATGGCATCCTGCCAAAGCTGGGAAATATTATCCGTCCTATGCTTTTCACCAATAAAATTGAGATTGAAAAATATGCATCAAAGAATGAGCTACAATTCCGCGAAGACAGAAGCAACGCCTCTGACAAATATGTGAGAAACAAAATCCGCCATCAGGTGATTCCTGTTTTAAAAGAGCTGAATCCCGTTCTTGAAAAAACTATTACTGACAGCATGAGGCATTTACGGGACATTGAATTAATTTATAAAAATGATATAGAGGCTAAACGTTCCGAAATTTTAAAACAGGAAAACAGCACCGTCCTCATTTCTATTAAACAATTAAAAAAACTTGACCCAGCGGTTACTTATTTATATGAATTTTTAAAGCCATTTAATTTTAATACAAGCAGCTCCTCTGAAATTATTGCCGCATTGGAAAGTGAATCGGGAAAACAATTTTTCTCAACAACGCACCGTTTAATCAAAGACAGAGATTTTTTGATAATTGAAAAGATTTCCGGCCCAAAGAACCAGATTCCTGGCACCAATGAAATCCAAGCTTCTGAGAAGTTTCAAATTAAAAAAAGTCAAAAGGAATTAATTTTTAACGGGCTCCGCTTAAATTTCAAAACAGATGCCAAACCTGCAAACCACTTGCTGCAAACCAAGAATACTTGTGCAAATCTTGATTTTGATAAACTAAAATTCCCTCTCGAAATCCGCAAATGGCAGCAGGGAGATGCTTTTTACCCATTAGGAATGAAAGGAAGAAAAAAATTAAGTGATTTTTTTATAGATAAAAAACTGCCTATCAGTCAAAAGGAAAACATATGGCTCCTGATTTCAGGCGGAAGCATTGCCTGGGTTATCGGACAGCGGATAGACGAACGTTTCAAAATCACCAATAAAACACAAAAAATTTATTTTGTAGAATTGGTTTAGTACCGTACCTTTGAAATCTTATGCAGGACGAAATTATTTTTGAGGAAAAACAATACATCGGCTACAATAAATGGGCGATACTTTGGCGTACTGTCTTAGCCCTGTTTTGCTTTTTGCTTTATTACTGGAGCGAAAATCCTAAACCAATTGAGGTTTCTGTAATTGAAATCCCTTCTTCGCCAGTTGACGAAGGCTCTGGGCAGCTCTTCTTTTTAATGGGTATTTTTATAATGGTGCTGTCATTGGTATTGATATTTGTTCTGCATCTGCATACAAAAGTTATAAACAATAATCTTATTATTGACGGGCTTTGGACCTCTCGTAAAGTAAAAATTGATTTAAGCGGTATTGTTAACGTAAAAAAAGTAAAATACAGCAAGTACCTTTTAAACCGGCCTATTTACAATTTACATTTTAAAAATAAAATTCGATTTTTCACTCAAGGGAGCGATGCTGTTGAGCTTACGGATAAAGACGGGCTCAAATACCGTATCGGTACGCAGAAAGCGGAGGAATTGTCCGGTTTATTAAAGCGTTTAACCGCTTCAAACAAAGTTGAAAAAAAATTGTAACGCTGTAAATTTCTGCTCGTAGAATGCTGTGTTTGATTTAAAATTGATATTAACCTTTAAATTTTAAAAGATGACGAATGATACTAACTTTAAAAAGCCCCTCATTATTGAAAAAGAAAGTGTTGGCGGCTTAAAATTTCCCGACGCAGATGTTTTAGTGTCAAAAGACGAAATTATAATTCGTACTGCAGCTCTTGAACGAGCATTAAAATTGGGAAACCTAGAACATAATAAAATTAAAATTGTGTTTGAGGATGCTGATGGTATCAAGCAGGTAGAAACAACAGTTTGGGGCGTTACCGACAAGAGAGTAATATTAAAACACGGCGCTCTTATTCCTATTCACCGCATACATGAGATAAAATAACAATATTTAACAATACCATATAAAGACGGCCCCGAGATTTCGGGGCTATTTTTTTATCTTTACGCATTAAAGGATTGAGGGGACAGCATTTTTTTAAAGACATACTTATGAGAAAAATTTTCACTTTAACCTTCCTGCTGCTAAGCAGCATCATTCTGAATAAAGCATCCGCACAGACTGACAATCCTGTAAAATGGAAATTATCGAGTACCAAAATCAGCGACTGTGAATATGAACTGTTGTTTGAAGGCGACATTGCAAATCACTGGCATGTATATTCCCTTACTATGAGCGGTGATGACGGCCCTATGCCCGCTAAAATAACCATTCCAAAAAACAAAGATTATGAATTAGACGGAAAGGCAACGGAAGGAACTCCTATCACTTCGTTTGATAAACAGTTTGAAGTAAATGTTGCCTACTTTGAAAAAACGGTAACCTTCAAACAAAAAATAAAATTAAAATCCGATAAGGAAATTACAATCAAAGGAACTTACGAATACCAGGCCTGTACCGATGAAAAATGTATTTTCCCACCCGCAACACCCTTTGAATTTAAATTAAAAGGCACTGAAGACTGCGCTAAAAAGACTTCCTCTATTGAAACCGCACCCAGCAAAGAACTTTGTAAATGCGATACTAATGCAATTACAGAAATAATAAATGCGCGGAGCAAAGCTAAAATACCACCTCCTTCAGATACTTTGAAAACGCAGGCCGTTAAAACATCCGGAGTAATTACAAACCCTGAAAAAGACGACACAGCTATTACCGGGAAGGCGTGGTGGTTAATCTTTTTGACCGGCTTTGCATGGGGTTTTGCCGCACTATTCACCCCCTGCGTATTTCCTTTGATACCAATGAACGTAAGTTTTTTTCTGAAACAAAGCAAAACAAAAGCAAAAGGAAAAATTAATGCAGTTTTGTATGCATTATCTATTATTGTAATTTTTGTTTCATTGGGGCTGGGCATCTCCGCATTGTGGGGAGGAGGTGCAATCCATTCATTTGCAACAAGCGCTGGTTTTAACATTGTTATTTTTATTCTGCTGCTAATTTTTGCAGCATCCTTTTTAGGAGCATTTGAAATAATGCTCCCCTCGAACTTTGTAAATAAAATTGATAAACAAAGCGACAGGGGCGGTTTTATTGGAATATTTTTTATGGCTTTGGCATTGGTTGTTGTTTCATTTTCATGCACTGGACCTTTGATAGGCAATGCATTGGTTGTTGCTTCAGAATCGGGAAACACTTCCGGTTCTTTTTGGGCTATGTTCGGTTTCTCTTTCGGACTTGCACTGCCATTCGGTTTTTTCGCTTTCTTCCCTTCCCTGCTTCATTCAATGCCTAAAAGCGGAGGCTGGTTAAACACAGTAAAAGTAGTTCTTGGATTTTTAGAACTGGCTTTGGCGCTTAAATTTGCATCAAACGTTGATTTGGTTTATCAACTTGGAATATTAACCCGTGAAGTATTTATTACGCTGTGGATTGCCATATTCGGATTGATGAGTATTTATTTAATGGGAGGATTTAAAACGGCACATGACAGTGATACAAAACATATTTCTGTTACACGCCTGTTTTTTATTATCATTTCTTTTTCATTGACAGTTTATATGATCCCAGGGCTCTGGGGTGCGCCGTTAAAGCTGCTCAGCGGCATTCTGCCTCCACTTGAATATTCTGAATCACCGCATGGCTTTGGCGGAGGAGAACAAAATACCTCTGCAGCTTCTTTATCTTCGCAAGTTGATCCCGAATTTGCAAAATACATCGAAGTAAATAAAAACGGCATTGTACATTTTAAAAATGATTACGAACACGCTTTAGCCTATGCGAAAAAAACAGGGAAGCCCCTTTTGATAGACTTTACAGGACATGCCTGCGCCAACTGCCGTAAAACTGAAGATTTTATATGGCCGGTTGACTCAGTAACACGGCGCCTCAATAAGGATGTGGTACTTGTTTCTTTATATGTGGATGATAAACGCTCTTTAGATCCTCATGATTTCATGAAAGTATTCTGGTACGGACAGGAAAGAGAAATTACTACTATCGGAGATAAATTCAAATACATTGAAGAAACACTTTACAAACAAAGTACACAGCCCCTTTATGTTTTACTTGATAATAAAGAACAATTATTGAATCAGCCAAGAGGCTACAAATCCGGGATACCTGAGTACGTTCAATGGATGGATGAAGGTGTGAGTGAATTCAAAAAACGCTCGGGAAAATAAAACGCTGCGCTTTAAAAGCCTATAAGGATAGCTCTTTCATCGGGTCCCAATAATGTTTGTCAAAATTTTTTATTTTATCTTTCACTACTTTTATTCCTTCTTTCTCCAGTAACTCCTGCATTAGGAAAGGTGTTTCAAAATGCTGCCGGCCAGTAAGTTCGCCATTGCGGTTTACCACGCGGTGGGCAGGCACATGTTTTTTCTGCGAATGCGCTGCATTCATTGCCCAGCCCACCATTCTAGATGAACGCGCCGAACCTAGATATTTTGCAATTGCTCCGTAATTTGTCACACGGCCTTTAGGAATAAGCCTTACAACCTCAAATACATTCTGAAAAAAATCTTCGTGCTTCTGCATTTTTATTTATCTCAATTAAATTCTGTTTAAGTCCTTACTAAAAACTTTGCCGAATGAAAGCACTACACACTCAGTACGTCAAGTATGTCATCCTGAACTTTTGCGAGGGATTTTGTTCATTATTAAACAATACAGCTTTTGATTAACAAGATTCCTCTTGGCGAAAAGCCAATCGGAATGACAGTTTCCGTAAAATGACAAGTTTCTTTACAATTGAAATCTGTTAAAATAAATTTCCAACAAAATTTAAATAATTCACTAAACTTTGAATTTTAAATAACAAATTTTAAATCCCATATCCGAAAACTTTTTTTCATAATATGTTTTAATGGAGGTGAGCGCCTCATCGCGTTTGGCAGTATCCGCATATAAATCATTTACTGCATCCAATAATTCTAATTTATTTTCTGCAATAACTTCCCGTGTGAAATCATAAAAAGGTTCATTGTCTGTTTTAAGATGAATCAAACCGCCTCCTTTCAATATTTTTTTATAGCGATTAATGAACATCATATTCGTTAAACGATTGCGGATACGGGTTTTCTGAGGCTGCGGGTCTGGAAAAGTAATCCAGATTTCATCTACCTCCTCGGCTCCAAAACAACTGTCAATAAAATCAATCCGCGTGCGGATAAAAGCTGTATTATTTATTTTATTTTCGATGGCCTGCTTTGCCCCTGTCCAGATGCGGTTGCCTTTTATATCAACACCAATAAAATTTTTATCCGGATAACGCTGCGCCAAACCAACAGTATATTCGCCTTTTCCGCAGCCGAGCTCTAACACTATCGGGTTATCATTTTTAAAATAATTTTTATGCCAATTTCCTTTTAAAGGCAGGCCTTCCGACCGGGACTCTTCAAACGACAGAAAAAAACAATTGTTGAAAGAATTTACTTCTGCAAACTTTTTTAATTTACGTTTCGCCATGGATTAGTTACAAGTTCAAAGTTTGATTTAAGTGCCTGTATCAGCCTTTCTTCAAGGTAAATGAAAAAACAGTACCAACTCCTTCGGTACTCATTACACTGATAGTCTGGTTATGTGCTTCAATAATATGCTTGACAATAGCCAGACCAAGGCCGGTACCGCCCTGTTCGCGTGATCTGCTTTTATCCACACGGTAAAATCGTTCGAACAAACGCGGGAGGTGTTCTTTAGCAATTCCAATTCCATTGTCGGCAATTTCCACAACAATAGTATCGCCAGCATCATAAAAACGAATTTTGGTTTCGCCCTTCTCTCTGCCGTATTTAACTGAGTTTACAATTAAATTAACAATTACCTGGCGGATTCGGAACCTGTCGCCAAAAACAAAAAGAGGTTTGTTCTCTTCAGGAGGTGTAAGTATAATACCCTTTTCAGCGGTTTTCATTTCCTGAGCATCCACAGTATCTTTCATCAATGCAGCGATATCAAAACGTTCCTGTTCTATATGCAGTTCACCGGTTTCTAATTGTGAGATGGCTTCTAAATCATCAATAATAGTAATCATGCGGTCAATACTTTTTTCGGCCCGCATTAAATAATTCCTGTTAATTGAGGGATCTTCCAATCCTCCATCAAGCAGGGTAAGCACGTAACCTTGAATATTAAAAACAGGCGTTTTTAATTCATGGGAAACATTTCCTAAAAATTCTTTTCGGTACACTTCTAATTTTTTCAGGCGTTCAATCTCATTTTTACGGTCATCGGCCCAAGCCATAATTTCGAGATTAAGATTATCGATTTCATTACTGGTATAATGCAGAGGCACTTCAGGTTTATCACTCTGAAGGCGAAAATTTTTAACTGTTATCAGCAAGAGGTTGATTTTTTTAAAAATCAAGATATTGACAAAGAATATCATCAGAATGGAAGTAATAAAAGACAGAACAAAGCCCATTGCAGCCATGTGTAATTGAACCTGACTGGTTTCTGCCTTCATAAAAAGTGCAATGCCCCCAGAAACGAACAAAGCAAAAAGCAAGGCAAAAATAAATAATGGTATTGAAGGAGGATATTTTCTCATTTAATTTTATTAATAATCTGATTTCTGACAGCAGCATGCATTTCAACCAATACCAACGGGGTTTTACAGCAGATAATCAAAATTAAGTTTCAGCAAAAATACACAAATGCCTGAATCGAATAACCCTCTGAATGGAATTGATTA
This sequence comes from uncultured Bacteroidota bacterium, assembly GCA_903847205.1. Taxonomy (GTDB): domain Bacteria; phylum Bacteroidota; class Bacteroidia; order 2-12-FULL-35-15; family 2-12-FULL-35-15; genus 2-12-FULL-35-15. The sequence goes on from CAINDA010000066.1 coordinate 62,745, forward strand.
CATAGCTAAACCCAATAATTCGGATATTTTTATAATAATGCTTGCTGATATGGAAAATAAACCTACTTTTGCATTCCTATTCTAACAAACTCTTTTGGATCGGTAGTTCAGCTGGTTAGAATGCTGCCCTGTCACGGCAGAGGTCGCGGGTTCGAGTCCCGTCCGGTCCGCAAATTAAAACACGAAAAAACCCCGTTATCATTGAGATAGCGGGGTTTTTGATTTCTCTGGGGAATGGTTTGATGCTATTTCAATAAAATCAGGGCTTTTAGAGGGTAAGAAGCAGGAAGCTCCATTTGTTAAAGGTGTTGATAACTTTTGTTTTG
>CAINDA010000067.1 GCA_903847205.1 uncultured Bacteroidota bacterium
CCGTTTCCTTTCAAGTAGCCTAAATCATCCAATAGCATATTGCCCAAAGCAACATGAAATTTTTCAAAGGGCTGATTGGTGCCTAAGCCAACATATTTGTTATAACCGAAAAAAGCAATAGGCGAATTGCCCGAGTAGCCGTTAAATGGATTTTCAACAGCAACACCCCCTGTTCCTCCAGGAGTGTAAATACTTACTCCTGAAGTATTGCCAGAATTAGTATTGTCACCAATTATAGTTTGTCTGTTGAAATTACCAATCATATTAAATTCGGTGCTGTTGTTACTGGGCGTTCCGTTTCCTTTCATATAACCATTATCATCCAATAGCATATTGCCAAATGCAACATGCAATTTTTCAAAAGGCAAGGTTGTGCCAATACCTATAAAAGCGCCATTATTAAAAATATTACTGCTGTTTGTTACCCATGAAGAGCCGTTCCAGTAGGTGGTGTTTCCGGCAGCAGAGCCAGCGGCTATTACTCCTGAAGCACCGGTGCTTCCAGTTGTTCCAATGTTTCCGGCTGCGCCTGTGGCACCAGTATTTCCGTTAGTTCCATTATTTCCTGTGGCACCTGTAGAACCTTTTATTCCATTGGTTCCTGCAGCACCTGTGGCGCCGGTATTTCCAATATTTCCGTTAGTTCCTGCAGCACCCGTTGAGCCGGTAGTTCCATTGTTTCCATTTGTTCCTGCGGCCCCTGTAGAACCTGTATTGCCATTAACTCCATTATTACCTGTTGAACCGGTAGCGCCTTTTATTCCATTAGTTCCTGCGGCACCAGTAGCACCGGTATTTCCAATAGCTCCGTTGGTTCCGGCAGCCCCCGTTGAGCCGGTAGTTCCAATGCTTCCATTAGTTCCTGCGGCACCAGTAGCACCGGTATTTCCAATAGCTCCGTTGGTTCCGGCAGCACCCGTTGATCCGGTAGTTCCATTGCTTCCATTTGTTCCTGCTGCGCCTGTAGCACCTGTATTTCCAATAGTTCCGTTAGTTCCAGCCGCACCTGTTGATCCTGTAGTTCCATTGCTTCCATTAGTTCCTGCAGCACCGGTATTTCCAGTAGCTCCGTTGGTTCCTGCCGTACCTGTTGATCCTGTAGTTCCATTGTTTCCGTTGGTTCCTGCCGTACCTGTTGATCCTGTAGTTCCATTATTTCCGTTAGTTCCAGCAACACCAGTTGATCCTGTAGTTCCATTAGCTCCGTTGGTTCCAGCAGCACCGGTTGCACCCGTGTTTCCATTTGTCCCATTGTTTCCGTTAGCTCCTGCAGCGCCTGTGTTTCCATTGCTTCCATTAGTACCGGCTGCACCCGTTGAGCCGGTAATTCCATTACTTCCGTTAGTGCCTGCAGCACCTGTCGCACCAATAGTTCCATTTGCTCCGGTATTACCAGTAAGTCCCATTGTGCCGTTACTGCCTGTTGTACCCGTTGCTCCGGTATTTCCCCGGTTGCCTGATGTTGTTGCTGAATTTTGAGCGAACAAAGCATAAGGTACGCTCATCAATTGCTGTGTTCCCATAACCAGATAAGTGCTGCCTCCGGTAACATCCATACTTATTTCGATAAAGTAAGGCCCCGTTGCCCAATTAATTGTGCTGAATGCCCCTATAACAGGAGTGCCTCTTCCAACTACCAGGTTCAACAATCCAAGGTTGTTTGATGTTACAGTATGTGTTTCGGAATAAACAATTGTTCCGGAGGAAGTTCCCTGACGCAGGTTTATTTGCAGCCCTATTGCCTGATTGGTTATAACAGTACCTGTTAAATTGCGTGCAACAGCCTGGTAATTGAAGCCCTGCGGTGCCTGCGCGAAAGAAATTAAGAATGTTGCGTTGAGGATTAAAAGAGAAATTATTTTTTTCATGTTATCAGGGTTGATGCTTTTATATTTTAGTTCGATTTAATTATTCGGAAGGATTTGTTTTGTGCAGAATTGTTTTTTATTAAAAGCAGGTATGTTCCTGAATTATATTCGGTCATATCTAGCTGCAGATGCGTGCTTGAATTTATCTGCCGTGATTTCAGTAATTTCCATTCCACAGTATATAAATCAACAACCAGAACTTGATTAAGTACATTTTGAATTTGCAATTGAAGAAAATCAACTGTCGGGTTTGGAAAAATTGTTATTGAATAATCGGCAGGCACATCATCAATTGACGAGGTTAATAAATTGGGCTGATGAAATCCCTGTGTTAAAAGATTGTTTGAATTACTTAGTGTTGATGTTACTGGTTCTCCCAAAGTCCAGTCTAATTGGGCTGAAGAGTTAGTAAAGCTGGTACCGGAAGTTGATATTATCTGAGGCGATAAGGACTGCGCTCCCGAAAATTTTATTAAAAAAAAGAGGAATAAAAAAAGCGGATTTTTTTTCATTTGATTTACTAAAAATTTGAGCATACCAAAAATATAAATATTTAAGAAATTACAAATTTTTTTGGTAAAGAAAATTTACGTGAGGTTAATCACTGTTTTGGAGAAAAGACTATTTCTATTTTTCTTTCTCAGCGCTTACATTGCGCTTTTGAATTTCATCCAATTCATTTTCTATTTTAATGAATTTGTTTTTAAAGTCTGAGTTTTCTTTTTTAGAATGCTCCAGCTCGGCTTTAAAATTTGCATTTTCTGTTTTCAAATTTTCAATCATTTTTTGCTGCGCCTGCATTGCTGAGATGCTGAGTGTTGAAAGTGCTTCATAATCTACTACTCTGAAATCGGTCACTTGGCGTCCATATACAAATACCGGTCCTTCGTCAGCAAGGTTTACTTTGAAACTATTTGCATCGGCTTCTATTACTTCTGCCAGTTCAGTGCGTTTATCAAAAATCAGTTTTACTTTTTCGCCGGCTTTCAGATTGTTGGCGATTGTAATTTTTCCGTTTTTTATTTCCGCTGTTTTGAAAATATCCGGCACTTCGTCTTTTATTCTGCTTACTGCATTAGGGTATACCGTTTCCAATTCCTGTGCTATTAATTTTTTGTAAACTTTATTGCCTTTTCCAATGGTGTCAATGAATTGATAATCTTTAATGCGGATGTTCATAAGTGTATTCAAATCCTTTGCATTGTTTGAAACATCAATCACTTTTTTTATCCGTGCATCGGAGTAAGCATTAAACTCTAATGCCGCAATTCGCTGTGAAGCATAAATCGAATAATTAGCAGTACCGGATGTAGCACCTGTTGTGCCTGTAGGGCTTAAGTAGCCATAAGTAAGGGTATTGCTTTGTGAGCCGTTTACTTCCACAAGTGCTTTAGAAGGTGAAGTTGTACCAAAACCGACAAGCCCTCCATCAGTTACAAGTGCATAGTTACCATTTGCCCCTCCAGAAGCTTTAAAATAGCCTGCATAGTTAAAGCTTGCCGACCCAGTATTTGCGATTGAGCAATACACTCCCCATGTAGTATGAAATGAGTTTGAGTTAGCGCCTGAACTAGATACGTTAAATATTGTTGACGGAGTGAATCCTGCACCCGCTGTTGAAGCAGAGGTTAATGAAAAAGCGTTTCCGGCTGTAAGACCATCAAATGAAAAAGAAGTTGTATTTGCTCCATGAGCAAGAGTTAGATTGGATGTTGGAGAAGCAATCAGATCCCATCTCATAAGCCCAGAAGGATTTGTCCAGACAGGCGGTGCACCTGCTCCCCCTGAAGTAAGCACATAACCATTAATACCGGCTGCATTATTAGGCATCAATGCCCCGCTGAATTTGATATTTCCAGTAACATCTAAAATTTGAGAAGGTGTGCTTGTTCCAAAGCCTGTATTGCCATTTTTCAAAACTGTCATTGCATTAGAGGCTGCTCCGCTGCTTGTTCCATTACCAATAACAAACAAGCGATCAGCCGCATTCCATGAATTAGTACTTAAAGGTGTATATACAGTATTGTATTGCCCGATAACGGTTTCGGCGAAAGAGGGGGCATTTGTGGTAAATCCCATCGCAATTGAAACATCTCCGCTGGCAATAGTATAGTCTCCCATTGCAGTGGAAATATGCCCGCTTGCAGTAGCGCTATTTCCTAACGCAGTTGAAGTGCCGCCGCTGGCGATTGTACTGTTTCCCATAGCAGTTGAAAAAGATGCACTAGCGTTAGTATTTGATCCCATTGCAGTAGAATAAGATCCGCTGGCAATAGTAAATATTCCCATTGCTGTAGAAGAAGGTCCGCTGGCAGTGGTGCCATTTCCTAACGCAGTTGAATTGGATGCGTTAGCGGTGGAGTTGTATCCCATCGAAGTAGAAAAGTAACCAGTATTAGCATTGTCCCATTGTGTTCCATTTACGAATCCGGCTCTGAATGAGCCTTTACCCGGATAAAACATCATGCGGCTGCCAGCTCCAAAATCAGGCACTGTGGAAGATGCATTATAAGTTCCTGTAACTAAAACACCATTGGTTGTGCTGCTTCCAAGTTCAACATGAAGCAGCGCTGCTACATTTGGTGTGGAAGTATTGATGCCTATATTGCCACCTGCATTATAAATGTTGCTGCTGTTTGCAACCCATTGCGTACCATCCCAATAAATAGTGTTTCCGATTGCAGCACCGGCAGTTATTAATCCTGCAGCTCCAGTTGAGCCGGTAGTTCCAATGCTTCCTGTATTTCCGGTCAGCCCCGTTGCGCCTACAGCGCCTGTTGTTCCTGTTATACCCGCGGCTCCATTACTGCCAGTTGTTCCGGTTGAACCATTATTACCTGTTGCACCCATTGCTCCATTAGTACCCGTTGCACCAGTAACACCCTGCGTTCCGGCCGACCCTGAATTTTGAGCATACAAAGCATAAGGCACACTCATTAATTGCTGTGTACCCATTACTACATAAGATGTACCGCCTGTAACATCCATACTTATTTCAATAAAGTAGGGTCCGCCTGCCCAGTTAATACTGTTAAATGTTCCGGTTACTGGGGTCCCGCTGCCAATAACCATGTTTAATAATCCTAAATTATTTGAAGTGGTAGCATGTGTTTCGGTATAAACAATAGTTCCCCCGGCAGTCCCCTGGTGAAGGCTTATTTTTAAACCTACGGCCTGATTGATTAAAGCAGTACCGGATAAATTGCGTGCAACGGCTTGGTAATTGAAGCCCTGCGGTGCCTGTGCGAAAGAAATTAAAAATGCAGCGTTGAGGATTAAAAGAGTAATTATTTTTTTCATGTTATTAGATTTACTGTATTTGTATATTAATTCGATTTAATTATTTGAAAGGATTTGCTCTTTGAAGCATTGTTTTTTATTGAAAGCAGGTAGGTTCCTGAATTATATGCTGTCATATCTATTTGCAAATGTGTGCTGGAGTTTATTTGCTGCGATTTCAGCAATTTACCTTCTATGGTATAGAGATCTATAATAAGGACTTCATTTAATAAATTTTGAATTTGCAAAGTCACAAAATCAACGGCGGGATTGGGAAAAAGAGTTACAGAATAATCGGCTGGTACATCATTAATTGCAGTAGTTAATAAATTGGGCTGATGAAATCCCTGGCTTAATAAATTATTTGAATTACTTAATGCAGCAGTTACTGGTTCTCCTATAGTCCAGTCTAACTGAGATGAAGAGTTAGTAAAACTTGTGCCGGAAGTGGATATTATCAGCGGGGAGAGGGATTGTGCTATCGAAAACTTTACTAAAAAAATTAAGGAGGTAAAAAGTAAATTTTTTTTCATGTTGTTTTTTTGTTCACTATAACATTCACTGCAATAAATATTTAATTTGCCTTTAATACTTTCTCAATTTCTGATTCCAGATTCTTAACATCCAGAATGCGCTGAATAATAATTCCTTTTTTATCTATTAATGCCATTGATGGAGTTGCCTTTATATTGTAACTTTCAAGTGCAGGATTGGATTGACCAACATTCACATTAGTCCAGCCCAAGTTATTATCAGATATAAATTTTTTCCATTGTTCACTGTTCGCATCCAGTGATGCGGCATAAATGTTAAAGCCTGCTTGATGGTACTTTTCGTATGTTTTTTTTATTTCAGGGGTGGCTTCAATACAGTGTGAGCAATCGGAAGACCAGAAAATCGCTAATGTAAGTTTGCTGTTTTTTACAACATCACTCAGTTTTTTCATCGATCCTTTATTATCCGAAGCAATTATTTCTGGAGCAATGCTTCCAGCTTTTATTTTTGAAGCCGATTTTAGAGCAGCAACAATTGATGGTAATTGCTCTTCTGCCCAGGGGCGTGTATCTAACCAGTCTCCCATTGTTTCGAGATACTCTTCTCTGTTAGTTTGAGAAAAAACATTGTAGAGAGCCAAACCTAATTTTTTGTTCGCTTCTTCATTACCCATTGCTTTCATAAACATATCATTTATAAAAGCATATCGGCCCTGCCTGCTTGTGTCAGCTATATCATTTAAATATCCAATGAATTTTACAGCTATATCAGAAGTATAAAACAAACGTGTGTCAGAAAAATTTATTCCATCAAAATAATGTTTTTCCATTTGCTCTACAGGCGATTTCTGCTTATTCAGCATTGGGCATAATGCCATTGGAGCAATCACCTGAGCGGTGAATGTTTTGGGGTAGTCATTAATAATCTGCTGTATATGCATATTATAATCTGCGGTTAAATCGGCCCAGTATTTTGCGCAGATGGTTTTATCAGCAATACAGGATGCTCTAAATCCTTTCAATGTATCACGAAGGGTTGCCATGTTGTTTCTAAGAATTTCATGAGCTACATTTTCAAAAGAATTGGTAATGTACATTTCAGGAGGCTTTCCGTTTGCCAGCACTATTTTAAAACCAGGATTAGGTTCATTTTTAGAGAATAAAATACTTTTTGAAAAACCTCCGTAAAGAACTTCATAAAACTCAGTTTCTGCGACGGGAATCTTAAACTGAAAACTATTATCTGGTTTTATTTTCGTTTCATATTTCTTAAATATTGAATTATATGGATTTAAATTTATTGTTTTAGATGGCAGGGAAACATTATTATTAACTATAAAACCTGTAAATGTTATAGTATCGGTTTTCTCTGCAAATAATGAAAATTGAAGACAAAAAAACAGAACAAAAAACACACTAAAAAAATTATATTTAATAGTTTGTAACTTGTTTTCCATTTAGTTCAATTTTAATTATAAGGTTTTAACTGTTTTTTAATTACAAACGCCGCCTATGCAGCTATGTCCTCCAGGACAGGTGTTACCGCATGCACCGCAGCTATTTGTATTATTGGTAATATTAACTTCACACCCATTAACAGGATTGTTATCACAATCTGCAAATCCTGGATTGCAGGAAGCAATTACACACAAACCAGATGAACAGCCAATTGAAGCATTAGGCTTAGATGCACATACATTTCCGCATGCACCGCAGTTATTTGTATTATTGGTAACATTAACTTCGCATCCATCCGCATAATTCATATTACAATCTGCAAATCCTGCGCTGCAAGAAGCAATTATGCATAAACCAGATGAACAGCCAATTGAAGCATTAGGCTTAGATGGACATACATTTCCGCAGGCACCGCAGTTATTTGTATTATTGGTAACATTAACTTCGCATCCATCCGCAGCATTGTTATTACAATCTGCAAATCCAGTATTACAGGTAGTAATTACACACAAACCGGATGAACAGCCGACTGTGGCATTTGATTGTGAACACGTATTTCCGCAGGCACCGCAGTTATTTAAATCACTGGCAATATTAACTTCACATCCATCAGCAGAACTCATATTACAATCTGCAAACCCTGCACTGCAGGAGGCAATTACACAAAAGCCAGATGAACAGCCTATTGCAGCATTAGGTTTAGTGCTGCATATATTTCCGCAGGCGCCGCAGTTATTTAAATCATTAGTAATATTAACTTCGCATCCATCGGCATAATTCATATTACAATCTGCAAATCCTGGGCCGCAGGAAGCAATTACACACAAACCAGATGAACAGCCTATTGCTGCATTAGGCTTAGAAGCACATACATTTCCGCAGGCACCGCAGTTATTTGTATTATTGATAAGATTAATTTCGCATCCATCCGCAGAGATGTTATTACAATCTGCAAATCCGGTAGTACAGGAAGCAATTACACAAAAACCGGATGAACAGCCGGCTGCGGCATTTGGCAGCGAACACACATGCCCGCAGCTGCCGCAATTATTAATATCAGTGCTGAGATTTACACAATTGCCCGAACAATTTGTTTGCCCTGGCGCGCAGTAGTTTCCCCAAGCCGGAACACCGCTGATAACCTTTAGAATTTGATTTTCTGCTCCGATAGGGATTAAAGTCCATGCTGTACCATTCCAGTAATAAAGGTCACCAGTATTTGTACCTGCTTGAAAAGTTCCAGTTGCACCTGTAGCGCCATTGATTCCAATAGTTCCCGTTGCTCCTGTTGAACCGTTGATACCGTCTATGCCAGAGGAACCTGTAGCTCCATTGATTCCAGTTGTTCCAGTCGCTCCAGTTGCGCCCGTTGAACCGTTATTGCCGTTTGATCCAGAGGTTCCGGTTGCACCAATAAGCCCTGTCGCTCCGCTATTACCTGTTGCACCTATTGTACCAGCAGCACCAGTTGCTCCGGTATTTCCCTGTGTGCCGGGTGTTCCAGAATTCTGCGCATACAAAGCATAAGGCACACTCATTAATTGCTGTGTACCCATTAATGCATAAGCGGTACCTCCTGTAATATCCATACTTATTTCAATAAAGTAAGGTCCGTTTGCCCAGTTAATTGTATTAAAAGTTCCTGTAACAGGCGTGCCGCTGCCAACAACAAGATTCAATAATCCTAAGTTATTTGAAGTTACAGTATGTGTTTCGGTATAAACAATAGTTCCTGCAGAACTTCCCTGGCGCAGACTTATCTTCATCCCTATTGATTGATTGATTAAAGCCGTGCCGGATAAATTGCGGGCAACCGCTTGGTAATTGAAGCCCTGCGGTGCTTGTGCGAAAGAAATTAAGAATGCCGCGTTGAGAATTAAAAAAGCAATTATTTTTTTCATGATGATAGATTTAATCATTCGTATTAATTCGATTTAATTATTCGAAAGGATTTTATTTTTGCAGAACTGTTTTTTATTGAAAGCAGGTATGTTCCAGAACTGTATGCTGTCATATCTATCTGCAAATGTGTGCTGGAGTTTATCTGCTGTGATTTCAGTAATTTCCCTTCTATTGTATAAAGATCAATAAGAAGGCTTTCATTTAAAGCATTTTGAATTTGCAAATTCACAAAATCAATGGCAGGGTTTGGAAAAATTGTCACAGAATAATCAGCCGGCACATCATCAATTGCAGTTGTTAATAAATTGGGCTGCTGAAATCCCTGTGTTAAAATATTATTTGAATTAGTTAATGCAGCTGTTACGGGTTCTCCTAATGTCCAGTCTAATTGAGCTGAAGAGCCGATAAAGCTGGTGCCGGAAGTGGATATTATCTGCGGGGAGAGGGATTGTGCAACCGAAAAATTTATTGAAAAACAAACGGATAAAAAAAGTAAAATTTTTTTCATTTGATTTTTTTTGATTGGAAGTACCAAATGTATAAAGATTTGAAGGATTACAATTTTTTTATAGAAGAAAATTAACATTATATTAATCACTATTTTTTAGAAAAACAACAACTCGGTAAAGGAATAATGCAATTTTGTGAATTTTAAGATTTTTTTCGACTGAAACGGATTTGTTTGGCCGAAACAAAACATATTTGACTGAAAAAGGTATTTGTAGAATTTGACTGGAAAATCTGCTTTATCACAAAATAGATTTTAATACCATTTTTTGACTTTCACACTCATTTGTATTGCCTCAAAAAGGTTTGTTTTATCAGAAAATAGCGGGAAATGATGCAGGCTGGATATCTTTTGGATTTATTATAAAAGGAATAAAATAACAGCAGTTTGGGTATTCAGATTAGAGGTTATATACAACAGTAAAGTATAAACTCTCTTCAGAACTTTGCTTAATGAGAGTTTTTTGTTTGTAAGTATTGTTTTATAAAAAATTTGAAAGTAGCTCAATTAATAATCTAATGATTTTATTTTTTATATCATTGCATTAACAAGGAAACATTGATGCTTGTTTTGCATATAAAAAAACAGCAGCAAAGTTTTAGAAAATAGACAGCATGATAAAATTTGATAATAAAATACTCACAGAATTAATTCAAAATGAAATTACTGCAGCGCAATTAGAAATTGGTTTTTTTAAATTGGGGCGGAACTTTGAAGTAATTGATGTTTTTGAAATAAATGATATTTATGTTGAAAATCCAACAGCTGAAGGTTATAATTTTGAGAATTCGAACTTTACAATTAAAGAACGATTAGAAAAATTGAAAATGTTTAATGGCTGGGTACACCTTGCCGGCGGGCTTTCATGCGGCATCAAAAATCAAATCATTTCAGATTTCAGGCTTTCAAAAAAGTATATAGAATCAATAAATTATTTTACCAGGGAGGATATAATAAACTTTAACGGCAAACCCGACTATGAATTAATTGACAGCATGTCAGGGGGAATGGACTATTCAATTGATAACTATATTTTAGTGTATGAGAGTAAAGGACTCAATTTTTTTATCGACCCTGATAAAAACACATTAACAGAAATTTATACCGGGAAGCTGGATAAAGATAAATATGAAATAAGGAAGCCTGCTTCAGGCATCAAAAATGGCTTTCAGCGCATGTTTAACAGAGGGGCTAAGGAATAAAAAAACATACTATGGCAGAACAATGGATAAATCATCCGGCAATTTTAAAAGGAGAAACAGTTGACTTACTGCCTTTAGAAAAAAAACATTTCGAAGAATTATTTGCAGCAGCATCTGACAAAAAACTTTGGGAGCTGATACCTACCGACTGTTCAACTCAGGAAAATTTTACAACCGCATACAGTACTGCATTGTCAGAGCGCGAAAAAGGAAATCACTACCCGTTTATAATCTTTCATAAACCATCAAATAAAATTATCGGTTCAACACGATTTTTTGAAATTATTAAAAGAGACAAAAAATTAGAAATCGGCTGGACGTGGATCATCGCTGAATACTGGGCAACAGGAATAAATTTAGAATGTAAACTATTATTGCTGACCTATTGTTTCGAAGTATTAAAAACAAGAAGGGTTCAGTTAAAAACGGATGAAAATAATTTACGCTCCAGAAAAGCAATTGAAAAAATAGGAGGCCGGTTCGAAGGTGTTTTAAGAAAAGATAGAATCAAGGACAATGGGATATCAAGAAACGCAGCCTATTACAGCATAATAGATGATGAATGGGAAACAGCAAAACAAAAAATTATTCTTCAGCTTAACGACAAGAAAAAAATTGTGCGTTGAATCAAACATAATAATTTTTAAAAATAAAAAAGGCTCCGTAAAAATTTACGGAGCCTTTTGTTGCAATAAAATAATCGTCTTCTTAATTAGCTTTTGCAGAAGCTTTAACAATTGCATAAATTTTCTTTGCAATGTCTTCGCTGTATGCTGAACCTTTTACAGAAAAATTATCTAAAGGTCTTACATCTTGTATTGAATAAATTGCACCGTCTTTTTCAACATAATATGCAAAGTGTGTTTCCGGCTCGTATTTAGTGCCGTTTTCTTCATCTTTCATCTGCATTGAATAAACAAAACCATTTGGTTCTTCCGATATAATTTTTCCGTTTATATATGACGATTTATTGTTAACAGTTAAGCTTTTGTCGCTTTCCATAGCATCTTTAATGCTGCTCACAGCAATAGCGCTTACAGTAACCATGTAAAAGTCGCTGATTCGGATATCAACACCGCCGTTGCCGTTTTTTTCTGTCTTAGCTTCTTTAGGTAATTTTAAAGAAATATTGATAAAAGACGAAACCTGTTTAAGATTTTGATCAGCCCATGCTGCGTCATTAATAACCATTGTAGGAGCAAGAGTAGTTACTGCTGCTGTGCTGGCTTCTGCCACTGTCGGAGCTGTTTCTTTTTTATCAGTAGGAGTACTGCATGATGCAAGAATACTGATACCTGCTAATACCATAATGTAAGATGTTGTTTTCATTTTTTTATTTTTTATTTTTTTTATTTTCCTACTCGTAAGGCTTTTCGGTGCGGCCCCGTTTTTAGAACGGCTGAATTCAATAAATGTATTTTTTTAAATAGAATAATTGTATATAATAAAGGGATATTATTTCATTCCTTTATCTTCAACACTTTTAATTTTTCCGCCTTCCCAGCAAAGAACGTAAGTTCTGGTAGTCATTCCGGCAGTAGCTTCCATTGTATAACAGTCTTTATCGGCAGCTATGCATTTAGCATCTTTAAGATCATACATATCCATATCTTTTTTATCCAGCCCTGCTGCTCCGTATTGAGTAACAGCAGCGCCCACAGCAGCAGCGGTTCCATTAAGCTGCTTCATAAATGCATCCATTTCCGGTGCCGCTTTAACTGAACTTGAACCGCCTCCGCAGCCGTAAGCCACGAGCAGCAGCATCATTGAAATAAACAAAAGTTTCATTGTTTTCATATGATTGTTTTTTTTGTTATAATTAATTTCAGTTGCTAAAGTAGTCAAAAAGCAAAGGCCCTTAAAAATATAAGCCGCTGTTTTTTAATTATTTAATGTTTAATCCGCTGGTTAATACATCGGCAGCCTCTTTAACTATCACCATCCAATAGGTTGAAATACCTGTTGAAACAATGCATAAAATAAAGCCTGCAATGATAATCCCTTTTTTAGGATTGGTTCCCTTAACAGCCATTATCACTGCCGTGATACCTAAAGCTAATCCAATAATTGAAGGCCAGAATGCAACGGCCCCGAAAATTGGTATAAGGGACCAGATTAATGTAATAATTCCGATAACTAAAGCAGCAATGCCTAAACCTTTTCCTGATGTTGATGTTTGATTTTGTGTTTCCATGTTTTTTTTGTTTTTTTAGATTGTTAAATAATTAATTTATTTTTCTGGGGCAAAAGTATTCAGGAAACTTTCGTTTGCAAATTTTTCGGGGATGACAAAAAGGGTGACAGGTTGTAAAGGCCCGTTAAATAAGGGGTAAAATTAATCGGGGATACAAAATCGGCCGTTTTTTGAACCTCCGGCATTCCCTTTTTCTAGAAAAAGGAAGGGATTCTTGATCTGTTTTCTATCTTCAAATGATAAAAAAAGATTTAATTTAATAAGGAGATGTACTTTGTTAAATTGTCATCTGCTTCAAGTTTTAATTTTTTCCTCATTCTGTTCCTTGACTTTTTTACAGAATCAGGACTGATGTGCAACACGTTTGCAATTTCTTTGTTTCCTAAATTACATTTGATCAGGGCGCAGTGTTTTAGTTCACTCCTGGTGAGATCTGGAAATTTTACGGTCAGATTTTGAAAAAACTCTTTATATACCAAGTTGAAATTTGTAATAAATTCTTCCCAATACTGTTCCGGAGCGATGTTTTCCTTAAATGTTTTAAATAAGTGTTCGGCAGCAGCCTGCTCTGTTCCTTGATTTTTATCTTTCATCTCCTCCATTTCCTGCTGCATCTTATCTAATAGCCTTGTTTTCTCTTTTATAAGGTTGGTAGAGCTTACCAGCTTTTCCTGTTTAAGCAGTAAGTCATTTTCTAAATTCAGCTTTTCCAATTTATTGCGTTCAAGCTCATTTTGAACTAGCTTTTGCTCAAGTTCATGCGCTTCCTTCTGTTTTTTTATTTTTATCCGCTGGCGGTTTATTAATAAAATACCAAGTAAGAATACAAAAATGAGCGTGCTTATTAAAAAATATGCTTTATAGGCGGCAATTTGTTTTTCCTGTTTTAAAATTGATAATTCTTTTTCTTTTTTTTCAACTTCATATTTTGTCTGCATTTCAGCAATCTGATTGCTTTTGGTTACATTAAAAACAGAATCTCTTGATGCAGCATACTGTTTGTAAAACTCCAATGCCTTTATCGGCTGGCTGGTCCGCTCATAGAGAACGCTTAGCTGTAAAAGAGTGTTTTGGGTATGGTCGCGAAAGCCGATGAGTGTATCAATGTTGAGTACCTTTTTGAAATATGCCTCAGCTTCTTTGTAACGTTTTGCGGTAACGTATACGGCGCCGATATTGCCCAGCTGAATGGCCATTCCGCTTTTATTATCAAGCTCTTCGTAAATTGCCAAAGCCTTAAAATAATATTTTAATGCCTTGCTTGACAGGCTGTCACTTTCTGAATGCCCTAGTTTAGGGCTTTCACTCATGTCAGAATATATATTGCCGATGGTGCCGAGGCGTGAAGCCATCCAGTTTTTATTTCCAAGATCCTCATCAATCCTTAAAGCTCTGAAACTATATTCTAGTGCTTTTGTGTAGGAATGCTGATCGTAATAAATAATGCCGATGTTATTAAGGTCGGGCGAAATTTCACTTTTGTCGCCAAGGGTCTCATCAATTTTCAAAGCTTTGAAATAATAATCCAGCGCTTTAGCATGATCGCCGAGCCGTAAGTAAACCCCGCCGATATTTCCCAGTCTTGCAGCAATTGGCTGCTGCTCTCCTAATTCTTCATCTATTTCTAATGCTTTGAAAAAGTATTTGAGCGCCTTTGGATAATCGCATTGCTCAAAACATACATTCCCCAGGTTGCAGAGGCTTGAGGCAACACGTTTTTTATCTTTGAGTTCAGCGGCAATTTTTAAGGATTGTTTATGATAAATTCCTGCCTGCTCACAATTGCTTTTGTCCTGAGCTAAAAAACCAAGATGGGAATATGAATCTGCGAGTCCTTTTTTATAATCAATTTTCTGCGATAATTCGAGCGCTTCATTTGCATATTCATTTGCTTTTACAGCATCATTAAATTCCTCCTCCAGAAAAAGCAGGTTCAGGATATTTACCCTGCTGGTATCATCTTTAGTGAGTTTTAAAATATTTTGAAGTGAATCTGTTTTACGGCTTTGTGAAAAGCTTGTATGAAAGGAAATACAAAAAATGAAAAGAAGGAAAAAATAAGGGAACAAAAACTGTTCACTTTTAAATAAGTTATATTTGGATAAATGAGTGCGGCAGATGATGTTACGTAAAAAAGTTTTCAGCATTCATAAAGCTTTAATTCTTTTGTCTTTTTTACAACAATCGGATAATAAAATCAGGGCAAAGGCCCAGTAAGATGATGGCAGCAGCAACAGCAATCAGCAGCAGTTTATGATTCAGCTGCACAGGAATAGTTTCTGTATTGCTTTCCTTAAAGTACATCGCAATAATAATTCTAAAATAATAATAAACACCCACCAATGATGCCAGAAGCGCAACAAGCACTAATCCGGTATAACCGCTTTGGAATGCTGCAGTGAAAATATAATACTTCGCAAAAAAGCCCGCTGTAGGCGGAATGCCGGCCAATGATAACAATGCAGCAGTCATTACAAATGCTAATAAAGGATTTGATTTTCCTAAGCCGTTAAACGATTCTACATCTTCATTTCCTTTAGCACCGGCAACAATAAACAATACGCAGAATGTTCCGATGGAGCCGATTGAATATGCTGCTGCATAAAATAAAATTGCATTGCTTGAATAACTGTTGCCTGCCAATAATGCCAGCAGCATATAACCTGCATGCGCAACACTCGAATAAGCAAGCATGCGTTTTGTATTGCTCTGCATCACTGCTGTGATGTTGCCTATCAGTAGTGTTAAGGCTGCCATCACCCAAACAATATTTACCCATACCACGCTTACACTTGCAAAACAATTATTGAACAAACGCAGGAAGGCAGCAAAGGCAGCTGTTTTTACAATGGTCGCCATAAAGGCGGTTATAACGGTAGGCGAACCCTGGTAAACATCCGGCGCCCAGAAATGAAAAGGCGCAGCTGAAACTTTAAATGCCAGGCCGATTAACATCAGTAATATGCCGGTATAAAATATCGGCTCAATATTCGCAGGATGCAGTGTTATATAATCTTTAATTTCAGCTAAGTCAAAGGAGCCGGAAGCGCCGTAAATCAGGGCAATTCCGAACAGCAGGAAGCCCGTTGCAAAAGCGCCCATAATTAAATATTTGAATGCGGCTTCATTTGAGTTGAGATCATTTTTTTTGCTGCCTGCCAAAATATACATTGGGATAGAAAGAATTTCAATGCCTAAAAACAGCATCGCCATATTGGTGTAAGAAACCATGATAACGCTTCCTGCCAAAGCAAATAAAATTAACGCATAATGGTCGGTTAAACTCGTCTCTTCTTTAAAATAACTTTCCGACATTAAAAACCATAAAAAGGCAACAACCAGTATTACCGAGGTAAAGGCAACGGCATAATTATCGAAACGCATCATTTTAAAATACGTCATATTAGTATTCCAATCGCTGAGATTAAAAACAAATGTGGCAATTAATCCCAATAATACTAAAGGATACAATAGCTTTTTGAAGCTGAATATTTCAGCGAGTAATGTGATTACACCTAAGGAAGAAAGTAATATTAATGCTTTCATAAATTTTAAAAGTATTATGTATCAAGTATCAGATAGGCTGTTTATAAGGCTTATCTAATAGATTGCAATTATTTTAATTTTATCAATTCCGCCAATTTTGCTGCTGCCGGTTCCGAAATATCTAACAATGGTTTTGGATAAATTCCGAACACAATAATCGCAGCGCATAAAATCACAAGTATTGTTTTTTCGTTTCCTGACAAAGGTGCAAAAGATGAGGTGACATCATTTGTATGCCCCAGCATAATTTTCTGGTATGCCCGAAGCATATAAACTGCTCCGAGAATAACACTTAACCCCGCAAACGCAGCAAACCAGGCGCTGTATTGGTAAAGGCCGTTCAACAATAAAAATTCTCCGATAAAACCATTTGTTAAAGGCAATGCAACACTGCCTAACAGTATAATTAAAAACAAAACAGCAAACTGAGGATTTACATTCCGGATACCGCCGAGTGATTCTAAATCACGCTTGCTGGTGCGCTGCTGAATAATATCTACAATAAAAAACAAACCCACAACATTTACACCATGGCTTATCATCTGCACCATTGCGCCCTGCAATCCCTGCACATTCAAAGCAAGAATACCTGCCGAAATTAAACCAACGTGAGCTATTGAAGAGTATGCGATAAGCCGTTTAAAATCATGCTGTGCAATGGCGATGCAGGATGCATAAATAATACCTATTACTGAAAGCAGAATAGCTAAATGCCCCCACTGCTCAACACCTAAAGGAACAACAGGCAGCAGCCAGCGTATTAAACCGTAAGTACCCATTTTTAACATTATGCCCGAAAGCATCATTGTGCCTGGGGTTGGTGCAGTTGTATAAGTGTCGGGCTGCCAGGTGTGGAAAGGAAATATCGGCATCTTAATAGCGAAGGCCATAAATAGTGCGATAAAAACATAACCCTGATGTGCTGCATCTAAACCCCGTCCTGCTTTATAAAGCGCATCAATATTGAATGTATGAAGATGTTCAGCATCCACAGCAGTTGTATTTTGGTATAAATAAATTAAACCAAGCAGCATCAGAAGACTTCCCGAAAGGGTATAAACAAAAAATTTAAAAGTGATTTTAGCTCTGTTTTCCCCGCCCCAAAGCAGACAAATAAAATAAATTGGTATCAATGCCAATTCCCAGAACACATAAAATAAAAATCCGTCGAGCGATACAAACACGCCTATCAGCGCCATCTGCATGGCTAAGATCAAAGAGTAAAACAGCGCAGGGTTTTTATAATTATTTTTAAAAGATGAAAAAATAATTATAGGAACAAGGAATGTTGTAAGCAGCACTAGTAATAATGAAATGCCGTCCATGCCCACGTGGAAAGAGATTCCAAGGGAGTTAATCCAGTTGCAGTTCATTTGAAACTGAACATCAGCAGTGTGCTGAAACTGCATCACTGCGAAAATAGAAATCACAAACTCTATAATGGCAGCGCCTAATGCAATGTTTTTTACCTGCTCCCCCTTTATTAATAACAACAGCAATGCTGCAAGTAAAGGAAAAAATATTAGTAGAATTGTAATCATATAATTATATCAATTTGAAAATGTGCTAATCTGTCAATTTTAAAAACTTTTGATGTCAAGTAGTGCTGTGTAATTATCAAATAAGCACATTGTCAAATCATCAAATTAATTTTACTACATCATGCGTGTAAACAATATAATCACAATGCTTATTACCATCACAAACACGTAGAAGCCGATATTTCCGGTTTGCAAAAGGCGGATTTTACTGCTTGTCCAGTTTACAACAGTGCCTACTCCATTTACAATCCCATCTATCAGCTGGTTATCTACCACTTTATGTAATCCGTGCGAAATAAAATTTAAAGGCTGAGTAATTGCGTTATCGTATAATTCATCTATCCAGTATTTTTTGTAAACTAATTGATGAAGCGGTGTAAGCTCTTCTTCCTCAGCTGCCGGCAGTGTTTGATTTACAATGTATGTTTTGTATGCATAGTAAATTGCTGCAGCCATTACAGTTATGGCAACACCCATCAAAATCAATTCTGTCTGTTCGGGTAAATGATGAATCAGGCGCAATGTTGAATCTTCAAAAACGGGTTTCAAAAATTCTTCTAAAAAATGTTTCCCGCCCAGCACTTCAGGAATACCTATAAATCCGCCGACAATGGAAAGTACTGCTAATATCATTAACGGCACTGTCATGCTTTTTGGCGATTCATGTAAATGATGTTCCTGGTCGGAAGTTCCTCTGAAGCTTCCTTTAAAAGTTAAGAAGTATAAGCGGAACATATAAAAGGTCGTCATAGCAGCGCCTAACACGCCCAAGAACCAAAGAAGTTTATTGTGTTCAAAAGCATTCGCTAAAATTTCATCTTTCGAAAAGAATCCCGAAAAGCCCGGAAATCCTACTATTGCAAGTGTTCCGATTAAGAACGTTAAATGTGTAACCGGAATATATTTTTTTAAGCCGCCCATCTTGCGGATATCCTGCTCACCGCTCATAGCGTGAATTACACTGCCTGCCCCGAGAAATAATAATGCCTTAAAGAAAGCATGTGTCATCACATGAAACACCGCGCCAGTATATGCTCCTACGCCAAGAGCAAGGAACATATATCCCAGCTGAGAAACTGTTGAATAGGCCAGTACTTTTTTAATATCATTTTGTGCCAAGCCGATTGTTGCTGCAAACAAAGCTGTGCATACGCCTACTATTGCAACTACTTCCATTGTGATTGGCGAAAGGGTAAATAAAATATTTGAACGTGCAATCATATAAATACCCGCTGTAACCATTGTTGCTGCATGGATTAAAGCTGATACTGGTGTAGGGCCGGCCATTGCATCGGGAAGCCATGTGAACAATGGTATCTGTGCGCTTTTACCAATTGCACCTACAAACAATAATAAAGTGATGGATGTTAATACCGGATTGCCGGAGGAGAAATTTTTAGCCATCATAAAAACATCGTGGTAGCCGATGCTTCCAAAGGTTACAAATATTAAAATGATGCCTAATAAAAAACCTAAATCGCCGATGCGGTTCATCACAAAAGCTTTTTTTGCTGCATTGTTGTAAGCTGTATTCTTGAACCAGAAGCCGATTAAGAGATAAGAGCAAAGTCCTACGCCTTCCCAGCCTACAAACATTATTAAATAGTTGGAGCCTAAAACTAATAATAACATAAAGAAAATGAAGAGGTTTAAATACGCGAAGAAGCGGGCAAAGCCTTCGTCATCGTGCATGTATCCAACAGAGTAAACATGAATTAAAAAACCGACTCCTGTAACAATTAATAAAAAGAGGGAAGATAAAGGATCAACTAAAAAAGAAAATGGAACAGACAACTTGCCAGCTGAAATCCAAGGAAACAATTCAACTGTAATTGATTTTTCTGCTTGTCCGGTTAATTGAAAAAATATTCCGGCTGCAATTATGAATGCCCCCAAAACAGAACCGCAGCCGATAAAGCCAACTAACCCTTTCGATAATTGTTTTCCAAATAAGCCGATAATCACGAAGCCGATTAAGGGGAGGAGGGGAACTAACCAAACTAAATTTATCATAAAAAAAGTATTATGTATTGAGTATTATGTATTAAGTATGCCGTATCCGTTTCATTGTACTTAATACTAAATACTTTGTACTTTAAAAAACTACCACTTCAATTTATTCAACATATTAATATCCGACGATTTTGTATTTCTGTAAACCATCATTAAAATAGCCAGTCCTACAGCCACTTCAGCAGCCGCAACTGCCATAATAAAGAATACAAATACCTGTCCTTTGCTGTCAGATAAATAACTAGAAAATGCCACCAGCAGCAGGTTTACAGCATTCAGCATTAATTCAATCGACATAAAAATAATTATGGCATTACGTCTGAAAAGCACGCCTAATACACCAATGGTGAATAATACTGTGCTTAATAACAGATACCAGTTAATAGGAATTGTTTGAATTGCGCTCATTTTGTTACCCCTCCAGCCTCCCCGCAAGGGAGGCTTTTAACTATAGTGTTTATTTAATTTTATTTTTGCCTCTCACCAATTGCCCCCTCTCTTGCGGAGAGGGGATTAAGGGGTGAGGTGTTTTTATTTTATACTTCTCTTCCCTAACATTACTGCACCAACCATTGCAGCCAATAACAATATGGATGACACTTCAAACGGCAGTAAAAAATCATGAAACAAGGTCTGTCCAAGATTTTCAATTAAACCGATATTCGGATTAAATGCATTCACCTGAACAATTGTTTCTGCACCTTTCAGCGATCCTACTAATACAACAAGCAATAAGCCTGAAGCCACTGCAGCAGAGGCTTTAAGCCAAACACTTTTGTGCGGTTCTGTTTCTTTGTTCAAATTTAAAAGCATGATCACAAAAAGGAAGAGCACCATAATCGCACCTGCATATACAATAACATGAACAGCTGCTAAAAACTGCGCATTGAGCAATACATAATGACCGGCGATTGTAAAAAATGCCAAAACCAAATACAATACACTATGTACGGGGTTTTTCGAAAGCACTACCATCAGTGCGAACATAATCGCAAGGAAGGATAGAAAATAAAATAAGTAAGTTGTAATCATATATTTGTTGTTGGTTGTTAGTTTGTCGTTGTTGGTTGTTAGCAGCTTGTTAATTCCGCTTCTAACAATTGACAACTTATAACTAGCAGCTAATTATTTTTTCTTTTCAAATACTACATTGTGATCAAACTCTTTGTGTTTCTTAAACTCCAGCACTTCGGGTGTTTGGCGCTTAGTAACATCAATCCGTTTTTCTTTTTCAATACCTTCTACTAAAATATCTTTTCCGTAAGTAAAAAGGCCGCGGTTATATTCGCTGTCCACTTTTCTGTCAGTTAAAAAAATCGCTTCTTTCGGGCACGCATCTTCACAGTCGCCGCAGAAAATGCAGCGCAGCATGTTTATTTCATAGGTTGCAGCATATTTTTCTTCGCGGTACAAATGTTCTTCTCCCGGTTTACGCTCAGCGGAAGTCATTGTAATAGCTTCTGCAGGGCATGCAACGGCGCAAAGTCCGCAGGAGGTGCAGCGTTCAGCGCCGATTTCGTCGCGCTTTAAAACATGCTGTCCACGCCAGATAGCGCTGAATTCACGTGTCTGTTCAGGGTATTGTATAGTTGGTTTCTTTTTGAAAAAATGAGAAAATGTAATCATCATCCCAGAAATAATTGCAGGCAGATATATCTTTTCAGACAAAGACATTTCTTTTTTAACAACAACTTTCGATCTATTTGTTAATGGAAGCATTTTTTTTCTTACTTAAATAGTGCATTAAAAATTTCATGACGCATCATCCACGTGCATGTTAATACTAAATTTAAAATGGACAGCGGAATCAGCATTTTCCAGCCTAAATTCATCAGTTGATCATAGCGGAAACGCGGTATTGTCCAGCGTACCCACATGAAGAAAAAGATACCGAAAAATATTTTTGCAAATAAAAACACAACACCGCAGATAGCTAATAAATTAGGGCTTTGAATAAAACGGCCTATAAACGGCATGTTGTAGCCGCCAAAATAAAAGGTAGATATTACTGCTGATGAAATAAACATATTGATGTATTCAGCAAAAAGGTAAAAGCCCATTTTCATTGAGCTGTATTCGGTATGATATCCGCCGACCAATTCCTGTTCGCATTCAGGCAAATCAAAAGGGGCGCGGTTTGTTTCTGCAAAAGCACAGACAATAAAAATTAAAGCTCCCAAGGGCTGTACTAAAATATTCCAATGCCATCCGCTCTGCTGTGCTGCAATCTGACCTACGCTTAATGTTCCGGTTGTTATTATCAATGCAATAATTGATAATCCCATTGCAACTTCGTAGCTGATCATCTGTGATGATGCGCGTACTGCACCAAGCAGCGAATATTTATTGTTCGATGCCCAGCCGCCGATCATAATGCCGTAAACACCAATGGATACAACACCGAATAAATAAAGTATGCCGATATTTAAATCAGTTACCTGCAAAGAATAATTTTCGCCAAAAAGGTTTAATGATGTCCCCCAGGGAATTACTACGCCGGTCATACAGGCTGTAAGCAAGCTTAATCCGGGAGCAATAATAAACAGCGTTTTGTTTGACACACTGGGTATCATTTCTTCCTTCATAAAAAGTTTTACAGCATCTGCAACCGGCTGTAAAATTCCGAAAGGCCCGGCTCTGTTCGGCCCCAGGCGATCTTGTAAAAATCCGGCTACTTTACGTTCAGCATACGTGCTGTACATTGCTATTAATAGTGTAACTGCAAAAACAATTATCACTAAAATTAATTTGTATATTAAGTATCCTAAAGTCATACAATTCTATTTTTTTCCAAGCAGCATTTGTTTTTGCGGTTTGCCGCTTTCTAATTTCAATTTCAATACATTTTGATAGTGATTCAATGATATCACCGAATGAGGATCAACTTGGCGGGGGCCTTCAATTACCCAGTCATTAATATGTTTTTTCTCAAAACGGCATTCATTGCAGATCCACTCTTCTGCTTCTCCCCATTTATCCTTGCGGGAAGTAACACGTAATACCTCTTCTCCTTTTTCCCAAAGAGTAACTTTCCCTGAACATTTTTTGCAGTCGCGATGCGCATCCATCGGCTTTGTAAACCATACCCGGCTTTTAAAACGGTTCATTCTGTCCGTTAAAGCACCAACTGGACAAACATCAATTACATTTCCGGAGAAATCGTTATCAATTACTTTTTCAATATAGGTGCTGATTTCAGAGGCATCGCCGCGGAACAGCATTCCCTGAGAACGGTTATCAGTAATTTGGTCGGCGACCTTAATACAGCGGAAACACATGATGCAGCGTGTCATGTGCAATTTAATATATGGGCCGATATCTATCATTTCAAATTTCCTTCTTGGGAAATCATAACGAGTTTTTGCTGCGCCGTTTTCATATCCTAAATCTTGAAGATGACATTCCCCGGCTTGATCGCAGATAGGGCAGTCTAAAGGATGATTGATTAATAAAAACTCTACAACTCCTCTGCGTGCTTCAAGCACTTCAGGCGATGTATTGTTCTGCACCTCCATACCATCCATTACTGTTGTCCGGCAGGATGGAACAAGCTTAGGCATCGGGCGGGGATCTTTGTCAGAACCTTTTGAAACCTTTACTATACAGGTGCGGCAGTAGCCTCCGCTGGTTTTTAATTTTGAATAATAACACATTGCAGGAGGCACATTATCTCCGCCAATCATACGCGCAGCCTGCAGGATGGTGGTTCCATCAGGTACTTCAATGCTTTGTCCGTCAATCGTTACTTTAGCCATCTTTTAACTTACTAATTCCTGTAAATGTTTAACATCTGTTATTCTTTCAGGATGATTAATGTATTCCTCAAACTCCGCACGGAAGTGGCGGATAGCACTTGCTACAGGCCATGCGGCAGCATCACCCAAAGGGCAGATAGTATTGCCTTCAATTTTCCGCTGAATATCCCAAAGCAGATCTATATCGCTTGGTTTGCCATGCCCTTCAAGAATGCGGTGAAGAATTTTTTCCATCCAGCCTGTTCCTTCACGACAGGGCGAACATTGTCCGCAGCTTTCGTGGTGATAGAAACGTGCAAAGGTGTATAGGTTTTTTACGATGCTGGTTGTTTCGTCATACACAATAAATCCGCCTGAACCCATTGAGGTACCTGAAACAAAACCGCCGTCGCTTAATGATTCGTAAGTCATTAAACGCGGCTCGCCTTTTTCTGTTGTCAAAATAAATCCGGCAGGAAGAATAGGCACAGAGGAGCCGCCGGCAACTACTGCTTTTAATTTTTTACCATTTAGAATGCCGCCGCAATATTCATCCGAATAAATAAAATCTTCAACGGTTATTCCCATTTCAATTTCGTAAACACCGGGTTTATTAATATGTCCCGAGGCAGAAATTAATTTTGTTCCTGTGCTTCTGCCGATACCGATTTTTGCATAAGCATCACCGCCGTTCATTACAATATAGGGAACAGCAGCAATTGTCTCCACATTATTTACAACTGTAGGGCAGCCGTATAGTCCTGCAATAGCAGGGAATGGTGGTTTAATACGCGGGTTGCCGCGCTTGCCTTCAAGAGATTCGAGTAATGCCGTTTCTTCACCGCAGATATATGCGCCTGCGCCGATTTGAACAAAAACATCATGCGAGAAATTTGTTCCTAAAATATTTTTTCCTAAAAGGCCTGCTGCATAAGCTTCTTCAATAGCAGCTTCAAGAATACGTGCTACATAAAAATACTCCCCGCGGATATAGATGTAAGATGTCTTTGCACCCAAAGCAAAACTGGATGTAATCATTCCTTCAATCAAAATATGAGGAATTTTTTCCATCAGGTATCTGTCTTTGAATGTTCCGGGTTCTGATTCATCTGCATTAACAACCAGGTAACGTTCAACGCCTTCTGGTTTTGCAAGGAAACTCCATTTCATCCCTGTTGGAAAACCAGCTCCGCCGCGCCCTCTCAATCCCGATTTCTTAACCTCTTCCACAATCACTTCAGGAGCCATTGTTTTCAGGGATTTTTCTACAGATGCATACCCGCCATTCTGACGGTATACTTCCAATGTATTTATTCCCGGAACGTTAACGTGTTCTAATAATATTTTTTTACCCATTTACTTCACCCCGAACCCCGCTTCAAAAGAGAGAGAGAGGGGGATTTCTTTTATTAATATTCTTTTTATGCATCTCATTTACCGTCCGTCTCTTATAGAAGAGCTGAGGAGGAGCAATGGTTTACAATGTGTTTTTATAATCTAAATCGGTATAACTTTTTTGTTTTCCTTCCATGCGGTAATTCTCAACAATAGTATCAACTTTTTCTAAAGTTAAATTTTCATGGAACGATGAACCGCATTGCAGCATTGGTGCGCCGCCACAGCTGCCAAGGCATTCAACAGTTTTTATTGTAAACATTCCGTCACTCGTTGTTTCGCCTACTTTTACTCCTAATTTTTTTTCAAGATATTTAACAATATCCTCTGAACCTCTAGACCAGCAGGAAGATGTACGGCAGACTTCTAAATTGCATTTGCCAACCGGTTTTAAGTTGTACATCGAATAGAATGATGCTACTTCAAAAACTTCAATTGGTTTTATTTTCAGAACAGAGGCAACATAATCCATCGTTTCAGGGCTTAACCATCCGCCAAACTCAGCCTGAGCAATGTGCAATACCGGTAATAATGCCGATTTGTGTTTTCCTTCAGGATAACGTGTAATTATTTTTTGTACAGTTTTTAAGGCTTCATCGCTAAAAACAATTTTAGCGCGCTGGGTTTTATCAAAAGCCTGTGCTCCGCTTACTTGATTGCTCATAATGTTAGGCTAAACTTATTATATCTAAAACTACTAATAATGCAAAAATTGCATAACCGATAAATGTTAAATGCAAAATCAAATCAATCCAAAAGTTGTTTGTTATTCTATTACCATCTTTAATATAAACAGCAATCAATGCTAAAATGGGGAAAAGCGAAAGTATAACCAAAAGTATTAATTTGGAGTCGTCTGCAGCTGCAGGTTTTAAGTTGTTGATTTTGCTCGTGATTTTAGGTACGATCCTTTTTTTGAATTTTGAATCACACCTGGGAGCAGGGCTTTGTTCGTTGGAGGGCGCTATAGATGATGAAGCAGATCCAAACTTAACAGCTTTTGATACAGCAGTAATATTTATTTTGTCATCAGTGCCTGCTGTAAGTGGATAATTTATTTCCGGCTGATTTGCAACAACGACAGTGCCTTCATCACTGTTTTCTTTTTTTTGTTTCGAAACGGTTGATCTGTTTTCAGTTGATTTTACGGAGCTGTATATTTTTGATGTTTCAGTTTTTTTATGATTTAAATCAACATAATAACCTGTATTGTATCGTCTTTTTAATACAGCAATATCAGACGAGGCACATGAAGAAAGCAGAATTACAATTGCTAAGGCTGATAATTTAAAAGTTGTTTTCATTTTTGTTTTTAAATTAAAATTAAGCGTCCAGCTCTCCTGCAATTACATTCATGCTGCTCATTGTAAGAATAGCATCTGATAAAAATGCACCTTTAATCATTTCTGTATATGCCTGGTAATAAATAAAGCAGGGCCTGCGCAGATGCACTCTGTAGGGCGATCTGCCGCCTTCACTGATAATATAAAAACCAAGTTCGCCGTTTCCGCCTTCCACAGCGTGGTATATTTCTCCTTTAGGAATATTATCCTCGCCCATCACAATTTTAAAGTGATAAATTAAGGCTTCCATATTGTTATATACTTGCTCTTTCGGTGGAAGATAAAAATCAGGAACATCAGCATGGAAGATACCTGCCGGCTCTTTTTTAATTTTTTCGATGGCTTGTTTTATAATGCTTAAACTCTGCCACATTTCTTCTTCGCGAACCATAAAGCGATCGTAGGTATCGCCGTTTGTTCCGACAGGAATAATGAAATCAAACTCTTCGTAAGATGAATACGGATTCATTGCACGTACATCATAATCTACTCCAGCAGCACGCAGGTTTGGTCCGGAGAAGCTGTATTGAAGGGCTTTTTCTGCTGTTATCGGTCCGCAGCCAATGGTGCGGTCCATAAAAATACGATTACGTACCAATAAATTTTCGAACTCCTTTAAACAAACAGGAAGTTCCTCCATAAATTTATCAAGGATAGCCCATGCTTTAGGAGAAAAGTCGCGTTCCATTCCGCCTATTCTTCCAATGTTTGTTGTCAGACGGGCTCCGCAGAGTTCTTCATATATTTCATAAATACGTTCGCGTAACTGGAAAACGTAAAAATAAACAGTCAATGCTCCCGTATCCACACCAATAACACTATTGCAGATCAGGTGATCGGCGATACGCGCTAACTCCATAACAATAACGCGTAAATACTGCGCCCGTTTTGGAACTTCGATTTTAAATAACTTTTCCACTGCCAGATACCAGCCGATATTATTGATTGGCGAGGAGCAGTAATTCATGCGGTCGGTAATGGTGGTAAACTGGTAATAATTTCTATGCTCAGCAATTTTTTCAAATGCACGGTGAATATAACCGATTGTTGATTCTCCTTCAACAACTATTTCACCATCCATCTTCAATACGTTTTGAAAAATACCGTGTGTAGCGGGGTGTGTAGGACCGAGATTGAGAATAGTATATTCTTTTTCCTCTCCCTGAGGTTCTGTGTTGGAGAGGGAAGTGCTGCCCTTTTTAACTTTTTCTATTTTATCTGCACTATTCATTCTTTAATTTTTTTAAACTAGTCGTCTTCCTTTCCGGAAGATTGGGTCTTCTGCTATCGTCCGAACATTTTATCATCTTTGTCTTCACGCGTTCCATCTTCTAAAGGATATTCTTTGCGCATAGGATGATAAGTCATGTCTTCCATATTCAATATTCTCTTTAAATTCGGATGTCCTTTGAAAATGATGCCGAAAAAATCGAACTCCTGACGTTCCATCCAATTCGCGCCTAAAAAAACAGGAGTAATTGTTGGGACATTCGGATCGTTTATGCTGAAAAATATTTTTAAACGGATTCTGAAATTTTTTGTCAGACTGTGCAGCTGATACATAACGCCAAGTTCCTGCCCTTTGTTCTCAGGATAATGCAAGCCGGCTAATGTAGTAAGGTATTGAAAGGATAAATCTTCGTCATCGTACAGAAACTTAACAACATTGCAGATAATATCGCGGTTAAGTATGAAAACAGGATAGTCTGCTGAAATTTCAGATGAAAGCAGTCCTTCACCAAATTGTGCTTTTAATTTGTCCTGCACGGTTTTTAATAACGCCTCTTTGTCCATATTATTCCATTCCGTATTTTTCCATCAATGCTTTGTATTCAGGCTGGTTTCTGCGCCTCACAGTTTCTGATTCAGCCAGTTTTTGAATCATCAGTATGCCGTCCAATACTTGTTCGGGGCGGGGCGGACAGCCTGGTACATATACATCAACCGGAATAATTCTATCAATTCCCTGCAGTACGCTGTAAGTATCAAATATACCGCCGCTTGATGCGCAGGCCCCCATTGACAGTACCCATCTCGGCTCTGCCATCTGCTCATATACCTGGCGTAATATCGGACCCATTTTTTTTGAAATGGTCCCCATTACCATTAATAAATCAGCTTGACGGGGGGAGAAACTTAAACGTTCGGCTCCGAAACGACCTAAATCATAGGTTGATGCGGCTGTTGCCATAAACTCTATACCGCAGCAGGAAGTGGCAAAAGGCAGTGGCCATAAAGAATTTTTACGGCCTAAACCAACGGCCTTATCCATTGTAGTGGCAAAAAAGCCTGGACCTTCAATGCCATCGGGAGCCTGTACTATATTGATGTTTGATTTTTCTATTTCACTCATTTCTTTACCCTTCCAATCCCCCATAAAAGGGAGTTTTAACGAATTTATTGTATTTCTAAAATGGCATTCAAATCAAGCAGCCTCCTGTTTTAAGGAGGTGATTGAAACAGGGGATATTACTCCCACTTTAGCGCACCTTTTTTAATGATATAATAAAATCCTACTAATAACAATGCAACAAATGTCAGCATTTCAATAAATCCGGGCAGTCCCAGATTTTTAAAATTCACAGCCCATGGGTACATAAAAATAACTTCCACGTCAAACAATACAAATAATATTGCGACTAAAAAATATTTAATTGAAAAAGGGAAACGTGCATTTCCCTGCACTTCAATACCGCACTCGAAGGTGGCTTCTTTAATTTTTGATTTTCTTTTTGGGCCTAGCCAATGTGTCACAATTAGAATGGCAATAACCACGGCCAAAGCGACAATAAACATTAATGCGACAGGTAAAAAATCGAGAGGGGAACTAGCAGCTGTTACGGGCATATACAAAAGGTGTTAAGTATATTACTTTACCGAGCGCAATTTTAGGTATTTATTTTTATATAACCAAGATTTGATTAACAAAATTATTTTTTTTACAAACCGCAATATTTTTTTGTTTAAAATAAAATTTCTGAAGCCTTAATACTCATTCTTCAACAGTTCGATTTTATTCAGTTTCTCAATATAATCAAATGATTTATTGTTTTTTTTAGGAGTTTTAAGCACTTCCTGTTTTTTATCATTAAAAAATGAAATCCCCAGCCTTATTTTTTACCAATTTTTTCATTGGATTGATTTATTTGTGATTCGAAAACTTTATATATAGATAGTCTAATAAATCATTTGGAACATCCATATAGAAATTTGATTTTGGGGGATGCCTTAAAATTTTTGCAAT
Source organism: uncultured Bacteroidota bacterium (assembly GCA_903847205.1). GTDB lineage: Bacteria > Bacteroidota > Bacteroidia > 2-12-FULL-35-15 > 2-12-FULL-35-15 > 2-12-FULL-35-15. The sequence goes on from CAINDA010000067.1 coordinate 29,722, forward strand.
TCCATTATATTTTGCATGGTTAATTCAAGTTGCTAGTTAGTGATTTTATTAATTTGTAATCCAAAGATTAATAGAATCAGCGTAATCAAAAATCCAGCACGTTTTATAACGTGAACAGTTCTTGAGAACATATTTTTGATATCACTAATTGTTGTTTCTACTCTTTTTCTCATTTTTAATTTTTGTTGAACAGCTTCTATAGTGTCTTTCCTTTTTGAATTCGACTTGTGTTGAATCTTCAATAAAACTCATTGTTTAGAAAACATTTCATCCTCTATTTTATAATCTGTATATGCAATTCTCCGTAAACACTTGCTTCTGGGGGAAGTCCATGCATTATTTTTTCTGTTGATTTCACACCACCTTGATTACCTGGAGCAAAGCAAAAAGCTGCTGGTATTCCTGAGCTCGTTGTTAATAGCTGCACTTTAACTCCGTAAAAAAATCTTCTCAGACTTGCTGTAAATCCTCTCCCTTTTTTGCTCTGCATCAGTTTGCTATTCATAATCCTAATGTTGTCGGATACTGCAACAGGGAAGGAAGTTACAATGTAATGAAGTTCAGAACAAAATGCTTTTAAATAATCCCCAACTTGCGTGAATAAATCATACATCAATCGTCCTATAGGATTGAGTCTGCGATTAAATTTACTTTTATCAAGCATCTTTTGAAGATAACAATGACTTTTCATAAAATGAATTGCATGGCAGTGGTTTCCTCCAAAATAAAGTGCCGAAACAATTGCTGTTGTTGCAATTTCGCTGTCACTTACTTTTCATCTACTATCTTCTTAGTGCTTAATTCCACTAAATAAATCATCAATCAAACAGAAAATGGATAAAATTTTATTCCTGGTTAGCCTTGGTTTTGTTTTTTAAGTTCGCAAGACAAAATTACTTAACCTTTGATTAGCCCACTTTTCAAAGGCCATTAACTAGCAACTTGAATTAATTAGAATTAAATCCGTTAGATAGGTTATGAAAATCACGATGTTAACAGCAGTTCAAAAGCGAAGACAAATGCTTTGTTTTAGTGGTGCAAAAAAAGAAAAATTGGAATAAAAAAATTATTGAATTAACAAAAGAAAAATCTACATCACTTTAAATGGTCGATAAAATTTGCAGCACTCTAAAATCAAAAAAATATTAGTGCGGAGTTACAGAAAATTTCTTTTTTAAAGATTAATTTTCTTTTTTCAATATTGAAAAAAACACATGAAATACTCTTTAGTTTATAATACAATCTTCTGAAATAAATCCCATATAACAATTCCTGCGCTCACAGCAATATTCAAAGAGTGTTTAGTACCCACCTGGGGTATTTCAATAACACCGGTGCTAACATCAATTACTTCCTGTGTTACACCTTTTACTTCATTGCCAAAAACAACAGCAACACTCTCCTTCTTTTCTGGAATAAAATCATTCAACATAACTGCAGATTCTGTCTGTTCAACTGCGTAAACTTTGTAGTTGTTTTGTTTTAATTCATCAACTGCTTCAAGTGTGCTTTTAAAATATTTCCAGGTAACACTATCCGTCGAGCCTAAAGCGGTTTTTTGAATATCTTTGTTAGGCGGGGTTCCTGTTATACCGCAAAGATAAATCGCTTGGACTAAAAATGCATCAGCAGTTCTAAAAACAGACCCAACGTTATTCAGACTTCTGATATTATCAAGCACAATAATAACAGGTGTTTTAGCGGCCTCTTTAAATTCGCCTGTTGTTTTTCGATTTAATTCTTTATTCAATAATTTTCTCATAAAGCATCAATTTTTTTTTGTTGCATAATACTTTTTTAACAGTTCTGTGAAAAGAATTGTATGAAATTAAAAGCATTTTTGGAGTTTTAGTCTTTCCAAATATATGGTATAAAAGTGACAAGAAACAAAAGGACCACGGAAGAATCAAATGCTGAAAATTCTATAATAATTTTGATTAAACAGATGGAAATGATACAATGTATGAAAAATATTTTCAATCAAAACGTTTTAGCTCGGAATAATTAAAATCCAACAAAAGATCGCAAAAAAAGTATCCTGTTCCTGCCCAATTCGGAAATTTACCCAAAAACATTTTTTCGATAATCATTTGATTTTGCCTCAACTTTTTTTAGGCTAAAATGAAAAAAACTAAAATTAATTATCGATTCTATTTAATTGATTGTCGTTTTTTTTATATATTATATAGGGGTAATTGAAAAAAACCGTAAAAACATTCTGCATGAGACAGCCTTTTTTATCAGGCCAGAACTGGTATTCTGTAAGAAATTTTATGTATATTCGCCTCCAAACTGAAAATTAGTAAAGAAGTTCTGATGAAAATATTTTTTTTAGTGTTGAAATGTGTTGTTGATTGTAATAAAAAATAAAGGTTGAATAGCCTGTTTTCATTAATAAAAGTGAAAAAGTATTAAAAAAAGCAGCATAGTGTTGTTTGTAACTTGTTTTGTTTCGGTCAAGTACAAAGGGGCAAAAGTTTAAACTTGCTCTCAAATTTTGTGTAATTTAAAAATATTTTGAGTAGATCAATACAATCGGTTTTTTATTCATTCCTTCTTGCATGTCTTCTTTGGATATTTGCAGGCAGCGGTTTGTTGATTGCCCAGGTACAAAATGTCGGAATTGGAACTACAGTCCCCGATGCCTCGGCACGGTTAGATATTTTTTCTAACAATCAAGGTTTACTTATCCCCCGTGTTAACTTATTGTCTAATACCGATCAGGTTACGGTTTTCAACCCCGCTATAAGTTTGATGGTTTATAACCAAAATCCAACCATGGCTAATGGGGGGCTGGGGATTTACTATTGGGATGGAACTCATTGGATACAAGCATTTGGTCTTCCGGGAGGTATTGGTCCGTCCGGTGCAACCGGTTCAACAGGTGCAATCGGCCGGACAGGAGCGACTGGTTCAACAGGAGCGACGGGCGATACGGGATCTACAGGTGACACGGGATCAACTGGTGATACAGGTTCAACGGGTTCGACAGGCTCTACAGGTAGAACTGGTTCAACAGGTCGTACCGGCGCTACTGGTTCTACTGGTTCTACCGGCGATACTGGTGACACAGGCTCTACCGGCGGCACGGGTTCAACAGGTTCAACTGGCTCAACAGGACATACTGGAATAACCGGTTCTACTGGTAAAACGGGCTTTACTGGTTCTACAGGTTCTAGCGGTTCGACCGGTGATACAGGTTCAACCGGTGATACAGGTTCAACAGGTGATAGCGGTTCTACCGGTTCTACCGGTTCTAGCGGCTCCACCGGCAGAACAGGTTCAACAGGTAGAACAGGTTCTACCGGCTCTACCGGTTCTACTGGTTCTACAAGTTCCACGGGGGCGACCGGTTCAACGGGTTCAACAGGCTCCGTAGGTGATACCGGTTCAACTGGTGAAACCGGCTCCACTGGAGATACCGGCTCCACCGGCTCTACCGGCTCCACCGGCTCCACCGGAAGAACAGGTTCAACAGGCAGAACGGGTTCAACCGGAGTAACCGGAGCAACAGGAGCAACAGGTTCAACGGGTTCAACGGGTTCAACAGGTGACACCGGCTTCACTGGTGATACCGGCTCCACTGGCTCCACCGGCGCAACCGGCGCAACTGGGTCATTGGGTTCAACAGGCTCTTCTGGTTTTACCGGCAAGACGGGCGCCACCGGTAAAACAGGCTCTACTGGTGATACAGGTTCAACCGGTTCAACAGGTTCAACCGGCTCCACAGGAGATACCGGCTTTACTGGTGATACAGGTTCAACAGGTTCTACCGGAAGAACCGGCGCAACCGGTAAAACCGGTTATACTGGCTCAACCGGTTCTACTGGTTCAACCGGTTCAACAAGTTCAACCGGTTCTACTGGTTCTACTGGAGATACAGGTTCTACAGGTTCTACAGGTTCTACAGGTTCTACAGGTTCCACTGGAAAAACAGGCGCAACAGGTTCAACGGGTTCAACAGGAGACACGGGCTCAACTGGGGCAACCGGTTCAACTGGTTCAACTGGAAAAACCGGTTCAACGGGTTCTACTGGCTCTACAGGAGATACAGGTTCAACAGGTTCTACCGGTTCAACAGGTTCCACTGGAAAAACAGGTTCTACCGGTTCTACCGGCTCTACCGGCTCTACCGGCGATACCGGCTCCACCGGTTCTACTGGCTCCACCAGTTCAACCGGTTCAACCGGTTCTACAGGTTCAACCGGTTCTACAGGCACTACCGGCTCCACCGGCTCTACCGGCTCCTCCGGCTCCACCGGTTCCACCGGCTCTACCGGCTCTACCGGTTCAATTGGCTATACCGGCTCAACTGGTTCAACCGGATTTGGATACACTGGTTCAACCGGTTCTACCGGAAGAACCGGTTCTACCGGCGCTACTGGTTCAACCGGTGATACAGGGTCTACAGGAGATACAGGTTCAACTGGTTCGACTGGTTCGACTGGATCCACCAGCTCAACTGGATTCACGGGTTCGACAGGCCGGACAGGTTCAACTGGTTCAACAGGTTCAACTGGTTCAACTGGTTCGACTGGGGATACGGGCTCAACTGGATCAACAGGCTCTTCTGGCTCTACTGGTTCAACAGGTAGAACCGGCTCTACTGGCTTCACAGGTTCAACCGGTTCAACAGGCTCAACTGGTGATACCGGCTCCACTGGTTCTACTGGCTCCACCGGTTCTACAGGCTCTACTGGTTCGACTGGCAGAACAGGGTCAACAGGGTCAACAGGTTCTACAGGTTCTACTGGAGCAACAAGTTCTACAGGTTCTACAGGAGGAACAGGTTCAACAGGTGCTACAGGGTCAAGTGGATCTACAGGAGATACCGGTTCAACCGGTTCTACAGGCTCAACTGGAGCTACTGGTTCTTCCGGCAAAACTGGCTCCACTGGTTCAACTGGCTCCACCGGTTCAACCGGCTCAACTGGCGATACAGGATATACCGGTTCAACCGGTTCAAGTGGCTCAAGTGGTTCAACAGGTTCAACGGGTTCAACAGGAAGAACCGGTTCAACTGGCGGTACCGGTTCAACTGGCGCAACTGGCGGTACCGGTTCAACAGGTGATACTGGTTCAACCGGAGATACTGGATGGACCGGTTCAACCGGTTCAACCGGCTCGACAGGTTCAACCGGCTCTACTGGTAGAACCGGTTCTACTGGGGCTAGTGGTTCAACAGGAGCAACTGGTTCAACCGGCTCGACGGGAGATACCGGCTCCACTGGTTCCACAGGCTCTTCTGGCTCAACCGGCACTTCCGGATCAACAGGAAAAACAGGTTCAACAGGTGCTACTGGTTCAACCGGCTCAACCGGCTCAACCGGTTCAACGGGTACTACCAGCGCAACAGGTTCTACCGGCTCCACTGGAGATACAGGTTCTACTGGTGCCACTGGCACAACAGGAGCCAGTGGTTCCACTGGCAGAACAGGTTATACAGGCGCTACCGGTTCCACCGGCTCTACCGGTGATACCGGCTTTACCGGTGATACCGGTTCGACCGGTTCAACCGGTTCTACCGGTTCCACCGGTTCCACCGGTTCAACTGGTTCAACTGGCAGAACGGGCTCTACCGGCGGAACAGGTTCAACAGGTTCTTCTGGTTCTTCTGGTTCAACAGGTTCAACTAGTTCAACCGGTTCCACCGGCTCCACAGGTGATACAGGTGATACCGGTTCCACCGGTTCCACCGGTTCCACCGGTTCCACCGGTTCGACTGGTTCCACGGGTAGAACCGGTGGAACCGGTTCGACGGGTTCCACCGGCTCTACTGGTTTCACCGGTTCCACCGGTGATACTGGTTCCACCGGCTCTACTGGTTCTACCGGCTCAACCGGCTTTACGGGTTCAACGGGCAGAACTGGTGCTACTGGCAGTACTGGTTCTACTGGAAGGACAGGTTTCACTGGCTCCACCGGTTCCACCGGCGATACCGGTTCAACCGGTGATACCGGTTCGACGGGTTCAACAGGATCAACTGGTTCAACCGGATCAACTGGATCGACAAGTTCGACCGGTTCGACTGGATCGACAGGTTCGACAGGCAGAACTGGTTCAACCGGCGCCACCGGTTCAACAGGTTCCACCGGTTCAACTGGTGATACCGGTTCAACGGGAAGCACAGGTTCCACCGGTTCGACAGGCTCTACCGGTTCGACAGGTGCAACAGGCAGGACCGGCTCAACTGGCGCCACCAGTTCCACCGGTTCCACTGGTTCAACGGGTGATACAGGTGACACCGGTTCAACCGGCTCCACTGGCTCTACAGGTTCGACTGGCTCGACTGGTTCAACGGGCAGAACAGGTTCAACCGGCTCTACCGGCTCCACTGGTTCCACCGGTTCCACCGGTTCAACAGGTGATACCGGCTCAACGGGTTCTACCGGCTCAACAGGTTCAACGGGTTCGACAGGCTCCACTGGCAGAAGCGGTTCAACTGGCGCAACAGGCGCATCGGGTACAACTGGTTCAACTGGTTCAACTGGTGATACCGGTTCAACTGGAAGTACCGGTTCAACTGGTTCCACCGGCTTAACTGGTTCAACTGGCAGAACCGGTTCCACCGGTTCAACTGGTTCAACTGGTTCAACAAGTTCAACGGGCTCAACGGGGTCAACCGGCGATACCGGTTCCACCGGCTCAACCGGTTCAACCGGTTCAACTGGTTCCACCGGTTCGACTGGTTCGACTGGTAAGACTGGTTCAACAGGAGCTTCTGGTTCCACAGGAACAACCGGCTCGACAGGTTCGACCGGCTCAACCGGTTCAACAGGTGACACTGGGTTGACTGGAACAACGGGTTCAACTGGCTCCACCGGCTCGTCTGGTTCTACTGGCAGGACAGGTTCCACAGGTTCAACTGGTTTCACAGGTTCAACTGGTTCAACAGGTTCAACTGGTGATACTGGTGATACCGGATCTACTGGTTCTACTGGTTCGACCGGTAGTACAGGTTCAACTGGTTCAACCGGCAGAACAGGTTCAACGGGTTCTACAGGTTCAACGGGTTCTACAGGTACTACCGGTTCAACAGGCGATACCGGTTCGACCGGTTCGACCGGCTCCACCGGTTCCACTGGTTCAACAGGTTCAACGGGTTCTACAGGAAGAACTGGTTCAACAGGTTCATCAGGTTCAACTGGTGCTACTGGCTTCACCGGTTCCACCGGTTCCACTGGTGATACCGGCTCCACCGGTTCGACCGGTTCCACTGGTTCCACCGGCTCTTCGGGTTCTACAGGTTCTACCGGCAGAACCGGTTCCACCGGCTCTACTGGTTCGACCGGTTCCTCCGGCTCAACTGGGTCAACTGGTTCAACCGGTGACACAGGCTCCACAGGCTCCACCGGTTCTACCGGTTCAACAGGCTCCACTGGTTCAACAGGTTCAACGGGTAGAACAGGTTCAACAGGTGCTTCAGGATCCACCGGTTCCACCGGTTCCACTGGTGATACCGGTTCCACCGGCTCAACAGGTTCAACCGGTTCCACCGGCTCAACAGGTTCTACTGGCTCAACCGGAAGAACCGGTTCAACCGGCGCCTCTGGCTCTACCGGCTCCACTGGCTCCACCGGTTCAACGGGTGATACCGGTTCAACGGGAGATACCGGTTCAACAGGTTCCACAGGTTCTACAGGAACTACTGGTTCGACTGGAAAAACAGGCAGTACCGGCTCAACCGGTAGAACAGGTTATACTGGTTCAACTGGCTCAACAGGTTCAACAGGTGATACTGGTTCCACCGGCTCAACAGGTTCAAGTGGTTCAACCGGCTCCACCGGCTCAACTGGTTCCACTTCTTCCACAGGTTCTACGGGTTCTACCGGCTCAACATCTTCTACCGGCTCAACCGGCTCAACCGGTGCAACTGGTGCAACAGGCAGCGGGGCAACTGGAGCAACAGGGGCTCAGGGCGATCATTATGTGACCACAAGTTCTACCTGTTTGACAATTCCTGCAGTCGGCGTTAATACTATACCATTTAATATAGGAGCAGGTTTTGCATATACGGTTAACCAAAACGTAACAGTAACACCTTCAGCACACCCGATAGATCAATTTCAGGGATATGTAGTTTCTTATAATTCAGTTACAGGTGATATCGTTGTTAATATTACCAGCACAAATGCAGCAGGTGAAAATTATTGTCTATGGGTTGTTAACTTATCAGGTGCGGTTGGGACTATAGGGGATACTGGCGCAGGTTCAACCGGTTCCACAGGTTCAACTGGTTCACTTGGTGCAACTGGCTCAACTGGTGCAACAGGTGTCATCGGCTTAACAGGTTCCACCGGCTCCACTGGTTCAACGGGTTCCACCGGCTCCACTGGTTCCACAGGTTCAACTGGTTCCACTGGAAGAACAGGTTCTACTGGTGCTACAGGTTCCACTGGAGCAACGGGTTCCACCGGCGATACAGGTTCCACCGGCGATACAGGTTTCACTGGTGATACCGGCTCGACCGGTTCAACGGGCAGAACAGGTTCAACAGGTGCTACAGGCAGAACAGGTTCAACGGGCTCAACTGGTTTCACCGGTTCAACCGGCTCCACAGGTGATACTGGCTCCACCGGTTCGACGGGTTCCACCGGTTCCACCGGTGCCACCGGCTCCACCGGTGCCACTGGCAGAACGGGTTCAACTGGCGGAACTGGTTCTACAGGTTCCACCGGCTCCACAGGTGATACCGGCTCCACTGGTGATACCGGTGATACGGGCTGGACAGGAGCTACAGGTTCCACCGGCAGAACGGGTTCAACAGGCGCTACTGGCAGAACAGGTTCCACCGGCTCCACCGGTTCAACCGGTTCAACCGGTTCAACGGGTTCAACAGGTGATACCGGCGCCACCGGTTCCACCGGCTCCACTGGCAGCACCGGAGCAACTGGTTCAACGGGTTCCACAGGTTCCACTGGCAGAACGGGTTCAACGGGTGCTACTGGCTCCTCTGGGACAACAGGTTCAACAGGTTCCACAGGTTCAACAGGTGACACAGGTGATACGGGATCAACCGGCTCAACGGGTTCGACTGGCTCAACGGGCTCAACGGGTTCAACTGGTAAAACAGGATCAACCGGTTCTACTGGCTTTACTGGTTCTACAGGTGCTACCGGTTCTACGGGAGATACCGGCTCAACAGGAAGCACTGGTTCAACCGGTTCAACTGGTTCAACGGGCTCAACAGGCTCAACAGGAAGAACGGGTTCAACCGGCGGTACTGGATCAAGCGGTTCCACCGGTTCGACGGGGTCAACAGGTGATACAGGTTCAACAGGTACTACAGGCTCAACCGGCTCTACAGGAGCAACTGGTTCAACAGGCAGAAGCGGTTCAACCGGTTCAACAGGCTCCAGCGGTTCCACTGGTTCAACCAGTTCAACCGGTTCAACAGGCTCAACCGGTTCAACCGGTTCAACCGGTGATACCGGTTCAACAGGCTCCACAGGCTCCACAGGTTCGACAGGTTCAACAGGTGTTACAGGTTCCACTGGAAAAACGGGTTCAACAGGTTCGACAGGCTCCACAGGTGCTACCGGAGCGACGGGTTCCACTGGAGATACCGGATCTACCGGTGATACAGGCTCTACCGGATCGAGCGGTTCTACCGGATCAACAGGTTCGACTGGACGGACAGGTTCAACAGGTTCAACAGGCTCAACAGGCTCAACAGGCTCAACAGGAGATACGGGTTCAACAGGTTCAACCGGCGCCACAGGTTCATCTGGCTCCACCGGTTCAACGGGCAGAACTGGTTCAACTGGTTTTACAGGCTCTACTGGTTCCAGTGGTTCCACCGGCTCAACGGGTTCCACGGGTGATACCGGGTCAACCGGGTCAACAGGTTCATCTGGTATGACCGGTTCCACTGGTTCCACCGGCTCCACAGGACGAACCGGTTTCACCGGCTCAACGGGTTCCACCGGCTCATCTGGTTCAACTGGCGCGACAGGTTCCACCGGCTCCACTGGTGATACCGGCTCAACAGGTTCAAGTGGTTCCACCGGCTCATCGGGTTCTACCGGCTCCACCGGTTCAACTGGCAGAACGGGTTCAACTGGTTCAACAGGATCCACCGGCTCAACAGGTTCAACAGGTTCAACAGGTGATACCGGCTCAACAGGATCTACCGGCTCAACTGGCTCTACTGGTACAACCGGCTCAACCGGCTCTACAGGGAGAACGGGTTCCACTGGTTCAACTGCTTCAACAGGTTCAACGGGTAATACTGGTAATACAGGTTCCACCGGCTCAACTGGTGATACCGGTGATACCGGTTCAACTGGTTCCACGGGCTCAAGCGGTTCCACTGGGTCTTCTGGTTCTACCGGACGAACCGGTTCCACGGGTTCTACTGGTTCCACCGGCTCAAGCGGCGCAACGGGTTCAACAGGTGATACCGGTTCCACCGGTTCTACCGGCTCAACAGGCTCTACTGGATCAACCGGCTCAACTGGTTCAACTGGAAGAACCGGTTCCACCGGTTCAACAGGCTCCACCGGCCAAACAGGCTTCACTGGTTCCACCGGCTCAACAGGTTCTACCGGCTCCACTGGCTCAACCGGGGATACTGGCTCCACTGGCTCAACGGGTTCGACCGGCTCCACAGGCTCGACCGGCTCAACAGGTTCTTCGGGAAAAACTGGGCAAACTGGTTCTACGGGTGCGACAGGTTCTACCGGCTCAACCGGCTCTACTGGTGATACGGGCTCAACGGGCTCAACTGGTACATCGGGCTCCACCGGCTCCACCGGCTCGACAGGAAGAACTGGTTCGACGGGCTCCACCGGTTCAACTGCTTCTACTGGTTCAACAGGCAATACCGGCTCCACCGGCTCCACTGGCGATACCGGAGATACGGGCTCAACAGGTTCCACCGGCTCTACTGGTTCTACCGGCTCGACAGGTTCTACAGGACGAACTGGTTCCACAGGTTCTACGGGCTTCACGGGCTCAACTGGTTCTACCGGCTTAACAGGTTCTACTGGTGATACCGGCTCCACCGGTTCAACCGGCTCCACAGGTTCAACAGGTGCTACAGGTTCAACAGGACGAACAGGTTCCACCGGCTCCACCGGTTCTACCGGCTCCTCTGGCTCTACAGGTTCCACAGGTTCAACTGGTGATACCGGCTTCACAGGTTCCAGCGGCTCAACTGGGTCAACTGGCTCTACTGGTTCTACTGGTTCTACAGGAAAAACGGGCGCCACAGGCTTCACGGGTTCCACCGGCGCCACAGGTTCCACAGGTTCCACCGGCGATACAGGTTCCACCGGCTCCACTGGTTCTACCGGCTCAACCGGATCGACTGGATCGACTGGGAAAACCGGTTCAACAGGAGGGACAGGTTCAAGCGGTTCCACCGGCTCAACAGGAGCCACAGGTTCCAGCGGCTCCACCGGTTCGACAGGTTCAACAGGTGATACCGGCGATACAGGTTCCACCGGCTCCACAGGTTCTTCTGGTTCAACTGGTTCAACAGGTTCAACAGGAAGAACAGGTTCAACCGGTTCAACCGGCTCTACCGGCTCTACCGGCGGAACAGGTTCAACGGGTTCCACCGGTGATACAGGTTCTACCGGCTCCACCGGTTCAACAGGTTCCACTGGTTCGACAGGTTCGACAGGAAGAACAGGTTCCACTGGTTCTTCCGGCTCAACAGGTGCTACAGGTTCAACAGGTTCAACAGGTGCTTCTGGTACTACTGGCTCAACAGGTTCCACTGGTACTACTGGTGATACAGGTTCCACCGGTTCAACTGGCTCCACCGGTTCCACCGGCTCCACCGGCTCTACTGGAAGAACCGGTTCCACCGGTTCTACAGGCTCTACTGGCGGTACAGGTGCAACAGGTTCCACCGGTGATACGGGTTCAACCGGCTCCACAGGCTCCACTGGTGCAACAGGCTCCACCGGTTCAACAGGTTCAACGGGAAGGACCGGTTCCACCGGTTCTACCGGTTCCACCGGTTCTACCAGTTCAACAGGCTCCACCGGTTCAACAGGCGATACCGGCTCGACCGGCTCAACTGGTTCAACAAGTTCCACCGGCTCAACCGGCTCTACCGGTTCAACTGGAAGAACTGGTTCAACGGGTTCAACAGGCTTTACTGGCGGTACCGGTGCAACGGGTTCAACTGGTGATACCGGTTCCACCGGTTCAACGGGCTCCACCGGTTCAACAGGTTCCACCGGTTCAACAGGCTCAACTGGTTCAACTGGAAGGACAGGTTCAACGGGTGCTACTGGTTCAACAGGTACTTCTGGTTCAACAGGCTCCACGGGTTCCACCGGCGATACTGGCTTCACTGGCTCCACCGGTTCAACGGGTTCAACGGGTTCCACTGGAAGAACAGGTTCAACCGGTTCTACAGGCTCCACTGGTTCAACAGGTTCCACTGGTTCAACAGGTGCTACCGGTGATACCGGTTCCACCGGCTCAACAGGTGCCACGGGCGCTACAGGATCTGGTTCCACCGGCTCCACAGGTTCTACCAGCTCCACAGGTTCTACCGGCTCTACTGGTTCAACAGGCGCCACCAGTTCCACCGGTTCCACCGGTTCTACAGGTTCAACCGGTGATACTGGTTCAACAGGCTCTACCGGCTCCACTGGTTCGACAGGTTCAACCGGCTCGACTGGTTCAACTGGAAAGACGGGCTTCACAGGTTCAACAGGATCCACCGGCGCAACCGGCTCAACCGGTTCTACTGGTGATACAGGTTCTACCGGCTCTACCGGCTCTACCGGGGCTACCGGGGCTACCGGTTCAACGGGTTCCACCGGCTCAACAGGTTCTACCGGCAGAACAGGTTCTACCGGCTCTACAGGTTCAACTGGTGCCACCAGTTCCACCGGTTCTACAGGTTCAACTGGTGATACTGGTTCAACAGGCTCTACCGGCTCCACCGGCTCTACTGGTTCCACCGGCTCTACTGGTTCAACAGGAAGGACTGGCTCAACAGGTTCAACAGGCTCTACCGGCGCAATAGGTTCTACAGGTTCTACTGGTGATACTGGTTCCTCGGGCTCCACGGGTTCAACCGGCTCTACGGGTTCAACTGGTTCGACCGGCTCTACAGGTTCTACAGGCAGAACGGGTTCCACCGGCTCTACTGGTTCTACAGGTGCCACTAGTTCCACCGGTTCTACAGGTTCAACTGGTGATACAGGCTCTACCGGCTCCACTGGTTCGACAGGTTCCACCGGCTCGACTGGTTCAACAGGAAAGACCGGCTCAACAGGTTCCACAGGATCTACCGGCGCAACAGGCTCAACAGGTTCTACGGGTGATACAGGTTCCACCGGCTCTACCGGCTCAACAGGGGCTACCGGTTCAACGGGTTCCACCGGCTCAACAGGTTCTACAGGCAGAACGGGTTCCACCGGCTCTACTGGTTCTACAGGTGCCACTAGTTCCACAGGTTCTACCGGTTCAACTGGTGATACCGGTTCCACCGGCTCTACCGGCTCTACCGGTTCTACAGGTTCCACCGGCTCTACTGGTTCAACAGGAAAGACCGGCTCAACAGGTGCAACAGGCGCAACAGGCTCAACAGGTTCTACGGGTGATACAGGTTCCACCGGCTCTACCGGCTCTACCGGCTCAACCGGGGCTACCGGTTCAACGGGTTCTACCGGCTCTACAGGTTCTACAGGCAGAACAGGTTCTACCGGCTCAACAGGTTCAACTGGCGCTACCAGTTCGACTGGTTCCACCGGCTCTACCGGTGATACAGGTTCAACAGGTTCGACCGGCTCCACCGGCTCTACAGGTTCCACCGGCTCTACTGGTTCAACAGGAAAGACCGGCTCAACAGGTTCAACAGGCTCCACTGGAACAACTGGTTCTACCGGTTCGACGGGTGATACAGGTTCCACGGGCTCCACCGGCTCAACAGGTTCAACCGGGGCTACCGGCTCGGGTTCAACCGGCTCTACTGGTTCAACAGGAAGGACCGGCTCAACTGGTTCTACCGGCTCTACTGGAGCGACTGGTTCTACTGGTTCGACTGGTGATACCGGTTCAACGGGCTCCACCGGTTCAACAGGCTCTACCGGTTCAACAGGAAGGACAGGTTCAACAGGCTCCACTGGAGCAACCGGTTCCACGGGTTCAACGGGTGATACCGGCTCCACCGGCAACACAGGTTCAACAGGTTCAACAGGTTCGACCGGTTCGACCGGTTCGACCGGTTCAACTGGTTCGACTGGCAGAACAGGTTCTACCGGCTCCACCGGGTCCACTAGTTCAACTGGTTCCACGGGTTCAACGGGTGATACCGGTTCAACGGGCTCAACCGGCTCAACCGGTTCTACCGGCTCAACCGGCTCTACCGGTTCAACAGGAAGGACCGGTTCAACAGGTTCAACAGGTTCAACAGGCTCCACTGGAGCAACAGGTTCCACGGGTTCAACGGGTGATACAGGAGCAACCGGCAACACAGGTTCAACTGGCTCAACAGGTTCAACAGGTTCGACCGGCTCAACTGGTTCGACTGGCAGAACAGGTTCGACCGGCTCCACGGGCTCAACCGGCACTACTAGTTCAACTGGTTCCACGGGTTCAACTGGTGATACCGGTTCAACGGGCTCTACCGGCTCCTCAGGCTCCACCGGTTCAACCGGCTCTACAGGTTCAACCGGAAGGACAGGTTCAACGGGGTCAACAGGCTCGACTGGAGCAACAGGTTCAACAGGTTCAACTGGTGATACGGGTGATACGGGTTCAACAGGTTCAACAGGTTCGACAGGTTCGACAGGTTCAACAGGAACGACCGGCTCTACGGGAAGGACGGGTTCCACCGGTTCAACTGGTTCAACCGGGGCTACCGGCTCAACGGGGTCAACGGGGTCAACGGGGTCAACGGGAAGCACCAGCTCAACGGGGGCAACAGGTTCGACAGGTTCGACAGGTTCGACAGGTTCAACAGGGGCTACCGGCTCAGGTTCAACCGGCGCTACCGGTTCAACCGGCGCTACAGGCACAACGGGAGCAACAGGTTTCACCGGTTCAACTGGCGCCACTGGTGCTACCGGCTCAACAGGAGCTACCGGTGCTGATTTAGGCACTCACTGGACAATAACAGGTAATACCGCTCTTGTTACTCCGGCTGTACCAGCAACTTACGGCACTTCACTAATAAATAATGCCACAGAAAATTGGTTTGGTACCACAGATGGTGTTGATGTTGTTGTTGGCACAAATAACAAAGAACGCATGCGTGTTAAAATAACTGGTAATATTGGTATAGGCACAGCATCACCTTCAGTCCTATTGCATACTCGTTCTATTGCGAATACAGATAATGAAATACGAATTGATGTCCTTTCAGGAAATAATAAATCAATACTTGGATTGACTAATGGAGGAAATGACTATGGACAACTATATTTTGACAATGCAACTAACAATGTTGTTTTATATCAAGAACTTCCCACAGGCAGCATGCTTTTGGGAACAAATTCAACAACCAATGTTACTATTCAAAATGGCGGTAATGTTGGTATTGGTAAGACGCCTGCTGCAAGTACAAGATTGGATGTTACAGGAGGAATAATTTCCTTGAATAATGATGCCACTGCCAATGCTGTAAATATTGGTACCGCCACTAACACAGGAGGGGTTAATATTGGTAGTACAACTGGTGCGCAATCTATTACACAAAGAGTTGGTACCGGCAACGCAGCAGATTTTAGTCTGGATGGCGTTGCTACTTCAAAATATAATATAGGTGCTTCAACAGTGGGCGGAACTATTATAATTGGCGGTACTTCACAGACTGGGGCAATTACTGTCGGTTCAAGCACAGGCGTTGGCCAGACGGTGAATATCGGCTCCGGCAACACAACAGGTTCTGATATTGTTAATATCGGTACAGGAACCGCAACTACCTTAAAAACTGTTAATATAGCAGATCAAGCAGCTTCAGCAGTTAATATTGCTGAGGGTGCATTTGCCTCAACAATTGTTATTGGTAACACTACTGGCGCTACAAAAAATTTAATACTTGGCGGTACCGGCTCTGTTGGCACAACAGCTGCCACTGCCGCAATCGGCCTTTCTGGAGGGGCTGCCGGTACTATCGTTATTGGCGGTCCAGCACAAGCGGGGGTAATTGATATAGCCGATCCTAACTCAAGTGCAATTTCAACAATTAACATAGGTACAAATGCTCAGTCTAATGTAATTAAAATTGGTACTGCGGCCTCTTCTGAGGCAGTAACTATAGGCTCTACTACTGCAGGAGCAACTACGATAATAAATTCTGGTACTTTAGGTGTAGTGGTTAACAACGGGCTTGCAAGCAACAGCGGTACACCAACTGGTGTATTAGGCACAGGTGCAAGTAATGGAGGCGGGGGTGCTCCTGGTTATATAATAACAGGAACAAATTTGGGCGGAACATTATCGGTTACAACCTCTGGAAGCACAGCTAATAATGGAATTGTAATTACCGTTACTTATGCTAATGCGTTATCATTTAGTTCCGGAAGTTACGTTGTTCTTTTTCCTGCAAATACTGCAGCAGCCTCAACAAACTCCACCCAGCAGGTATTTATATCTTCATCCTCAACTACAGGCTTTGTTCTCAAGGCTGGATCAACCGGTTTAAACACCAATACACCATATTTGTGGGAATATATAATTGTTGGAAAATAATTTATAGAAGGCACTTTGGTTAATTTATAACATTATTAAGCAATTGGCGAAAGAGATAAATTATTAATGGTAGGGCAGCCAGATAATATAATGGAACTACGAACAAAATTTTTTAACTATCATTAATTAGTTTCGATCGTATTGCAAATTAAAATACATTACTGTATTTAGAACAAAATCATAGCTTGAACAAAAAACCGCCTGCAATACTGCATGGCGGTTTTTTTCATTTGTCATTAGTTCATTTGTCATTAGTTTCTTGTCTAATGCCTCTTGCCTAATGACAAGTGCCTATTATTATGCAATTGTTGTTGAAATAATATCGCTGAGCGGCCCTTTTTCTCCATGGGTATTTACATAACATGTGCGGAAATGAGCTTTTTTGCTTACATCGGCATCGGTAAATATAACATTGGCCAAAAATTTATGAATTTCCATAAGGCGCAAAATATCCCATACAATGGGTGATGTAGGCGTATCCTGAATACCAACATGCAGATGAACATGCTGTCCGGAAGGCATTGAATTGGTATTTGGAAATGCAGGATCGGTGATACGAAGTTTTGCCTGCAGGTGCGATATTTCATCAATATGAAGAGATGGAGAATGATCGGCCACTGTTGCCGCTATATGCGTAGTACTTTGGCCAATGTTAAGTGTAGAACGATCGGTGTTGGTTAGTGCCGATGTTGGAATATCATTATAAATAGAGGATAATAATAGTTTCCAATCGGCAATCATACTATTCACTTGTTCCCTTATCTGGGAAGTTACCAAGGCTGGGTCGATATATTTTGCCCATAAAGTATCCCAGGCAGTTTTTTTATCATTCATAGCCTGCAGATTTGCTGTTGAAATAACAAAGCGAACTGCATTAGTATTTAAATAAGAAACAGCATTTAAAATATAGGTATTAAATGCGTGGTGTGTTGATGGAAACGGGCCTCCTGATGGCATAGTTTTATGAATTAAAGGTTAGTAATTTTAATTTTTGATGCAAACTTATTAAAGATTTTATAACCGGCAAATTTTTTTGTATTTTTTTTGCTGATAATAGCTTTATCCTGCAATAATGCATATTTATTACGTGTTATAACATCTTTATTTGAGGAAGAAGAGAAGCTTACCCTCGAGCAGGAGCCGCTAATCCTCAAGGATTAGAAGTTTATACTCGAGTGAGAGAACTTTTCACTCAAGTGTGAGAAGTATTCACTAGAGTGAGAGAAGCTTTCACTCGAGTGTGAGAAGTTTAAACTCAAGCTAGAAAAGTTTACACTCACGCGGGAGAAGTTTACACTTGAGTGAGAGAAGTTTACACTCGAGTGGGAGCGGTTAATCCTCAAGGATAAAAGAATTATTGAACATTAATATTAATACAGCGTTACAGTGCCATGGGATATATAATATTCCCGCAAAAATTTCGTTTAAATAAAACTTAACCGCAATATTATATTAACCTTAATCCAGCAGAATTAGTAAACAACAATGTGTTCATTACTTTATAAGATGTTTTAAAAATATGTTTTAAGTTTATATAGTTTTATCACACATTCAAAAAAAACAGCCGCATCATGATAAATGAAAAAAAAATTTTTGTATTAGATACTTCCGTAATCATCTATGACCACAATGCAGCCAAGAGTTTCCAGGAGCATGATATAGTGATACCAATTACAGTTTTAGAGGAGCTTGATAATTTCAAAAAAGGCAACGATACTAAAAATTTTGCTGCCCGTGAATTCACCCGGTACATTGATAAAATTTCGAAAGACAATACGCTGCAGGATTGGATACATATAAATGGCAAAGGCCATGGGATGATTAAAATTGAAATGAACCAAAGCTCAAAAATTGATGCTGAAAAGGTTTTTGGAGAGAAAAAAGCTGATCACCGTATTTTAAACTGTGCTCTTTATATTTCGGAAAAATATCCCGACCGTAAAGTGATAATGGTTACCAAGGATATTAATCTCCGCATTAAAGCGAAATCGCTCAGCTTAACTGCCGAAGATTATGAAACAGGCAAGATTAAAGATGTAAGCGAGCTTTATACAGGATGCAGCGAAATACTTAAAGCGCCTCTTGAACTTATCAATGAAATTTATGAGAAGGGATTTATTGAACCGGCAAAGCTGTTGAAAAAACAAAAGGCGCCGTCGAATCATTTTTATATTTTAAAAAACGGCGCTAAATCGGTGCTGGCAACCTACAGCCCGAGCAAAGATATTATTGAACGCATTAAAAAAGTAACCGCTTTTGGTGTTACACCGCAGAATGCCGAGCAGGCTTTTGCATTGGATGCGATAATGAACCCGGATGTTAAATTGGTATCTATTCAGGGTGTAGCAGGTACCGGCAAAACACTGCTGTCGCTTGCGGGAGCTTTGGAACAGCGCAGAAATTTCCATCAGATTTATTTAGCACGCCCCGTTGTGCCTTTAAGCAATAAGGATATCGGCTATCTGCCGGGTGATATTAAATCGAAATTAAATCCATACATGGAGCCGCTGTGGGATAATCTTAAATTTATTAAAGGGCTGTTTACTGAAAAGGACCGGGAATACAAGCAGATTACAGAGATGTCGGAAAACGAAAAACTGGTTATCTGTCCGCTTGCATACATACGCGGCCGCAGTTTATCAAATGTGTTTTTTATTGTTGATGAAGCTCAGAATCTTACACCGCATGAAGTAAAAACAATTATTTCGCGCGCGGGAGAAAACACTAAAATGATTTTTACCGGTGATATTTATCAAATAGATACTCCATATCTGGATACTCAAAGTAATGGTTTAAGTTACTTAATCGACAGATTGAAAAATCAAAAATTATATGCACACATTACTCTCGAAAAAGGAGAGCGTTCGGAACTCGCTAATTTAGCGAATGAATTTTTATAGTTAAAGCAGCAGATAAATTCAAAATAGCTGTTCCAAGGTTTTGGAGCAGCTTTTTTATTTTCCTGCTTTCCTGATTCGTCATAAAATATATTCCTGTTTTATATTAATTTGCCGGCCGAATAAAATCCTATGCGCATACAGCAATAGTATGATTATACTATACATTGGATAAATATGTTTAATAGCAGCGGGACGAAACCTGTCAGGTTTTCAAAACCTGACAGGTTTATTCATACTTATTTATGATTTTACAGAGTATAAATTTATCCCATTTTCAGCCTAATAAAAAATATGAAGCATTCTAACATCCCGATATTCCTGCCGGAGCTGGCCTGTCCGCACCAATGTGTTTTCTGCAATCAGGAAAAAATAAGCGGAACGCTCTCTATTCCTAAGCCGGAGGACGTAAGTAAAATCATTGAAACTCATCTGAGCTCATTGAAAGAAAAAAGAATTGTTGACATTGCTTTTTTTGGCGGAAGCTTTACAGGGATATCTATTGATCTTCAGGAAAAATATTTGAAGGAAGCCTTTAAATTCATTCATAGCGGGATTGTTTCAGGGATAAGGATATCTACCCGCCCTGATTATATTGAGCAGGAGAAACTTGATCTGCTGAAGAAATACGGTGTTACTACTATTGAACTTGGCGCGCAGAGCACCAATAATGAAGTGCTGAATAAATCAGGAAGGGGTCATAACTTTGAATCCATTAAAAAGGCAGCGGCATTAATTCTTGAAAATGGCTTTCAGCTTGGTCTTCAGATGATGATAGGTCTGCCGTATGATACTTTTGAAAGATCACTGCAGACTGCGAACGACATAGCTGCGCTGGGTGCACAGAGTACACGCATTTATCCTACAGTAATTATTAAAGAAACCGTTTTGGAACAGCTTTACAATAAGGGGAAATACAAACCCTTATCGCTGGAAGAAGCCGTAGTATGGACAAAGGAGCTTGTTAAGGTTTTTGAGAAAAACAATATCAATATACTGCGAATCGGGCTGCATCCGTCAGAAGAATTAAAGCCCGGCAAATCACTTGCTGCAGGACCTTTTCATCCTTCATTTAAGGAAATGGTAATGAGTAAAATTTGGAATGAACTAATTTTTAATGCGCTCGAAAATAAAAATCCGGAGAATGCATCTTTCAGAATAAATGATAAACAATTAAATTTTGCAGTCGGTTTTAATGGAAGCAACAAAAAGGAACTAGAGCAAAAAGGAATAAACACAAGGTTTACAGCCGACAGCAGTTTATCCAAATACCAATTTGATGTTAGCTATAATTGACAGCAGAGCGCCGAGTGAAGCTATTGTAAATTTAAAGAAACATGCAGCTGCTGTGTTTCAATTTGCATCGGATGGAATAACATTTAATTCTATTTCGGGCCACCCTGATATTTTTATTTACCAGGATGAATCCAGCCTTGTTATTGCTCCTAATGCACCTTTAGCTTTGTTTGAGTTTTTAGATGAGCACAATGCGGCTTATATTTTGGGCGAGAAAAATGTGGGAGAGAGTTTTGAGAACAGCGTTTTGTACAACTGCATCAGCACTGCAGATTATTTGTTTCATAAATCAGGATTCACTGATGCTTCAATCATTAAAGTAAACGGCGGAAAAGAATTTATTAATCTGCCGCAAGCTTATACCAGATGCAGTTTAACGCATCTCGGGAGCAATAGATATATTACATCTGACAAAGGAATTGAGAAAAAACTCTTAGCAAAAGAATTGGATTGTTTTTATTTTTCTCCTGAAGAAATCTCTATAATAGGCCACCAGCATGGGTTTTTGGGCGGTACAAACGGACTGTATAGGAATAAATTATTTTTTATCGGCAATATTAATCTGCATAAGCAGGGCAAGGCCTTGAGAAATTATATCGAAAATTGCGGGATTGAAATTGTTTCCCTTGCTGACAGCTTGCTGTACGACGGCGGCGGCATTTTATTTATTGATAAGTAATCCCGATTATTCTTTCGATTTATCCGGCAGAAAAAAAAGAATAATTGTTGCAACAACCGGGAGCGCCAAGCCTATTAAAAACCATTTCTTACCGCTGCGCCCCAGACGGACTGCGAGTTTTGAAGTAATAATAGGAACGCTGAACAAAAATAAAAGTCCTATGCTGAAAATAACAACTGCTCCCATAGCGCTCTAATTCTTTTTCTTCAAAGTTTTTCTGTATTTCTTCTAAGCATCTAAATCACCGTATTCGAGCTTGGTTCCTCTAAAATAAAAAGCTATGCGGGCAAACATAATAAAGAACGGTATGTACATTACGGCAGCAGGCAGTCCCAAATGTTTTAATATAATCTGTGATTTGCGTTTTAAGCGTTCTGAAATTAAATACATAGCAGGAACCAATAAAAGCGTTAAAAATGTTGCGAATGCCAAACCAAAAATCATTGTCCATGATAAAGGTCCCCAGAACACAACACTGTCACCGCCAATATAAATATGCGGCTGGCCGTGTGCAAATAATGTTTCGAAATCAATATTAAAACCTACTGCTAAGGGGAGCAGACCGAGTATTGCAGCTGTTGCTGTTAACACAACAGGAGTCATACGTGTTCGGCCGGCTTCTATAGTTGCATTCCACAAACTCATACCCTGCAGGCGCGACATTTCGGCAAACTCAATAAGCAGAATTCCGTTTCTTACAACCACACCGCCAAGAGCGATAATACCAACGCCGGTCATTACGATGCTCATATTCATTTTAAAGAAAGCCGTTCCAAGCAAAACTCCGATGATGCTGAAAAATATTTCCGACAAAATAATCATAGGTTTACCCACTGAATTAAACTGAAGCACGAGGATAAAAAACATCAGGCCTATTGAAACAAGCAAAGCTGTGCCAAGGAATGCTCCGGTCTCTTTCTGCTCTTCCTGTTGTCCTGTCAAATCAATTTCAACTTTGCCCTGAGGTTTAAATAAGGCCACAGCTTTTTTTAGGTTTCCGACAACTTCATTTTCATTGAAGCCCGCGGATACGTTTGAAGAAAGTGTAATCACGCGTTTCTGCATTTTACGTTTTATGCCGTCGTAAGTATTGCTGTATTCAATGTCGCAGAATGCAGAGAGAGGAACACTTCGCAGGATGCCGCCCATATTCATATCACGGAAAGTGATTTTTAAATTTCGGATTGCTTCAATATTATTCCGCTGATCTAACTGATAACGGATTTGTATCGGGTATTCATCATTCGCATCGCGGAATTTAGAAGGGCCGTCAATTCCGAAAACAGCATTCCTGATTTCCATTGCTATCTGTCCGGTTGAAATGCCTTCGCGGTTGGCGCGCTCCCTGTCGATATTAAAAACTATTTCAGGTTTGTTGCTTTCAAAGTCTGATTTTAAATTTTCAATACCTCCTATATTCTGCGCTTTCAAAAATTGTTTTAAGCGGTTAGAATTGTTTATCAGTTCAGTAAAATCATCACCTTTCACTTCAATATTAATAGGCTTTGAAAGGGGAGGGCCGGCCTGTTCCTGATTTACAGTAATTTCAGCACCAGGAATATTCCATTTCAAATTTTGCAGTTCTCTTAAATAATCGGTGGTGGATTTACCAACACGTTTATCAAAATCAACAAATGAAATTGCAATTTTTCCGCGGTTAGGATAATTGTTCTGATCCTGATCCCGCGGGTCTGTTGTTCCCCTGGTTACATTGGTGATGATTGACTTTACAGTTTTATTAGAATCGCCGAGTACTGCATTCACTTTCTTTTCGACCTGAAGCATTACAATGTTGGTTTTTGCAGGATCGGTTCCTACCGGCAGTTTCACATACACATAAACAAAGTTAGGATCCCCTTGCGGGAAGAAAACTATTTTTGGACTGCGGGCAGCAAAAAACATAACAGAAATAAAAAACAAAATAAAGGTTCCGGCAAGAGCCAGTCCCGGCCGTTTCAAAAGTTTTGTTAATAGATTTGTATATTTTTGGCGGATGTAGGGCCATACTTTTGTTTGAAATTTGTCAATGATGCTGTGAAGAACTAATTTATTCAATATATAAAATGCCAGGATAAACAAAGCTAAATTAGCGATTGCCGGATGTCCGCTGGAATGCAGTAGTAAAGCCAATACAATAAAAATTATGCAGGTAACCAATGTGCCGCGCGACCATTTTTTTTCTGCATGATCATCAGGTTTATGAGGTTTCATAAAATCGACTGCAAATACCGGACTGATGATATAAGCCACAAACAGTGATGCAAGCAGGGTTATAATAAGCGTAACCGGCAGATAAAACATAAATTTACCGATGATGCCTTTCCAGAATAATAAAGGAAGGAATGGGGCCAGGGTAGTTAATGTTCCGCTGAGCACCGGCATAAACACTTCACCCACAGCCATTTTTGCGGATGTTTTTATATCCAGTTTTCCATTATCAAAAATCCGGTGCGTGTTCTCAATTACAACAATGGCGTCATCTACAACAATACCCAATGCTAATAAAAATGCGAAGAGCACAATCATATTCATGGTGTAGCTGAAACCAAAAGCACCGCCTGTTGCAGGCATTACTATAAATGCTATAAACATGGAAAGGGGCACTGATGCTGCCACAAACAAGGCATTTGTAACACCCATAAAAAACATCAGAATAAATGTTACAAGAATAAAACCAATGATAATGGTATTAATTAAATCGTGAAGAGTGCTTCTTGTTTTTTCGGATTGATCTCCGGTAACAGTAATTTTTAAATCTTTAGGAAAAGTTTTTTCCTGCATGTCTTTAATAATTGCTGCTATTTTATCTGATGCCTCAATCAAATTTTCTCCTGCACGTTTTACAACATTAAGTGTAATCACATTTTTCCCTTCAAGGCGTGCATAGCTCTCCTGTTCTTTGTTTCCGTCAATCACTTCTGCAAAATCTTTGAGATACAGCTTAGCTCCCGACTGTGAATTAATTACTAAATTTTTTATTTCATCAACCGTTTTAAATTCTGCTTTAATAGTCAGGTTGCGTTTCATCCCGTCAATGGGAACCAATCCGCCGGAAATATTCAGGTTTTCAGATTTCATTGCACGGCCTATATCACCAAGAGTTAAATTGGCCGCCTGCAGTTTATACATGTCAACATTAATTTGAATTTCGCGTTCAAGATCGCCTACCATCACCACTTTGGTGATTTCTTTCATGGCTTCAATTCTGTCTTTCAGGTCGTCAGAATATTTTTTTAATTTATTTAAATCCATGTCCCCTGCAATGTTCACATACATAATCGGTATTTCCGAAATGTTTACCTCCATTACGTTAGGCTGTGCTGTCAGGTCTTTTGGTAAGTCAGTCTGAGCTTTATCTATCGCGTCTTTTACTTTTTGTTTGGCAATAGGAACGTCAACACCGGTATTAAATTCAACCATTATTATTGAAAAATCCTGTAATGAAGTGGAGTTAATTTTCTTTACTCCGGCAATTGATTTTAATTGTTTTTCAATCGGCTTAGTAACCAGGTTTTCAATGTTTGTAGGGGAGTTACCCGCATATACTGTATTTATATATATGGTAGGAATAATTATATCCGGGAAACTTTCTTTTGGGATACTGTTGTATGAAAATACTCCAGCTAATGCGATTATGATGGTAAGCACATAAACACTGATTTTATTATCAATTGCCCAGCTTGATGGTTTAAATTCTTTGAAGTTCATAGTATAATTTTTTTTACCGCTAAGACGCAGAGACGCAAAGCTTTTTTAATTTTTTTACTGTTATCGGTATTTCCGGCCTATAAGTAATTTTTATTTTTTATAAATTATTGCGTCGCCGTCATTCACCACATCGTAACCTGCAGTAACAATCAAATCGCCTTCTTTTAATCCGCTGGTAACTTCCGCTTTGCCGTTGTATTCTTTGCCGATAGTAATGATTTGTTTCTTAGCTTTACCGCCTTCCGCCACCATTACAAATGATGCATTTGTTTCATCTTTTAACACTGTTCTTATTGGAACAATAATCACCGGTTTTGCAGATTTGTAATCGTTGATATTAAGACGGGCAACCATATTAGGGTGGTATTCTTTCTGATTATCCAGAAGTACTTCCACGGTAAATGAACGGGTGCTGGTATTAATTGCACGGGAAGTATAATTCACTGTAGAAATTATAGAATCGTCGGTGTCGGGAAACCGTACAATCACTTCGCTGCCTTTTTTAATTTTTGATGCATAGCCTTCGGCCACATCTGCTTTAACTTTTAAGTTAGAAAAATTGATCACGCGGATTGAGGGCATACCGGGAGCTGCAAGCTGTCCTACTTTAATGTCCACTGCATCAACAGTGCCGTTTATAGGCGAAACAATTT
The DNA here is from genome assembly GCA_903847205.1 of uncultured Bacteroidota bacterium. GTDB lineage: Bacteria > Bacteroidota > Bacteroidia > 2-12-FULL-35-15 > 2-12-FULL-35-15 > 2-12-FULL-35-15. Next base: position 55,620 of record CAINDA010000067.1, read on the forward strand.
TTGTCATTGAAAGTTGCTGCAGCAGTGCGGCCATTTTTTTCTCCATACTTTCTTTGTTTGTTTTTGCCTGCAGAAACTGTATTTCAGTACCTATTTTTTGATCCCATAAATTCTTCTGTTTTTGAAATATTTGGTTTACCAAATCAGTATTTGTCTGCAGGTCAGCAATACTTTGATTAATAGCGATGGCATCTGTTTCGGCAAGAACCTGTCCTTTGGTAACTGCATCGCCCACTTTCACATTTATTTTCACAATTGTTCCCGGCATTTCAGAGCTTATACTTACATTTTCATCAGCATCAACCCTGCCTTGTATGTTGATATAGTTTTTGAATATTTCGGGCTTTAATATTTCAACTGCAACGGCAATACCGCTGACAGCAGAATCTGTTTTTGTATTTAAGGATGATTCCAACGCAGCAATTTTGACTTTTAATTCCACCTCCTGCTTTTTTAGTTTTTCAAGTTCTGCTTTCGGATCGCCCGCTGAATGACATGCTGTGAGTATTAATGCAATGCCCGGTATAAGAAATATTTTTTTCATTTTGTTATTTTATATAATTGAATTCTTATTTTTTCTGTTTTATTATTTAAAATTTCCGTTTGCTTTATCAAAATCTATTTTAGCTTCAATAGCATTGTATAATGCATTATTATAATTGGTCTGTGATTCTTTCAATGCTGTTTGGGCCTCAATCATTCCAATATTAGAACCAATGCCCTGCTCATATTTCAGTTTAGATAAACGGTATACTTCTTCGGCAACAGCAATGTTTTTCTTTTGATTTTCGAGTGAGATGGATGCATTTTGAAGCATTGTCAATGAGGACATCAATTCAAGGTCGATAGATTTTTTAATAAAGTCGATATTGTTCTCCGCTTTTTGAAGCGAGAGTTTTGCCTGCTGATTTTTGGCGTTGCGCTGCAAGCCTGTAAAGAGGGGCATTACAATTTTCCCGCCAATCAATGCAGTAGGATACCAGGGCGTTTTAGAGTTAAAAATATCGAATTGAGAACGATAAGCGCTGCCTGTTAAACTGCCGTAGGCAAAGGCATTTGGGAGATAAGAAAAACGATTGCGTTTTAAATCAAGTTCGGCAAGTTTAAATTGTGTTAAAAATAAATCGTATTCTACACGTTTTGAATAATCAAATTTTTCGGCTGAAACATTTTCGGCTACATCAAATTTTACATCGGCTAATTTATCTGTCAAAACAAGAGCGGCATTAATATCCATGCCCATTTGGTATTTCAGCAGATAATTTCCAAGCTTAAGCAGCCGCTGTATATTGTCCTGCTCTATCAGTAAATTGTTATAAGTAACTGTTAAGCGGTCGAAGTCAATTTTTTCAACAAAGCCGTTATCCAATAAGGCTTTTGTGTCATCCATTGCTTTTTTTATGCGCTCAATATTGGCATCCATTAAATGCATGCGTTCTTCACTTATCAATACTGTATAATACGCTTTACTCACCGTTACGGCAGTTTCAATGTGAGTCCGCTGTGATGCTTTTGCGGAAAGCTGTACATAAACTTTTGATGCCATTACACCTAAGAGATAATCGCCGCTGAAGAGCAGCTGGCTTGCATCAAATCCGGCGGTTGCCTGGTATTGGGTGCCGAATTTCACAGCAGCATAAGAGCCGGGACGGCCTCCGAAAAATTCGGCAGGTATTAGTGAAGTAGGGATTTCAAGAAAATCTTTTACATCAAAACTGGAGTTGATCTGCGGCATCCCCATTCCTAATACTTCTTTTACCTTTTGCTTTGCAAGGTCTTCGTCAATTGCAGCATTTTTTATATCGTGCTGATTTTGTGAAGCAAATTCAATTGCCTGCTTTACCGAAAAAGAATATCCCGCCGCTTCTTTTGTCTGAGCCCCGGCGCCGCCTGCAATTACCGTTAAACTAATTATAAATAAGACTTTTTTCATTTTATTTTATTTTCCTGCGAATTACGAATTTTAACCGAATTACGAATTTGTGCTGGAGTTTGTATATTATTACCAATTGCAATTGTTTTTTGCTATTTGCCTATTGCTGATTACCGGCTACTCCTCTTCCGAAAGCTCCTTGTATTTATTAATCAATTTATGTCCTTTAAGGGTGCAGATGCCGTGTAAAAAATGATCGAGTAAAGCCAATTGTACGTCCACAATTTTATACTTATCAGGAGGAAAAGCCTGGGGGTTAAAACCCATTTCAACTTCTTCCATTCTTAGCCTTGCAATAATTTTTGTATTAATATCAGAGCGGACCAGCCCCTGCTTAATGCCGCGTTTAACCGAATCTTCCACCATGCGCTCAATACATTCTTCTTTAAATTGTTTAAATAATTTCCATGCGTTTGGATGATATTTTTGAAGGTCATAAAATAAATTCGGGTTCATCTGAGCAAACATATTTTCGAGATTTTTCATCATACCAAAAACCTCTTCGATAACATTTGCTGATTCTTTTTCAATCAGTTGAAATTCGCATTCGTTTTTTTTCAAACGCTCAGTAAGCAGCTTTTCCACCACTTCGTTTTTATCAGAATAAAACTGGTAAATGGTTTTTTTTGATATGCCCAGGTCTTTGGCAATATCATCCATGGTGATGCTTTTGATGCCATACTTAAAGAACAAATCTTCAGCACTTTTTAATATCCTGTCTTTAGTTTTCATCTTGAGTTTGAAAAATTCCGGCACAAAACTATGGAAACATTTTTCATTCCCAAAGTTTCCGTTGAAATAATTTTAATAATTTTTATTTGGATTGATAATCAGATAAATAGAAATGGCCGGGAAATTTAAAAATGACGAGCAAAAACATTTGGCAAAGATAAACTTTGGAAAGAGCCTGTTCAATTGGGTTCCAGGTGTTATGTCTGTAAAACGCTGCGTTCTTCACGTTTGGTAAAATTAAGTTGGAAACCAAGTACAAGATCCCTCGCAAAAGGCTCGGGATGACAAGGTCTTCAGCACATTTCGGCCTTCAAAGAATCAGGAGCACTGTTGAAATGATTTTAATAAAACATTGGCGGCTAACAGCAGTGCCGGATTAACTTTTTCAGGCATGTCGGCTTAGGAGACAAACACTAATTATAAAGTGCTGTTATCAGAGAAAAAATTCGTTTTTTTGTATCCTCAAAAATTATCACAATTATTATGGAAATTCTGAAAAGAACAAAAGTAAAAGAGCTGTTAAATTCAACGGCTTATGGTACTGAAGTAACGGTAAAAGGCTGGGTGCGTACATTCCGCAACAACCAGTTTATAGCAATTAACGACGGCTCAACAATCAATAATATTCAGGCGGTGGTTGATTTTCAAAATACCGAAGAGTCGCTGTTAAAGCGCGTTACAACAGGCGCGGCAGTTTCGGTGACAGGGGAATTAATTGAATCATCCGGGAAAGGGCAGAAAGTTGAAGTGAAAGTTAAATACCTGGAAATACTTGGCGACAGCGATGCAGAAAAATTTCCGCTGCAGCCTAAAAAACACAGCTTAGAATTTTTACGCGAAATTGCGCACCTGCGCTTCCGCACTAATACATTTAATGCAGTTTTCAAAGTGCGCCATGCATTGGCTTTTGCGATACACCAGTTCTTTAACGACCGCGGATTTGTGTATCTGCACACCCCTGTTATTACTGCATCTGATGCAGAAGGCGCAGGAGAAATGTTCCGTGTTACCTCCCTTGATTTTGATAATCCCCCGCGTACCGAAGACGGCAAAGTAGATTTTAAGCAGGATTTTTTCGGTAAGTCCACTAACCTTACTGTTTCCGGGCAGTTGGAGGCTGAGCTGGGTGCAATGGCGTTGGGAGAAGTATATACTTTCGGTCCTACCTTCCGCGCAGAAAATTCAAATACAACCCGCCACCTTGCTGAGTTTTGGATGATTGAACCTGAGGTCGCTTTCGCGGATTTGAATGATAATGCGGACTTAGCTCAAAATTTATTACAGTACGTAATTAAATATGCGCTAGATACCTGCCCCGATGAATTGGAGTTTCTGAAAACCCGTTTACTGGAAGAAGAAAAATTAAAACCTCAGGACGAGCGTTCTGAAATGGATCTGCTTACAAAACTTCATTTCTGCTCATCAAGCGACTTTGAAAGGCTTACCTATACTGAAGCAATTGAAATTTTAAGAAATTCAACTCCTAATAAAAAGAAAAAATTTAAATACCTGATTGATAAGTGGGGCGCGGATTTACAGAGTGAACACGAGCGTTACCTTGTTGAGAAACATTTTAAAAAACCAGTTATTTTAACTGATTATCCGAAAGATATTAAATCGTTTTACATGCGGCTGAATGATGACGGGATGACTGTACGCGCCATGGATATACTGTTTCCAGGCATCGGCGAAATAATCGGCGGGTCGCAGCGTGAAGAGCGTTTAGAATTTTTAGAAAACCGCATGAAAGAAATGAAAATTCCGGCGGATGAATTATACTGGTATTTAGATACTCGGAAATTCGGAACAGCTCCGCATGCGGGATTTGGTTTAGGTTTTGAACGGTTGGTATTATTTGTAACAGGAATGACAAATATCCGTGATGTAATTCCTTTTCCAAGAGCGCCTAAGACTGCGGAGTTTTAAGCACCTCTCCCTTAATCCCTCTCCACAGGAGAGGGGTGAAATCTGGAAAATATAAAACGGGGAATAATAATAATAAAGTTTATAAAAAAGTTTCCCTCATCAATGAGAAGGGTTAGGAAGAAAACAATATGATGTCTGCTAAAACACTTCTTCAGCAATTACAGCAAGGCAATAAAAAAGTCTTGGCACGCTGTATTACCATTGTTGAAAATGAACTGGAAGGCAGCCAGGAAATTTTAACATCTCTTACATTTTCAAAGAACACGCCTGTTATCGGCATTACCGGGCCTCCTGGTGCCGGTAAAAGCACACTGATAAATGCGGTAATAAAAAAACTGTCAGACCAGGGAAAATCAATCGGCATAATTGCAATTGACCCAACATCTCCTTTTAATTTCGGTTCTTTATTAGGCGACAGGCTTCGCATGGCAGAACATTTTACAAACGAAAATGTGTTCATCCGATCTTTAGCAACGCGCGGTTCTCTGGGCGGACTGTCGGCTGCAATCATTGAAATTGTTGATGTAATGCGGGCATTTGGGTTTGATTATATTATTGTTGAAACAGTGGGAGTGGGGCAGAGTGAAGTGGAAATTGCCGGCCTGGCGGACACAACAGTGCTGGTGCTGGTTCCTGAATCGGGAGATGATGTGCAGGCGCTGAAATCGGGGGTAATGGAAATTGCAGATATTTTTGTTGTGAATAAATCCGACAGGGAAGGTGCAAATACTTTTATGAAAAACATAATACAGCTGGTTCATTCAAAGCCTGCGGGCGATTGGCATATTCCTGTGATAAAAGCTTCGGCAATAAAAAACGAAGGCACCGCCGAATTAATTGAAGCCATTGAAAAGCATCAGCTCATCGGTGTAAATACAAAACGCCCTTACCTAATGGCGGAGAAGGCTTACCGTTTAATTCAGAATTACAGGATGAAGGATGTTTCTAAAAAAAATCTGCAGCAGCAAATTGAAATTGAATTAAAAAAAACTGATTTTAATTTGTATAGGTTTGTAGATAATTTGATTGGCAAGGCCTGATGGCTTAGAGAAAACAATTGATTTTATTCTTTTAGAATCCCGTAATAATTTATTCAAATCAATTGTTGGAACCAGCGTTCATGCGCAGGTCATGCTGAGCCTGTCGAAGTATGCGGACCTGCTCTCGCACACCCATCGACAGGCTCAGGGTGACGACACACAATTGAGATTATCAAAAAGTTGATTCATTTATTATTTCGTAAATTAGCATTCCGGATTTAAAAAATCCCACATTCATTTCTGCGGTGAGGGCAAATCTTTAACGAAAAAAATCTCTCCATGTACTGGATGATAAACAAAAATATATTTTGATTCATAAGGAAGACATAGATAAGATATTTGAAGCTGCACGGGTTGAAGAAGTGGTAGGTGATTACGTTACGCTCAAAAAGCGGGGAGTGAATCTCATCGGCTTATGTCCTTTTCATGATGAAAAAACTCCTTCATTTTATGTTTCTCCTGTTAAAGGGATTTACAAATGTTTCGGCTGCGGCAAGGGCGGGCATGCGATAAATTTTGTGATGGAAAAGGAGCTGATGTCGTATCCCGATGCGCTTCGCCATCTTGCAAAAAAATACAACATACAAATTGTAGAGGAGGAGCAATCGCCCGAGCAGCTTCAGTCGCAGAACGACCGTGAAAGTTTGTTTGTAGTTTCTTCATTCGCTCAGAAAAAATTTTCAGAAAATCTGTACAACACTGATGAAGGAAAGTCAGTGGGGCTGGGCTATTTTAGAGAGCGTGGTTTCAGAGAAGACATTGTTCAAAAATTTCAGCTGGGTTATTGTCTTAATCACCGCACTGTATTTACAGATGCTGCAATTGCTGCAGGTTATAAGCTGGAATACCTTGTAAAAGCAGGGCTTTCTATAGAGTATAAGAACGAGCCTGAACACCAAGCGGTGAACCAAGGTTCTAGTGAAGGGAGTCCTGAAGCCTCCCCAAACTTGAAACTTGAAACTTTAAACTCTAAGCCTTCAAAATATTTAGACCGTTTTTGGGGGCGCGTGATGTTTCCTATTCACAATGCAACAGGCCGTGTGATTGCCTTTGGCGGGCGCACACTGCGCACCGATAAAAAAACTGCGAAATACATCAACTCTCCCGAAACAGATATTTATCATAAGAGTGATGTGCTGTACGGAATATTTTTTGCAAAAAAAGAAATCATTGCGCAGGATAACTGCTTCCTGGTAGAAGGTTATACCGATGTGGTATCAATGCATCAGGCGGGAATTGAAAATGTAGTTGCGAGCAGCGGTACATCATTGACTACAGGACAGATTAAACTTATCCGCAGGTTTACAAACAACATTACAATTTTATACGATGGCGACAACGCCGGTATTAAAGCCAGTTTCAGAGGTATTGATTTGATATTGGAAGAAGGGATGAATGTGAAAGTTCTGTTATTCCCTGACGGGGAAGATCCTGACTCCTACTCTAAACGTGTAAACAGCGAAGAGCTGAAAACGTTTATCAAAAATAATTCGAAAGATTTTATTTCGTTCAAAACAAATTTATTGATGGGTGATGTGCAGAACGACCCTATCAAAAAAGCCGGACTCATCAAGGAAATTGTCGAAAGCATTGCGCTTATTCCTGAAGCTATTTACCGTTCGGTATATGTGAAAGAGTGCAGCCGTATTTTGGATGTTGAAGAATCTATTTTATTGAGTGAACTGAATAAAATACGCAGCAAAAAGTTTAATGATAAAAGTAATCAGCACACTGCAATAAGTCCTGCACAGCGCGAAGCAAATGTTTCGGAAGAATTAATTGCCGAAGAAAAAAAGCAGATTCTTGATGCAAGCGCCGAACACCAGGAGCGCGATATAATCCGTCTGCTGCTGAATTATGGAAATAAAAATGTTTTGATTGACGGTGAAGATTTAGACGAACATTCTAAGCCGGTACAAATAGAAATTACGCTTGCCGCTTTAATCGTTCATGAGTTGCTGCATGATGCTATTGTATTTGAAAACACGATATACAATGATGTTTACAATGAGTTTGTAAAACATCTCGAGAATGATAAAGTACCTGATTACAATTATTTCATCAGTCACGAAAACCTTGCCATCTGCCAGTTAACAGTAGATTTGATCAGCAGCCCCTATTCTCTTTCCAATTGGGAGCAGCACAGTATTTACACTACAATGGAAGAAGATATTCTTAAAAGGTCGTTGTACAATGCTGTGTATGCTTTAAAAAGCCGCAGGCTGGAAATGATGATTCACGAAATTCAAAAAAAGATAAAAGAAAACCCTCCGGAAGATGAGCTGATGGCGCTTATGCAGACACAGCATCAACTGCTTGCTGCGAAAAGAACATTTAATGCTTTGCTGGGGAGAATTATTGTGAAGTGATTTTTTTCTTTAAAGGTTTCCTATTTCGTCCCTAAATAAATTTATTCTGCAAGCTGTCTTTATACGTTGAAGAAACATCCACAGATGAATTATCGGCCATAGTGAGACTTCCGCCTTTTCCTTTTGTATATCTTTTTATGTGATTTTTATTTACCAGATGAGATTTATGAACCCGCAGAAATCCATGATCTTTTAACAGCTCTTCATAAAATTTAAGGGTACGGCATATCATCATCTTTTTACCGTTTACAAAATAAAATTCTGTAAAGTTATCGTTGGCCTGGCAGCGGATGATGTCACCGGTTTTTACTACTTCAAAACCATTGAGGAGAGGCAATGCTATTTTGTGATCCTGCCCTATTGCATTGCGGATATTTTCGAGTAAAACTTTTGTGGGAGACCAATTTGTTTTTTCATCCAGCAGCTGTTTTATCTTGTCAACAGCCTTTACCAGCTCATCAATTGAAATCGGTTTCAGTAAATAATAAGCAGCACTGCAGTTAAAAGCCTGTATGGCATAATCATTAAATGCAGTTACAAAAATCACTTCAAAATTTGTTTCGGGATATCGTTCGAGTAAATCAAACCCGTTGCCTTTGGGCATTTCAATATCCAAAAAAACCAATTGAGGTTTAAGATTGTCAATGAGCTGCTGGGCTTCATCAATGTTTGCTGCTTCGCCAATCAATTGAATACCGGGGCAGTATTTTTTTATATATCCGGCAAGCACATTCCGGCTTACTTTTTCGTCTTCAACTATAATAGCGCTAATCATTTAATTTGCTTGTTTTGTAAGTGATAGTAACTAATGTTCCGGTATGTCCTTTTTCATTTATTGGGAAAGCATCCTGTATGTCAATAACTACAGGTGTTTTATATAACTGCTCAATGATGGCTGTTCGCTTGTAAATATTTTTTATACCGATTGAAGAATAATTTTTTTGGTTTTTAGTTTTTACCTGCTGCGAATATTTTCTGCCGATGCCGTCGTCTTTAATACTTATTACTAAATTATTTTTTTTATACATCATTTTAATTTCTAAGTACCCTTTATTTTCGAGGTAGCGTAAGCCGTGCCAGATGGCGTTTTCCACAAAGGGCTGTACAAGCATGGATGGGATTTTCAGCTGCTCTGCATTCAAATTTTCATCAATGGTAAACGAATATTCAAATGCATCCTTAAACCGTTCATGTTCGAGTTTTAGATAATGTTCCAGCAGGCTTATTTCTTCTGTAAGGGGGATAAAATCAGACTCCGCATTATTCAGCACTTTCCGCATCAGCGTTGCGAAATCGGATAAAAAACGATTTGCTGCGCGCTCATCATTCTGTGATATAAAACTATTTACAGAGTTTAAAGCATTAAATACAAAGTGCGGGTTCATTTGGCTGCGCAGCGATTTCATTTCTAATTTCAAATTGGCAATTCGTTTTTGATTTACTGTGCGGATAATAAAATAAACCGCGATACTTAGTATCAATGTGATGGCGCATAAAATATAAATAACATTATTGCGGTTATTTACTTCTTTAGACTGCAGTGCCTGCTGCTGTTTCAGCAGTTCAATGTTTTGAGTGTTAATGTTTTTTTCTTTTTCAAGCAGCTCCATTTTTTTATTCATCAGGCCGATTGTTGAATTTAACTGAGAAGCAGCCTGTACATCGGTTTGGTTATTTGTTATCTGCAGGTTGATTAGTTCAATATATTTTTTATACGATTTAACTGCCTTCTCAAATGATTTATTTTTTTCGTAAGCGGAAGCCAATGCCTTGTAAGCCTCAGGATTTACCGGCCCTTTGTCGGAAGAAGAAATAGAATTTTCTAAATAATGAATTGCCTCCGAATTATTATTATCATTCAAATAGTTCAAGCCGGTATTATAATTAGCAGCGTTAACAACCGAAGAATTAATATCTGGTAAATTGTTTTTTTGAAAACTCTGCTGGAACGAAAGCTGTTTTACAACGCTGTCGCTGTTTTGGAAAAGTCCTCCTATGGCTCCCGGCTCCACAGATAATGTGGTGCTTGAATTAGTTAAGGAATTATTCAAACTGTTCAACGCGTTTTTAGTATCGCCCTTTAAGTAATATGCGTTGCCTAAAATAAGATTACTTGCATTTGAATTTTGCTGCACCATTTGATTTGTGCTGCTGGAAGGTTTAGTTGAACTGTACATCCGCTGGTTTCCCAGCGACTGCTGAATAGCCTGATCATACTGCCGGTTATCCATGTAAAATAAAGCGAGGTTATTATTCGCATCTAAAATCGCCGCTGAATCTTTGTATTGTTTGGCTTTTTCTAGGTAGGTTTCAAAATATTTCTGGCTCTGTTTGTCCTTCCCTAATGCTTTTTTTGTTAAGCCGATTAATTTATAAATATCATATACTTTCCCTGCATCATAACCTTTCGAAATACTTTTGAGCACCTTTTCATAGCTGGTAAGGGCTGCATCGTATTTGCCGTAATTGTAATAGATACTGCCGATTATTTTATAGGCATTTACCTCGCCGTCGGCATTATTGGCCGCTGTGCTTGCATCCAATAATTTATCAGCATATTCAATTGCTTTAGCAGGATTTAACCGGATGTATTTATTTGCTGAATCAGTAAGGCTGGTTATGCTTTGTTTATTGCTATTGCCCGAGTTTTGTGCAAAAACACATTCGCTGCAAAGCAGATGAAAAAACAATAATATCAATACGGATTTTAATCTCATAGGAACAAAGTTCGGTAATTAATTTTAAATGAAATCCGCAATTCAGCCCGAAATAACCTTTTAAACAAGGCATCACCTATTTATCTGAATAGTTCACTAAGTGAAAGAGGCCGTTCACTAAGTATGACTTTTTGTGTCCGCATTACCGCTGTACGTTTGTCTAAACAAATAATCAACAATAATGAAAACATCAGAAATAAACAGCCGCAGAAGAGTGCACTTATTTTTCACCTTCTTTATGTTACTGTCCGCATTAGCATTCTATGCAGATGGCAGCACCATTACCATTTCAAATTCGAAAGTAACTGATGTTACCGTTTACCGGTCCTACGCCAAGGAAACGAGAATTGCTAAAGCTTCCGTGCTGGAGGGGCAGAGCGAAATAGTTATTTCGAATGTATCGGCCTATATGGATGAAAACACTGTTCAGGTTACTATAAACGGCAATGTAAAGCTACTGTCTGTTTCGGGCCGTATGAATTATTTAAAAGATAATAAGGCTTTCAATAAAGCCAGCCAATTGGAAGACAGCCTCAAATTATTGAATAAGGATATCGCATGGATACACGAGCAGGAAACTTCCTATAAAAACGAATTACAGATTTTAGATAATAATAAAATACTGGCAAATGATAAGCAGACTCTGAAGCCCGCAGATTTAAAAGAGTTAGTGGAGCTTTACAGATTAAAATCTTTAGACATCCGAAAAATAATTTTTGAATTATCTCAAAGAAAAGAATCGATTCAGGTTTCAATAAATAAAATGACCAGCCAGATAACTGAACTAAACGGCAATAATAATAAACCCGTAAAAGAAATTGTTCTGAAAGTTTCTTCTAAGGAAGCTGTGAATGTTACTTTCAAATTAAATTACATTGTTTCAAATTCGTATTGGATACCTGTTTACGACATCAGGGCAAAAAACACTACTGATCCGATGAAGCTTGAATGCAGGGCCAAAGTTGTCCAAAACACAGGCTATGACTGGAATAATGTTAAACTTACTTTATCCACTGCAAACCCTTCATCCAATAACGACCGGCCGATTTTATATCCTATTCACGTTGATTTTATGCAGCCGGATTATTACAATCATTTCAGCCAAAAAATAAATTCATATGATAATAATATAATGGGTTCTGCCAATATGATGCAAATGCCTTCTAGTGTTACACTATCGAATCACTCTATAATTGGGGGGCTGCAATTAGACCAGTCAGAGCAAAATAGTATTTCAAAAGATATTGTGACTATCGGCCAATCCGATTTATCGGTGGAGTATGCTATTGAGGATTCGCAGGATATAGATGCAGATGACAAGGAACATATTGTAACAGTCCAAAACATCGAGCTTCCCGCAGTTTATAATTACCACACTGTTCCTAAATTAGAAAACGCTGCATTTTTATTAGCACGCATTTATGACTGGGGCAAGTATAATCTCCTTGCAGGAGAAGCAAATATATTTTTAGAAGATATGTATGTCGGAAAGTCATACATCAATCCCAATGCGGTATCTGATACTTTATTAATCTCATTAGGAAGAGACGAAAAAATAAATATTAAAAGAATGAAGCTGAAAGATTTTTGTTCAACCACAACTTTCAGCCATAAGAAAAAAGAAACGAAAGCATTTGAAACTATAATAAAAAACAATAAAAACTCGCCGATAGAAATAGAAATTTTAGATCAATTTCCAATATCTCAAAACAAAGACATAACAGTAGAGCTTGTTGAGGCGGAGGGAGCTGTAAAAGTTGAGGAGTACGGCAAATTAACCTGGAAATTAAAGATACTGCCCGGACAGGTGCAAAAAGTAAAACTAGTTTATTCTATTACTCATCCCGCAGATAAATGTATAGTAGAAAAGTAAGAGCAGCAACAATAAATTTCTCGAAAAATATAAATAAACCTAAACTAAAAAATTACGGACATGAAAAAACTAGAAAAAAAAATATCCACAATCAGGGTTAAAAAACTTCTATTAGCAAGTTTGATTGTTATAATTCCAAGCCTTATTAACAAAGCCAGGGCTCAGCCCAACGGAGCGGGGTTGAATGTTCAGTTCCAATCCGGCAATTTTAATAATATTTCATTGATGAATAGCAACAATACATCACCCGTTCAAAATATTGTGCAGGTAAATAATTCCCAGCAGCAATTTAAAACAAACAAAAAAGCAAAAACTAAGAGGCCACATCAAATAAATAGCAATATCCCTCAAGCGGTATTTCAAAATGTAAATCCTGCAGTTTTAAATAATACTGCTGACAATAATATTTCCGTAGGCAATGAGGATTTTATTCAAGAAGAAATTAATGCTTTGGATGCTGCTAATAACCCACAGCTTAGCACAGCACAAAATTATTTTTCGAACACTGGCAACAGTTCGAAAGGCAATAAGGAGGCGGATACTAGGGATGTGCAAGTTGAACAAAATGATGATAATGCCGGTTCAAAGAATGCATCAGCCGCTTCAAGCTCAGACGGCAAACCTAATAAAGGAAATAGAAATCGAAGTTTTGCAAGCTCTCAAAAAAGCAGGCATACCTCTCATTATAAGTTCAGCGGAAGAAAACACAAGGCGAAAATATTTTCATACTGCATGAATAAAAAAAGTCCGAGCACTTTTGTTAAAAATAGAAAAGTGAAATTTGATCCCGCAGCATGTTTTGCATGGAACTAGAATTAAAAACAAATGAAGGAATAGCTTTAAAAAAGCAGAAATTGCAAACTGGAAAATATTTTAAAATGGAATCCGCAAAAAGCGCTGAGAGAGAATTTAATAATCAGTTCATGAAAAGAAAAAACGGAGCAATATCACAAATATGCCGATTTGTGATATTGCTCCGTTCCCTGAAATGATTCTCCAGATGCGGGCTTCACACTGCTGTTAGTTCGAAAATGTTTTTATTTTTACCAATGCTGTTTCCTGGTTTTTAGCAAGAACAGGGCGCAGTTTGTTTTGCTTTCCCAATGAAAGTTTTTTATAATCAATGGCTGGGAAAAAGGCAATTTCGTTTTTGTTCGTTATCGTCCATATTAAATTTTGCGCTTTAGGATTGAATAGGAGGGGTTCGTTTTTTGAAAAACGAAAAACTGTATTTTTTCCTTTCTCTACAATATAAATTGTGCTGTACTGTAGTTGTTTATCATCCCTGTCCTCCTGTTTTAATAAATTAACTAATTGCTGAGCTACTGTTTGCGCCGGGATCATTTGAGGCATCGGATTATCACAATTAGTTATCCCTAGAACCAGGATAGAAAATGTTCGGTTTACTCTGAAATTTGATGCGGCAATAAAGTCTCTGCGATTGTAATTTGAGAGGTCTTTATTTATTTTTTTAAGTTTGGATTCCATTTCAGATTCTGCCCTGTTTCTAACTTCCACAACCTGCTTGTGTCTGGCTTCAAATTTTGCTAATGCACTGTTGTAATCACCTTTATTAAAAACAGGCTTTGCATTAACTGAAATCGATGTATCTGCTTTTTTTAATTTTACAATAAAATTTCCTTTAATATCTGTGCTCAGTAAGGAAATTTTATCCCAATTAATTTTATAGAACGAGGGTTTGAAATTGTTGTCAGTACCCTCAAATAATACATTATCATAAGCGGCAAGTTCGGGGAAATCTTTTTTATCATAGCCGATATTGAAGCAGAATTTTTTAGGGTCGGCAGCAATTGGAGTAATCAGTTCTTCTTCATTAACGACCTTAGGCGCTCCCTTTTCATTTTCAGGTAAAGAATTTTTTTCTGTTTTATTATTGTTTGCCGATGTTACTTTATCCTTCCCAAGATATACCCAATTTTTACTTATGGTATCAAGGCGGTAAATATTAAAACGGGTATCATCATTAGTTGATGCCATTGTTATTTCAATTGGTGACTGCTCTTTCAGTTTTAATTTTTCATTACCGTCAAAAGCAAGTATTTCAATCATGCCGGCTGATTCAAAGGTGTATTGTGTTCCTGCTGAATCGTATTTCATCGGTATGCCGGATAAGAAAATATCGCAGGGGTTATGATACTCTCTGTACTTTATATCAATGCTGTCACTCACAGGTTTACCGTTGCTGCTTAAAAAAGCATTTGCCGGGATCGTAAGTGTACTGCCGGTTTTGTAATTAATTACTCCCCCTGTTTTCACAGAGATACGGAAAGTAGAGAAAGGAGTTTCTTTTCCTTGCAGAGGAGGCAGGATACAGGCTTCTTTCATTTCCACTGTTTGTTTTTTCTCAACAGGCTTTTCCATTACAGGGTTAGTTATTCCGTTCAAATAGATTGCTGCAGCAATTATTGCGGTGCCGGCAATTGCTCCGCCCCATGCAAGGGCTTTTTTCAATAATCCTTTCTTTATCATGGCGTGATTTTTTTGAATGTTGTTTAAATCCTTTCTCTGGCTTATCTTCTCCGAATTTGGAAAATTCCTGTCTGTCAGAAGTTTTCTCTTTACATTAGTTTTATCTTTCATTTTGCAGCAATTTTTTTAATTTATCTAATATCCTGTAGGTCTTCACTTTTGCATTGTTCTCTGTAATCTCCAGTATCTCGGCGGCTTCTTTAAAAGGACGTTTTTCAAAAAAGCGAAGCTCAATCAATTCCATTTCGTCATCATCCAATGTTCCTAAAGCAGCGTGTAGTTTTGTATAATCTTCTTCGTTTTTTTCTTCCCCGATTTCAGTTATCATGTTCCAAATCCCTTTGCTTTCTATGCTTACAACCATTTCTATTTTATTTTTCAGGAAAAGGTCATAAATTTCATTCCGTGCAATTCTGTATAACCATGAACCGAATGGAAGTCCGATCTCTTTATATTTTGAAATATTAGTGAGCGCTTTTAAAAATACCTGTGATGTTATATCCGCTGCAATGTCTTCCGTTTCTACCCTTTTGAGTACGAATAAAAAAATCTGTTCGTAATAATTATTGTAAAGTATATCAAACTTCGAAGAATCTTTTTTCGCATCACGGATCAGATCCTCTTCCTTGCTGATACGCTCTTTGCTGAAATGATATGTTGATAAAGTTTCATTCATACTAAACGATTTATGGAAGTTCTTTTATTTGATAACTGAACAAAATGGGAAAAGATACAGAGTATGAAAAATTTATTCCAGTCCGGCCTGTTTTAAAAGGTTTCCGATGGTATCCAAGTTTTTGTCCAGGACTTTTACTTTGAACTGGCAGGTTTTATCGGTTTGCATGGCTTGCCTGTCAATTTCGTTAGACGTTACGAATCCGAAATTTCCGTTTCTTAACTCAACCAAAATTAAATAGGAAGAGAACTGCCGCAGCGAAAGGATAGAGGGCGCCAGCCCAAGAGTACCGTTCATCTGTGAAAAAAATTTGTTTCGGTTGTCTACAGTAATAATATTAGTCACAGCTAAATTCCCTGAGCCGTCCGCATCGATAAAATCAACGTTTAGTGCTTTCACCTGATAGCCTGTATTGTTCATTGGAATAGTATTATTTCTGCGGACATTCGTTCCGGCTGTGGTATTTACCCCGGTTGAACTAAATCCCAATAATGTGAGCTGCCTTATTAAAAAAATTAATGAAAGAGAAGTATTATCAATCGCTTTTTTTTCATTAGCAACGATGTTGTCGTAGTATTCAAGCCATTCTTGCATACTCATTAACTTTTCGTCGCTGCTCATTTTCAGCTGCAGTTCTTTCCAGGCATATTCCTTCATTTTTTGAAAATTGGCATCATATTTTTTCCTTACCCTGTTCTGATCCCTTTTGAATTGCGCCGATCTTCTTGATAGAGTCTTTTGATACGTAAGTGACCTTCTAACATAAGTCTGCTGGGTTTTTTCAAGAGACATCTCTCTGGATACAATTGGATACGCATTAAATTTTTCAAAGCCGGTGAGCGACTTCAGCTGAATACTAAACATGCTGTTATTCTTATCTAGTTCAATCCGGATATCATCCCAGCTTTTTTTCAAGATGCTTTTCTTAAACTTTTTTTTGCTTAACTCGCCCTGGTAAAGCCAGGACATTCCTGAAAAGGCTCTTAATTCAGGGTAATTGGAGGTTATTGACTGGTTATAATCTGGGATTTGAAAAAATATTTTCCGGCTCAGCCAGCCTTTTATTACACCTATCCGGGAACCTCTTTCAAAGGAAAAATTTCCTCCTACAGGCCTTCTGTTAAGCAGTCTTTGATAAACATTTGTGTAATTCAGGTTTGCATAGCGCTCTTCAAAGCCTAATGTATCGAAATTATAAACGAGCCCTTGAAAAAAGGCAGGATAAGAAAGATAAGCAGCGGAAAGAATTTTAGATTCTTTTTTTGTTTTTAATTCACCGTTATAAACCTTCTTTGAAGCCGCTTCAGTATTTATCTCCTGCTGAATTTCTTCCTCAATATCTTTTTTTTCTATCGGAAAATTTATTTCAGCCTTTGGAAACATTTTTTTTATCTGTTCAATATCTTCTCCTGAAACTTCTTTATCAAGTGATAAAAAACGGATATCGGCGCCTTGTAATTTTTCAAGATCTTTTGCAGGAGTCAGCAGCAGGTTGCCCTGGATTGCCAGGTTATTTATTGCTTTTAAAGAAGAAACGCCGTCAGGAAGATCTGTCAGGATATTATTGCTTACATCGAGCACCTGGAGCGATGTAAGCTTAGTAATGTTTTTAGGAAGTTCGGTAAGGTAATTGACAGGAATTGCTAATCCGATAAGGCCGGGGATTTTAGCCAGCTCTTCAACAAGGTCCTGGTAGTTAAGCTGATTATTTCCGGAGATTTTTATTTTTCTCAGCAATTTAATTTCGCTAAGTGTTGCGGGAATTTTTTTTAAATCATTATCGATTAAATTCAGTTCGGTTATAGTAGTATGGCTTAGCTGTGTGCAGAGATCATTATAATCCAGGGTGCTGTTTCCTTCCACAGTTATAGTTCTCAGGGTTTTGATGCCCGATATATTTTCTGATATTTTTTTTAACCCATTATCCCTGAATGTTAATGCAGTAAGATTTTTCAAAACCGATAATCTATACATTACTTTACTTAATTTGTTTTCATCAGCTTCTCCTTCAAAAATAACCGATTCAAGGTATTTGAATGTGTGAATCCTTTTTAAAGCCAGCTCAACATTTTCGGGATTGCTTAAATCAATTGAAATTTCTTTTGCTTTAAGGCTTGCAATGCTGATGTTTTGAGGAGCCTGCGCCGACCCGATTGAGTCCGTCTGGCTTAATAGTAATCCATTAAAAATTAGCAGACCTGATAAAATAAGTAACAAATGTCTCATACTAAATTCAGTTGAATTGATTTTTTTGCGCTTTTTTAGAATAACTGGAAAACTACAAAAAAGATACAGAGCGGGTGAAATATTCTGTACTTTTTATTATGTATGCGGGCAGAAAGCGGATAGAGCAACAGCTATTCAACTCGATAAAATAGATATTATTTCACTTTGAGAATTGCTTCAAATTGCTGCCTCGTAAGAATAACACATTTATAATAAAAATATATTTTATTGTAAAACCATTGCTATTATTGGGGTTGTATGGAAATGTGAAGTTGAGTTTCGAATTATTTTTAAAAATAAACACAAAAACATTTGGTTTGTAATATAAACTACTTTATGTTTGTGCTATATTTATAATCAATAACTAATTTATAAAAACTTAAACGCCATGGAAACTCAAGAAAAACCAATGAATGAGCAGGAAAGTCTGAAATTAATTTATGAAATGATTAATTCAACAAAACGAAACCTGAAAGATGACGGGGGCATATTCCTCTTTTGGGGATACCTTACTTTAACTGCGGCCCTGTTACAATTTTCTTTAATTAAACTCGGTTATGGTGAAAGCAGCGGCTGGGTTTGGATAATACTTATGCCTCTTGGAGGAATTATTTCCGGGGTCATTGGTTACAGGAACAGAAAAAAAGAAAAGGTTAAAACCATTATTGATACTATTATGGCATATTTGTGGGGAGGTTTCGGCGCCTGCCTTCTTGTTGTGTTTTTTGTGCTCGGAAAATATGATTATCAAATGGCATTTCTGCCTATGATAATGATGTTATACGGCATCGGCACCTTTGTTACAGGCGGTTTTTTAAAATTCAGGCCGTTAATACTGGGAGGCATCAGCTGCTGGGTATTTGCTGTGGCAGCTTGTTTCTTTTCAATAGAAATTCATTTGATATTGATTGCGTTGTCGCTTGTTACCAGCTATATTATTCCGGGTCATCTGCTGCTGGCATCAGAATCTAATAATTAAGAATATGAAAACATTTAAAGAACTCGATCCCATACTTCATTCTCAGCTTCGTTTGGCAGTAATGTCTATTCTAATCAGCGTTAAAGAGGCCGAATTCTCTTACCTGAAAGAGAAAACAAATTCCACTGCAGGTAATTTAAGCGTGCAGATCAACAAGCTGAAAGAGGCTGAATACATTGACGTAATCAAAAAATTTAAGGACAACTATCCGCAGACCATCTGCAAAATAAATCCGAAAGGAATAAAAGCGTTTGAAGAATATGTAAAAAATATAAAGCAGTATTTAACCTCTAAATAAAGGAATACAGCGGTTTATAGAAAAATTGAAATAAAAAATCCCGCTCAGCATTTTGCAGAGCGGGATTTTTATTAAGATTCTTTTTTAACTACTTTTTAGGAGCAGTTTCTGGTTTTGCTTTTTCAGCACCTTTGTCTTCAGCTTTTGCACCTGCACAAGATTTTCCTTCACCTTTTTTGCAGCAAGCTTTTTTCTTGTCGCATTTCTTTTTGTCATCACCTTTTTTGTCATCGCCAAGAGTGATAACTGTTCCTTTTGCAAAAGTTAATACTGTTGCTGCTGAAGAAGCTCCAACAATTCCTGCAAATGCTGCTAATAAAAATACTTTTTTCATTTTGTTTATGATTTTATTGGTTAATTCAATTTTGATTACATCAACAAATGTACCTAAAAAAAATAATTCTGGATGCATTTGAGCGTTAAGAATTGTTAAAGGCCCTATTCGAAGGCGGCAATCACTGTTTCGCGGCCACGCACTTTTTGTTCAAGATTAACTTTTACTTTCATACTTAAGGGCAGTAATAAATCCACGCGGGAACCAAATTTAATAAACCCGAATTCATCTCCCTGCACAGCTTTGTCGCCCTCTTTTGCATTATTTACAATCCTTCTGGCCATTGCCCCGGCTATCTGCCTGAATAAAATGGACTGTCCGTTTTTATGCTCCACAACAATTGTTGTTCTTTCATTGTCAGTTGATGATTTCGGATGCCAGGCAACCAAAAATAAGCCGGGATGATATTTTGAATATTTTACAATGCCGCTGATTGGGTATCTGTTAATATGCACATTGGTCGGAGACATAAAAATGGAAATTTGAATCCGCTTGTCCTTAAAATACTCGCTTTCCACCACTTCTTCAATCACCACTACCTTGCCGTCGGCAGGAGCAATGATGTGATTTTCATTCATCACAATGCTGCGATTTGGGCTCCGGAAAAACTGAAGGATGGTGATCAGCAAAAATGCTGACAATAGGTAACCGAGCCATAACACAATAGGGCAGGAGGCACAAAAAAAGAAGGTTAGGAAATTTATAATCCCCGCGACTATTATAGTGATAATTAATGATGGAATACCTTCTTTATGAAATGTCATTTTTTTTAATTCTAAGTTCTAATCTCTAATTACTAAATCCTAAACCTTAATTTCTATTCTGAAAACCTGATAAATTGAGATTAGAATTTTAGTAAAAAATTATTTTTTCTTCTGGCTTTGCTGCTGACGTTCTTTTGTCATCTGCTCTAAGCGCTGCTGAAATTTTGATGTTTTAACAGGTTTCTTTTTGTGCTCCTGCATTTTGGCATGAAGCGCATCGGCATCAATTACAAATTTCTGCATTACCCATGTCTGCCCGAATGTAATCATGTTAGCAAGGAAATAATACCAGCTTAAGCCGGCAGAATAATTATTCAGGAATCCCAGGAACATAATCGGCATCAGGTACATCATCCATTTCATTCCCGGCATTTGGTTAGAAGTGCCCATCAGCTGGCTGTTGCTCCATGTGTATAATAAAGTGGAAGCAGTCATTAACAATGCAAATAAGCTGACGTGGTCGCCGTACCAAGGCACAGCAAAACCGAAATTATAAACAGAATCGTAAGTTGATAAATCATGCGCCCAAAGGAAGCCCTGCTGGCGGAGCTCAATAGATGCAGGGAAAAAGCTGAACAATGCTATCAAAATCGGCATTTGAAGTAATACCGGGATACAGCCAGCCATCGGGTTAACGCCTGCCTGCTTGTATAATGCCATAGTTGCCTGCTGTTTTTTAATAGGCTCGTCGTTTTTATGTTTTTCGTTGAGCTCGTCAATTTCAGGTTTCAACACTCTCATTTTAGCTGAAGACAGTACTGTTTTGTAGGCAATCGGCAGCAGTATCAATTTAAGAATAATGGTAAGGATCAAAATAATGATACCGTAATTTAGATTGAAACCATTCAAAAAGTTGAAAATAGGAATAGTTAATAATCGGTTTAACCAGCCGAAAATTTTCCATCCTAAATTAATCTGTTTATCTAATTCAAGATTATATTTTTTCAGGGTTTTAAAATGGTTAGGCCCGAAATACAGCTGCATTCCGAAGCTTTCAGATTTCTGGCTGTGGTAGGGGATTGATAAAGCGGCAGTGTATTGTTTTACATATTTTTTTGAACTGAGAAGCGATGAAGTTTCAATGTCAGCTGTTTTGTCAAATGCGCTGTCGGCAATAATCACGGAAGTGAAAAACTGCTGTTTAAAACCAACCCATTTCACATGCTGTCCCAGCGGTTTTTTTTCTTCTTTCGATTCGCCAATTTTATCAACTGCATCTGCGGCATATTTAAAATAAATAGTAGAAGCCATCTGCTGGGTCTGCTTGTTTTGCTCCTGCATCGGGGTTTTCATACTCCAGTTAAACATTAAGTCGCCGGGCTTAGAGCCGATGGTGTTCTGCATCCCAACAGTATTTATATGAAAGCCCATCATATAATCATCTCCGGCAAGGGTATAAACATACTCAATGTATTTTTCCTTGCTGCCTGCATAAAGGCGCATAGCAAGGCTTTTAGTGCTTGTGCCTGAAGCATTAAAACTGCTTCCTTCCGGCGAAAAAAACAGCGAATCCGTTGAAACTGTCCTGGAATTAAGGTTCATGCTGATGTTTTGCACAGATGAATCGGCATCAAACAAAATGAGAGGCTTTTGGTCAAACGTTTTATATTTTTTTAATTCAACTGAGGCAATACGCCCGCCTTTTGATGCAATGTTTAATTTCATTACTTCGTTTTCGATAGTAATGATTTTGTTTTCGCCGATTGCGGCTTCCGAGAAATCGCCGTAGGCTTGTTTTTGAATAGCCGCTTTTGCTGAATCGCTCATTACTGCTGAAGTATCTATGCCTGAAGCGCCTGGGGCATTAGAAACTGCTAAAGCGGCTTTTGCTTTCAGAGCTGCATTTTGAAAGTGTGCTATAGAATCATGCTGTTGCTGCTGCTTCGCAAGTTCCGATGCAGAGGGTTTAGTTAAAAACATCCAGCCGATTAAAATGGCCCCGATTATAAGGAGGCCGTAAATTGAATTTTTATCCATTTTTATTATTGTAAACCTTTAAATTAGGGCGCAAAGATAATAATAATTAAACATAAGAATTGAGATTTGGAATGCAAGGTTTTTTTAATGATTCCGCCCCTTAAGACTTAAAACAAGCATGATGGAGGGTTCTGAAGAGGAATTTATTTTATTATACCCGGAAGCCAATAACTAAAATATCATCCACTTGTCCTTTACTGCCTTTCCAGTCTGAAAGTGTGGTTTTTAAACGCTCCTGCTGCGCTTTCATAGGCAGAGTGCTGATTGCTGTTAACAATTCCCGGAAAGGCTGATAGTAAAACTTTTCGTTATCGGGACCGCCCGACTGATCGGCATAACCGTCGGAAAAAATATAGCAGCAGTCGCCCTTCTCTAAAGTTATTTTATGATTTTTGAAACAGAACGATTTATTCATTAATAAACTGATAGAGGATTTGTCTGCTTTTATTTCCTGAAGTATTCCATTGCGGATTATGTATAAAGAGTTGTGAGCGCCGGCATATTCAAGCAGGCAGTATGCAGTATCGGCCTTTTCTGTTTCCGGCTTTCCATTTTGATTATTAAACATTAAGCTTACCAGAGCAATGTCCATTCCATTGTTTATCTGTCCCATTTCATTGGTCTGTCTCAGTGATTCTGCAACCAGCTTACTAAGCTCATCCAGGATTTTGGCTGGTTCGCTGATGTGATTTTTTTTAACCACCTGTTCTAATAAATTATACCCGAGCATACTCATAAATGCTCCGGGAACGCCGTGTCCTGTGCAGTCCACTGCAGCCAATAGAAGACGTTCCTCTCCCTCAGGCAGGGCTGTCAGCGGACAGAACCAGTAAAAATCGCCGCTTACAATATCTTTAGGCTGATAAAAAACAAATGATTCCGGCAGGTATTTATTTATTTCTTCTATGGGCGGGAGTATTGATTCCTGAATGCCTTTTGCATAGTTAATACTGTCCGTGATTTTTTCGTTTTTTTCGTCCAAAAGTTTATTTGCAAGCTGTTTCTGGCGGTAGCCCCTGAAAATAAAAAACACAAGGAGCAGCAATAAGGCGGAGCCGGCAATAAAGGCATTACGTTCAAAATTTTGTTTTTCAGTTTCGGCCTGCTGTTTTATAATTTCTGCATCCTTCCTGATGAGCTCCTTGTCTTTTTTTTCAGATTCATATTTTGTGTTCATTTCAGTCAGATGTTTGTTTGCATCAGTGCTGAGAATGGTATCTTTTATATCAGCATAAAGTTTTTGATACTCGAATGCCTTTTTGAAATTACTTTTCTTCTCATATAAATCTGATAAAGCCGAATACACATCCCCAAGCTGCCCTTTTTCTCCAGTCTGAGTACAAAGTCTTAGGGCATCATTTAAATATTGAAGCGATTTATCAAATTCTCCCAGCTGCATATAGCAGGTTCCGATATTGTTATCAGAAACACTGATACCATGCGCATTTCCAATTTCTTTATCAATTTTTAATCCTTGAAAATAAATCTCCAAGGCCATTCTGTAATCATTCTGGTTAATATAAATATTGCCAATATTTGTTAGTGATAGCGTCATTCCTTGTTTGTCACCGATTTGTTCCCTTAATTGCAGCCCTTTCAATTGATTGTCCAGTGCTTTTTTGAAATCATTTTGATAAAAATAAACCAAGCCGATATTTCCGTAAGCCATGGCTATTCCATGTTTGTCGCCGATTTCTTCACAAAATTTTAAAGATTTTATGAAAACATCCAATGCTTTAGTATAATTATTCTGCTTCAAATAAATAACACCGATATTGTTATAAGAATTAGCGATTCCTCTTTTGTCGCCTATTTCTTCTTTTATCTTCAGCGATTTGAAATAATTCTCCAGAGTTTTTTCATAATTGCTTTCATCTAAATATACCAGGCCAATATTATTATATGAACCTGCAACGCCTTGTAAGTCTTCTATTTCTTTCCGAATTATTAATGCTCTCAAATGGTTTTTCAAAGCCTTTTCAGAGACACCTTGATGCCAATATGCGATTCCCATATTGCTGTAGGCATTTCCAAGTCCTTTTTTAAAATCAATTTTTTCAGCATCAGCCTGCGCTTGTTCGGCATAGTATATTGCCTGTTCGTAAAGGCCTGCATTTGAATACTGTCGGCTTAATAAATTAAGGGCGTTTATTTTGTTTGTATCCTGTTTGACTGTTTTTAAAACACGAAGAAGGGAATCAGTCATCGGGCTGTGCTTTTCAGCAGCATTAATCTGCCTAGAGTCTGCAGAAGCGAAAAAGAAGAAGCACGAAAAAAAGAAAAGAAATGATGTTTTTTTTCTAATACTTACTGCGAAGTTTTTCATAGTCAATCTTAGAATTATGCCTCGGATCCCTTGGGATTTTTGCAATGAATTTTATATCATCAAAAGAAATATCGGCTTTATTTACTTGGTTTAAAATCTCCTTTTTGTTATTCACTGTCTTTACTTCTAGCACAGCTGTGAGCTTATTGTTTAAGTGCATCACTGTTCCCATTTCAATACCCTCAATAGAAGCAAGATAATTTTCATAAATGAACGGAGCAATTATTTTTTCTCCTGAATATATCAGCGTGCTGCTTCTGCCTGTTAAATATATTATTCCATGCTCATCCATGTAACCACTGTCGCCTGTGCGGTGCCAGCACTTTTCGCCG
Organism: uncultured Bacteroidota bacterium; assembly: GCA_903847205.1. GTDB lineage: Bacteria > Bacteroidota > Bacteroidia > 2-12-FULL-35-15 > 2-12-FULL-35-15 > 2-12-FULL-35-15. The sequence continues at coordinate 80,612 of CAINDA010000067.1, forward strand.
ATAAATATTTTGTTCTGCTTTAAAGCATTTTCATTATTAAAATATTCGCGCAGTACATGCGGGCCGCTCACGATTATTTCGCCTATCTTTCCTAAAGGAAGAATAATTTTTTTAAGTTCATTTTCATCTGCACATATAATCGGATCGGTTTTTATTTCAATAATTCTTACTTCCGCTTTGCGGTATGGGATCCCTACTTTCAGGCCTTTTTGTAAAATATTTTCCTGCTCTTTAAGTAATTCCTTTGCATTGATAGAGCTTATAGGTTCTGCTTCGGTGGAACCGTAAACAATTTCTACCTGAGCATCAGGAAATGCTTTGTTATACAAGGCTGCTTCTGCTGGAAAAACAGGCGCGCCTCCGGTAAATATTTTTTTTAATGCGGGAGCGGAAGACTTGTTATTGCCGGCAATTATATACTTTGCCAACTGCTTCACAAAAAATGGAGAAGAAATTAATCTTGTTACTTTATGTTTATTCAGCTGCTCCATAATTTTTTCAGCATTCATCAGTTCCGGTTTGCCGGCTTTAAAATCTGTAATAACAGAAGTGCATCCGGCTCCTAAATTTATCAGGAGCACTATGGGAAGTATAGGCATATCAATATCTTCAGGCTTAGGGTCAATTTTTTCGAGCAGTGCCCCGAACTGTTCATGCAGAAAGCCATGTGTTCTTTTTGCTGCTTTGGGAGTTCCGGTGCTGCCAGTAGTAAAGGTTATCAGGGCTGTATCTGATTTATAAACAGCGGCTGTTTTGTTTTCAGATTCGGAAACCATCGGATAATTGACTCCAAGTTTAATCGGTATTTTTTTTAACTCGGAAGAAAACAGAGCAAACACTCTTGCTTTAAAAATTCCGATGAATGCTTTACACTGTGCTGTTTTACAGCACTCTTCCATTCTTTTTTTACTCACCCATTCGTCGAGAAAAACTGCGGCTGCACCGATGTTGAACAATGCAAGAACAATGCGGTATAAATCAATGCTCATGGGCACAAACAGCATTACGCGGTCGCCTTTTACTATGCCTTTTTTAATAAAATAAGCGGATGTGTTTTGTATCAGTTTCTCAAATTCAGAAAAAGTAATTACTTTATCCTTGTCAATAATGGCGGTTTTATTGGGATATTTTTTTGCCGACTGCAGAAATAAATCAACTATGTTAAAGGGTTCTTCCATTATAGTTTCAATCCGTATAAAACATAATTCTTATAAACTGTTCCCAGGAAATCCTTTGATATGGCAGTTGATGTTGCCTGTTCAATCATAAAAGCATGGATGATTGATTTGTAACCTTTGCTCTTTACCAGCCGGATTACCCTATTAGCTAAAACATGACCAAGACCTGCCCATTGCTTTGATTTATCGCGTGCAATAGTTTTTATCACAAGACTTTTTTCATTGGTGTTAAACAAATCATCATAGCAGAAAATAAATCCGATTACATTGCATTCTGCATCCTCAGCCAGAAGCACGTATTCGGGGTTGATGATTTTAGCTGCTTCCAAATATTTACTTCGAAATGTTTCCCAGCTGATCGGCGTGTACAAAAAATTAGTTTTGAATGCTTCAGTGATAAACGGATAAAGTTTTTTCAGCTCTCCTTCATAGTCGTTCATATTGATATTCCTGATGGTTACGCCGGCATCAGCAAATTGTTTATCGAGTTTTAAAACTTCGGGATGATCAAAATGAATTTCTTTATCGATGCTGGAGGTGTATTTAGAAATGGGCAGAAAGCCGCTGAATAAAAACTGGCCGTTATAATATAAATGATGAAAAGGTTCCAGCAGAAAATTTGAAGTGTCGTGATGTATGCTGAAACGGTAGCTGTCCCAGGTTGATCCATTCATCGGACCGATTAAAAATTCGGCTCCTGATTTTTTTGCTTCGTCAATTGCAAAGCGTAATAATTTTTCTGAAACCTCTTTATCGGCTGTGCTTTCGTAGTTCCCGAGGGCTGCGGTTTTCAATTCATTGCAGGTAAAAGGATTATTATAAAGCGCTGCTCTTGCTTCTGGTTCCCCGTTTTTAAGGAGCACATAACAGTCCTTCAGAAATTCTTTATTGATAGTTTCTGATTGTCTCTGACGGATGCTGTCAGCAGGATACAAACGTTTCGGAAGATTTTCAAATAAATGAAAATCTGCGTGTCCCGGTTTTGTTTTTATAATTTTTAGTTCATCCATTTTAGAAGTGAGGTAAAATCACGAGGTGAAGAAAAATAATTGCCAATATGGTTACGGCCGGCACTGTTATGTTGTCCAGCCCCTTTCCGCTTACGGCTTCTGCAGCAGATGTAGATGCACCGATTATCACCGAACATAAAGCGGCAACAAATATACTGCCTCCGCCAAGAGTTGCTCCATAGCCGATAAAACTCAAAATAAAGGCACTCAGAAAAAACATACCAGAACCCATCATTGTTTTATTGCCTCTCCCGATTTTGTATTTCCCTATCGGCCATCTTTTGCCGGTAAGCGCTGCAACAGGGTCGCAGATGGCAAGGATGAGAATAGGCAGATAAAAATAAATATACTGCTGATGGAAATAGTCAAACACAAGGTAGCATGCTGAAACAGAAATTGGGTAAGCAATACTGCCTGCAGATTTTCTTTCAATTGCATTAATTGATTTTAAAAAATTAAATTTAAGACTGAGTAAAAGTATTACCGCGTATGTTGAACACAGCAGCAGCACCAGCCAAAAATTACCGAGCAGAATCGGGAAAAGAAGCGTAAGCAGGCCTGTTCCGATATGAACAAACTTACGGGTAAGTTCTACTTTTACGTTAAATTTATGATATAATATTTCGGCGATTCCGAACAATACCAGAAAAGAGCCAGAAAGAATGGCGGTATTTAAAATGTCTTTATTCATTTTGTTTTTTTGTAAAAACGTATGTTTAAAAAACTATTTATTTATTCCTTCTAAAGTAAATAAAAAAGCATAATTCAAGGCAACATCTTTTAAATAATCAAAACGCCCGCTTGCTCCGCCATGGCCGAACTCCATGTTAGTGTGAAGCAGCAAAATATTATTATCAGTTTTCATATCTCTAATTTTGGCAACCCATTTGGATGGTTCAAAATACTGCACCTGACTGTCGTGCAGGCCTGTTGTTACCAATATATTTGGATAGTTTTTCTTTTCAATATTTTCATAAGGGCTGTAACTCATCATGTAAAAATAGGCATCTTTGTTTTTAGGGTTGCCCCATTCGTCAAACTCATTTGTAGTTAATGGAATGCTCTCGTCGAGCATTGTATTTACTACATCAACAAACGGAACCTGTGCAATAATGCCATGCCAAAGGTCTGGAGCCATATTGGTAACTGCGCCCATCAACAAACCTCCCGCGCTTCCTCCCTGTGCGTACAAATGCTCTTTGCTCGTATATTTTTCTTTCACTAAAAATTCACCGCAGTCGATAAAATCAGTGAAGGTATTTTTCTTTTTCATCATCTTGCCGTCTTCATACCATTGGCGTCCCATTTCCTGCCCGCCGCGTATGTGAGCAATGGCATAAACAAAACCGCGGTTTAATAAACTTAGACGGCTGCTGTTAAAACCTGGATCCATGCTCATTCCATAACTGCCATATGCATACAGCAGGAGAGGGGCGCTTCCGTCTTTTTTTAAATTTTTTTTATATACTAATGAAATTGGAATTTTGGTTCCGTCTTTTGCAGGCGCATACAAACGTTCGGTTACATAATCGGCTGTGTTGTAGCCTCCAAGCACTTCCTGCTGTTTCATCAGCTTTTTATCTTTGGTAACCATGTTGTAATCGTAAATGGAAGATGGCGTAGTCAGCGATGTGTAGCCGTAACGAAGAGTGCAGCTGTTATATTCAGGGTTGGCATCAAAATTAGCAGAGTAGGCCGCTTCATCAAAACTGATATAATATTCTGAATTGTCTTTTAGGCTTCTGACGCGCATTTTCACCAGGCCGTCTTTACGTTCGTTGATTACTATAAAGTCTTTAAATTCTTCGACACTTTGCAAGAGTACATCGCTGCGGTTGGGAATTATTTCTTTCCAGTCGGCCGAAGTTGTTTTATCTAATGGACATTCCATCAATTTAAAATTCTTAGCACCGTCTTTATTTGTGCGGATTAAAAATTTATCTGCTAAAGGTGTTATATCATACAGCACATCTTTCAAACGCGGCTGAAACACTTTAAATATGTCGTTCGGTTTAGCTGCATCAATCATTCTTATTTCGGTGGACATGGTTGCATTTGAGTGAATAAAAATGTACTTATTGTTTTTGCTTCTGCCGATGTCTAAATAATTACTCTTGTCTGTTTCTTCATATACTACGGCATCTGCAGCGGTTTCTGTACCCAGAGTGTGACGCAATATTTTTTCTGACAATAAAGTAACCGGATGTTTTTCAGTATAAAAGAGTGTTTTGTTATCGCCAGCCCAGCAGGGGTTGCCTTCGGTATTTTGAATAACGTCTTTCAGTATTTCTCCTGTTTCGAGATTCTTTATGTATATCGTGAACTGCCTTCTGCTTATTTCATCCACGCCGAAAGCCAGCAATTTATTATTATCGCTTATATCAAAACCTGATACGGCATAATAGGAGTGGCCTTCAGCCATTTTATCAACATCAAGCAGTATTTCTTCTTTTGCTTCCATACTTCCTTTTTTGCGGCAGTATTTAAAATACTGCTTACCTTCTTCGGTGCGGGTGTAATAGTAATAACCGTTTTTTATTACAGGCGCACTTTCATCTTTTTCTTTTATTCTTGCTTTCATTTCTGAAAACAAATCGGCCTGCAGCTGTTTGGTAGCGCCCATTACAATATCTGTATAAGCGTTTTCTGCTTTCAGATAGTCCACGGCTTTTGTACTGTCTGGGCCTTTGCCGAAAAAATCATACATCCAATAATAATTGTCCAAAACACGGTCGCCATGAAGGATGCGCCAGTGTTCTTTTTTTTCTGCAATAGGAGCAGCAGCCTTTTGAAATTGAGCATTTACGTTTGCCATATAGAAAAATAGATTTAATGTGAGAAATACTTTATACATGATGATGTTTTTTTAAGACAGTGCTTTACATTTATTTTCCACCTCTTTAACCTAACAGCTGTGATATGAAATCGGAATGAAGACTGATTTTCATAAAAGCTGTCAGCCCTAAAATGATTCCCAGAAGACATACTGCGCCCGCAAAATATAAAAGCCACTTTTTCTGAGTTAGGGAAGTGATACCAAACATTGCAATGGAAATAGTTAAAAAAGCTTCGGTCATATCAAACTGATCATCGAAAAGATTGATGTCATCATATTCTTTTTCAAAGCCTTCGGCCTTTGCTTTTATTTCTGTTTTTTCCTTTTCATAACGGCTGATCTGCTCTTCATATTCCCTTATTAAATCAGGATTTACAGGAGTATTCTGTACTTTTAATAATTTCAAACTATTTTCAGTAATTGACTGCTTCGTGCTTTTTGCCTGAAAATACGACCAAGCATCAACACTGTGTACCTGAGCCTGCGACATTGCCTGAACGATATTGCCGTCCTTAACATTGCAGAGCGCCATAAAGGTGGCTGATATCGCTACAAACAGAGCGACTCTTGAATTAATTTTACTGCTTCCTGCCTGTTCGATTGATTCCTGAATTGTTTCATTGATGTCTGACATGCTGCTGAAATGTTTTGGTTAATAAAATAATTTTAAATTTATTCTTTTTATTTCCTGGATATTATCACCAAATCTTTCGTTGTTGTCCCATCCTGCTCGGGATAATCTTTACGCTGTAAATCTATAATTTTAAAATCATTTTCTTTCAGAGCGCTGGTCAAATAGTCTGCCTGATGATAATGCATAAATATTTCATCACCTGAACTTCCTTTTTTGAATCCTGATTTGCTGTAATCATCCTCCATCGTGCTCAGATACATCACTCCATCGGCTTTTAATAATTTTGAAGCGTCACTTATTAATTTTAAAGATTCTTCTTTTGACAGATAGGGCAGACAAAACCCGCACATAATTGCATTGTATTTTTTTTCAATCATGCCGATATCTCTGCAGTCCATCAATTGAAATTCAGCAGCTGGATTATTAATTTTAGCAAGGTCAATCATGTTTGGAGATAAATCAATCCCTAAGACTTTAAAGTCTGGTCGCTTTTTTAATAGATATTTTGTGATATTGCCGGGTCCGCAGGCAATTTCTAAAATAGCTGCATCTTCCTTTGTAACGGAATTGCAAAACAAATCAAATGTATCATTATACAAATCCATACCCATAAATTTATCCTGGTATATCTTTGCACATTTGTTAAATATATCTATTGCTATTTTTGTTTTATCCATATTCGGGGGCTGTTTCCGATGGTGCATTATAATTTATAGATTTTAGACAAAATACTTTTATCGTATTAATCCTGACAGGTTTTCAAAACCTGTCAGGATTCAGATTTTTACCTGATCAATTATGAACTGGTTGTAAAAAAATCCTTTGTCGGCATCGGTGAGCTTTAATGAAATGTCTTTTTGATAAGTGGCTTTGTTCGGAAATATTTCTGAAATCCGCCTTGGCACCATCAGGTTCCAATACCCTAAACGCCCTCCCGGCTCTGTGAAATCAATTAATTGTTTTGCTGTTTTAGAAAACAAATCAGCATCCATGTATTCAAATATATTTGAAAGGTTCATGTATTTGAAGGTGCCGTAATGTTTTATTGCATCTTCGGCATAGCCCTCTTTTATCCTCAGTTTATGAAGGTTCGCTTTTACTTTTTCATAATTTGCAGGCTGCAGGTAATGCGGGAGCAGCAAGCCGAATGAGCCCGTAAGATTATACCGCAGCATAAAATTGTTCTGGGCCTGGATGCTTTGTAAATGCTGGCCTGCTTTATTAAAAACATGTTCGCCGACAGATACTTTTACTTCTTTCAAAAATTCAGGGTCGCGTCCATATTTGCCCATTACATATTTACTGAAGAAAATTTTAAACAGCAGTCTCCACCTCCAGGTGTTCCATTGTTTTTCGTAAAACTGTTTTTGTTCTTCTGCAGTTTTGCTTTTGAATAATTCGTTGGTAGTTTTTTTTGAGTGAATCCAAGGCAGCAGTTTACCGCTGAACATAAGAAAATAATGTTCGAATTTCCCCTGAGATATGATCCCTGTTTTAATCTGATCTATCTTACTTTCCCAGTATTGGCGGACTTCAGCAGTTAAATGTTTTTTCAATTCATTAAATGTCTGCTCCCTTTTTTCAGAATTTCTGAAACCTAAAAACGAAAGCAGATCCTCATAGGAGAGATATTGAATGCATACTTTTTTTAGCTCGATTAGGTGCAGCTGAATTTTATTTACATCAACCGCAACCACTATTTCAGGATCAGTTGTAAGCAGTGAAAAGCTGTTGTCGCCGGCCGAACCAATGGAGAGAATTTTACTTCCGGCATCTGGGTTTAATCCCTCAAGCAGTATGTCTGCATCTTCCCAGCAGTTGGCGTATCGGATGAAATCAAAGGAAACTTTTTCGGTTAGTTTTTCGCTCATGATGCTTTGTTTATAATTTTTATTTCTCCTGTGCTGCCGTCCATTTCAATTTCATCGCCAGTGTTGAGTGTTTTCAAAAGCCCTGTAACACTGACAATGCAGGGTATTCCCATTTCTCTTGATACAATAGCGGAGTGGCTGAGCAGACTGCCGCGTTCAACAATAATTGCTGAAGCACTCGGAAACAATGTAACCCAGCCGGGATCGGTGCTGGAGGTTACCAATATATCACCGTTGAGCGAAGAAACTTCATCGGGATTTAAAACCACTTTTACTTTTGCACGCACTCTTCCCGGGCAGCAGCCGATGCCTTTTAAATCGCCTTCAATTTTTTCAAGTTTAGCCGCACTGAAAAAATCATTCGCATGATATACCGGGCCGTAGGAGGCAAATCTTTCTGAAGGAGGATTTAGTTTTTTGTGATTTCCGAATTCTTCTTTCCGAAGTTCAACAAGTTTTTTTATGTTTTGAGTAACGGAAGTTCCTTCGATAAAACAGAAAATTTCTTCCTTGGTCAGATAAAAAATATCGCGTGCGTTTTCGAGGATTCCCTCTGCATAAAAGCGTTTGCCCATGTTCGAAAATATTTCGCGGACAATTCCGAAAGCTCTTGTGCGCTCATAGCGCAGATTTTCTCTTGAACTAACCAGTTCACGGGCATTGCGGAGGGTCTTTTTAAAAAAATATTTTTTCAGCGGGCGGTATTTCAATGCTTCGTTCAATTCCCTTTCTGCGTTTGTTCGCAGTTCCTCTTCTATTTTGCCGGAGGTTTTTTCTGCTGTAATGCCGGTTGTTACATAAGATTTTAAAATTTTAATAAACTTTGCCGGCTCTTGTGTGTAAGAAATGGTTTCTAATTTTAATTCACCTATACAGCGTTCGCCGAAATCTAAAATGTATTGGTCAATTTCTTTTTTGACTGAACCGAATGCTGCGTCTTCTGAAAGTTTTTTCCAGATAAAATTTTCGTCATGCGAAAGAAATAATTCTTTGAGTTCTTTGTTTTTAGATATAGAATCAGCAAGTGCTATGCTTCTATGGATAGGCTGTGTAGAGATAATATCGCTGCTGCCGCAAAGCAGGTCGTTGTGAATATTGGGATTTTTGCTCACTGCATATTTCTCGCATCTTTTTTGAAGGAGGCCGAACCAGATCATTGCAAAAAAATCATTCAGCAGCGGGGCTTTCCATTCATTCAAAAGTTTTCTTTCGAACTCGAGATACAATGCCATCAGCTCATTTGCATTTTTTTCTGGGTAATTTATTTTTTTGTATTCGGCTATTGTTGAATTCAGCAGCAGCATAAATTCTTTTCGTTTTGAAGGGAGAGAAATAAAACGGCCGTACATTTTAAATCCCATTTTTATGATGCTCCGCCATGCTTGCCCTTTCGACAGGCGGTATGTTTCAGGAATATCAAAGCGTTCTTTCACACCCATCATTTTTTCCATGAAGCGCGCATTGATGCTGTAGCCGGGCAAAAGCGCCAGCATGTGGTACCATGTTTTTAAATTGTAAAATACATGTCCATTTACCAAACCGAGAGTATTGGCAAAAACCCGTTCGTTCTGTTTGATGGTTTTTGCGTTCACACCCATAAATTCGCAGAACAGTTTATATGCTTCTTCGTAGGATTTACTGATGAATGAAAACGTAAGAGGAGTTGTAACACCCGGGTAAGATTCAATGATATTGCTGTTATCCCATAAAATATACTCCCCGTTTGCATCGGCTGTTTTATTGAGGTTAGTAATAGGACGCGACTGCAGCAGATAAATTTTATTATTCATAACCGCAAACTCCATGTCTTGCGGTTTGCCGTATTCTTTGTAACAAATATCCAGAATGGAACCAATTTCCCTGATTTGGTTTTCAGTCAGTGCAGGCTGTTTACGCTTGCTTTCAATGACCTCAGTTTTTTTTGTTCCTCCTTTGTTTTTCTCGTCAAAAACAATCTGATGAGTTTTATCGGCTATATGTGAATTTATTTTATTGTCTTTAAAAATATAATTATCAGAATCTAATTCGCCCGACACAAGGCCTTCTCCGAGCCCGTAAACGGCACTGATGATTTTTGCCCTGCGGTCGCCGTCAGCGGGATTAATTCCGAATGCAACACCGGCAGCATCTGCATTAATCATTTCCTGCACAATCACCGCGATGCCGAATTTTTGGTTGAGGTTGTTGTTTTTTCTGTATTGAAAAACTCTGTCCGAAAAGGCAGAACACCACACTTTTTTAATGTTTTCTTCCAGGTTTTCTTTGGTAACAAACAAGTAAGATTCAAACTGCCCTGCAAAAGAAAAGTCGCTGCCGTCTTCATCAACAGCTGATGACCTTACAGCAAAAAAAGTATTTTCAGGAAATTGCGCTGCAATATCATCAAGGAATAATTTAGGAATTTGGAATGAATTAATAAAGGCTGTTATTGCCTTATACTCTTGGTTTTGGGCAGCTTCAGGAACAATTGAAGCAAGCTCTTCCTGAGGAATCACCAGCCATTTAGGAACCGTTAATCCTATTTCTTTCAGGCGGAATAAATTTCTTGCTTTCCCGCCGATTGTTTTTTTTAGTGCTGTTTCGGCTTGTTCGTTGGTTATAAAATTCATTGAATAGTTTTAATTTAAAAATTTTATAAACGCATAGTCATGATTTATAATTCCCTGAAACGCCGAGGGTTTTTGTCATCCAGAGCTTTTCGAGAGGGATCTTGTTTTATTTTCAGGAAGATCCCTCTTGGCGAATAGCCAATCGGGATGACATTCTCCAGACAATTACTTTTACAATTATAATGTTGAAATTTATTTAATAAAATTCAAAAGAATCTTCATTAATGAAATAATAATTTTTCCAGCATTGGCACAGCCCCTAATGTAAGATACATGGCTATAGTCCATAGGGCTGAAGTCAGCTCAATTGCTTTAGAAAATTTTTCTGTTTTATTTTTCAAGAACAATAAAGCTGGGATGTTGCAAAGAAGAAATACTATCCCAAGAACTATGGATGCCGTAACTCCATATCCTGCAAACTGGCACGCTGCAATACCAAGAGCGCCTGTAATAAACAAAATAAGTATCCACAATAAAGGAGCTTTATTTACGCCAAGCAATGATGTGTATGTAATTACTCCTTCAGCTTCTTTTTCTGGAGTGCGAATTTTCCTGCCTATTTCAAGCACTATGCCGTTCATGTAGGATACTGCGAAAAAAAACAATAAGCCCTTCGGAGCCGGCACCCCGCCTAAGAGCCAATCCAGACCGCTTGCATAAATATCAATCAGCGGAATAATAAACATGTGAGATGTAATATAGCAGAATTGATGTTTCTTGAGCCAGGCTGCAATAAAAAATTCTTTCCCCATCAGTGAGAGGTAAGCAATCACAATAAAATAAATGATTAACATTTTTGGAAAGAAGAACAGGTTAACTGCAATCTGCAAAATACCTAAGACTATGCCGATATTTCTCAGCTCTTTAAAGCTTATAAGTCCTCTTGGAACAGGAAGGCTTTTGCGGTACATCGCATCATCTTCGGCATCTTTGAATTCATCAAAAATGCGGACCAGAAAAAAAAGCGAGATAGTTGTGAAGATGCCTACAAAGTAGGTTTTCCAGTCAACAAATCCTTCCGCTCCGCGGCATATTCTCGAATATGAAATTGCTGAAAAGCTGAATGAAGCCACCAGCAGGCCGGTTCCTAAAATAGGAAATCGTTCTTTCTGATAAGTGTAAAAGCGTTTCAGAAAAGGAGCTGCATTTTCTTCCGCATTACTGAATTCGTTTTGCTGTATCATACGATGGATTATTCTTTTTTTCTTCCCAGTTTTTTATGCGCCGAAGAAAAATGTCCGGCTGAAAGTGCTGCCGCGATGGATAATTCACCGGAAAGAGCAACTGCTCCAATTATTTCAGCAAATTTTCTTGCTTTGCCCACGCCGTAACAATCCATTAATTCCAAACATTCTTTTTGTGTCGGCAGTGAAGTTCCACCGCCGACAGTGCCGACAATCAGGCATGGAAGAGTAACACATGCATACAGGTCACCGTCAGCTGTAACTTCCATTCTTGTGATGCCCACTGCCGCTTCGGCAACACAAGCAACATCCTGGCCTGTTGAGAGAAACAATGCAGCAAGGCCGTTTGCAAAGTGGCCCTGAGCGCCGATTGATCCGCTTTGAATAGCGCCGATAGTAGAACTGCGCCAATACTCGGACATAGCTTCAGGCGTTGTTTTTAATATTTCATTGACAATTTTTGCCGGCAGTAAAATTTCGGATGTTACTTTTTTCCCTCGTTGGTTTGTGAATGACATAGCAGTGGCTTTCTTGTCGCCGGAATAATTTCCTTCAATGAACCAGAATTTTGGTTTAATAGGAGAGTTGACAATTATATACTGGCAGATTGCGTCAGTGCAAAGTGTTACCATATTCTGCCCAGAGGCATCGCCTGTATGATACTCAAATGTTAGTATAAGATGATTCCCTTCAATGTTTGCATTTAATTCGGTAAGCTTGGCGTATCTGCTGGTTTTTTCTGTAATTTTTTTAAATTCCTCTTCCTGTTTAAGAACCCAGATTAGAAAAGGTCCTAAAGCTGCTAAATCAGAAAATTTAAATACCGGACTTCTCTGCACACCTTCTACAAGGCATATTGAAGTTGCACCGCCGGCTAAATAGCAAGCTTTGGCGCCTCGATGATAAGAAGCAACAAGTGCACCTTCGCTTGTGGCCAATGGCACGTAAAAGTCGCCGTTTGCTGCAGATCCTACCACGCGGACAGGCCCGATTATACCGGTAGGTATTGATGTCATGCCGATATAGTTTTCAATATTGCCTGTCAGTTGTGTAAAATCAGAAAACTGCTTTTTCCCTGTAAGAAACATTGGTTCTTTTAAATTTTTTTCTAAAAGAAAGTCAATTCTTTTTTTAGTTCCTTCTTCAGATAAAATGAATAAGCGCTCTGTGGGCAGACTTTCGTCCTTTATTTCTGTTGCTGTCTTATTTTTAACATTTTCAATAATATTTCCGATACTGTCAAAAGCATTTAAAAACAGATTAACGCCTTTGCTTGATTTTTCGCTGGATGATGACATTATAAATAAGTTTTGCGATTTAATTAATTAATACTTCGGAAAGATAATAATATTTCTATATATGGAAAAAACAAGCCGTATAAACAAAATTGAAAAAACATTTTAATATTTCCGAAAAGAAATTTTTGAGGGCAGGGAAAACTTAACAAAACTGCAAAAGAAATTAAATGAAGCTATTATCAGCTGTTGGGGGGGGGGGGGCTTTTTTCAGCATTTAAACGAAGGGAATTGGAATTTAAATGCCAATATAATTATTTTGTTTAGCGGTTTATTAATTTATAATTCCATTCAAATCGGTTTGGATTTAATTATAAATATTTTGTTTTTACCATTGTTTTCAATAGCTTTGGGCGGAAATTAATAAAAAACGATCTTTTAAAATGAAAAAACTATTATTTAATCTTGCTGGAATTGCTTTAACAATCTGCTTTTCCGCAAATGTATCTGCACAAACTGCAGGTACTTTAACATTTACTTATACTCCAGTTTCTCATTCCGGCTACTCAGGCACTAAAAATGTTTTAGCAGTTTGGATTCAAACAAGTACCGGTGGATTTGTAAAAACAAAACTGCGTTATGCGGGCGGTTCAACCAGCGATCATTTACCAACCTGGGCTGTAAATGCCGGTGGCAGCGCGAACAACTGTTTGTCGTCATCCTGCAACAAAACGGATGCAACAACGGGAGCAACTTTAAGCAGCTTTACAACAAAAACAATAACATGGGACGGTAAAAATGTAAGCGGTACAGTAAATGGGACCGTAGTTGCGGATGGCAGCTATAAAGTTACTATTCAATCAACATGGAACCATGGAACAAGCGGAACGGTTACCAGATCTTTTACATTTACAAAGGGTACTGCGGCAGATCATCAGACACCTGCCAATGATGCTAATTTTACAAACATTACGCTTGATTGGGTTCCTGCAATAACAACCGGAGTTGAAGAAAGAGTTTCGGATGTTCAGGAAATAAGCGTGTATCCGAATCCAACCAACGGTATCTTTAATGTTGATTTTAAAAAGGCTGACAATATTAAAGTTATAAACATGCTTGGAGCTGCTGTGTATGAAGAAAAAATTGAACAGGCAGCCGCAGGAACAAAAAGTATTGATATTACAAATTATGCGAACGGGATTTATTTTATTTATGTTTCAGACGGCGAGAAATCATCGAAACATAAAATCATTTTAAATAAATAATCGAACGGTTCTCCTTAAAATAAAAAGCATCTGCTATTGGGCAGATGTTTTTTTTTATTCTTCAGCTTCAGATACAATTGATTTAACTCCGGGGGTTTCGAATACTTGGTAATTTCCTTTATCATCAGAATAAATCAAATAGGCCTGCAGTTCCACATGGAGCTTCAAAAACTCTTTTGCTTTTTCAAGCCCCATCACTAAAATACCTGTTGCATTTGCATCAGACGAAATACATTCTTTTGCGAAAACAGAAGCGCTTAGCAAATTATTTTTTGCCGGGTAACCTGTTTTCGGATCAATGTGATGAGCATATTTTATTCCATCCTCGATAATAAATCTGCGGTAATTTCCGGATGTTGAAACAGCCAGATTTTCGAGTTTCACAATTGCTTTCAAAGGGTTTTCAGACTCTTTGTTATCAATTGGTTTTTCAATACCCGCTGTCCATTTATCGCCATTAGGTTTTTCCCCTCTCGCATATACTTCACCGCCTATCTCAACAATGTATGAAGTGATTTTTTTTGAATTTAAAAATTCAGAAACTACGTCAACTGAATATCCTTGTGCAAAGGCATTAAAATCTAAAGCGACGCGGGGATCTTTTTTGACAACAGTATTGCCTTTGAGTTCAATCAAATCGAATCCCACAAATTTAAGAATGCTGTCAATTTTACCCTGTTCTATTTTTTGTTTTTTCCCCGGCCCGAAGCCCCATGCATTAACCAGCGGATATACTGTAGGATCGAAAGCTCCGTCTGTATTTTTCCAAACCTCTTTGGCTTTGTTAAAGCAGGCAGTAAAATATTTATCAACGATTACATTTTTTTGATTTGAATTTATTCTGGATATGATCGAAGACGGCAGATAAGTTGACACAGACTTATCAAAGTCTGCGAGGATTTTTTCAATGTCCGGCTGCAGATTTCTGTTTTGTTTATCAAAATATGTGATATGGTAGGTTGTTCCCTGGGCTTTGCCGTCAAATTTTATCGGCTCCTGCTGCGAATAAATTAAGGCTGCGTTAAAAAAAATAAAACATAAAGTGAATTTGATTCTTTTCATTCCGAGGTTTGTTTAGTTGTTGGTTCCGCCAGTGTATGCATATTGTAAAGATATAATTTTCAAATATAAAAAAGATAATGCTTTTGCTGTTTTCGAATTCAAATATTGTGCTGGAGGATATCCTAATAGAACAGTGTGATTTTTTTATTCGCATGGATGCGGTTTTATTTCAGAATGGCGAATGGTAATACAACCGAATTTATTTATGAGACAGTATTTAATTTAATTGCAAATGTGCTTCCTGAACCAAATTCACTTTCAACAGATATTTCTCCCCCTTGAGCCTCTATAAATTCTTTGCTGATGGAAAGCCCTAATCCTGTTCCAGACTTGCTGCTGCCGGGCACTTGAAAATATCTGGTGAAAATTTTCTCTCTGTATTTTGATTCGATGCCTTTCCCAAAATCTCTCACAGAAAAAACTACGTTATCTATCCCTTTATTTACTGAAATTAAAATTTCACTTTTTTCATGAGAATATCGAATAGCATTTGTCAGCAGGTTGATTAATACCCATGCTGTTTTTTCTGCATCCGCTTTTATCAATGGTAAATTTTCATCAATTTTTACCGTCAATTTAATTTCCTTTTGCTCGGCTTGAATTTGCACAGCTTCTAATGCATACTGCAAAATTTTAGAGGAGTCGCTCTGCTGAATTGAAAGCTGAATATTTCCTGTTTCCACCTGCGACAGATTAAGCAGTTCGCTCGTTATTTTCAACAGGCGGTTGCTGTCATCTTTGATACTTTCTATAAGCTGCTTCTGCTCATCATTAAGTGTACCTGTTTGTTTATTTTCCAATAGCTGCAAACTTGCTTTAATAGTTGAAATAGGTGTTTTCAGCTCATGGGAAATAGTTGCAATGAAATTAGTTTTAGCGAAATCCAACTCTTTAAATGGTGTTATGTTTCTAAGCATAATGAAATGTCCAATGTACTTTGATTCTTTTTCTCCTGTAGGAGTTATGGAAATATCCATAATTTCTTTTTCGAAATAGCTTTCTTTATTATCAGCGTATATTTTTAATGGTTTTTTATCCTGTTTACCCTCTTTAGAAAGCATCAAGTCCTGAACGAGCGAACGCATCAAATCATTTCTTACGGCAATATCTTGAGCAAATTTTCCAATTAAGTCCTCTGTTTTCATTCCAAGAATTTTGAGAGCTTCATCATTGACAAATAAAATTTTCTTTTTTTCATCAAGACCGATTACCGGGTCATGCATATTGTTTATCAGTGTTTCAATACGTTTTTTCTCAAACATTATTTTCGAAAGGCTGCTATTATTATATTCTTCCAGCTTTTTTGCCATCGTATTAAAAGCCTGTGCTAAGTCGCCAAATTCGCCGTGGCCTTCAAAATTCACTCTTTCTGAATATTTCTCCGCAGCTATTTGTTTAATGCTTTCTGTTAGTTCTTTTAAAGGGTTAGAAATATTTCCCGGTAGATTGATAAGCAGAATAAATGCTATCATAAAACAAACCGTTCCGGTTATTGCAATCCACCAGATTGCATCATTAGCGGTCTTTTTAGCCACGTTGCTTTTGCGCTGGATTGCCTGCATGTTCAGCAGCATAATATCAGCTAAGTCTTTTCTTATTGAAATATATATTAAGCTGTCATGCGGATTGGATTTTACCTTTTCGAAATCCTGCGATAGCTTTTCAGTCAGTTCTTTTTCTCCAATTTCTGTTATATTATTTTGCTGCTTAACAAAATTTTCGGAAAATTTATTAATGCTTTTGGGATTTGTTAAATCTTCATCTAATGTTATCAGCATACTTCGCGAATAATCCAGTGTATTATAGTTTGCAACCAGAATATTCTGTGTGTCCCTGTTTAATGCATTAATGTAAAAAGTTCCAAGAACTGCGAGCAGGATGATTAAAAGGAATAACAGACCGACGCCCAATGTAAGCTTTGCTTTTGTTTTCATTTTTTTATAAATTAACTAAGTATGACTATATCAATATCCAGGGATTTTAACTTTTTTAAGAGCTCATTAAATGTGTTAGCAGCAAAAATAAATGCAAATAAACTCAGGTGTGGTTTTCCAATGCAGATAGTAGTTACCTTTCTTTCTTCTGCCACTTCTGCAATTGTTTTAGCAATATTGGTACTTTCTTTTTTTATTATTTCTGCTCCTAATTCTGTAGCAAGTTTATAGTTGTTAATTAGGTGGCGTTGTTTGTCTAATGCGATTTTATCTAAACTTTCTTTAGGTGTCTGAACATAAAGCACAAACCATTTTGAGTTATAATAACCTGCTAATCGCGCAGTTTTTCGAATGATTGCTTTAGCCGTTTTGTCGTTGCTGCTGATACAGGCTAAAAAACGTTCGTGGCGTAAGGCGATGTTTCTCGGGATTTCTGTTTCAACCTTTCTTTCAACCTGAGCTGCAACTTCTTTCAAAGCCAGTTCGCGCAGCTGTAAGATGTGTTCTGATTTGAAGAAGTTTTTAAGTGCGGATTCTATTTTTCCAGCCTGATAAATTTTCCCTTCTTTCAAGCGGGTGATTAATTCATCGGCCGTTAAATCAATGTTAACTACTTCATCAGCTAATGCAATTACCTTATCCGGCACCCTTTCCTGCACTTCAATACCTGTTATCCGCTTTACTTCCTCATTAAGGCTTTCGATATGCTGAATATTTAGTGCACTGATCACATTAATTCCCGCCTCCAATATCTCCATCACATCCTGCCAGCGTTTTTCATTTTTGCTGCCTTCAATATTTGTATGCGCCAGCTCATCTACTATCACAACTTCCGGCCGTAAATTAATTACAGCCTGCACATCAAGTTCATATAATTCTTTTCCTTTATAGAAAATTGTCCTTCTCGGAATTACGGGCAGCCCTTCTAATAAATCATGTGTCTCTTTTCTATCGTGAGTTTCGATATAACCTATTTTAACATCAATTCCATTTCGCAGCAGCGTCCGCGCCTCCTGAAGCATACGGTAAGTCTTTCCTACACCGGCACTCATCCCGATATATATTTTAAACTTACCTATCCGCTGCTTCTGGATTAAGTTTAGAAACCTTTGCACATTTTGTTCTTTATCGCTTTCCTCCGACATGATTACGTTTCTCTTATAAGGTTAAATTCTTTCGGCAGGTTCAATATCAAAGGTGATTTTTCAACCGTAACATTACTGTAGTCTAATCCGAATTCTTTTTCATCGTGTAAACTGAATTTTTTTAAACGGAAAAATGTTTTTAAAATAAAATTATTTTTCATCGATAATTCATTTTCGAAACTCAGGAAACTCTGCATCACTACAAAGCGGAAATCTGCAGATATATTATTTTTTTCAAGAGAAGCATAACGGTTTTGAACTGTTATTTCTTTATTTTTTACCAGCTCTTCTACCACTTTTCTGAACAATAAATTTATGCGGGGTTCCGTCCTAAAGCCCAATTTAAATTTAATCCAGACTACTTCATCGGGTTCAATGACGGTTGCTTTATAAGACATGTGATAAGGCTCGTCCAGTATTTGAACATGGACAAACCAATATATGTCGGCACGTTTGGGCTGCTTGTATAAAATAGAATTGATAATCTGCTGTTCTATTTTTGAAACATCATCCGATAGGGTGAGATAGACTAAATTAGTAGCATATTTGGGTACAGCAGCATCATTACTGAGTTCCTTTAAAACAGGAATATATGGTTTTAATTCTATAAAATTTTGGAGTCCGTGTTTTATTTCGTTTCCGCGGTACCATATATACATTACAATAAATATGAGCACTCCAGCCAGCATGGTAACCCAGCCGCCATGCGAAAATTTGCGGAGGTTGGCAATCAGAAAAGAAATTTCGATTGTGAGAAAAACCAGCAAGAAAAGTGTTACTGCAATTTTCGGAACTCTCTTTACATATAAATAAAAACTCAGTAAAATGGTTGTCATTAACATGGTTAATGTAACAGATAAGCCGAAAGCAGCTTCCATGTATTTCGATTCTTTGAAGTAAAGAGTTACTGCACAGCAAGCAGCCAGCAGCATCCAGTTGATGGCAGGAATATAAATCTGTCCTTTAATATCTGTTGGAAATATTACTCTAAGTTTCGGCCATAAATTAAGGCGAATGGCTTCGGCCACCAGTGTAAATGAACCGCTGATAAGAGCCTGGCTGGCAATGATAGTGGCGAATGTTGCAATAATGATAGAAGGAATCAAAAACCAGCCTGGAACTAATCCGAAGAAAGGATTAAGCTCATTAAGGGGACTTCCCACGTGCTGGAGAAGCCATGCAGCCTGCCCGAAATAACACAATACTAAACAAATTTTTACATACAGCCAGCTGATCTGAATGTTTTTTCTGCCGACATGCCCCATGTCGGAATAAAGCGCTTCTGCCCCGGTGGTGCAGAGAAATACACCGCCCAGCAGCCAAAATCCCTGCGGGTATTCGGTTATCAGGCGGTAAGCATAGTATGGATTCAGTGCTTTAAAAACAGATGGAGAACCAGCAATGGCATAAATGCCAATTACACCAATCATTGTGAACCATATCATCATTATAGGGCCAAAAAATTTTCCGATTAATGAAGTGCCTGCTCTTTGTATTAAAAATAGCAAAACGATAATGGCAAGCACAATCTGAATAACAGGCAAATCAGGAATGGATGGCTTTAATCCTTCAATAGCAGAAGAAACCGAAATGGGAGGAGTAATGACACTGTCGGCCAATAAAAAACTTCCGCCTGCAAGTGCGGGAAATAAAAGCCATTTTTTATAACGCCTGATTAATGTATAAAGGGAAAAAATGCCGCCTTCACCATTGTTATCTGCTCGAAGCGTAATGAAAACATATTTTATAGTGGTCTGAAATAACAATGTCCAGAAAATGGCGGAAACACTGCCCAGTGCAAGCAGTTCGGTAACTGTACGGTCTGCAATAATTGCGTTGAATGTATAGAGCGGCGATGTGCCAATGTCGCCAAACACAATTCCTATGGAAACGAGGAATCCTGCATACGATAATTTATTAAGCTGAGAATTTTCCATTTATGAAAGAATTATTTTTTTCGAAATTAAATCCGCTTCTTGTTAAATATAAATTACTGTTAAATCTGTGATAATTATCATAATCTAAAATTTACGGCAACAGTAATTCTGTTTTCTATTTTCTTCAAATCAGCAGCCCATGGCAACATTGGTGTAGGCCCATTTGTCCAGCCGCTTGCGGAAGTTGTGCCGCCTGCTCCAGTAAAGTATGGTATGTTTGATTCGCGATAGCTGTATTCAAAACGAAATGTGACATAATCATTCGGCATAACATCAAAAGTAGCAGTAAATTGAAACAGTTTTAGTTTTTCATTATTTGCAATTGCATAATCAAAATTATTAGGGATACCTCCAGCGGCTGCCGGGGTAAAACTTAAATACGGAAATACGTTTACACCATTTACTACGGATTGATTTAGCACAGCATCGCCTCGAAGTGTAAGTGCCATTTTGTTTTTATCAAACCATATACGGCTTGAAAGGGCTGTACCGGCTATAAAGTTTTGATTTGCTTTTACAATATCTCCAGCTTCATTATTGTTCTGAAAACCATAATGTGTATTAATGCTGAATGCGGCCTGCGAAATACTTTTGGCATTTGGCTTTTTATAATACCGGTATAATATGCTATTGTCGTGGTGAAATCGAATACGATTCGATTGATGCCCTGAAGTATCCGGGTTCTGGGTATCTCTTCCGAGATAAAAGTTAGCGGAGAGCTGCATATTTTCAGTTGGTATCCAGTAACTAGAACTTCCTAAACTTGGACTATTACTAAAGCTGTTATAAGATTGCCAGCCGTTTATCAGCCATAGTTCGGTTTTGAATTTTTTAGAAGGAAACAGCTGCAATCTTGCGCCTTGAAAATAGAAAGGAGTAAAATCACTAACCATAGAACGTTGATAATTCCAATTGTCTTGCAGCATGTAACTTTCTAAACCAATATAACTCATAAATATTCCCGCCTCTATATTTATACCATACCATTTGTTGAAATGGTAACCGGCCCTTGCTTCACGAATGTATTTTAAATTATTTGTTCCGGCATTTCTTCCGCGATAAACACTGCCGTCTGCATCCTGAATTATATTCAGCATAGAACCCGCCTGCATCGATAAATGTCCTAAAATGTTTTTGTAATTAGTTTCAATTCCAAAACTGGCAAGGTTAACGCTTACCTCATTACATCTTCCTATTGTTGACGAAATAGTTTGAGTATTGTCTATCGGGTTGGCGAAGTTGTAATTATAATAAGTATCTATATAAGCAGTACCGGTTAAAATAGCTTCGCCTGTTTTGTTATCTGTTAATACCAATAAAGAATTTTTCACTCTGCTATTGCCGTTTACCCAGCTCAAATCCATTCCATCAAATGGGACTTTATTAATTGCAGAATCTTTTTGAGCGTAAATAGTTGCATTAATTGCAAGTGCAGCTAATATTGCGGTGAATATTTTCTTTTCAAAATATGACATTATTAATTTCTCTTTATAAGTTCATTATTTTCAGCTTTCTAAAGGCAGCGTTTTTAATATTTCCCTGTTTTATTATTCCGCAATATACTTCATATTTAATTATCTTTTGAAGACAGCGTAAACTTCTAAAATTAGTTTACACCGCCTATTTTAGACTCTTTGCAATCTTGCACAGCCCCTTTGCAATCTTACATATCTCCTGCGCAAACTTACATTGCTATTTTCTTTTAAGTTTTAGTCTATGCTCTTGGTGAATAATAAATAATACTTACTCCTATTAAAGCAATCATTGCACCGACTGTATCGTATTTGTCGGGAGAATAATTATCCATCTTATTTGCCCATATAAATGACAGAATAATAAAAATACCGCCATAAGCAGCGTAAGTTTTAGCAAAGTTCGCAGTTTGCAATGTTGCTACAATACCATAAAGAGCAAGTATAAGCCCTCCTATAACTCCGTACCAAATAGGTTTACCTTCTTTGAGCCAAAGCCAAATAAGATAACCGCCGCCAATTTCGCAAAATCCGGCAAGAATAAACAGTGCTATTGATTTTAGAAAAAACATTTCTTGATAATTTTAAAATAATAAGCATAAGGTTTCATAATCTTTTTCTAAGAAATTCAAAAGCAAAATATCCGATGAGCGCTAAAACAAAAGCGATAATAAAATTGGCCGCTGTAATAATATTTTGAACAGCCCACAAAAAGCCTTTAGTATTCCCTAGCCCCGAGTGGGTAAATTCTCCCATCAACAGATTTGAGTAGAAAAGAAAGATGATGAACCCAACCTCAAGAACGGCTCTCCAGAAAGGAATTAATTTTTTTTTCTTCTGCTGGTTTTTCATTTGTTTGAAAATGGGAATACCTCCTCCGTTTTATTTATCATTTAATATCAATGGCATTCCTTTACCATTGCCCATTATAATTATTTTGGCATTGGGTGATAATGCAATCTCCTTATTTGCTTTTATCATTTCATATTGCAATTGCTGATCGCTTAAGCCAGTATTGATAATTTTCTGATAATCCGCAATGCCCTGCGCTTCTACACGTTTTCTTTCTGCTTCCTGTTTTTCTTTCTGCAATACAAACTGCATTTTCTGCGCATCCTGCTCAGCATTTATTTTAGATTCAATAGTAACCTTTACTGACTGAGGCAGTGTAATATTTCTTACAAGCAATTGTTCCAATGCAAGCCCCCGGTCTTTAAAATCTTTTTCAATACCTTTAAATATCCTTCCCTGAAACTCATCTCTCTTTGTTGAATAGAGTGCTACCGCATCGTAATAGACGGCATTGTCGCGGATTTTAGTCCGGGTAATAGGTCTCACAATAGTATTTTTATAATCCGGACCTATCTCTTTTAAAATTCTTGGAGCTTCATTCGGCAGTACACGGTATAAAACAGTGAGATCAATAATTACTTCCAATCCATCTGCCGACAATACCCTTATCGCATCATCTCCTCCTTTGTCGCCTTCATCATGAACGCCTGACATGGTATAGTTTTGTGTTTTTATATCAAACATGGTTACTTCCACTAAGGGATCAACAAAATTTAACCCGCTTTCCAATACCCGATTATCCACCTTTCCGAATAAAGTTTGAACTCCTGCCTGCCCTGCATCTACCTGCTTTACAATTGAAGTAGCAATACCAACAAGTATTACCAGCATACCGGCAATATTTATGATGGAATAGTAACGGTTTAATTGATAATTGGTTCTTATTACAAAATAAGAAACTGCCATGATGATGATTCCCACAACTATAATTAACATTTTGATCCTCCTTTATTTTATATTGATTTGAATAATTGTTTTATAAATAGATATTTCATTTATTGAATTAGGCATCTAAGTAATAACATGTATGTATTGCCCCCTATGGTCTTCGACAAGCTCAGACCGACCTCGAGCCCGCAGTCATACTGAGCCAGTCGAAGTATGTGCGCGGGGCATAGAATTAACAGTATTTCTTATACGCCTAATTCAATTCATTTAAATGATATTTCCCAAAAATTATTTAACTCCTAATTTCATTGATGCATTTTCATCAAAACCAAAATAATCTTCTGTTATTTCCTCGCCGTCATTAATGTCTTTAACTGCAATACAAGTTTCCTTATCAATCGTCTTCATATTGGGGTCAAGGGAATGATTAGTATATTTTGCGTTATCCAAACAAACAATATAGCCTCCTTCTTTTTTGCTGTAATAAGCAAAATGCAATACAAATTCCTGTGCTATTTTTGGTAATTCCTTAAATTGTAAATCATCTATTCTAACATCAAAGTTTTCCTGAAATTTCCAAATAATTGTTCCTTTGGGAATAAACTCTCCTGCGATACAGCCCACTCCATTGATTGGACTTTTTTCTAAAAATGTTTTTACTGTGAACATATAAATAAGTATTAAAAATTAAATTTTTGAATATCGAAAATTAAAAAAACAACCCTTTGAGCTTGCACTCATCGGGCTGTTTCGTACTAACCAAATAAATATCAAACCGCTTTTATATCCTGAACAGCACGCAAAAAATTATTCTGTTTTCTGCTTTCACTAAATCAGGAACCCAGGTTGGCGAAGAACCTAAACCAGTTGTTGTGTACCCTGTTGGAGAAGTAACACCGCCATGTCCTGCAAAATAATCAACGTTTGCGGCTCTGTGTACATATTCTACTCTGAAAGAAACACTTTGGTTTGGCATCCATTCCAGGTTAGTAGAAGCATCCCAGGCTTCAAACACAGAACCCACACTGGTGTCGAAAGGATGAGTGCCGGCTCCAACAGTTGGATTTGAAGGGTTAGGAAGCGGACTTGCATCACCGGTTGGATACAGCACTAAATAACGTCCGGGATTATTCATATAGCCTCCGCCGATTGTCCAGGCAAATTTATTTTGATGAAACCATATTCTGTTATAAAACATTATACTGGCAAAATACTGCGCCGGCTTAGTTGGATCACTGCTGTTAAAACCATTGACAGCAGGCCCATAATCCGAACCGGGTCCTTTTTCATCACCTATATCACCTGTTAACGAAAATGCCATTTGGCTTACACCATTAGCTGATTTGTTATGATAATAACGTCCGAGTAAACTGTTATCCGAGTGGAAACGATGTCTTCCGGGTATTAATGCTGCATCGTTTCCAAAATAATCATTTGTCAGCATTTTAATATTCTCATTCGGCTGCCAGGTGATATTTCCGCCGCATCCCGGCATTTCGTTAAACATACCGTAACTCTGCCATCCGTTAATTGCCCATAGTTCAATTTTTAATTTTTTTGTTGGGAAAAGTTGAATCCGCATACCATTAAAAAACCAAGGTGTATTATCAGATGTGTACGAAGCCTGGTATTCCCAATTTTCTACTTGATAGTAAGAGTTAAGCCCAACATAGGACATGAACATTCCAAAGTCCACGTTAATGCCATGCATCTTATTAAAATGATACCCTCCGTAAGCTTCACTGATATAGCGATACACATTTGCCAAATCGTACTGACCGCGGTAAGGGCTGTAGTCGTTTCTTGGTACAACTGTAGAACGTGTTCCAAATTGTGTCATTATTCTGCCGCGGGCGCCGTTAAAAGAAAAGTCACCGCCTATTGCAGCACATGAAACTTCCATCTCATTATTACGGGCTAATGCTGTTGAGCCAACAACAGTGTGATCTATCGGGTTGAGACTAGAGTAGGTATAGTTGGCATCTATCATAATACTGCCGGTAAAATATTTGTTAGACAGTACTGCGGAATCCCTGCGGTCGCTGCCGTTTTGCCATGTTCCATCCTGCCCCTCAAATGGGATTTGGGATAATATGGAATCTTTTTGAGCCATTGTACTTAATGCCGTTCCAAGCAGCACTAAGGATAGTAATTGTGTTTTCATAATTGTTTTTTTATTGTTGTTTAATTGTTTGTTAAAGTCAGCTTAAAAATGAGTTCTGCATTTATATATAACCATGTAGTGATGACATTTGAACAGCCCTTATTTAAGCTGGTCTAAGGCCGCATTTAATTTTAATACATTTACTTTTTCAGGCCCGAACATTCCCAATAAAGGTTTTTCAATTTGTTTTTCAATAAGTGCATTTATTTTTTCGATACTGATATTCCTTACTTTGGCAATACGAGCTACTTGTATATAAGCTGATTTCGGTGATATATCAGGATCTAAGCCACTGCCGCTGGCTGTAACTAAATCAGCAGGTATTTCTGCTTTTACAACTCCCGGATTATGCACCATAAAAGAATCAATTCTTGCATGCACGTCTTTTAAATAATCAGGATTACTAGGTCCCTTGTTGCTTCCGCCGCTGCCTGCTGCATTATAATTAACTGCAGACGGTCTTGACCAGAAATATTTATCAGCAGTAAATTTTTGTCCGATGTTGGCATAACCTACAACTTTTCCGTTAACTGAAACAGTTTCTCCATTTCCGCCTCCGGGTGCTGTTTTGGCAATACCTGCAATTAACAAAGGATACAATACAGAACATAGTATGATTAATACAGCTGTAAGTTTTAAGGATGGTAAAATATATGTTTTCATTTTTAAAATATGTTAGATGTTTATTGTTTTAAATGTTTTAATTAAAAAAATGCTCCGATAACTAAATCAATTAATTTAATCCCGACAAAAGGCAGCAGAATCCCGCCGAAGCCGTAGATTAATAGATTGCGCCTTAACAAGGCACTTGCACCGATTGGTTTATATTCTACACCGCGCAATGCGAGCGGGATTAATATTGGAATAATGATGGCATTAAAAATTACTGCCGAAAGAATTGCACTTTCAGGGCTGTGTAATTTCATAATGTTTAATCCCTGTAATGCAGGAATAGAAGCAATGAACAGTGCAGGAACGATTGCAAAATATTTTGCCACATCATTCGCAATTGAAAAAGTAGTTAATGTACCGCGTGTAATCAAAAGCTGTTTTCCTATCTCTACAATTTCAATTAGTTTAGTGGGGTCATTATCTAAGTCAACCATGTTGCCGGCTTCTTTAGCTGCCTGAGTACCGCTGTTCATAGCCACTCCAACATCAGCCTGTGCAAGAGCCGGTGCATCGTTTGTTCCGTCTCCCATCATGGCAACTAACTTTCCTGAAGCCTGCTCTTTTTTGATGTAATTCATTTTGTCCTCAGGTTTTGCTTCCGCGATGTAGTCATCCACGCCGGCTTTCTCTGCAATAAATTTTGCTGTTAAAGGATTATCGCCTGTTACCATCACTGTTTTAATACCCATTTTGCGTAAGCGTTCAAAACGCTCTTGAATACCGGGTTTGATGATGTCCTGTAATTCTATTACACCCATTATTTTTTCATTTTCTGAAACTACCAAAGGTGTACCGCCGTTAGCTGCAATACCGGTTACTATTTTATCGATGCCAGTAGAATATTCATAGCCTGCTTTTATTGCATTTTTTTTGATGGTGTCAGAGGCACCTTTTCTCAATCTCCTGCCGTTTTTTAAATCCATTCCGCTCGAACGTGTTTCCGCAGTAAATTTGATAAATACCGCTTCATTTAAAAGTGTATCAGTGGCTTGTGTTTTTGCACCTTTTGATTTTGCTAATTCAATGATAGATTTACCTTCGGGTGTTTCGTCAGCGAAAGAGGCCAATACGCAGCATTCAATAAAAGTTTCTACAGTAATGCCGTCAGCATGATAAAAATGAGTTGCCTTGCGGTTGCCGATTGTGATGGTTCCTGTTTTATCTAACAGCAGCACATCAATGTCGCCGGCAGTTTCAACAGCTTTTCCTGATTTGGTAATTACGTTTGCCCGCAAAGCCCTGTCCATACCGGCAATTCCGATTGCTGACAACAGGCCTCCAATAGTTGTAGGAATCAAACAGACGAACAAAGAAATTAATGCTGCAATTGTAATAGGCGTGTTTGCATAATCTGCGAATGGTTTTAATGTAACGCATACTATGATAAACACCAGTGTAAATGCCGCTAATAGAATAGTTAATGCAATTTCATTAGGCGTTTTTTGGCGGCTTGCACCCTCTACCAATGCAATCATTTTGTCTAAGAATGATTCGCCGGGTTCAGTGCTTACTCTTACTTTTATTTTGTCAGACAAAACCTTTGTACCGCCGGTCACAGAACTTTTATCTCCGCCCGATTCGCGGATTACAGGAGCTGATTCACCTGTAATGGCCGATTCATCAATGGTTGCGAGTCCTTCAATAATTTCGCCGTCGGTTGGAATAATATCCCCTGCTTCGCAGATAAAAATATCACCTTTAACAAGTGTTGAGGAAGAAACTATTTTTATTTCATCTATTCTTAATTCGCCGACTGGGAATACTTTTTTTGCGGGTGTTTCTTCCCTTGTTTTGCGAAGCGATTCGGCCTGCGCCTTTCCTCTTGCTTCTGCAATTGCCTCTGCAAAATTTGCGAATATTAAGGTGAGAAAAAGAACGATAAAGACAAAAAGGTTGTATCCAAAACTTCCCTGCGACCCGTTATTATTAAATAATATGCCAATAGTAACAAATAGCATTACCAATGTTCCGATCTCTACGCAGAACATCACCGGATTTTTTACCATCGCTTTCGGATGTAATTTGATAAATGACTGCTTCAAGGCTTCTGTTACCAGGTCTTTTTGAAACAATGATTTATTAGCTGTATTGCTCATAATTTTATAATTGTTTTATTGATGTGAATGTTTGTTTTATGCTTTCCGCGTTTCTCGACTCTGTTCGAAATGACCCTTTTCGCTGTCATTTCAATCTGCGTCGAGAATTGCAATGGCTTTGAATAATCTCATTTTATTTGATAAAATTGACAAATTGTTTAATGATATAAACTAAAGTATTCTGCCAGCGGACCAAGCACCAATGCAGGGAAAAATGCTAATGCTGCAATGATCATAATTACAGCGTACGTCATTAGGCCGAATGTCCCTGTATCCGTTTTTAATGTTCCTGCTGATTCCGGAATGTACTTTTTCTTAGCCAGAATTCCAGCAATCGCAAGCGGACCGATGATTGGAAGATACCTTCCAAGCAGCAATACAAAGCCGGTAGTTACATTCCAAAAAACATTATTGTCGCCCAGACCTTCAAAACCGCTGCCGTTATTGGCTGCACAGGAAGTGTACTGATACAGCATTTCCGAAAATCCATGATGTCCCGGATTATTCAGCCATGTTGATGGTTTTACCACCCAATCTGCATTCGGGTAATGAACCAATGTCCATGCAGATAAAGCTGTACCAACCAATATGATGAATGGATGCAGCAATGCAATAAGCATTGCTATTTTCATTTCCCTTGCTTCAATCTTTCGTCCTAAAAATTCAGGAGTTCGCCCTACCATCAAACCAGAGATGAAAACTGCTATGATGATAAAAATATAGTAGTTTAAAATTCCAACTCCGCATCCGCCGTAAAAAGAGTTTACCATCATTCCTAAGAGCTGCATATTTCCTGAAAGAGGCATTGAGCTGTCGTGCATTGAGTTTACAGAGCCGGTAGAAATAATTGTGGTGACGATGCTCCAATAACCAGAGGCCGCAGCGCCAAAGCGTACTTCTTTGCCTTCCATGGCTCCGGCGCTTTGATCTATACCCATCTCTGTAATGGCAGGATTTCCTTTTATTTCCGCCATCATTGTCGGGATTAAAAGTGAGAGCATTCCAATGGTCATCACTCCAAAAATCACATAAGAAAATCTTTTTCTTTTTATATAGAAACCCAATGCAAAAATCATTGCAATCGGAATGAGCACCTGCGCAATCACTTCCAGCATATTGGTAAAGTAATTCGGGTTCTCTAATGGATGAGCGGAGTTAGCGCCAAACCATCCGCCGCCGTTTGTTCCTAAATGCTTTATGGCAATCATGCCAGCTGCCGGGCCGCGTGAAACCTGAGTGGTATCACCCTGCATTGTTATGATGGTATCTTTACCGGCATAACTTGCGGGAGAGCCGTTGAATGCCAGCAATACCGCTATTATAATACTCAGCGGCAGTAAAATACGTGTAATTGTTTTAGTGAAAATCACGAAAAAATTTCCCAGTTTATCAGTTACCTTATCCCGCATAGCATTGAAAACTACTATTAATGCAGCAATTCCGGTAGCGGCTGATACAAACATTAAAAAATTAAAAACAAATAGCTGTGTTAAATAAGTTGCTCCTGATTCGCCTGAATAATCCTGCAGGTTGCAATTCACCAAAAAGCTGATAGCGGTGTTGAAGGTTAAATCAGGGCTCATGGATGGGTTGCCATCCGGGTTTAAAAACAGACTGCCCTGTGTAAGCAGCAGTACAAAAGCCCAAACAAACCAAATCAAATTGATGGAAAGCAATGCCATTAAATGCTGTTTCCAATTCATTTCCTGAGTTGTATCAATCCCGCAAATACGATAAATAAAACGCTCCACAGGCGAAATAAAATCAAGCAGTGTTTTTTCGTTATTGAAGACCTTGGAAATGTATTTACCAAGGGGAATTGCCAGCAGCAGCGTTATTGCGTATGAGGCGACTACTCCAATTAATTCTGTATTCATATTTTTATAGTTTAATAGTTTAAAATTTTTCCGGTTTGATCAGTACATAAATAAGGTAGCAGAAAACCGCGATGGATAAAATAAATAATGCTGTCATGGGTTTGTAAATTAAATGTTCTCAAAAAAGTTAATTGCTTTGTAAAAAAGAGCGAAGCATATTAGTCCCGCAGCTAAAAGTGTTAATGTCATCATGGTTGTTTTTTTTGTAAAGGTTTAATAATTATTTAATTATTTAAAATGATTCCTGTCATTTAACTGAGTGAGCTTTATCCCGATTAAAATGAACGCCCTTGTTTACGGCACACTCAATCGGATTTATTTTTTTTACAAATGTTTAGTTTGTTTTGGTTTTATGCTTTACACAACTTTGGAAATAACTTACATCATTCACATATTATTGAGAAATTCCTGCTATTTAAGGTGTAATTAGCAGATGATTATTTTTTTCGCGAATGTTCGCTTTATTTAGTTTGCCGCAATGCTTTTTATCCCCCTTTGCCATCTTTATTACTTAAAAATAATTGTCTGCAAGCATTCTTAGATAAGCAGCCTTTTAATTTGGACTATAATAATAGTGATAATACATATAGCAGCCATAATTGCAATAAATATTAAAAGTGCTTTTTCAAATGGATCCAGTTCCCTTCTCATTTCTGTTCATTCATCTATTTTCCGCTTGCACAGACTTGTTTGTTGTATTCCTTCCTCAGCGACCCATTGAAAATTTCTTTCAAATGATTCGTTTTTAAGGTACTCAGGGCAACAACAGTTCCAAGAGAATAGACATACACGTTTTCAATTGCATTTTTTACTGTTGAGTTTCCATCGGCTAACATTTTTTCGGCCAGATTAAAGCAATGCTTTACTTCCTTTAAATTGCCTTTGCTGATAAGCAGCTTGGTAAAATCGACAAAGCACTCCATCGTTTTGTAAACGTTATTTGAATTTGGAAGCTTCTCCAGCTGGTTGTTTATTTCCGGCAATTCTTCTCCGAGAATGTCCGATATTTGATTTTCTGTAATCATTTTTATTTTATGTTTTATGTTTTTTTTTATTCTATATATGAAGCCGATACATATTGGTGCCGCATACACAATTGCCAAAATTATTATTTCTGTTTTTTCTTCCATTTTTTCACCAATTAAACAATATTTTAATTTTCAAGTAAAAAACGTAGAGCAGTGATAATGCAAATAACCAGGCCAAAACGATTACCAATATTTCCTTGATATTGAATTTTTCTTTACTCATTTTCGGATTGCTATGCCAAAAGCTGATCCAATAATTTATCAGCAGGAATCAAAAAGCAGGTTAGTATTGTATTTAGGGAGGTTCAGACAAAATTGGGATTTGGTATGATAAATTCGACAATAAAAAAGCCTATCATTATGATAGGCTTTTCTCATTATGACAGCATATTAATTTAACCCGTATTCTTCCATTTTTCGATAGAGGGTTGCTATTCCAATTTCCAATAAGCGCGCTGCTTCAGCTTTATTTCCCTTTGAGTAGTTTAATACTTTTTGAATATGTAATTTTTCTATGCTTGCCATAGCAAAAGCAGAGAGTGTTCCGCTGGCGGTTACCGATTGATGTAATATTTCGAAGGGAAGCAATGAATCTGTTAATGTATCGCCATCACATAAAATTACACTGCGCTCAATTATGTTTTTTAATTCCCGGATATTACCCGGCCATTGATAGTGATCTAATTTTTGCAAATATTCTCTGCTGATGTTTACTGTTTTTTTATTTGTTTTGGCTGCAAACTGCTGCGCAAAAAAGGCTGCAAGCGCCTCAATATCCTTTTTGCGTTCTCTTAATGGCGGTAAATGAATTTCAAAAACATTCAGCCGGAAATATAAATCAAGACGAAAACGGTGCTCATCACTTTCAATTTTCAAGTCTTTGTTTGTGGCTGCTATCAGGCGGAAATTTACTTTGATGGGTTCCGTATCTCCTACTTTTATGAATTCACTTGTTTCTAGAACCCTCAGCCATTTAGCCTGCAATTCCATGGGCATCTCGCCGATTTCATCTAAAAACAAAGTCCCTCCGTCGGCCTGTTCCAGTAATCCTTTTTTATCTTTTGCTGCTCCGGTGAATGCACCCTGTTTGTATCCGAACAATTCACTTTCTATAATATCTTTACTGAAGGAACTGCAATTTAAAGCCACAAAAGATTTACCAGCCCTGCTTCCTGCCTGATGAATGGCCTGAGCAAATACTTCTTTTCCTGTTCCTGTTTCGCCTGTTAATAAAACGGTTGTGGCATTAGGAGCAATTTTCCGCGCTAATTCAACAGCCTGTAGAATTGCTTTTGATCTGCCTATAATAGAATCAAAAGAAAATTTTTCTCCGACTCTTTTTTCAAGCTCTTTTACACGTTTTTGTAATTGTACTTTTTCAATTGCTCGATATAGCAGCGGAATTATTTTTTCATTATCGTCACCTTTGATAAGATAATCGAATGCTCCATTTTTTATAGCCTGCACTCCATCGGGTATATTGCCGTATGCCGTGAGCAAAATGACTTCAGTTAATGGATAAAGTTTTTTAATTTTATTCGTTAGTTCAACGCCATTGCCATCAGGCAGTTTTACATCACAAAGCACAACATCAATGCTGGTAAGCTCTAATCTCTTTAATCCTGCTTTACAATCAGCAGCTTCAAACACATCAAACCCTTCGGATTTAATAATCCTGCCAAAGAGGCTGCGGAGTTTATCCTCATCGTCAATAATTAATATTTGCGCCTTTGAAATCATAAAATGCTGTGCAAAGATATTGAAAATAGAGAACAAGCGTTAAATCATAGCATAATCAGGATTGAACAATGTTTGATTTTAATTACTGCGATGTGTTACTGAGTTGTTTTTTATTATTTCATCATCGAAATACTTTCGCCTAAATAAAAAAACAAAATAGTTGGATGTTTTTATTTTTAACACTTTGGGCGAAAATCCCTCGGAATAAGCGTTTATTTATATTTTTGGAATCAGCCCCAAAGTAATTATTTCTTAACATTTAATTATTCAATGAAAAAACAGACATCTGCACTCAATTATTTTTATTGAAATCAATTGAATTTATACCTTAAACTCTAACGCCGATAATCAACACGTCATCAATCTGCACAATCTTTCCTTTCCATTCATTAAATGCTTTTAACAGTGCAGCTTTTTGATTTTTCATACTCTCAGACTGAATTGATAATAAAAGATTCTGAAAATTTTTTGTCATGAATTTTTTGCCCTTTTCCCCGCCAAATTGGTCCGCAAATCCATCTGTAAAAATATAAAATGCATCACCTTCACTTAATTCAATTGTATGATTGTTGAATAATCGATCTTCAAATTCTTTTATTTGAATTCCTGCAATTGCATATTTGTCTGGTTTTATTTTCTGAAGTGTTTTGTTTTTTTTAATTATATAAATTGGTCTGTTAGCGCCGGCATATTCCAAAAGATAAGCAGCTCGGGAGGCATTTGGTTTTGTAATGCAGCAAATTGCAATGTCCATTCCATCCCTTGTTTCGGCTCCCTCCTGGTCCTGTTTGAGAGCACTCTTAACACCTACATGCAGATTGTTTAAAATTTCGGATGGCTTTGTTATATTTTTTTCAATAATAATTTGATTCAGCAAATCGCTTCCTATCATGCTCATAAATGCGCCTGGTACCCCATGGCCTGTACAGTCTACAGCTGCAATAATAATTTTGTTTCCCCTTTCAGCAAACGCATAAAAATCGCCGCTTACAACATCTTTTGGCTGATAAAGAATAAATGATTCTGGCAGCGCGTTATAAATTAATTCAGTTGAAGGCAGTATCGCTTCTTGAATTCGTTTTGCATAATTGATACTGTCAGTTATACTTTTATTTTTCTCCTGAATTTCTTCTTCCTGTTTTTTTCTTTCGGTGATATCCGTGTCAATAACAATAATTTTTTTTATTATCCCATTCTGCTTAAAAATAGGGGTGAGCGTTGATTGAGTCCAAAATTCAGATCCGTCTTTACAAACATTAATTGATTCATAAATAATTGATTTTTTTTCTTTAATACTTTGGTTGAATAATTTTTTCAGCCGATCCGGATTCCTGCTCAATTGAAAAATTGGTTCGCCGATTAATAATTTAAAATCACTTATATCAAATTCATGTATTCTTATAAAAGCATCATTCATCCATTCTAAAATTCCATCTGCATCGGCAATGATAACACCGTTATGAGTTTCGCTCGCAACAATAGATAATTTTTCGAGCACCTTATTTTTTTCTTCTATTTCTACAGTCCGCTCTTTTACTTTTTGTTCAACCTGTTCGTACATTATTGCATTTTCTAAAGCAATGGTTGTAAATACAGCCAGATTTTTAACAATGTTAAGATGGTATTCCGAATATGCATTTATTTCAAAACTCTGGATTGTTAAAATTCCAAGCGGAACACCTTCTTTTGAAATTAATGGATACCAAATAGAAGATTCCGGAACATCACCTGCAACAGGGATTGGAGGGGGCGAGTTTGGTATGTAATCATTATATTCTTTTCGGTAATCATTGATAAATAATACTTTTTGATTTTTGAATGACCATACAGGCAGGTATTTATCATCAGATAAATCATAATATGCATAGCCGATTGTTTTTCCTTTTTCTTTTCCTAAAGGATAATCCAATCGTTGTGCAGAAGCATTGTAAATACCTATCCAAAAAGAAGAGGCATCCATTAATTTATTGATATTTTCATACGCAGTTTCAATTACTTTTTCAATTGATAAACTTGAAGTAATCTGCTGACCTATCTCACTCAGTAATTTAAAATTAAGGTATGATTTTTCAATTTCATTTTTTTGCCTCAGAAGCTCCCGTGTGCGAATGGTAACGGTTTTTTCCATCTGCATATATAAAATCGCATTTTCTAATGCAATACTTGCATAAACAGCTAAATTTTTTAAAATGTTAAGATGATACTCCGTGTAAGCATTTTTTTGAAAACTTTGAACGGTGATAACACCTATCTGCTTTTTTTCTTTGGTTGTTAAAGGGAGGTAAATAACAGAATTGGTCACTTCCCCTTCTTTTGGAGAATAAATTGCTGCATCAGGTATATAATCATGATAGTTATTTAAAAGGTCTCCGATTAATATTTCCTTATTGTGTTTAAAGCAGAATACTGACAATCGGGTTTCTTCTGATAAACTGTCATAATGAAAAGGAAGCATTTTACCGTTTTCTATTATTCCCGGAAATTCAATCCGGTTTTTTTCTTTTTTGTAAATCCCTACACCAAAGGCATTTGCATCCATCAATTGATTTACATGCTTATAAACGGTTTTGATAATTTGTTCAATCGAAAGCGAAGATGTTATCGCTCTGCCGATTTCACTGAGTAATTTTAAATTCTCTGCGCTTTCATTTTCGCGACCAGAGCTTTTTAATTCAAACTGATCTGCTGATACTTTAACGTAATTTGCTTGGACGCTTTCGCGCAAAATATCCAGTATCTGCTCCAGATAAAATTTATCTGTTTCATCAAAATCAGCTAGTTTATCGCTGTCGACATCTAAAACCAAAAACACTTCATCTTCAATAATAAGAGGAATTACTATTTCTGATTTTGACATTGCACTGCATGCAATATGGCCGGGAAATTCTTCAACATTTGGAACAATAATAGTTTGCTTTTGCAGCCAGCTGGTACCGCAAACACCTTTTCCTTTTTTTATCCGTGTGCAGGCAACCGGCCCTTGAAATGGGCCAAGAACTAATTCTCCATTTTTAACAAGATAGCAGCCCGCCCAAAAAAAATTCATTCCCGATTTTAAAGCAGCAACTAAGTTAGATACGTTTGCTAAAATATCATTTTCGCCTTCAATCAGCCCTTTTATTTGAGTAGCAAGAATTTCGTATTGTTCCTTTTTAGCTAAACCGGGCTTTTGAGAAATTACAATTTCTGCCATTTTTAAAATTTTGAATTTGATATTATGTTTATCGGCTTCATAGGTGCCAATTCTCTGGTGTCCCCTTAAAAAAAATCCCTCTAAGCTTTTACTTAGAGGGAATTGCCTTTCGGCTGTGTAGCCCCTCCGATACAAAATATGAACGAACTCCTTGAAGATACTAGAGACCTTGCCCGGATTTGGGATTTATATGGGCATCTCATAGAACTCGTAAATTAAATTTGATATCCCATTTGGAACACCAAATTATTAAATCTATAATTGAATTATTTCTTTTTTAGAATTTTAAAACCAATTTGTTTGAGTGGTTTAGGGGTTTTCTTTTTTCTCAAGAAGTTCATCCAGCTATTGAAAAACAAGTTCAATGTTTTTATCGTGATTCGTAACTTTCTTTTTTATGCATTCAATTTCTAAGCGTAATTCAGTATTATTTACAAGCATTTTACGAAGTGCAACAAAAGCTCTCATTACGGCGATATTCATTTCTTTTGCCCTTTTGCTTTTCAAAACACTCGATAGCATCGCTACTCCAGCTTCTGTAAATGCATAAGGATTGGCTCCTCCTAAATATTGTTTGGATGGTATCACATTTTGTGACACCACAATTTCCGCTTCTTTGTCTGTTAACACAAACATAAAGTCTTCAGAAAATAAATCTAAATTCCTTCGTACTGCTTGTTTCAATGCCCTGTTTTCTACTCCGTAAATTTCAGCAATATGGACATCTAACATTACCTTTTCTTCACGTAAAACAAATATCTTATTGATAATCTTTTCTTCAGGTATTACTAATGTTGCTGCCGTCTTTTTCATACTGTTGTTGTCTTTTATAAGGTATCACAAGTTGTGATACCTTATTTTACAGAGTAAAAATAATTCTTTTATCCTTTCAGGCAATAGATTTTTTCAAATGAAAGGAATAGTACCTCACAGGACTTGAACTAGTGAGTGCTTGAAAATAAAGAGTTTTTGATTTTATTAAGGCGAGCAAAAATCATCTCGAACAAAAAAGCCCTGATAAACAATCGTTTATCAGGGCTTTTCCTGTAAAGTAGCCCCTCCGATACAAAATATGAACGAACTCCTTGAAGATACTAGAGACCTTGCCCGGATTTGGGATTTATATGGTCATCTCCTTGAAGTCCCAAAATAAAATTGATATTCCATTTTGGAACATCAATTTTTTAAATCTATTGATTGAATTATTTCTTTTTTTGAATTTTAAACCCAATTTGTTTGCGGGGTTTAGGGTTTTCTAAAAACTCATCAAAATACCTA
>CAINDA010000068.1 GCA_903847205.1 uncultured Bacteroidota bacterium
AGAGGCTACGAATCAATGCTTGAATATTACTCAAAAGTATCTCCGCAATTTAATGAACCGCTGTATACGTGACCCGTACGTACAGTGGTGTGAGAGGCGCACTCCGTCAGTGTTTGCTGGCGGAGCCGTCTACTCGATTAGCGGTAGTTATTTCTTTCTGTCTGTTAAGTCGATAAACATTGCAATGTCAGCTGTCCATTCTTTTTTATACTTGTTTAAATAATTTTCATGTCCAGCTAATGGAAATGTTTTAAGCACTTTCGTCCCATGTAAATTTAAATATATTTTGTCGATTTCACTTTTCGAAACCTTTTCGTCCTTCTCCCCATAAAGCAAAAGTGTCGGGCATGCAATATTTTTTGCATAGTCTATTGGATTGTGTTTAAAAGCATTGAAGTCATTTTGATAACCACCCCAAAAAATTAATAGGTTGGCCATTGGAAAACTTGGAACGTCCATTGGCGAAAATCGTGCTTGAACTGTTTCCAACATTGTCCCAAATGGACATTCAAGTATTATAGATTTTGCGTTAAGTTTGTAATCATTTATAGCTTTCATAATTGCAACTGCACCCATAGACGTACCAAAAAGATTGATATTTTTTTCTCCATTTTTTGTCAGGTAGTCAAATGTAGTTTTAACTTCTTCAGCTTCATAAAATCCAATTGTAGTTTGATTTCCTTCTGAACCACCAGAGCCCATAAAGTCTACAAGCATTGTGTTGTAGCCTAATTTTAAAAATATTTCTGCTTTGTCGAGCATTGATGATTTTTCTGCGCCATAACCGTGAAATAAAATTACTGTCCCTTTAGCTGTGTCCGATTTTATAAGCCAACATTCAATTTCTTTGTTACTTTTTAATTTGATTGTTTCAAAAGTTCGGCTTGGAATAGTTTTGTTTTCGGGTCTTGGATTGTTTACTCCTAAAAATAATGTTTCAATCTTTTGTCCAAAAGAAAGATGTTTGGCCCCTTTTGTCTTTGGCGCTAAAGAATTGTCGAAGTGCGTAAATTTTGAAGCATGAAAATAAGCAACAATATTTAATAGTATAAACACTGTCAAAAAAGTCAGTAAGAGTCGTTTTAAATACTTGTTCATTTTTTTTATAATTACCGCTAACATTTCGCTAAACGCACCTATTGCGTATACATGCTATGGGTGGTTCTGTATACGCTATCATAGCGTTTATTTCGCAATTAGGTGTATTTCCCTCACACAAATATATCCAAATAAAAAAGACGAAGCCCCCGGCTTCGTCTTTTAAAGTTTAATAAAAACTTAATTAATTCTGCACAAATACCGAGCGTGTTATACTTGCCGGGCCGGTACCTGCTGCATTATGAGCAAATACTTTAATATGTACTTCGGTGCCAAGGGGCAGACCGCTTAATGTTTCGTGTGAAGTGGCATTGGCAATAAAACTTATAGGTGCTGCACCTGCAGCAATATTTATCTGTTTATTGTTGCTTAATGTAACAGCAGCTTCGGCACCCACAAAAGCAATGATGCTGTATTTTTCAACACCTGCCATTGGTATTATCTGCACAACTATATTACCGTTTTTAGAAGTTAAATCTTTTATTACAGCCTGTCCTGGCAAAACTGCAGGGATACGTTCAGTGGCAGTGTTTTCGAAACCTGCACTGTGAATTTTACCAACATCTTCACTGCAGTTTAATGTTACATATTCAGCCTGTTCAGTAAGCATAGTGCATGAATCGGCTAAAGCCGTATCGTATGCATCTTTATCAGCTTTTCTGTTGTTAAAGGCATTTAATAATACAACGCCCTGAGCTGTCATGGCTGTTGCTGCATGAGGCGGATTGGGATAAGTGGCATTGTTAAGCATTTCGGTGCCTACATTTGTAAGAATCCCTGCTACTATAAGACCGCTCTTTCTTGACCAGGTATCTTTTACTTTTGGTTTTAAAGACATATCATTAAAATTTATTGATTAAAGTTTTCTTTACTGATTTCATCGCAAAGAAAGTAACTATCTAAAACCTCCCTTATGATCTTGCTCATATTTTTATCTGCCTTTTCGCAAGTTTTGAACTTGGGAATTTACCTTTAGACAGAGAATGTTCAAAAACTTTACAAGCTTGTTTAAATACTTTACAAGCTAGTTCAAACACTATACAAGCATGTTTAAATACTTTACAAGCTTGTTGAAACACTTTACAAGCTTGTTGAAACACTTTACAAGCATGTTTAAATGATATACAAGCATGTTCAAAGACTTTACAAGCTTGTTTTAATACTTTACAAGCATGTTTAAACATTTTGCATGCTTGTTCAAACATTTTACAAGGTATGAAAGAGTAAAAACATGCTCTGGTGAAAAGTTTTTCGTTTTGATTTAATGCCAGCTTGCACTCTGAATTTGTAGAAGAGTATGCGTAAGCCCGCCCGCATGTTTCGACAGGCGCAGCATGACATGCGCACATGCTGCCTATTTCAACCCGTGATTTGCATTATAAATATTAGAATATAAACTTCGATTTCACATCCTCCGAAGGAATCATGCAGCTTTCCCTGCTGCCAAACCATTTATAACGGTTTCGGGAAATAAAATCATAAACAGCATCTCTGATAAAGGCAGGAATAATTATAAATCCATATAGCAAGGGATAAAGCCCGTTCAGCTTTTTTGAAATCCGGAGGGCAGCAGTTGATTTCAAATAAATACTATCATTTTCAATCAGCACTAAACTATCAAGAGAAGCAGAGCTTTGCTGAAATTTTTCCAGAAGTTTTTTACCTGCTTCCGACTGCAAGGCAGCAAACCGGAACTGATTTTTTTTATCATGCCTGATAACAAAATTAACCGATGAATTACAGAAATTGCAGATACCATCGAAAAGCAGTATTGAAGAATTAGTATTGTCTGCAGGCATTGTATAATTATTTTGATGATACTAAGATTAAATCAATGCCGAATTAAAAGGCCGGCACTTACAATTTAACAAATCTTAAAGTCTGCTTTTTGCTGCTTCCTGATGAAAGTTTTACAAAATAAATTCCTTTAGAAAAACTGCTGCAGGGTATTTCAATCCGCGAAGTGCTTATTCCCGGATAGGATGCCGAATAAACCAATTCACCAAGTGTATTATAAAGTTCAATCTTTAAATCTGAAATATTTTTGCCGCCCATATCAACAAATACATTTTGATCCCCAGCCGGATTCGGATATAATTTCAATTGTAAATTCTCAATCATGTCTGCAGGCACATTCGTAGTAACTCCCGTACCTTTAAGCACAATTGCAGTGGTTGATAAAGCAGGCAGGGTAATAGTTAATGAGTTGGCAGCTGCTGCAGCGGTGCCTGACACAAGCGCATTGCTGGTATGCGAAACAAATGTTTCCGTTGCCGGTAATGATTTTAATTGTTTAGTAGTATAAGTCCCGCTAGGCACTGCAAAATTGCTGATGTTCAGGTTAATTGTTTTTGTTCCGCTCAGCGATCGGTTAACCAATATCACCGACAGCGAATCGTTTGCTGTATTTACCGACGAATATGCCGAAACATTAAGCTCATCACTTGAAACAGACTGCACACTTGTGGTTTTGCCGTACCGGCTGAACAAATGCATTGTTTCCCACATGCCCGGAAACCAATCCCATGGCGAAAAAAACTCCACTTTATTAGCGGCAAATGTTCCCAGCATTGATGCATAATTTACCGAAGTTACATCAGCACTGTTATTAGTAATGCCGTATTCCGACACAGCTAAAGTAACTCCATGGTTAGGCCCCATATAATGATTCAGCCATCTGTTGCAGCGCTCAAATACATATTCCTGTGTAATTGAATTATCCCAGCCCGAAGCAGCTGTTGTTTTTACTCCGTTTGCCCCCGGATAATTATATGTTGTATCAAAATAAAGGCGGTGCAGCTGTACAATATCTGCATCATTTGTTTCACCGGGATAGCTGTGTATATCTATCACATCAAGCAGTCTTATTCCTGAAGCGGTTTCTTCTTCCGAAATTCTTTTAATAAAAAATTC
This sequence comes from uncultured Bacteroidota bacterium, assembly GCA_903847205.1. GTDB lineage: Bacteria > Bacteroidota > Bacteroidia > 2-12-FULL-35-15 > 2-12-FULL-35-15 > 2-12-FULL-35-15. Next base: position 4,012 of record CAINDA010000068.1, read on the forward strand.
AAGCCAGGTATAGCTTAAACCATCATTGCCGGTTATTTTAGTATTGTTCCAGGCATACCATTGCCATTCCGATGCAGGCACCGGGCCGGTTAATTTAATAGCCGGAAATTTTAAACGTGCTTTTTTTGCTGCAGTAAAATACAATTGCATAAATGCTTCAGCACTTGGCTGCACAGGCATTATATCATCATGTGTGCCGCTCCATATATCGGGTTCATTATCCATGCTCCAATAGCGGATTTTATTGGAATCATAACCCAGTCCATTGTTTCCAAACCAATGATCTAATATTGCCACACTTGAATCTGCTGTCCAGTTCTCTAAATATAAATTGGGATTCCCATCCACAGCTGCAGTACTGCCTCCTCCTCCATTGGGAGTACCGCCTCCTGCAAGGTTTTGAGTTACTCCTGTCCACCACATTGAACCATTATAAGTGCCGTCATCAAAATTATGCGAAGTAGTTGATGCCGCTTTCCCGATAAGCTGAAAGCCCCACATCCCCTGCGTTCCCGGCATACTGTCGCCCAGGGTTTTGGCGGCATAATCCCAGTTGTGCTGATAAACATTGTTATACCAGTCGGGATGGCTTGTGATTTTTAACCGCCAGTTGTACTTACTTAAATTGTTGCCGCCATTCTCTCTCGTAAAACGTAATCCGGCATCACGCATTAATTTCCATTGCGCTGCTGATACAGGGGAGCCCGGATCATCAGATACATTACTGTTTTTGCCGAATATATACGGCGAAATTGCACTTCTGCCTTGCAATGCATCCACTTGAATAGTTACTGTCTGAGCAGAAGAACACTGCCATATCATCATTGCGTAAAAAAATAAAAGACGGTAAATTGTTTTCATAAGCTGATAGATTTATTTTGTTTCTTTCGATAAGGGATTCTCTGCAATAAATGAAAAGAAGCTTGAAATTAAATAATTAATGCGAATCAATTGTTGGAATATTTATTTAGTTCCGTTAGGAACTGAATATTGGTAGAAATCAATTTCCCCGCCATTGGAATTAAAGTTCCATAGGAACGAAATAATATATCATGCCGGAGTTTATCTGACAAAGGAAGGGGCATTTAATTTTGGTGATATTATTTATTGCTGCCAACATATTTCCCGCTGGGACTTTTGGATTTCAACCCTTGATTCGCAATATTAAAACTAGTTTAACCTAATTATTCTTTGCATCCTGCTGCATCCATTTTAATATCAGCTTAACCTTACACGCATCCAGCTTTCCTGAAGGAGGCATCGGACTAGATGAAACAGTAAGTTTATTATATAAAACACCGTATTGAGGATTCAATGTATCTATATATCCTTTGCCGGCCTGCATCAGCCCGCTGTATGCCGAAGCAGCTTCTAAATTTAAATTCCCTGCCCAGTCGCTGCTGTTATGGCAGCCCGAATTAGTGCAGTGAGCAGTAAAAATCGGCACAATGTCCCTGCTGAATGAAACAGAAGCAGGTAAAGTGCAGTCCACAGCAAGTTCGCCTTTTGTATAAGTGCATGAATAAATAGTACTTCCGCTTAAAAGCAGAAGCAGCATTTTTTTAAATAAACTTATTTTACATTTCATTTTTAAACATAAGCGGAATATTGTTTGCAATCTGTGTTCCAAGTGCAGTGCCGTTAGCCGTAACAGTATTCATAATTAAATTACTATTTGCATTCAGCTGAATGCCGTTGAATAATTTATTATAATCAATAATCATATGAACATATTGAACCTGGTTTGGCAGCACAGTAAAATTTTGAACAGGCATTACAACATTTTTAAGATTGGCATTGGTTCCTATCTTATAAGAGAAAGGCTGCATCTGTGCAACAGAGCTGTTTGCATTAGCTGCGGTATCAATTGATCCTTCAAAATTCACAAATGTAAATCCCGATGGCTGTGCCGATGCGCCAAACCACATACCCGGCTGATTAAGTGCGCTGTCCGAAACAGCAGGCACTGCCCCATTCACAGCAGGGCTCAGTCCCACATTAAATTTTACCGATTGATAATTTCCTGAAGGCACACTGCCAACGGAACAAACTTCAGCCTGCAGTTTTTTTAAAACAATAACACCCGGCACATCCAGCAGAGAGCCGTCAACTTTCACCAGCTGAATGCCTGAAATATACAGCTGGGCTTTTGTTACAAAAATTTTCCGCCTGCTGCTCATAATATTAAGTGTAACATAATCCGGTACTTCAGCAGTATCAACATTGGTATGCAGATGAAACAGCAGTATGCCGTTTGCAAGAGGGGCCGCAGGGGCAGGAGTATCTTTTTTGCAGGAGTTGAAAGCAAAAACCAAAGCAGAAATAAATACTGCAGTAAATAATTTAATAGTGTTTTTCATCTGAAAATGATTGTTATGATTAATAAAAAAGAGTAACCTGTTTTTTTCTTTGCGTCTTTGCGTCTTTGCGAGAAAGAGTGTTTTTATCTCCCTTTGTGAAAAAAGATTTTAATGAGAGTTTCACTTTGATTTGTTTTTAATAGTTTAAAATTTTTTTGAATTACTTCAATTCATTAAAAAGAAATTAACCAGCCTGCATAAAGCGTATGCACTGCAGCCAGCTGAATTCCGTTTACATTTTGATAAACAGGCATGCCGTATTCAATAGTAAACTTGCTGTTGTTTAAGAACGTCCGGTTTAAATAAAAATTAACCCCGGCATAACTGCAGATGTTTTCACCGCCGTAATTCACAGCGTCTGCTGCAGGTTCCATTACCGCTCGCTGCTGCTCATCCCTGCCCGATATAGAGCCTGAATAATTGCCTTCCATCCTTAAGGATGCGCTTATCCACGGTAAAAATTTATATGCGCCCCAGCAGTTAAAAGCAATCTCATTGCCTAAATGATAATTCAATGAATTATTGAACGGCCTTATAACTGATGATGCCTGCATACTGAAAGCAGCTTTGTTTTTTTTCAACAGATAAGTAACAGCCGGCATAAAATCAAGTGAGCCCGAACCCATCTGCATCATGTATGGAAGCCGCAATCCGGGATACATTAAATTATCCCAAGCACCTTTCATTCGGATATTTCCGCTTGGAATATTTAAACCTGCACTCAAAAAAAGATGATGAAAATTATGATTTAATAAAGTATAAACTGCATACAGCTTAGTATCTCCCAAGCCCGAAGTTTTAGTAGTCATCTTATCCGAATTCGCATCTGTTACGCTCATTGCCGCGGCATTCATTGTCATAGTACCCGGCAGTGCACTCATATTCATCGACAGCACATTGTAATTCAGCATCAGCATCACCGAAAATTTATCCGAAAAGCCATACATAGCCATTATCATATGCATATCCATCCGCATGCTCTGCGATGACATTATATAATTATTAAACACAGCATTGTCATCGATTTTTTCAGTTCCTGATAAATTATTCTTCATCATGGTATTCATATATCGGTACGCAAATTTCCATGTTCCTTTTTCATGCACATGGCCAATCATCATCCCCGAAGGACTGAAGTCGCTCGACACACAGCCGCATACTTCCATAGAATCGCAGGACTGTGCCTTTAGCAATGCGCCTTTAAAAAAGAGCAGCACTATCAATAAATAAACGGAAGATTTCATCGGAATATTCTAAGATGTAATAATCGTAAAGAATTTATCAAATCAAATAAGGTTAATCATATCCCGAAGAAAAATTCATCAGGGTATTTCAAAACAAAATTGATTGGATGTTAAAAAAAATAGAAATTGATAGATGTGGAAGCACCTTTCACTTAAGCCCGTTGAGGCGGATGGAAAATAGAAACAGAAGAAGTCTGCGGAATAAAAAATGAGTAAACAAAATTTGATTTTTCTATCAGAGCCGCTTCATTAAACTTGAACAACACAGCCTTTGAAAAATACTGAATTTCAAATTTGTCTTTTAAATTTTGATAAGGGGGCGTATTTTCTTTTTTATCCTGCTTGGCTAACTCTTTTTTTAAGTGGCATTTACCATTGCAGTGCAGCATCGGCTTTGCTTTGTTCTCGCAGAGGTTTTTCGAAATGTATTCCTTATTAATTTGATAGTCTGCCATAATCAATAGCTTTACTGCTGATTGAAATATAAATACTGAAGCTAATAATAGGACGATAAATGATTTCAATTTTTCTTTGCTGTTAATCTTTTATACCGCAAAGGTAGCTGCTAATTTGCCCGCAGATTAATTTTTTTTGCTGATTAATATCATCTTAATTTAAAAAAAGAAAACCTGTCAGGTTTTATATCCTGACAGGTTTTAAATAAAATTGAATTAAGAGACTTTGAAATTTATATACTTATCGCGCAAGCATTACAAATCCAACCTTTTCATGTTCCACCGCATCCAGGCTAGTTGCTTTAATAGTGTAATAATAAGTTCCTGAATCTGCATTTTTTCCGCTTAAGTTTTTACCATCCCATCCGGTAGTTAAAGTATGAAGCTCAGCCATTTTTAATCCCCATCTGTCAAAAATAACACATTCAAAGTCAGTAACTCCTTTAATGTTTACAAGAAACTGATCATTGGTTCCATCGCCGTTAGGGGTAAATACATTAGGAACTATAAGGGTAAATGCATCAAGCACTGTAATGGATACTCTTGCGGTATCAGGGCAAAGCGAATTTTCTGAAGCGATTAATAAAACATTATAAACCCCTGATGTACTAAAGATATGGCTCGGATCAGTACTTGTATCAACGCCGTCATTTCCTAACATCCATACGTATGTATTTGCATTCTGGCTTGTATTTGTAAAGTTAACTGTTACCGGCGCTATACCTGTTAAAGGGTCCGCAGTAAATGAAGCAATTGGTGTAGGTGCGCCTGTAACCGTTATAGTGCTTGCAGAGATACATCCGTTGCCTGTATTAGTAACTGTTAAAGTATATGAACCTGCTTGATTTACATTCGGAGAAACACCGGTTCCGCCGGAAATAATATGCCCGCCGGTTGTTGTCCAGCTGTAAGTATATCCTGCCCCAGAGCTTGATCCCGAGCCATCTAAATTTATTGAAGTTACACCGCAGCCAATATTTTGATCTGTGCCCGCGCTTGCAATAGGCGGTGTATTATTGCTGCTCACAAGTACCTGTGCAGGGATAGATGTACATCCGTTCGCAGGATCAGTAACTGTTAATGTGTATGTTCCTGCTGCAGTAACAATCGGCTGCTGCTGGCTGGAGCTGTAACTTCCCGGGCCTGCCCAGCTGTAAACTGCACCGGAAGCTGCTGATGAACCATTTAAAACAATTGACTGTGTTGTGCAGGTTATTGAAGAAGCTGCGCCCGCATTGGCATCCGGAACAACCGTATTGCTTGTTATAATAACCTGTCCCGAACTTGAAGCGGAAGCACAGCCGTTGCCTGGATCAGTAACAGTTAAGGTATAAGTTCCTGCAGTAGTCACCGAAGGATTTTGCTGGCTGGAAGTATAACCGCCCGGGCCTGCCCAGCTGTAAACAGCGCCTGAAGCCGTAGATGAACCATTTAATACTGCTGTAGTTGATGTACAGGTTAAAACTGCAGAGCCCGAAGCACCCGCAGTTACTGTAGGAACCGTAGTATTATCATTAATTAAAACCTGGTCGGTAACAGTACATCCGTTTGCCGGATTTGTAACTGTTAATGTATAAGTGCCGGCAGTAGTTATAGTCGGAGTCTGCAGGTTAGATGCATAACTGCCAGGCCCCGCCCAGCTGTATTGTGCGCCGGCTGTTGTGGACGAACCGTTTAAAATAAGTGAAGGAACAGTACACGTTAATGCGGAATCCGCACCTGCATTAGCATTTGGCAGCACGCTGTTATTAGTTATAACAACCTGGTCAGCTGCTGTGCAGTTTGCAAGATTTGTAACTGTGAGAGTATAAGTTCCGGCAGTATTTACTGTAGGAGATGATGTTGTACCTCCTGAAACAATGCCGGCACCCGCCCAGCTGTAAGTTACATTGCTTGAAGTTGAAGAACCGTTTAAAACCAGTGAAACTGCGCCGCATGTTATTGAACTGTCGGCTCCCGCATTTGCATTGGGCAAAGAGTTTACTGTTACTTTAATGGAGTCTCTCGGACTATGGCAGCTATTTACCGTCTGCGATACATAATAAGTAGTAGTTCCGGCCGCTGCTGTTGATGGTGTTGGTGCAGAAGCAGAACCTGTTCCGCCTGACGGCACTGTGTACCAAAGCAAACCGCTTCCTGTCGCAGTCAGCGCCGCAGACGATGTTCCCTGACAATATAATACAGGGCTTGTTACTGCAGGTGCTGCAGCATTAGTAATAGTAATCACAAGCGGCGTACTGTAAACAGTATCATGGCATACACCTATCACGCCTAATTTTACTGAAACACTGCCAGTTTCCGAAGGTGCAGCAGTATAAGTTGTGTTTACATTGGTGCTGTTTGAGAAAGTTCCCAGTCCTCCCCGCCAGATAACGCCGATATTATTTCCGCTGATGCTTCCTGTTAATGTGGCTATTCCGCCCGGGCAGATTGCAGCAGTTGTACCTGCATTTGCAGTTAAAGGAATAAATGGAGCCTGGCAGCCGTGATTTACATAAGTAGGTGTAGGATAACCAGGCCAGGCATATTCAACTGCACCGCCGTCGTTTTGTGCTGATGTTCCGCCGTAACCTAAATTCTGATTAAGTAATAATGATTTATCATAGCTTGCAGAATCTGCGCAGCCGGTAGAAATCCTTTTCATTATTAATGTTCTTATTCCTGGAGTGGAGCTGTAATTAACAAAGTGTCCTGCAGTATTTCCTGCCATCTGAAAAATTACATATAGGGTATCTGTTAGATTTGCAAATGAATTTGCTGACGTACTAACTGCAGTCGAAGTTATTAATAAAACGCTTTTGCCTGCCGGTAAAACTCCTCCAACAGGTTCAACCAATCTGCCGCAGCTTAATATGGTACTGTTTAATGTATTTACTATGGAAGTTGTTGTCGCGGTTTTAGGAGATATTCCTAAATAAGGATTGTTGGGCCAGGTAATATCTAAGTCGGAAGTATTGAAGGCTGTCGGACCAATTTTAAAACGTACCATCTCGTTTTCGCCTTCGGGAGTACCGCATGCATCAACTAAAATACTTTCAATTTCAAAACATTTTGAGGGGGTTGCTGCTTTTGCAGAAGAAAAGAAAAGAGTTGTTCCTGTTAACAGAAGAGAAAAACATTTTACTGCAACTAATCTCACTTTATCCATTTTTTTTTGTATTAATAATTAAATCAAAAAGATTTAACTGGGTTTACAATAAATTAGATAAAGCGGTTTTAGATTACTCTGATAAAGTATCAGAATTCTTATAGGGTGTTCACTTTAATAGAATACAATTTTTGTATTCACTTTAACAAATATATGTAATGGTTTTCAGATATACAATAACCTAAGGTGGAAAAAGTTTTAAACAATGTAAATAACAATTGCGGTTATTCGGAGTGATTGATATCATTGCTTTAAAAACCGCTCTCTTTTTTCGATAGATTTAATATATCTTAAATGGAGATTTAATCCGCTGACAATGCGGATTTAGGAAGGCTTTATCAATGTTGCACGGCCACTTCGTAGGGATCAACTGATACTTCTATCTGCTTATCACTTGCTCCTGTTTTTACAAGTGTTAATGTATTCATATCAATAAATGTTACATAGCCGTCTTTTCCACCGCAGACACTTGTGTGATGAGGAGCAGGTCCGTCGGAGGTTCGATTTCTATTTGCAACATAGACCATGTTTTTATTATCGTCAACAGAAATGCCATGTGGCTGCCAGCCTGAATACATTATTTTAATTAGAGTATTGTTTGTTGATGAATTGCCGTTGATATCAATTATTGCAATACTTCCTCTTTTGCCCGGAAATGTTAGGGTATCCTCTTCACAGGTAACAAATAAATATTTATGCGCCTCTGAAAAATCCATTTCCTGGGGGAATCCGCCGACAGGTATTATAGCAAGTAAACTATCATTCGATGGATTAAAAACCCGAACTTCAGAAGTACCCTGGCAGGTAACAAAATATCTTGAACCATCCGGAGAAAAATTAACAACATGTGAATTGAGAAAAGCTGGCGGCTGTGAAGTGTAAAGATTTATTTCAGTGTAAGAACTAAAATCGTTTACAGGGATTTTATAAAGTTTATTACTGTTGGTTTGTTCAGTTACATATAAAAAATCTCCCGCAGGACTCAAGCAGGAACCATGGGGAAAATGAAAACCAAAATTTGGTGTGGATGTTAACGTATTTAAATCAACAACGGCAATATTTCCGCCTGCATAATCGATAACATAAGCTTTTGAACCATCAGCATTAATAGTAATTGTGTTCCAGCTTCCTGAACCTAAATTTGCCTCGCCAACAAAACTATCATCGCTTGTGCGATATTTCTGCAAAGAGTTTCCAGCTAAAAAACAAACATACCAATACTGTCCATCGGGCGAAACCACAAGATCATGAGGCGCTTCTATTAAACCAGAATTGCCGATATTAATATAACGCATCGGCAGCAACGTTTCCTGATCAAATACAGTTACAACATCACATCCCTGGTTGGCAACATAAAACTTTTTACGATTTGGATTATCTGAAAATTTTACGAATCCTAAATTGTTTGGAGCACCTGCATTAATCCAATTTTTAATGAGTAAAACTTCATCATGGGTTAATTTGTCCATATTAAAAGGCATCGTAGGCGGATTAGATATCCCTAAATCATTAAAGGTATTGCAGAAAGAAAACACTATACTGAAGTCGTTTCTGAAAGGTATAACGGCAGCACCGCCTCTGTCGCCTTCAAATAATTTATCCCAGCTCGACATTGATAAACCTGCAGCTGCATCTTTGCTAACATCATTATGACAGCCTGTTGTGGAGCATTTTGTAAAAAACAGCTTACCTACACCAGTCGGGAAACCGTTATAGGTCGGCGTTCCTTTATCATACCTGCATCCCGAAATAATAAGGACAGCAATTGCAGCAGTAAAAAGTTTTATAATTCGAAAATGTATCAATTTTAAATTTGTTAATTATTCAATCACAATTTTAAAACAATGCCCGCCTGAAGCGCTAATATCCCAATAGACTTATCAGTTACAAAAGAAGTAAAAAGCATTTTATATTTTAGTGAAAAATCAAGAGCAATTGTTTTAGTCAATGAATAATCAATCCGGCTTCCAATATTTACTCCGAGGGGTTTTTCATGAACATAGTGTTCCAATATCTGGTAGGTGCCGTCTGAGTCTGATGCATCAACAGGTGATTTTTCAAGGAAATTAAAACTTGGCCCTGCAAGAACTCCAATATTAGTTTTAGAATTTATGTTAAAAGTTTTTTGAAGCTCGGCACTGATTGCAATAACCCGTATGTTTCCCCCCGTTAAATCAGTATAGGGCGGACTATTCACCAAGAGGCGATCAGCTTTATCAATAACATAATTATTTAATTTACTCAGCGGAAGCATGCTGTAACCGCATCCTATGTGAACTGAATATGAAGAATTAATTTTATATCCTATTGAGAAGTCATACATAGCGGTGCCTCCGTAGTATTTACCAAAATCCCCTCCTGCAAGAGGCATCGCGTATCCAATGTTCAATCCGATTTCAATTTTGCTGCCATGTGAGGATGTGTCTTTTTGAGCAAAGCAAAACTGGCTTGTAATAAGTATGAGTATTACAATTTGAAAATTTGATGATTTTATAATCTGGTGATTAGATAGTTTCATAACGGGATAACAATTAAATTAAATAAGTATATTTTTTTCATTATCAAATTGGCAAATTGGCAAATTGAATTTTTATTCAGTTACCGGCACATCAATAGTTGTTTCGGCTGTCAGCTGTTTTAATTCAATGGGAATACCGCCCGATACCCTTTGAGAAATGGTAGTATCCCAGCCCACTCCATACAAATAATATTTCCCGATCTGCAGGCCATGTATATGAACGTGATCTTCTCCCACTTCACCAATAAATACTTTGTCGAAATCGGATGGTTTAGTTCCAGGTAGTTCCACTGCATTAAATTTAACATATAGAGTATCTCTGTAATTAGGACTGCTGTGGCTGAAGATTGGTTTGCCATGATGCTGGAGGTAAGCAGCTACTATGTTATCACCTTCTAATCCGGCTTTTTTACAGGAGGTGAAGCAAGCAAGCATTGCAATAAGCAATATACCTGCAGAGAAATTTTGTTTCATTGTGATTTAATTTTTTTGCTGCATCAAAGTTACATAATAAAAAAGCATTGTTTTATGTTTTTGAAATTGTAAAATCAATAAACAAAAAAAACTCACACAAGTGTTTTAACACATACCAGCCTAAATATTCTCTTCGGACAAGTCTCTGAACACGCTATCCGCCGGTTAATTGCTGCAATTTATTATTATTAGATATATTTGCATTTCATTCATTTCGAAATAAAATAATAGTAAAAGCTCTAATGCTGAAAAATTACGTAAATATTTTAAAATCGTACTTTATATTAATGGGCTGCGTTATCGGTATTACATTTTCTTCTGGTCAAAATAAAAATATTGATTCCCTTCTTACCCTTATCAAAACTGATAAAGCCGATAGCAGTAAAGTAAATCACTTAACTCATTTATCTGATGAATTTAAAAATGTTAAACTTTATGATACGGCAGTATATTTCGGTAATAGTGCATTGCAGCTTGCCAAGCAATTAAATTTTAAAAATGGAATCGCCTATTCCTATTTGAGGATCGGAACGGCTTATCATTATAAATCAAACAATAATCAAACAATTGAAAATTGGCTGCAAGCAATAAAGGTATTTGAAGAGCTGAAAAACAAAAAACAAATGTCAAAGATTTTCTGCAACCTTGGGTTGGTATACATTAATCAAGGCAGTTATCCAAAAGCACTTGACAGCTATTTAAAGGCATTGAAGATTAATGAAGAACTAATTGATAAAAGTGGAATTGTGGTTATTCTGGGCAATATTGGTCAACTCTATTATTATCAAAAAGATTATCCCAAATCATTGGACTTTGATTCCCGGGCAGTAAAGATGGCAGAAGAACTTGGTCAAAAAGTAAAAGTGGGAGATAACCTCCTAAATATAGGCAATGTATATTTTGATCAAAAGCAATACTCTATTGCATTAAGTGATTATTTTAAAGCATTGAAGCTGTATAATGATTTTGGTGAAAAAAATCGTATTGCAGCATGTTTCCAAAATATTGGAAATGTTTATACAAAACAAATCAATTATAATCAGGCATTGAATTATTTTTTCAGGGCATTGAAAATCTCAAAAGAAATAAAATGGAATTCATATATTGCTGATTGTTATACTTCCATCAGCATAGTTTATAAAGAAACCGGAAAATTTAAAGAAGCAGAAGAGTATCTGAAAAAGTCCATTGTACTTCAGGATAGCTTGGGCTTTTTGGATGATTTAAGGCAGACTGAAGAAAATCTCTCACAGCTCTATGATACCATTGGGCAATATAAAGATGCATTAATCTATTACAAAAAAGCAATAGCACTTAAAGATACCATTTTCAGCCAGGAAAACAGAAAACAGCTTGTCCGCAAAGAAATGAATTATGAATTTGATAAAAAGGAAACAGCAGCTAAAGCGGAGCAGGATAAAAAGGATGCAGTTGGAGAAGCAGAAAGCAAAAAGCAAAAAATAATTCTTGGGTCAACTGGTTTTGGTTTATTATTAGTAATAGTATTTGCAGGTTTTGTTTTCCGCTCCCTCCGTATTACACGGAAACAAAAAAACATAATCGAATTGCAAAAAAATGAAGTGTCTGCTCAAAAAGATATAGCCGAGGATTTACGCGACCTTTCCGAAAAACAAAAACATATTGTTGAGGAAAAACAGAAAGAAATTATTCAATCCATCACCTATGCCAAACGCATACAAACAGCTTTGCTTACCAGTGATAAATATATTAATACTCATCTTCCTGCCGAACATTTTATTTTATTTAAACCAAAAGATATTGTAAGCGGCGATTTTTACTGGGCTTTGAGCGCAGCACCTTTTGCTAATTGGGATATTGGAACAAACAAAATAAAACTTCCGAAAGATATTGAAAGGCAGAATATTTTTTATCTGATAACTGCCGACTGCACTGGCCATGGCGTACCCGGAGCTTTTATGAGTATGTTAAATATTTCTTATTTGAATGAAAATGTCATAGAGCGCAGCATACGCCTGCCTCATGATATTTTAAATGCACAGCGGAAAGAAATTATTCAGGCATTGAATCCCGAAGGAAGCATTGATGAATCGAAAGACGGCATGGACTGCATTCTCTGCGCGTATGATTTCGATAAAATGCTTTTGCACTTTGCATCAGCAAATAATCCTTTATGGAGGATTCGCGAAGGAGAACTCACAGAATATAAAGCCGATAAAATGCCTGTAGGCAAATACAGCGAAAAGATGGAGTCATTTACTTTAAATACTATTGAACTTCAAAAAGGTGATATTATTTATACATCTACCGATGGCTTTGCTGATCAGTTTGGTACTTCAGGTAAAAAACTGATGAAGAAAAAGTTTAAAGAAGAATTAGTTAAAATTCATCATCAGCCGATGGCTGAGCAAAAGATACATCTCAATCAATTTTTCGAAAGTTGGAAAGGGAATACAGAGCAGGTGGATGATGTTACAATTATCGGCGTTAGGATTTAATTTACCCCTCCTGAATAAAAAAAACAGCCGTTCCCATCCAATTTAAATGCCTCTGCCCCCAAAACAGAACCGGCATTAACAATTTTTTGTGAATAAGTTTGTCAGAAATAAAAAATGTACCTATCTTCGCGTCCCGATTAATAAAAAATTGGAATTTCAATTATATAAATTAATACTAAAATACAGTGGAAGCAATTAGTTACAAAACGGTTTCAGCAAGTAAAGAAACTGTAAACAAAGGTTGGGTTTTAATAGATGCAGAAGATCAGGTATTAGGTCGTTTGAGTTCAAAAGCCGCTTTTATTTTAAGAGGTAAAGATAAAACCAATTTTACCCCTCACGCAGATACCGGTGATAATGTTATTATCATCAATGCTGAAAAAGTAAAACTGACCGGCAAAAAATTAACTGAAAAAGAATATACCCGCCACACTGGATATCCAGGCGGACAGCGTTTTGCAACTCCTAAAGAATTATTAGCTAAAAAACCTACTGATGTTATCAGAATGGCTGTTAGCGGAATGTTGCCAAAAAACAAACTTGGTGATGCTTTAAGACGCAATGTATATATTTATGCAGGTGCAGAACATCCGCACGCAGCACAGCAGCCAAAAGAAATTAAATTAAATACAATTAAATAAAAACAATGGAAGTAGCAAATACTCTTGGTAGAAGAAAAACCGCTGTAGCACGTGTTTATGTGCAAAAAGGAAATGGGACAATTGTAGTTAACCACAAAGATTACAAAGCTTATTTCACAACATCCGCTTTACAATACAAAATCAATCAGGCATTCAGTGTTACAAAAACAATGGGTGAATATGATGTGAAAGTAAATGTAAAGGGGGGCGGGGTAACAGGTCAGGCAGAAGCTGTACGTTTAGCAATTGCCCGTGCTTTAGTAGAAATGGATGCAAATCATAAACCAGTGCTGAAAGCTGATGGTTTAATGACACGTAATCCTAAAATGGTTGAACGGAAAAAACCGGGTCAGAAAAAAGCCCGCAAGCGTTTCCAATTCAGCAAGCGTTAAAATTATTCTGGTGCTGCAACGGCTTTTTAAAGCAGGCTGCAGCTTCCTTTATAAAAAACATCTATCAAATAAAGTATTAATTATAAATTAAAGACTCAATGTCATCAAGAACAAATTTTACAGAATTATTAGAAGCCGGATCACACTTCGGTCACTTGAAGAGAAAATGGAATCCAGCTATGGCGCCGTATATCTTCACAGAAAAAAACGGTATTCATATTATCGACTTAAATAAAACTGTTGTAAAAATTAACGAAGCTGCTGAAGCTTTGAAACAAATTGCAAAATCAGGAAAGAAAATTTTATTTGTAGCTACTAAAAAACAGGCTAAAGATATTGTTGCTGAAAAAGTAAAAACAATAGGAATGCCTTATGTTACTGAACGCTGGCCGGGCGGTATGCTTACCAACTTTGCAACTATCCGCAAAGCTGTTAAAAAAATGGCTACTATTGATAAAATGTCAACTGACGGTACTTTTGCTAATATTTCTAAAAAAGAAAAATTACAGATTTCCCGCGAACGTGCAAAATTAGAAACCAACTTAGGAAGTATTGTTGATTTAACACGTCTTCCGGCTGCATTATTTATTGTTGACATTTCTAAAGAACACATCGCTGTTGCGGAAGCTAAACGTTTGAACATCCCAACATTTGCTATTGTTGATACTAACTCAGATCCTAATGCTGTTGATTATGCAATTCCTGCAAATGATGATGCTTCAACTTCAATAACATTGATTACAGGCATTATTGCAAAGGCAATAGAAGAAGGACTTTCTGAACGTAAAATGGATAAAGAAGCAGCTGCTGCTGAAGAAAAAGAAACCGGTAAAACATCGCGCGATGAGGCTGAAAAATTAGCTGCCGCGGCTAAATTTAAATCTTCAGATGAAGAAGGCGTTGTTTCAGAAGAAAATAAGACCAGTGCAGGTACTATTAAAAAACCAAGAAGAAAAATTAACTAAAAAGTATTAGGTACAAAGTATAAAGTACAAAGCCCGTTTTTGTAAATGAGCGATACTTAATACATAATACTAAATACTTAATACTATAAAAAGATGGCAACAATGACTATTACAGCTGCAGAAATAAACAAGCTGAGACAAATGACCGGTGCCGGCATGATGGATTGCAAAAAAGCATTAACTGAGGCTGAAGGAGATTTCGAAAAAGCAATTGATGAACTGCGCAAAAAAGGACAAAAAGTAGCTGCAAACCGCAGCGACCGTGATGCAAAAGAAGGTTTGGTAGTTGCTGCAACTACTAAAGATAACAAACGCGGTGTTGTGTTAGCAGTAAACTGCGAAACTGATTTTGTTGCTAAAAATGCAGATTTCGGAAAATTTGTAAATAACATTTTAGAAATTGCTATTGCAAAAAATCCAAAAACAGCTGAAGAATTAACAGCATTACCTTACGAGGGAAGCCTTACTATTGCTGATAAATTAATTGAGCAGACAGGTGTTATCGGCGAAAAAATTGAGCTTAAAAGATATGGTGTTGTTGAAGCAGCAGCCGTTACTGCATACAATCATCCCGGCAACAGATTGGCTACAATTGTAGGATTTAGTTCTGCATCTGTAAGCACTGAAGCTTCTAAAGATACTGCAATGCAGGTTGCTGCAATGGCTCCGGTAGCTGTTGATAAAGGCGATGTTTCTACTGAAACACTGGAACGTGAAATTGAAATTGGGAAAGAACAGGCCCGTCAGGAAGGCAAACCTGAAGAAATGCTTGAAAAAATTGCAATGGGAAAATTAAATAAATTCTATAAAGAATCTACTTTACTTAACCAGGAGTTTATTAAAGATCCTAAAAAAACTGTTGCACAGTATTTGAATGACTCTGAAAAAGGTCTGACAGTAACAGCCTTTCAACGAATAGCTTTAAGCTGATTAATTATTTTAAAAAAAAGTCCCGATTTATTCGGGACTTTTTTTTGGGTTCTAAAAAGGCTGTGCACTCAATTACTTTTCCAGTAAGTTGGAATAAATTAAATGAAAATTATTTTTTAGTTCGGTCATCAAACTATATCCTGTTATGAAATACAAACGCATTCTTTTAAAATTAAGCGGTGAAGCCCTGATGGGTAATAAACAATTTGGTATCGATAATGAACGCCTGGCGCAGTATGCAATGCAGATCAAAGAGATTTCCGATATGGGAGTTGAGGTTGCGGTGGTAATCGGCGGCGGTAATATTTTCAGGGGAATACAAGCTGAAGAAGGCGGAATGGACCGCGTACACGGCGATTATATGGGAATGCTTGCAACTGTTATTAATTCAATGGCCCTGCAGTCTGCACTGGAAGCAATAAAGGTAGAAACAAGGCTGCAGTCGGCCATTAAAATGGAACAGATCTGCGAACCGTTTATCCGCAGAAGAGCTGTACGTCACTTGGAAAAAAACCGTGTGGTTATTTTTGGAGCAGGTACCGGAAACCCTTATTTTACTACTGATACAGCTGCAACATTGCGCGCAATAGAAATTGAAGCAGATGTAATTTTAAAAGGCACCCGCGTTGACGGTATTTATACTGCCGATCCTGAAAAGGATAAAACTGCTGTTAAATACGACTTTATAAGCTTTACTGAAGTATATGAAAAAGGCCTGCAGGTAATGGATATGACTGCATTTACTTTGTGCAACGAAAACAAACTGCCAATAATTATTTTTGATATGAACAAAGTGGGCAATCTCAGAAAAATTATTGAAGGTTCGCAAGTAGGCACTCTTGTTGAATTTTAAAGATTCTAACCGAGCCGGCTTTAAAGGAAAAAAGTAATATCTTTGCCGAAAGTTTTTATTTCAAAACTCATATCTCAATACTCAAAATCAAATGAACGAAGACATTCAATTTATATTAGATGATGCTAAAGAACAAATGGAGAAAGGTGTTTCTCATTTGGAAGCAGAATTGATAAAGGTGCGTGCAGGAAAGGCAAGCCCATCCATGTTGGAAGGAATAATGGTAGATTATTACGGTGCAAAAACGCCGCTGAATCAAGTAGCAAATATCAATACTGCTGATGCACGCACATTGGTAATTCAGCCCTGGGAAAAGTCAACACTTACCCCGATTGAAAAAGCAATAATGGCGGCTAATTTGGGCCTAAATCCCCAAAACGACGGCGTTTTAATTCGTATTTTAGTCCCTGCTCTAACAGAAGAGCGCAGAAGGGATTTGGTGAAAAAAGCAAAATCAGAAGCTGAAAATGCAAAAGTAAGTTTACGCGCTATGCGTAAAGAAGCAAATGAAGAATTAAAAAAACTTCAGAAAAACGGCACTCCTGAAGATGAAATAAAAGAAGGAGAAATAAAAGTACAGACGCTAACCGACGGCTATGTTCTAAAATGTGATAAGCATTTAGAAATAAAAGAAAAAGAAATTATGACAATTTAAGAATTGATATTTAAGTCATAACAATCGAATTTTTCTTCCTGTTAAAAAAAATAAACGCCTGTAACTATTTTCGTTACAGGCGTTTTGCATAATTAAAGAATATTTTTTTTATTTTGAAATTTCAAATCTGCCCCTGTTGATTACTTTCTTCGATTTATCCAACACATTAAAGATATACATACCCGGTGCAAATGCTGCAGTTTGTATATTGGCTTTGTTATCAATCATTAAATAAGAACCTACCAAACGCCCTGTAATATCAGTTAGTTCAACCATACCAGCTTCAGCACTGCATGTAATATTTATATTGCTGCCAGCAGGATTGGGATACACAGTTACATTGTTTTCAAAACCTTTAATATCATTGGTGCTGTTATAACCCGACCAGGCTAAATCATCAATATATAAGGTGCTTCCGATTTTAGCGCCGGCATGAGAATAGATACTTGAAGAAATAAATATTTGTTCAGAATCTGGTAAAACACTTGCGTATATCGGATTATAGGTAAGGGTTAAATTAGTAAGTGAATAGGCCGTGGTGCTTAAACCTGTTACATATTTTCCAGTAGCAACCGTATCACGCGAACTGCCTGTCCATTTTGTCATATAAACCAAAACAAAAGCAGAGTCTCCAGCTGTTGGAGAATATTTAGATTGAAAGGATAAAACTGCCGGGCGTGAAGCATAAGAACAGCCATATTTAATTCCTGGAGGAGAAATGTTAATTGTGCCTACAACTAGAAAACCTGTTGTGTCAAGATTAGTTCCCGGACGATAAGGATTTGGAATTGAGCCGCCGCTTACTTTTATAGTTACTATTTTTGCGCTTGCTGTACCTGCAAAAGGTGCAGTTGTCTCTTTGAAAACTGATTGAGTGCCGCCAAAAGCAACCAGCGTATTTAAACTTGCCCAACCTGTAGGATCTTGAATTGTAGTACTGCCGAAAACATTGGTCCACGATTCAAAAGAAAAATTAGGCTGAGCCATGGCTCCGGCTATAGATAATGCTATTGCAGAAATTGTAAGTATTGATTTTTTCATTTTATATTTTTTTAGATTATCAATTATAATTATCAAATTATCAAATCGCCAAATTATCAAATCGATTTATTGTTTAATAAATTTTCTGGTTACAGAAGTATTGTTGTTTTGAATTTCAATAAAATATAGACCGCTTCGTAGGTCAGAGACATCGTAGGTCATTTCATTTTTGCCGCTGGTTATTTGTTTAAGATTTTCTCGTTTTACTAATTGTCCTAATTCATTTGTGATATTAATTACAACATCTTCTTTTGCAGTGCCAAGAGTTTTTGGAACAGTTAATTCAATCGTAATTTGGTTTTCAGCCGGGTTAGGATAAATACTGAAATTATTACCCACCGAAAATTCATTGATACCTGCAGTATTAATTGGGAGTGATTTCAGCCATTGTACTGTTTTTACGGCACCGGTTGAATCCATTGTTGCAGTTGCTATTGCAGTACCGATACCATTTGCCCACCAGCTGTAAGTCACTGTTGAATCGGCTGTAAATCCTGCCCCTCCTGGTACATTAGCCCATTGGCCGAAAGCATAAACTGTTGTTGTATCATGTATAATTTTTGTTTCTTTAATACGTAATACGTTATAAGGCCCTCCTGCTAAAGGAGTAGTTAAAGTGCCCCATGCATCAGCTAAAACGGTTTTTCGAATTGTTTGTTTCTGATGAATAGAATCAATCATAAAACCCGATATGGTATGCCCGTAATAAAATTTAGCGTTTGTTACATAATTGTTATTAAAGGTGCTGTTGTATGAAGTCGGAAAATTGAAAAGTATTTCAGCCGGGGTATTAGTCTGGTTAATGGGTGTCATCGTACCTTGAATATTTATAACAGCGTGGCCGCCGATAAGGCTCATGCCTGATGCAGAGTTTACTGCGTAGCCGTAAAAATTCTGAGGGCCTTGTATTACTACAAAACTAGCTGAAGAAAAAAGTGCGTTGGGAGCAGAAGCATAAGGTACCACAGAAGATGTGTCAATTGTATGATGCACCAAAGCGGCCATGTTCCATGTCTGGCTTGTTCCGGCTGAACCAACAGATATAGTTGGCAGGGTGTCATTTGCCATATAAATGGTTTTTGTAGGTGCCGGCATATCGGCAGTGGTAATTGTAATCTGCGCAGTGGCGCTTAAAATTCCAACAAAAAGTGAAGCTGCGATTAGTAGCGGTTTAAACATGTTCGATAAAGTTTAGGATTTTAATTTAAATAGTGTACAAATATATATATTTAATTGAGGAAACTGCAATAGCCCTGTTGATAAGGCTAAAGATAGAAGTATTTTTTATTTAAACAAAATAAAATACTTTAATGCTGATTTTTGATTTGTACTTCATTTTGTTTTTAAGAAACCAAAGTAAATATTTTGGCAGGCTCTATTTGATACGGCTATGAACTATTCGAGAGTGGCGAATACCCTTCGGACAGCGAGTTTCAATTAATTAGGCACTTTCCAAAACGTATAATGCGGATATGCAAAGCAAAAAGACTCTCCCCCGATTCAAAAATGAAAGCCCCCGATGCAACAGGGGGAGCTCCTGATGCAACAGGGAGAGTCCCCGATGTAATAGGAGGAATCCCCAATTCAAAAAGGAAAGCCCCCAACACAAAAAGGGAAGCCCCTAACGCAACTGGGGGAGTCCCCAACGCAATAAGGGGAGTCCCCAATTCAAAAAGGAAAGCCCCCAACTCAATTGGGGGAGTCCCCGACGCAATTGGGGAAGCCCCCAATACAACTGGGGAGGCCCCCAATGCAAAAAGGGGAGTCCCCAACTCAACTGGGGGAGCCCGCAACTCAATAAGGGGAGCCCGCAACTCAATAGGGGGAGTCCCCGACGCTATTGGGGATCCCCCCAACGCAATCGGGGACCTCCCCAACGCAAAAAGGGGAGTCCCCAACGCAACCGGGGGAGTCCCCAATGCAAAAAGGAAAACCAATAAAGGCCTTATCAGGAATAAAAATTCCCCAAATTTTCTTTTCCGAAAATCAAAGAAGCAAGAATAAATCCAAAAAAATTATTCTTCTGACTTCTCTCATTTCCCTTCAATTAAAAAAAAATAATATTTTTTTTTAAGCAATGCAATATTTCTGAAAAGGCCTGAAAGTATTTAAAACAAAGGTGTTTTATGAATGAAGAGAAAACTAAATAAGAAAAATAAAAAAATCTGATTTGTTAAAAAAACTTAATTTTTCAATAAGATACAATATTCTTTTAGTACTCTTCGTTTTAATAAGGAAATCGCGGTATTGAGTTTTTATTTAAACAATTTAAAAACATTGCTGAATATGATAACACCCTTAAAACCCTTCCCATTGTGCCTTTAAACTAATAGGCAAAAAAGGCACCGGCTTTTTACAATGCATTCTTTCAGTCGTCCCGAAAAAGGATGCTCCAAAAAAATAATTTCATTTTAAAATATTAAATCATGAATAATCATGGATTTCAGCCAAGCGGCGATCCCGCCTTGGTAATTTGGACTAATAACTTCGATACTAATTTAGGAAGCGTTGCCGCTGCTGCCGGCATAACTCCTGACGAAGTTACAGGCATGCACAAGGATGCACTCTATTTTCAGTACGTTGTAAATATGCAGGAAAGTTTCACCCAGTATATGCATACAATAGTACAGTATAAAAACCTTGTTAAACATGCTGTTGCGCAGCAGTCTTTGGGTGCCTTACCGGCAGTACCGGTATTAGGTACAG
>CAINDA010000069.1 GCA_903847205.1 uncultured Bacteroidota bacterium
CAGCAGATTGTAATATGGTCAGTAATCGGCGGTTTGTTTTTAGTAATTGTGTTTGCAAGCTTTGTTTTTCGCTCTCTGCGGATTACACGAAAACAAAAAAACATAATTGAGTTACAGAAAAATGAAGTTGATAAGCAAAAAAAAATTGTAGAAAAGCAGAAAGAAAAAATAGTTGACAGCATCACGTATGCCCAGCGTATTCAGCAAAGCATATTAATGGAAGAAAGTGAAATACAAACCTATCTGCCAGAATGTTTCATTTATTTCCAGCCCAAAGATATTGTAAGCGGTGATTTTTACTGGTGCTCTAAATTAGGTGATAAAATAATTATAGCCGCAGTCGACTGTACCGGCCATGGTGTCCCAGGTGCTTTCATGAGCATGATAGGCAATACGCTCTTGAATCAGATTGTAAATGAAAAACATATTACAAAGCCATCCGAAATATTACATTATTTGAACCTTGGCGTATATGAAGCGCTTCATCAGAAAAAAGACGGGGCATTATCAGATGACGGAATGGACATAGTATTATGCTGTATTGATCATAAAAATAATGAACTGCAGTATGCCGGACAAAACCCATTATATGTTTTATCAGATGGAAAGGTAGAAATTATCAAAGGTGATATGTACGGCATCGGCGGGGGAGGTATGATTGCAAAAATACATGACCCGCTTAAAAAAGTATTTGCCAACCATGTTATTCCAATAAAAAAAGGCATGAGTATTTATCTTTCTACAGACGGCTATATGGATCAGTTCGGAGGCAGTGATAGAAAAAAATACGGTGCACAGAGATTTAAAGATTTAATTTCGAATAACCTGCATTTGGATATGCAGAAACAAAAAGAACTCATGGCATCGGCTCATGCCGAATGGAAAGTGAATACAGCACAGATTGACGATGTTTTGGTAATTGGGATAAGTTTATAATTGTATTTTAGATTTATGAAAAAACTCATCTTCCTTATAACCCTTAATGCTTTATTCCTGATTACTGATTCGTTTTCCTTTGGGCAAAACAGAACTATTGATTCACTGCTGACCCTTCTCACTGCTGATAAACCCGATACTAATAAAGTAAATCACTTAAATAATTTATGCCGCGAATATGGAAACATTCGCAAAATTGATACAGCTTTACGTACTGGCAATGAGGCATTAGCACTTGCACAAAAGCTGAATTTTAAAAAAGGAATAGCTAGTTCTTATCAAGAGATGGGAACAGCTTATTTATATCAAACAAACTATAATAAAGCACTTGAAAATTGGCATGAAGCATTAAAGATTGTTGAAGAACTAAAAAATAAAAGAGCAATGCCATTTCTTCTCGGCAACATAGGATTTGTATATAATAATCAAGGTAATTATCCAAAAGCCCTTGATTATCATTTGAAAGCATTAAAGGTTGCTGAAGAAATAGGAAACAAAAGAGGAATTGCATCCATTCTCAGTAATATTGGAGAAGCCTATTTTAATCAAGCCGACTATCGCAAGTCACTAGATTATTTTTTTAAATCATTGAAAATTGCAGAAAAAATTGGAAATCAATACAATCTTTCAACGGCTCTCTGCAACATAGGAGAAGTTTATTTAATCCAAAAAAATTACCCCAAAGCATGTGATTACTATTTAAAAGGACTAAAGGCCGCTCAGGAATTAGGAGATAAAAATATTATTGCAATTGCCTTTAGCATGCTTGGAGGTGTTTTTGATGAACAAAAAGATTATTCCAAAGCATTAGATTATTATTTCAAGGCATTGAACATGGCGGAAAAGGGGGGCGACAAAAATATAATTGCAAACACACAGAGCTTCATTGGCTCGCTTTATTTAAAAATTGGCAAATTTAAAGAATCAGAACAATATCTGAAAAGTGCAATTGCTATGGATGACAGTATTGGTGCATCAGATGGATTACGGCAAACCGAAAAATCACTCTCCGAGCTTTATGATACTATTGGCCGATACAAAGAAGCGCTCATCTTCTATAAAAAATCCATAGCATTAAAGGATTCCATTTATAGCCAGGAGAACAAAAAGCAACTCATCCGTAAAGAAATGAACTTTGAGTTTGACAAAAAAGAAGCTGCAACAAAGGCTGAGCATGATAAGGAAATGGCAGTTGCCGAAGCAGAAAAGAAAAAACAGCAGATTGTAATATGGTCAGTAATCGGCGGTTTGTTTTTAGTTATTGTATTTGCAGGTTTTGTATACCGCTCCCTGCGTATAACACGAAAACAAAAAAGTATTATTGAGCTGCAGAAAAATGAAGTTGATAAACAAAAAGAAATTGTAGAAAAGCAGAAGGAAAAAATTGTTGAAAGTATCACCTATTCACAGCGGATACAGCAAAGTATTTTAATGGAAGAAAGCGAAGTGCAGAATTATCTGCCGGAATGTTTTATTTATTTTCAGCCCAAAGATATTGTAAGCGGTGACTTTTACTGGTGCTCTAAAACAGATGATAAAATAATTATAGCCGCAGTCGACTGTACCGGCCATGGTGTCCCAGGTGCTTTCATGAGCATGATAGGGAATACTCTCTTGAATCAGATTGTAAATGAAAAACATATTACAAAGCCATCCGAAATATTACATTATTTGAACCTTGGCGTATATGAAGCGCTTCATCAGAAAAAAGACGGGGCATTATCAGATGACGGAATGGACATAGCGCTGTGCACAATTGATTATAAAAATAATGAAATACAGTATGCCGGGCAAAACCCTTTGTATATTCTGTCAGATGGAAAGATAGAAGTAATCAAAGGCGATATCTACAGCATCGGCGGAGGAGGTATGATTGCAAAAATACATGACCCGCTTAAAAAAGTATTTGCCAACCATGTTATTCCAATAAAAAAAGGGATGAGTATTTATCTTTCTACAGACGGCTATATGGATCAGTTCGGAGGCAGTGATAGAAAAAAATAC
>CAINDA010000070.1 GCA_903847205.1 uncultured Bacteroidota bacterium
TATGATTGCAAAAATACATGACCCGCTTAAAAAAGTATTTGCCAACCATGTTATTCCAATAAAAAAAGGGATGAGTATTTATCTTTCTACAGACGGCTATATGGATCAGTTCGGAGGCAGTGATAGAAAAAAATACGGTGCGCAGAGATTTAAAGATTTACTTTCGAATAACCTGCATTTGAATATTCAGCAGCAAAAAGAACTCATGGTATCTGCTCATGCTGAATGGAAAGGGAATACACCTCAGATTGATGATGTTTTGGTTATTGGGATAAGATTATAATGTATTTTAGACTAATGAAAAAACTCATCTTCCTTATAATTCTTAATGCCTTATTCTTAATTCCTAATTCGTTTTGTTCTGCTCAACGTAAAGATATTGATTCGCTTTTAAACCTTCTCAAAAAAGATAAAGAAGATACTGCCAAATTAATTCATCTCAACGTTCTTGCATGGCGTTTGAGAAATAAAAACCCCGATACTGCAATTATCCTTTGTAATCAAGCACTTAATATTATTACCCCCATTTCTTCCGCGGAGTTTCCTTCCTCAAAAGAAGTAATAGAACCAAAAGAGCTGAGTCTTCTTCGGGCCAGAACCCTTGGCAATATTGGTGTTTTTTATGGTATCAAAACAGATTATAACCTGTCTCTTGACTATTCGCTCCACGCATTAAAAATATGTGAAGAACTGAAAAATAAAAAATGGATGGCTATATGGCTGGGCAACATCGGAAGTAATTATATTGATCAGGGTAATTATCCCAAAGCCATTGATTATATTTTGAAAGCACAAAAGATAAATGAAGAGCTTGGAAATAAGAGAGGAATAGCGGAAGGACTCTCTAATCTCGGAATACTTTATTTTGAGAACGGCGATTATGCAAAATCATTGGAATACGATTTCAAGGGATTGAAAATAGCAGAAGAGTCTGGAAATAAAAATACCGCTGTTGGAACGCTCATCAATATCGCAAGTGTTTATAAAGAAGAAAGGCAATACACCAAAGCATTGAATTTTTATTTCAATGCTTTAAAAATGGCAGAAGAGCTTGGAAATGAAACCTACCTCATAGCGATTTATGGAAATGTGGGGCTTGCGTATAATGAACAAAAAGATTATTCGAAAGCATTGAACTATTATTTTAAATCACTGAAGTTGGCGGAAACTAATGGAAATAGAAATTATCAAGCAATTGATTTTGCAAACATTGGGGTTCTTTACACTAAAATTGGAAAATTTAAAGAAGCCGAACAATACCTTCAAAAGGCAATTTTCATTAATGACAGTATAAAATCAATAAATGATTTAATGGATGCTGAAGAATATATCTATAGGCTTTATGATACTACTGAGAGATATAAGCAAGCGTTGATTCATTACAAAAAATCAATCTCACTAAAGGACACCCTTTTCAGTCAGGAAAACAAAAAGCAGCTTATCCGTAAAGAAATGAATTATGAGTTTGATAAAAAAGAAGCAGCCACTAAAGCAGAAAATGAAAAACAACAAGCGGTGGCTGAAGCAGAAAGCAAGAAACAGAAAATTATTATTTGCTCAGTAATCGGCGGGTTGCTTTTAGTAATTGTGTTTGCAAGCTTTGTTTTTCGCTCGCTGCGGATAACACGTAAACAAAAAAACATAATTGAGCTGCAGAAAAACGAAGTTGATAAACAAAAAGAAATAGTAGAAAAGCAGAAAGAAAAAATTGTTGACAGCATTACGTATGCACAGCGCATTCAGCAAAGTATTTTAATGGAAGAAAGCGAAGTGCAAAACTTTCTTCCTGAATGTTTTATTTACTTTCAGCCCAAAGATATTGTAAGCGGCGACTTTTACTGGTGCAGTAAAATAGATGATAAAATTATTATAGCCGCAGTTGACTGCACAGGCCACGGTGTACCCGGAGCTTTCATGAGTATGATTGGCAATACACTGCTTAACCAGATTGTAAATGAAAAACATATTACCAAGCCTTCCGAAATATTACATTATTTAAACCTTGGCGTATATGAAGCCCTGCACCAGAAAAAAGACGGTGCATTATCTGATGACGGCATGGACATAGCATTATGCTACATTGATCATAAAAATAATGAAGTACAGTATGCCGGGCAAAACCCATTGTATATTTTATTAGATGGAAAGATAGAAGTAATCAAAGGTGATATTTACGGCATAGGCGGGGGAGGTATGATTGCAAAATTACATGACCCGCTTAAAAAAGTATTTGCCAACCATGTTATTCCAATAAAAGAAGGAATGAGTATTTATCTTTCTACAGACGGTTATATGGATCAGTTTGGGGGCAGTGAGAGAAAAAAATTCGGCGCGCAAAGGTTTAAAGATTTACTCTCGAATAACCTGCATTTGAATATGCAGCAGCAAAAAGAACTCATGGTATCTGCTCATGCTGAATGGAAAGGGAATACACCTCAGATTGATGATGTTTTGGTTATTGGGATAAGATTATAATGTATTTTAGACTAATGAAAAAACTCATCTTCCATATAATCCTTAATGCCTTATTCCTAATTCCTGTTTCATTTTGTTTTTCTCAAAATAGAAATATTGATTCCCTGCTTACACTTGTTAAAAGTGATAAAACGGATACAAATAAGGTGAAACATCTCAATGATCTTGCATGGGCTTTGATGTATCAAAATCCTGACACCGCTATTATTCTTGGGAATTTGGCCCTAAAAATAATATCTCCAGTCCAAACTCCTGAGTTCGCTTCAATAAAGGAAGAATCAGAGGATAGAAGAATAAGGCTGATCCGCGCCAATATTAGTGCCAATCTGGGCTCATTTTACTATTTAAAAACCGATTATTTTAATGCACTTAATTACTATCAAAAAGGATTAAAACTAGATGAAGGACTAAAAAATAAAAAAGGAATAGCAAAAGATCTTGGGAACATTGGAAATGTATTTAAGGATCAGGGTGACTATCCAAAAGCATTAGGATATTATTTCGAAGCATTGAAAATGGCTGAAGAGCTTGGATATAAGCAATTGATAGCGAATACACGCTGCAATATCGGAATTGTTTACCGTCACCAAGGCGATTATCCCAAAGCTTTAAACTATTACTTTAAATCCTTGGAAATAGCTGAAGAACTGGGAAATTTAAGTGGTATTGCAAAAAATCTCGGCAACATAGGAGTTGTTTATACAGAACAGAACAATTTTCCAAAAGCATTGGAATATGATTTCAAAGCATTGGAAATTGCAGAAGAACTTGGAGATAAAAATGGAATTGCTCGTCAAATCGGCAACATTGGAACTGTTTATAATAGCCAAAATGATTTCACAAAAGCATTGGAATATGGTTTTAAAGCGC
The DNA here is from genome assembly GCA_903847205.1 of uncultured Bacteroidota bacterium. Taxonomy (GTDB): domain Bacteria; phylum Bacteroidota; class Bacteroidia; order 2-12-FULL-35-15; family 2-12-FULL-35-15; genus 2-12-FULL-35-15. The sequence continues at coordinate 3,346 of CAINDA010000070.1, forward strand.
TGAAAATTGCTCAAGAAATTGGCGATAAAAACTTAATCGCAATCAATCTCGGCAACATAGGCTTGCTTTCTATTAAAACTGGAAAATTTATAGAAGCAGAACGTTATTTGAAAAAAGCCATCGCGTTAGATGATAGTATTGGAGTTATAGATGGTTTAAAGGATGACGAAGAATATCTTTCTCAGCTTTATGATACCACGGGGAGATATAAACTTGCCCTCATTCATTACAAAAAAGCAATAGCCCTAAAGGATACTATTTTCAGTCAGGAAAATAAAAAACAGCTTATCCGCAAAGAAATGAATTATGAGTTTGATAAAAAAGAAGCTGCAACTAAGGCAGAGCATGATAAAGAAATAGCAGTTGCCGTAGCAGAAAAGAAAAAACAGCAGATTATAATTTGGTCTGTAATCGCCGGTCTGCTTTTAGTAATTGTGTTTGCAAGCTTTGTTTTTCGCTCTCTGCGGATTACACGA
>CAINDA010000071.1 GCA_903847205.1 uncultured Bacteroidota bacterium
AATCCGCAGAGAGCGAAAAACAAAGCTTGCAAACACAATTACTAAAAACAAACCGCCGATTACTGACCATATTACAATCTGCTGTTTTTTCTTTTCTGCTTCGGCAACTGCCATTTCTTTATCATGCTCAGCCTTTGTTGCTGCTTCTTTTTTATCAAACTCGAAATTCATTTCTTTGCGGATAAGCTGCTTTTTGTTTTCCTGACTGAAAATTGTGTCCTTTAGTGAGATTGATTTTTTGTAATGAATAAGTGCTTCTTTATATTGGCCGGTTGTATCATAGAGCTGTGAGAGATATTCTTCATCTGTCATTAAACCATCCATAACACCAATGCTCTCATCTAATGCGATGGCCCTTTTCAAGTATATTTCTGCATCTTTAAATTCTCCGGTTTTGCTATAAAGCAAGCCTATGTTACTTAAATTTGTTGCAATCAGGTTTTTTTCGCCAAGCTCCTCTGCAATTTTTAGTGCTTTAAAATTATATTTCAATGCTTTTATGAAATCACCCTGATCGTTATAAATAGTTCCGATATTTCCCGTATGTCTAGCAATTCCAATTTTATCTCCAAGTTCTTCTGCAATTTTAAATGCTTTTAAATCATATTCCAAAGCTTTGGGATAATTCTTCTGCTCATCGTAAACAATTCCAATATCGCCGAGAACTTGTTCAATACCCATTTTATTTCCTATTTCCTCACTCCTTTTTAATGACATAAAATAATAGTGCAATGCTTTGGGATAATCATATTGATTATTGTAAACAATTCCAATATTGTTGAGTGTATTTGCGAGTATTTGCTTATTCCCAATTTCTTCACCTATTTTCAATGCCTTTAAATAATAGTCTAATGAAATAGGATAATCACCTTTGAAGCTATATACGAGCCCAATATTGCAAAGATGTGATGCAATATTTTTTTTATTTTTAAGTGCCTCATCAATCTTTAATGCTTTAAAATAATATTCAAGGGCATTAAAATAATCGGCCTTTAAATAATAATAAATACCCAGATTACCAAGCGTGACGGCCCGGAAAGCCATTATCCCATTATTCTCAATAACTTCTTTGGCGTCTGGAAACTCAATAGATTGGGCGGGAGTGATTAAGCTAAGCGCTTGTTTGCCTAAAATAATAGCAGTGTCGGGATTTTGAAACATCAATAACCGGCCTAGAGCGTTTAAGTGATTTACCTTATTTGTATCCGCTTTATCATTTCTGAGAAGCATTAGCAGCGAATCAATAGTCCTGTTTTGCCCAAAGGAAAACGAATCAGTAATCAGGAATAAAGCATTAAGGATTATAAGGAAGATGAGTTTTTTCATTAGTCTAAAATACAATTATAATCTTACTCCAATTACCAAAACATCATCTATCTGCACAGTCTTCCCTTTCCATTCTGCATGAGCATTTGCCATGAGTTCTTTTTGTTTCTGCATATTCAGAACATGGATATTCAAGAGTAATTCTTTAAACTTTTTCGATCCAAATTTTTTTCTATCGCTTCCTCCAAATTGATCCATATAGCCGTCTGAAAATATATAAATACTCATGTCTTTCTTGATGGGAATAACATGATTGGCGAATACTTTTTCCCGGGGATTTTCTAATTTTGCCATCCATCCATCTCCGCCGATGCCGTAAATATCACCTTTGATTACTTCTATCTTTCCATCTGACAGAACATACAAAGGGTTTTGTCCGGCAAACTGCAATCTATTGTTTTTATAATCAATACAGCACAAAGCAATGTCCATTCCGTCGGCAGATAATGCACCTTCTTTTTGCTGATGAAGTGCTTCATATACTCCAAGATTTAAATAATGTAATATTTCCGAAGGCTTGGTTATATGTTTTTCATTTACAATCTGGTTCAACAGCGTGTTTCCGATCATACTCATGAATGCTCCGGGGACACCGTGGCCTGTGCAGTCAACTGCGGCTATAATAATTTTATCATCTGTTTTAGAGCACCAATAAAAATCTCCGCTTACAATATCTTTGGGCTGGAAGTAGATGAAGCACTGAGGCAGAAAGTTTTGTATTTCACTTTCTTCCATCAGGATGCTTTGCTGGATGCGTTGTGCATACGTGATGCTGTCAACTATTTTTTCTTTTTGTTTTTGTACTATTTCTTTTTGATGAGATACTTCATTTTTCTGTAACTCTATAATGTTTTTTTGTTTTCGTGTAATCCGCAGCGAGCGAAAAACAAAGCTTGAAAACACAATTACTAAAAGCAGACCGCCGATTACTGACCAAATAATAATTTTCTGTTTTTTCTTTTCAGCTTCTGCAACAGCCATATCTTTATCATGCTCAGCCTTTGTCGCCGCTTCTTTTTTATCAAACTCATAATTCATTTCTTTACGAATGAGCTGCTTTTTGTTTTCCTGACTGAAAATAGTATCCTTTAGTGAGATTGATTTTTTGAAATGGATGATGGCTTCTTTAAAACGCCCAGTGGTATCATAGAGGCGTGAAAGGCATTCTTCCGTTTGTCTTAAATAATCCAAAGATCCTATGCTATAATCAATGACAATGGCTCTTTTTAGATATTGTTCTGCCTCTTTAAATTTGCCGGTTTTTGTAAAAAGTTCTCCTAAGTTGGCGAAATTGACGGCAATACCTATTTTATCTCCAAGTTCTTCTGCAATATGCAATGCCTTGGAATAACAGTCCAAAGCTTTAGGATAATTTTTTTGTTCGTAATAGACAGTTCCAATGTTGCCAATGTTAGCAAGAATCCCACTTTTATCTCCAAATTCCTTAGCCAATTCCATGGCTTTGAAAAAATAGTCTAGTGCTTTAAGATAATCCTTCTGTTCATAAAAAACTGTTCCAATATTGCCAAAGTTGGTTTCAATTCCGTTTTTATCTTGGAGTTCTTCCTTTAACTTCAATGCCTTGAAATAATAGTCCAAAGCTTTTTGATATTCCATTTGTTTATCATACACTATTCCCATGTTACCAAGGGCATCCGCAATACCATTTTTATCTCCAAGTTCTTCCTCTATCTTTAATGTTTTGAAATCGTAGTCCAATGCTTTGGGATAATCGCCTTGATCGCTATACACATTTCCAATTTCAGAAAGGCTACTTCCTATTCCTTTTTTATTTTTTAGCTCTTCATAAATTTGTAATGCTTTCAGAGAATAACGAAGGGCGTTTAGATAGTCGCCTTTGAATTCATAATAATTACCAAGATTGCCGAGAGTCTGAGCACGAAGAGCCCTTACTCTCAGCCCCCCAATTTCCTTCTTTGCTGAGGGAAACTCCAATGAGGGAATGGGAGTAATAATATCAAGTGCCTGATTACCGAGAATAATAGCTGTATCGGGATTTTGATTCATCAAAGCCCATCCAAGGGCATTGAGATGTTTTACTTTGGTGGTATCAGGTTTATCCGTTTTGAGCAGGGTAAGAAGGGAATCAATCTTTTTATTTTGCGCAGAACAAGCCTCTCCCCAGCCTTTCCCAAAAGGAAGAAAGAAAAACACAACAATAATGATTAATTTTTTCATTTATATTCTAATACCAATTACCAAAACATCATCAATCTGTGCTGTATTCCCTTTCCATTCAGCATGAGCAGATACCATGAGTTCTTTTTGCTGCTGCATATTCAAATGCAGGTTATTCGAAAGTAAATCTTTAAATCTCTGTGCACCGTATTTTTTTCTATCACTGCCTCCGAACTGATCCATATAGCCGTCTGTAGAAAGATAAATACTCATCCCTTTTTTTATTGGAATAACATGGTTGGCAAATACTTTTTTAAGCGGGTCATGTATTTTTGCAATCATA
>CAINDA010000072.1 GCA_903847205.1 uncultured Bacteroidota bacterium
GAGAGGCTACGAATCAATGCTTGAATATTACTCAAAAGTATCTCCGCAATTTAATGAACCGCTGTATACGTGACCCGTACGTACAGTGGTGTGAGAGGCGCACTCCGTCAGTGTTTGCTGGCGGAGCCGTCTACTCGATTATCAGCAGTTATTCGTTTTCCAAGTATTTACATAAATAGTCATTTGGTTTCATCGGTCTGTCTGATTCAAATACTTTGGTAAAATAGTTTTTCTTTATTACATACATATCTTTCCATCTTCTATATTTGAATTTGCTTAAAGGTTCTTTTAATACATAAGCTGTCCCGCCTTCGTCATAAGCAACAATAGTTATTATTGGTTTCTTTGAATCGTTCACTTTGTCTAAAGCAAATTTTCTTTCAGTTATTTTATCTGCAATTGATAGGTAAGTTTCTTCAGGGTAGGTTTGACAAATTACTACATTGATAAATTGTGGAATCTTTATTTTATGTCCATCCTTTCTGCAAAGCACTCCAATTGGTTTGTCTAAATTACAAGGAACTAAAGTGTCCATTTTGAAAACATAATACTGATTACCGTTTTCTTCATATGAGATTTCTGATTTAATATCTTTCCAAACCATTTGATTGTCCTTTCCTTTTACTCCTCCATAAAGTTTCATTGATTTATCAGGTACTCCATTCTTTGTAGGAATTTTTATTGTAACGAACTTTCCTTTGTTTGGTTGTATTTCAACGCCTGCTACTGTCGGTTTAACAAACAGCATTCCAGCAGATGTTAAGCAATCCCCATTCGTAGCTCTTGTTATGGTATTATTGTTTAACATATCGCACATAGTATAAATTTCAGTCAAATTAAAATCAATATCTTTTACTTTATAAGGATAAAAGGTTTCAGCACTTACAATTATTTGAGTTCCTTTTCTTCCATAAATTATAGTATCGTTCTCTATTTTCTTTTTTTCTGGTTCAATCTTTTCTTTTTGTTTTGTAGCTACTGGGATTTCTTTTTCATTTGGAAGTTGTACAACAATTTCAACACATCTGTTTTTTCTTCTTTCATTCTTTGTGGCGTTTGAGAATAATGGGTTTAATTCTCCAAAATATTTATTAGTTATTTTCGTTTTGTCTATTCCTTTACTTATAAAATAGTTTGAAACGCTTAATGTCCTTCTTTTTGATATTCTCATATTTGTCTTTTCACTTCCAACAGTATCAGCGTGTCCAATAAGAGTTATCTCAAAGTCTTTGTTTTTTATTTTATCAATTAAACTGTCAACACGTAATTTGTTCTGCGGTGAAATTATAAACCTTCCCGATTCAAAGAAAATGATTTTCTTCAAAGGTTTTTGTCCCACTACTGTTAGTGAAATAAATAAAAGTAAAATTGAAATTAGATGTGCTCTCATATCGGTTCTTATAATTGCTGATAACACCTCGCTAAACGCAACCATTGCGTTTATATCTTATAGCCGCTAAACGAAGCTGCGTCTATTTCCAGATTAACTTTAACTCTTTCCCTCACAAATATATCCAAATAAAAAAGACGAAGCCCCCGGCTTCGTCTTTTCAATCCTAAAAAGCAAAAACCACCCTACGCAGCAGGCTGCTGCAAATTCAGCGTAACAGTAGTATTAGTAACCGCATCGCCATTGAGCGCAAAGCTATGGCCGTCTTTTAAAGTAACAGTTATTAAATAAGTTGCAGCACGGAGGCCTTTTAATTGATAGCTTCCATCGGCAGCACTTTTAACGGTTTTGCCTCTTTTTGCGCCGTCGTTAGGGCGGGCTTTAATTTTTGCATTTGCTTCGGGCAGTCCCAGCCTGTTTAATACATTGCCGGAAATTAAAGTATGGGCTTCATCATTACGGATGCGGGCAATAATTGCACTGTTGGTATAATCTTTCAGTTTTGTGGTATCGCTTAATTTATACAGACGTTTACCATCATCCCATAAGCTTTTAATATCAGTTAAAAAATTATTAATCACTGTCATATTATTTACCACCAGGGCTGCTCTTGCATTTTCTTTGGTTGTTTGAGCAGCGCTGTCGTCAAAAATATGCTGCTTAACATCTGCCAAAGCAGTTTGAGCACCTGATGTATATCCCACAGCAGTTAAAGCAGTAATATTATTTGCAATATGTGTGAGCAGGGTGCTCAGTGCAAGGTTAAGACCTTCAATATCGCCGGAAGCAACTTTTTTTCTAACCGGGCTTATTCCAAAATCTTTAGCGGCCACGGTTAAACCGGAAGCATCAGCCACATAACCTTCGAGCAGGTTCATAGTACCTCTAAGGGCAAGCACATTGGTAGCCAGCCGAAGCGTTATAACTTTTAATTCGCTGGTTAAAGTAACCGGATTAATTGCAGCATTAACCAAACCCAGGTTGGTTTGCAATGCGCTTAAAAAACCTGCAATATATTTTGTAGGTTTATAGGATGTAAAATCGGCTGAATCCCTGATGTAAGCGTTAATAGTTGATTGTCCGATAATGGGCACTTCTTCAATGCGTGCCTTAATAATTAGTGATGCGGCTGCCATAATTTTTATATTAATTGGTTAGGAAGCAAATCTAATATTTAATTTCTGTAAACGGATAAAAAACCGCACCATTATCAAGATAAATCTATTTCGTTTGACATAAATCAACGAAATATGATTTAAATCATAAAAAAATATGATCCAGCACCATTAATATGAAGATTTATCGTCTTATTTTTTTCTGGTTCGGAGTTTATTCTAAAAAAAGAAGGAGGGTAAAACTAAACTTCGCACTATTGATTTGCAGATAAAATGCCCTAAAAGCTTCCTGTAATGTTTCTGAAGTTTGCTGCAACACAACTAAAGCAAAAAATATTACCGCTGAGAGCTTCCGCAACACGTCTGAAGCAACGAAATAACGCTGCTGAGAGCAGCTGTAACACTGCTGAAGGAAAAAATAACGCTGCTGAGAGCTGCCGCAACACAGCTGAAGGAAAAATAACGCTGCTGAGAGCTGTCGCAACACTGCTGAATCAAAAAATAACGCTGCTGAGAGCTGCCGCAACGCTGCTGAAGGAAAAATAACGCTGCTGAGAGTTGCCGCAACACTGCAGAAGGAAAAATAACGCTGTTTTTAATGTTTTTTAACCAATGACCAATTAACCAAACCCAAATGCCCAATCAACCAATGCCTAATGACTAACATTTTGAACTTCATCCGCATTATGCTTATGCTTGAAGAAAATGGCAAACGCAACAGCAATTATCAAAGCATAAATTGCAAAACAAAGCCAGATAGAATGCCAGTCTTTCACATTGCCAGTAGTAAAATAAGTATCAATTATATAACCGCTGATAGAACTTCCGAGGATGGCTCCAAAACCGTTGGTCATCATCATAAATAACCCTTGAGCGCTTGAGCGGATTTTTGGGTCGGTAGTTGTTTCAACAAATAAAGACCCTGAAATATTAAAGAAATCGAATGCCATTCCGTAAACAATGCACGACATAATAATCATCCATAAACCGCCCGAAGGATCGCCGAAAGCAAACAATCCGAAACGCAGCACCCATGCAGCCATAGAAATTAACATTACCTGCTTAATGCCGAACCGTTTTAAAAAAAACGGGATTGCGAGGATAAACAATGTTTCCGAAATCTGCGAAATCGACATTATTATTGTTGAATATTTCACAACAAATGAATCGGCATACTGAGGTACTTTCGAAAAGTCCGACAGAAAAGCATCGCCGTACATGTTTGTCAATTGCAATGCCGCACCTAAAAGCATGGAGAATGCTAAAAACAATGCTATTTTATACGTCCCGAAAAGTTTAAAAGCATCTAAACCTAATTTCTGCACTAGCGATGCATTTTCAACAATCAGCTTCTGCGGAGGACATTTGGGTAATAAAAAAGAATAAATTCCTAAAACAATAGAGGCTGCTGCCGAAATGTAAAACATATTTGCCGATGCTTTATTACCCGAAAGATTGGTCATCCACATAGCCGCAATAAAACCGATAGTTCCCCATACCCTTATGGGCGGAAATACTTTCACCACATCAAAATTATTGTTTTTTAATATTGTATATGCAATTGAATTAGATAAGGCAATGGTGGGCATATAACAAAGCATGGCCATAAATATTATCCAAAAAAACGAAGAAGGAGTTGCAGCCTGCGGAAGGTAACAAAGTATTAAGCCTCCCATAATATGCAAAATGCCGTATAATTTCTCAGCATTAATCCATTTGTCGGCAATTATCCCTGTAAGAGCAGGCATTATTATAGAAGATAGTCCCAGTGTTGAAAATATGGCGCCAAACTCGGCACCGCTCCATTGTTTTGTCGCAAACCAATAGTTCCCAACGGTTATTAACCAGGCTCCCCAGATAAAAAACTGAAGGAAGCTCATTAATATGAGACGATTTTTAATATTCATGGGTATATTTATTTTAAAGAATGAAAAAATGAGGAAATTAGCATTCAATAAGAATCAACAGTTGCGTTATGATGCTCCGGGCTGTCATGCTGAGCTTGTCGAAGCACTTGCGCTTGCTTCTTTGGCTGTCATGCTGAGCTTGTCGAAGCATCTGCGATGGCCTCCCGCGTTGTCATGCTGAGCTTGTCGAAGCACTTGCGCTTGCTTCTTTGGCTGTCATGCAGAGCCTGTCGAAGCATCTGCGATGGCCTCCCGCGTTGTCATCCAGAGCTTGTCGAAGGGTGTGCAGGCCTTTCCATACGTGATTTTGATAATTCAGGAAGCAGCTCCCATTTACCTTCTATCAATGCTTTTTTCTTAGCTCTCGACCACCCTTTAATTTTCTTTTCAAATGCAATTGCTGAATTCGGATCAGAAAAAATTTCTGAAAACACGAGCTTTAATGGTCTTCTTAAATAAGTATAACAGTTCCTGTTAATTCCTAAAGCATGTTCCTGAAATCTCTTTTCTGCATTATTGCTGACTCCGACATAATATGAATTATCAGAACATTCCAGTATATAAACATACATTGTTTTCAAATCAGTTCTGTGTTTAATGCTCCCCACACCCTTCGACAAGCTCAGGATGACCACCCGCATTGTCGACAAGTATGCGATAGATTCTTAACTAAATGACTTTGATTTACAATTGATATTACTATTCAAGAAAAGGTAAGATTGGATTTTTAATTCGTGTAATTAGTGTCGATTAAACCGATTACGACTTTTTCCGGTTGTTCAATTCATCTCTGATTTTAGAAGCCTTCTCATAATCCTCATCATGCAGAGCCGTTTCAAGCATCTGCTTTAATTCTTCCGTTGATTTTTTAAGGTAATCAGTCTCTTCAACTTCCACCATCTCTCCGGTAGACATATTATCATTGGCAAGTGCAAGTGTTTCCTCATCCAAAATAATTCCGGCCTGAGATAAAATAAATTCGTATGTATTAATCGGACAGCTGAACCTCACAGCAAGTGCAATAGCATCAGATGTACGTGCATCAATCTCCACATCTTTTTGGCCGTCGCTGCAAATTAATTTGGCGAAAAAAATACCTTCAACCAGGTTATAAATAATCACTTCATTTATGCTGATATCAAAGCCTTTTGCAAAGCTTCTGAATAAATCATGAGTAAGCGGACGGCTTGGCGTCATTTTCTCCAGCTCAATAGCAATTGCCTGAGCCTCGAAACCGCCTATAATAATAGGCAGTCTGCGTTTACCTTTTGTTTCCCCTAAAACAAGCGCGTAAGCTCCCGTCTGGGTTTGGCTGTATGAAAGTCCGACAATTTCTAATTTAACTTTTTTCACTTTAAATTTTTTTTAATCCGCCTTTCAACACATTAATTGCGGTTTAAGTTTATCAACTCTAAATCCTGATTCCCAAATCCTGATTCCTAAATCCTAATTATGCCCTGCCTTGAAATTTTTTACTGCCTGAATTAATTTCGGCACCACTTCAAATGCATCACCTACAATACCGTAATCGGCAGATTTAAAAAACGGTGCTTCCTTATCAGAATTAATTACAACAATAGTTTTACTTCCGTTAACACCAGCTAAATGCTGAATAGCGCCTGAAATACCGATAGCGAAATATAAATTCGGACGGATTGCAAGTCCAGTCTGTCCAACGTGTTCATGGTGTGATCTCCAGTTCATATCCGATACCGGGCGCGAACATGCTGTTGCAGCGCCAAGTGTTTTTGCCAGATCCTCAATCATTCCCCAGTTTTCAGGGCCTTTCAAACCGCGTCCTGCAGATACCACAATTTCAGCATCAGCTAAATTTAATTCGCTGGTATCCTGTTTTACTTCTTTTACTTTTATAAGAGAATTTACATTGTCAAGATTAACAGCAAAATCAGCTGTTTCAGCAGTATTATCAGTAAGCACTACCGGGAAAGAACTTGGCAGTAATGAAATAACTTTTTTAGCCGAATTAATTTTATACTCAGCAGTTGCCTTGCCGGAAAATACATTCTTTTTTACAGTAAATGAATCTCCCGAAATAACCGGGTTATCAATAGCTCCTGCAACCATACCTGCTTTTAGGCGGGCTGCTAAACGAGGCGCAATAGCTTTGCCTGTAAAATCATGTGAAAAAATAATAACTGAAGCTCCTTCAGCAGCAGCAGCCTGTTCAATTGCCGCAGTCAGATACTGTGAATCAAGATTAGCTAACTTATCATTTTTAAGTTTTAAAACTTTTTTAGCGCCTGCTTTTCCAAGATCAGCAATTGCATCAGTGTCACCTGCAATAAGTGCCACAGCAGTAGTGTTTAACTGAGCTGCAATACGGCTACCGTAATTAACCGCCTCTAATGAAGATTTTTTAATCTTGCCTTTTGATATTTCTGTATATATGATTACTGACATACGCTGGTAATTTTAGAATTGTTGAATTGTTATATTGTTGAATTGTTATATTGTTGTATTGTTAAGCTGTTGAATTATTAGATTATTGAATTATCTGTTGCTAATTTCTTAATCCTAATTCCTTAATCCTTATTAAAGAGCTTTCGCCTCGGTATGTAAAAGTTCAATTAATTTTTCTGGAGTAGCAGCATCTACAAATTTGCAATCAGTGCGTCCTGCAGTAAGCTTATAGGCCATAACAGTTGTTAATTTATCAGAAGCAGCAGCAGGCACCACAGTAAGCGGTTTTGTACGTGCAGCCATAATACCTCTCATATTCGGGATGCGGGCCTCAGCCATTCCTTTGCTTGCCGATAATATTAATGGAAGCGGGCATTCAACTACTTCAGTACCCCCGTCAATATCATGTTCAATAGTTGCAGTTGTACCATTCATATCTAATTTGGTGGCCATAGAAACAAATGGCAGATTCAATAGTTCTGCAAGCATTCCGCCAACCATTGCACCGTTGTAATTAATAGTTTCCTTGCCGGCCATAATTAAATCAAAACCTTTGTCTTTCGCATAGGCAGCAATTTGTTCTGCAGCAGCAAAAGAATCATTCGGTTCAAAATCAATCCTTACAGCATCATCAGCTCCTAATGCAAGTCCTTTACGGATAGTCGCGTCACTGTCAGCTGCTCCAACATGAATAATGGTTACGGTTCCCCCAAGAGTTTCTTTCAATTCTAAAGCTCTAACAAGCGCGTACCACTCGTCAAAAGGGTTAATTATAAATTGAACACCTGCCGCATTAAAGGAAGTGTCGTTATTTGCGAAACTAATTTTCGCAGTTGTGTCAGGCACGTTACTAATACAAACTAATATTTTCATAAAAATTGATTTTATAGTAAATTTTAAAAGATTGCAAATTTAATAATATATGGCATATAAAAAAATGAATTTTCACACCTCTTTTTTTATGAAAAAACTTTTTATAAAATGTCATTACCATCATATAATTCCGCACCTCATTTATCAAAAACATCACAAAATTTCGGCTTTGCGCCATTGTGCATTAAAAACTGCTATCTTTGTTTACCCAATTACACATATTTATTACCAATCCTATAACAGACTACATGGAGTATAACACCAGTTTGCCGCACATGATTATTCCCGAGTACGGCCGAAATATTCAGAAAATGATTGATTTTGCTATTTCTGTTGAAGACCGCGAAGAGCGTAACAGAGTAGCACAGGCCATAATTAATGTAATGGGCCAGTTAAACCCGCATTTGCGCGATGTTACCGATTTTAAACATAAATTATGGGATCATATATTTATCATTTCTGATTTTAAGTTGGATGTTGATTCTCCATATCCTAAACCTACCCGCGAAACCTTTCAAACTAAGCCCGACAGAGTTTTTTATCCCAGCAATGATATCCGCTACAAGCACTATGGCAAAACGGTCGAACGCATTATTGAAAAAGCAAAAGACTATCCTGAAGGAGATGAAAAAAACGCACTTGTAGAAAGCATTGCTAATTTAATGAAACGCTCCTACCTTACATGGAACCGCGATTCAGTGAATGATGAAGTGATTTTAAAGCAGCTGCAGGAACTTTCTAAAGGAGAACTTAAATTGGCCGATTCATCGGCATTGCGGAGTACTCAAACATTTGTTCCCCGTCCTCCAGGCCAAAGCCGCGAACGCGATAAAAAGAAACCAGGCGGCGGAAAACAAAACACAGGAGGCTTCCGGAAAGATAATCCGGGTTCAGGCCCGAATCCAAATAATAAATTTAAACGTAAATTTTAAATAAAATCCCGGTTCATTTGAGCCGGGAATTTTTTTATGATTTAAATTGTAATCATGATTTTAAAGGAGATTTCATGAATTACTTTTCTGCACCATATCTTCAATTATTAGCAAATGATAATTGCTGTTTAAATTTGCAGTAATTTTGGTGTTCTGTAATTCTTAATATTTCTTAATAAAAAAATTGATGAATCTCCTTTACTGCAATAGCTTAACGCAATATTCAAGATACAAAACACGCATAGTTAACATCGGTGATGTCCCTATGGGAGGCGGTAATCCTATCCGGATACAGTCGATGACTACCACCGATACAATGGACACAATAGCTACCGTTGAACAAAGTATCCGTATGATTGATGCCGGCTGCGAATATGTCCGTATTACGGCACCCAGTCTTAAAGAAGCAAAAAATTTAGAGCTGATAAAAAAAGAATTACGGGCCCGCGGTTACAATACTCCCCTTATTGCAGATATTCATTTTACTCCGAATGCAGCTGAACTTGCCGCGCGCATTGTTGAAAAGGTAAGGGTGAATCCCGGAAACTATGCCGACAAAAAAAAATTCGAATCTATTGATTATACCGATAATGATTATGAAATAGAATTAGAACGCATCCGCGAAAGGTTTACACCGCTTGTGAAAATCTGCAAAGAATACGGAACTGCAATGCGTATCGGCACTAACCACGGCTCTTTGAGCGACCGTATTTTAAGCCGTTACGGTGATACGCCGCTGGGGATGGCAGAAAGCGCTTTAGAATTTTTACGCATCTGCGAAGACAATAATTATTACAGCATTGTACTTTCAATGAAAGCCAGCAATACTCAGGTAATGGTTCAGGCATACCGACTTCTGATTCAAAAAATGCAGGACTACAAAATGAATTATCCTTTGCACTTAGGTGTTACCGAAGCAGGTGAAGGTGAAGACGGCCGCATTAAATCGGCAGTGGGTATCGGCGCTTTATTGGAAGACGGTATTGGTGATACAGTGCGTGTTTCATTAACCGAAGATCCTGAGTTTGAAATCCCTGTTGCAAAGGCACTGACTGCGCGCTATTCAAACCGCATGCTTCATGAACCTATCCCTCCGGTTGAGAACCTGCCGTATAACCCTTATGATTACAAAAGAAGAGAAACAAAAGAAGTTATAAATATCGGCGGACTCAATGTACCTCGAGTAATTGCGGACTACAGCGGGAAACAAAAGATAAGCCCTGCTTCATTATTTGCTGCCGGTTATAATTATTCTTTACCTCTTGATAAATGGAATTTAACCGAGCAGGCATGCGATTATATTTTTGCCGGTGAAAATGAAATTAATTTTCAAATCCCAGGAACATTAGGAATAATATACGATTCAGAGGTTTGGAAAAACTTAGAAAATAAAACAAGATGCTATCCCTTATTTTCTTCGGACGAATATTTTACAACGGATGAAAAATCAAATGAGTTGAATTTTGTAAGTGTTGATATTGATTTTTTAACCGAATTCTGCAGCAGTTCAGAAAGCATTCAATTCGACAATACAGCTGTATTAGTTTTTGAAACTTCTAATGAGCACGGCATGGCTGAACAGCGCCGCATGTTTGTTGAACTGATGAATAAAAACGCCGATGTTCCTGTTATTATAAAACGAAATTATACTAATATTACTGAAGAAAAATTTCAGCTGCATGCCGCAACTGATGCAGGAGCATTGTTTTTAGATGGCTTCGGCGACGGTCTTTGGATAAAGCAAAAGAACTGCACATCTCCGAAAAATCTGAATGCAGCAGCATTTGGAATACTGCAGGCTGCGCGCATGCGAATCTCAAAAACAGAATATATTTCATGCCCTTCCTGCGGGAGAACACTTTTCGATCTTCAGGAAACTACTTCAAAAATCCGAAACAGAACCGATCATTTAAAAGGAATAAAAATAGGTATCATGGGCTGTATAGTAAACGGGCCGGGTGAAATGGCCGATGCAGACTATGGTTATGTAGGCACCGGTGTCGGTAAAATAACTCTTTACAAAGGAAAAGAAGTGGTGGAACGCAATGTTAATTCGGAAAAAGCTGTAGATGCCCTTGTGGACTTAATTAAAAAACACGGCGACTGGGTTGAAAAAATCTGAACTGTATAATTTTTTCCATCTTCTCCAATGCATTATCCCATGCTGTCAGCAACAGCCATAAAAGAAGTGTCGTTTTTACCCAGTCTTGAAATCACACGCAGGTGTGACAAAAAAGCCGAACCAAAACTTTCGTTACACAGATATTTGACTCCAAACTCTTTTGCTGTCTGCTCCACTATTGGGGCAATTTTGGGATAATGAACATGGCAGATTCGCGGGAACAAATGATGAATGGCCTGAAAATTCAAGCCGCCAAGAAAAAAGGTCAAAAACCAATTGTGTGTTGCAAAATCAGCAGTAGTATTCAACTGATGTATCGCCCATTCATTTTCAATGTTTCCTTTTTCATCTGGTACAGGAAATGTAGTGTCTTCAACTATGTGTGCTAATTGGAATACAACACTTAGTATCAGACCTGCAACCATGTGCAGCGACAAAAATCCAAGTAGTACCTGGCCAATATTCAGGTGAAGCAGAACAACCGGCAAAACTATAATATAACCCCAGTAAAATAATTTCCAGGCAATAATATTAAGCAGTGTTTTAATCCGGTCAGTTTTGCTTTCGCGGTTATGACCTTCCCTGATGAACTGAAAATATTGAATAAAATCTTTCACTGTTGTCCAGTAAAGCGACATAATCGAATAGAATAAAAACACATACACAATCTGGAATTTCTGAACTTTTTTATATTCGCCTGCAGGTGAAAAGCGCATAATCACTTTGTTATCAATATCCTTGTCGTGTTTATAGATATTCGTATAGGTATGATGCAGCACGTTGTGCTGGGTTTTCCAGTTTTTGTTATCCCCGCCCACTATGCTAAGTGATAAGCTGAACAATTTATTTACGAAAGAATTTGACGAATATGCGCCATGATTGGCGTCGTGCATTATGCTCATGCCTATTCCTGCAAGTCCAAGGCCCATAACTAAAGAGCAAAGCCACATTCCTAAAAGGCTGTATCCTTGTGTCATTATTAAAAAGTATGGAATGAAATAAAGGCTTAGCATGAAAATAGTTTTGAAAACCATTGTTGCATTGGCATTCTGGGAAATATTATTTTCTATAAAATAATTATCAACGCGCTCCTTCAATGTATTGAAAAACTGTGTTTTATTTTTGTTTGTAAATTTTACTTTTTGCAGCATCAAACGTTTTTTTAGTTTAAATATCAAAAATTTCTGACGAATTTTTTTAAATAAGCCATGATTTTGTACATCACAAAGATAGTCAAAATTAATTGTTTATTTTCAAGTGCAGCTTTCGGGAGTGTGCATCATAATATAGACAGGTGCTTCAGGGGATATCCAAAGCTGAATTTTAATTTTAAGATGTTCTGTGATATCTCCCGGCACTAAATTCTCACTATAAAATTCAATCAGGGAATGATGAGTAAAAATTAAATCCGTTACCCCGTATTTTTTTTCTTTTGATACATCAGCAGTTATTATATTTAGTAGCTTTGCGCTCCTTTTTATTACTACATCCAGCCCATGGGCAAAGACAATCATTTAATTCATAAAGTATCAGCAGGCGCGCTGCTTGTAACCCTCGGTATAATTTTCGGAGATATTGGTACTTCCCCTTTGTATGTTATGAAAGCAATTGTCGGCGACCGCCTGATTGATGCCGAAAATATTAAAGGCGGGCTTTCATGCATATTTTGGACGCTGACATTGCAGACCACTTTAAAATATGTAATCCTTACGCTTAGAGCGGATAATAAGGGCGAAGGCGGTATTTTTTCTTTATACGCACTTGTAAAAAGAGCAAAAATTAAATGGTTAATGTTCCCCGCTATCATTGGCGGAAGTACATTGTTAGCGGATGGTATCATTACTCCACCCATATCTGTTGCCTCAGCTGTTGAAGGTCTTCGGACATTTAATCCAGATATTAATACTGTTCCTCTTGTTATTGCTATTCTGGCTGGGTTATTTTTAATCCAGCAGTTTGGAACAAAGTTTATTGGTAAATTTTTTGGCCCCGCAATGTTGATTTGGTTTTTAATGTTAAGCATTTTAGGAGCCTTTCAAATGTCTGGTAATATGAGTGTAATTACTGCTGTAAATCCATATTATGCTTATAAGCTCTTGTTTCTTCACCCCGGAGGGTTTTTAGTTTTAGGGGCAGTATTCCTTTGTACCACCGGCGCAGAAGCATTATACTCCGACCTCGGCCATTGCGGGCGAGAAAATATCCGCATCAGCTGGATCTTTGTTAAAACCGCACTGCTCTTAAATTATTTCGGGCAGGGAGCATGGTTAATGGAACAGCAAGGCAAAATGCTTACAACAAATCCTTTTTTCAGTATCATGCCTGAGTGGTTTATTCCTGCGGGTATTGTTATTGCAACCTTAGCGGCTATTGTTGCCAGTCAGGCTTTAATCAGCGGATCATTTACTCTTATTAACGAGGCCATGCGCTTAAATTTCTGGCCGAAACTGAGGGTGAAATATCCTACTGATTTAAAAGGGCAGTTATACATTCCATCTATCAATTGGCTGCTTCTTGCGGGCTGCATTGCTATTGTTCTTTATTTCAAGGAATCATCAGGTATGGAAGCTGCGTACGGTTTAGCAATTGTACTCACTATGTTAATGACAACTACATTACTTGCTTATTACATGGTGATAAAGCGCTACAATAAAGTTTTTATTTTAGTTTGTCTTGTAATGTATCTCACAATCGAGACCTCATTTCTGATTGCTAATCTGAATAAATTCATGCATGGGGGCTGGATTACCATCTTAATTGCAAGTGCGCTCATTATGGTGATGCTAATATGGTTTCAAGCGCGTAAAATCAGAAATCGTTATGTTGAATTTGTGAAGCTTTCTGATTACCTGCCTGTATTGGAGGATTTAAGCAAGGATTTAAGCGTTCCTAAATATGCAACTCATTTAGTTTACCTAACAAGTGCAAATAACAGGCGTGAAATCGAATCAAAAATT
Organism: uncultured Bacteroidota bacterium; assembly: GCA_903847205.1. Classification (GTDB taxonomy): domain Bacteria; phylum Bacteroidota; class Bacteroidia; order 2-12-FULL-35-15; family 2-12-FULL-35-15; genus 2-12-FULL-35-15. The sequence goes on from CAINDA010000072.1 coordinate 13,718, forward strand.
ATTTATTCAATTATGCAGAAGCAGCCTAAACGTGCTGATATATATTGGTTTGTGCATGTTGATGTTGTGGATGAACCTTATCGTATGGAATATAAAGTGAGCGAATTTATTCATGACGATGTTATCCGTATTGATTTCAGATTAGGATTTAGAATTGCTCCTAAGGTAAATTTGATGTTCCGTAAAGTGGTGGAAGATATGGTAACAAACAAAGAAGTGGATATTACCAGCCGCTATAAATCATTAAATAAAAATAATATTATCGGCGATTTCCGTTTTGTAGTTATCGAGAAATTTTTATCGTATGAAAATGAACTTCCTTTCTATGAGAAATTTATACTTGACATCCATTCATTCTTAAAACATCTCAGTTTGTCTGAAGCAAAAGCTTTTGGATTAGATACGAGCTCAGTTACAGTTGAAACTGTTCCATTAATTATTGCACCGCCTAAAGAGATTTATTTAAAGAGGATAGAATAATGGGTTTTGAAAATAAAACTTTAACTTCTTTATCGATCTTTCCTGATTCAAAATTAAATTAAGCTGAAGCCCTGCAAACATGTGGTAGAATCAGATTGACGAAATGTGGTAGGGTATAAACTCGAACAATGAATTCAAAAACCGCGTGCCCTGATAAACTGATTATCAGGGCACGACGTTTTTTTTAAAGAATGCAAACCCTGTTATTATGAGCCTGCCCGATATTTTATAAACGCTAATACATTTAAAATATCTTTCTAAGAATCCTTAATTATTCTGTTTGATAATTCGTAATGTTTTATTTAGATCTCCCTGAGTGATTCTAAGCAGGTAGATACCCGCTTTTAAGTCATTTCCGAAATTTATCTGGGAGGTTGCTTCAACATTATTTTTAACAAGTACTTCCTTTCCGGTAACATCATAAACTCTGATATCAACAGGGGATTTATCATCTGAAGTAATTTGAAGATTAAAATTATCAGATGAAGGATTAGGGTAAACAAAAGCTGACATACCTACTAAGGCCTCTGTTCCACTTTGATTATTGCTGCTGCTGTTTTCATCCTCTATGTTGAAAGACCTTACAGCGTTGCAGCTGCTGCAAACAGTATTCCAGTTCCAAGAAGTATATTCCGATTCCACTTTCTGCCCTATAAACATTCCTTTCATGGCTATAGCTGCAGCGTTTGTTCCTTCTGTTTTTATTTCTCCTTTAGAGTATATAGATCCTGTAAATAAACATCCCTTTTCAATTTCCACATCGCCGTCACAATAAATTACAAGGCCTTTTGAACCTGAGTTAAAGGAGGTATATTCGCCCAATTCTATATTGCCGGCAACCCTAATCTCTGTGCATCCTTTGAATGAAATTGACGCATGTGAACCTGTGGTTAAACTTTTGACATAAACTATGGGCTGTGTAAAAGAAGCCGCAGCATTGTTTCCTAAATTAACTTTACTGTAAATAGAATCACTCAGTGTTACAGAGGCATTGTTCGCGAAATTTTTATTTTTATTGGAGTGGCTGCAATTCAAAGAAGAGCCGTCGCAATGGTGATTACAGCTTCCCGAATTATTTGAACAAACGTGATTGCATTTTCCTGGAATGTTCTGACAGTATGGATTAGTCTTGTATGCAGGCAATGTTATTGCTGCGGAAGTGAAAATTTTAACAGCCGCAATACTTGAAGAATTAACAGAAATATTATGAGCTTCAGCAAACGTATTGTTTCCAATAATAGAAGAATGATTTTCTACTTCAATCCCGCCATTCATTGAGGTGGCACCAACTCCGCCAGATTGAACAAAAGAATAGTTTTCAAATTCCAATTCATCTTTTGCAATAACAGTATAGGAAGACAAAAGGCTGGATGCATTATAGGAAACTGTGTAAGATGCAGATGCTGTACAGCCATAACTGTTGGTAACCGTAACTGAATTTATTCCTGAAGCATATACATTTTTTGATGGTGATGTTTCAGCGCTGCTCCACAAATAAGATACATCAGTTGAAGAATTCGCATTTAAAACAACTGCGCCTCCTTGGCAGAAACCAGGTAATAAGCTTTGTGATATTGATACTGCGGGAATGTTCCCGGTAACGGTAACTATGGACTGACATGAAGAAGTATTACCGCTGTAATCTTTCACGGTTAAGGTCACAGCATTGTTACCAATATCGGAACAGGTAAATGAATTGCGGTTAAGTGTAATAGTTGAAATTCCTACATTGTCATGACTGCCGTTATTTATAGTACTTGATGTAATTACTGTGGTGCCGCCCGACAATGATACTGAAGCATTTTTACAAATGGCTATCGGCGGAATATTATCCCCTGATGTAATTGTTACAACTGCTGTGGTAACAGCACTGCATCCATTTGCATCCATCACGGTGTATGAATAAGTACCTGCTGCCAAATCGGTAAAGACACCGGTTCCAGAGTATGGGGATGTACCGGCTGATGCAGTAACTGTAATTGCTGAAGAATTTACTAATGATGATGCAACAGGGAGCGGATTCACAATTAGAGTGCCTGGATTTGAAAATACTGAAGGAGAGCAAGTACCAGTCACTGCACATCGGTACTGAAAACCATTCACTGTATTTGAGGCAGCTGTGATGGTAAGAGCGTTTGTAGTAACGCCGCTGTATAAGGCGCTGCTGTAAATATTTGTAAATCCATTGCCTTGATTAACCTGCCACTGGTATGTTAATCCTGTTCCGAAAGCGGCTGTTGTAAAAACCGCACTACCGCCCGAACAAACACTCACATTACCTGTATTAGCTGTAATACTTGGAGGGATACATGGTGAGCATCCCGAAAGGAAACAGCCGCCTGTGTATAGCCATCCATTATTGCCACCCATATCCTGACTGTTAACGGGAGCAGATCCTGCATTAAACACGGCTCCTCCCAAGGCGCTTATGTCGGAAAGACGGACATAATCCCAGCAAATGGTACCGTTTGTTTTTGAGATAATGCTGGGAACACCGGCTATGCTTGATTGAACTCTGATTGGTAAAGCTCCGGTACCTTGCGCACAAATGTTTCCCCCGTTTATAATAGTCTGAGTTTCTCCTGCGGTAAGGGTATAGGTATAACCAGGAGAAAATTTTAAATTATTAAAGGTATTACTGCCTAAAAGATCTCCATTTTTGGCAATAGTAACATTGTTGCAGGTATTACTATTATACAAAACAGCATTTGCAGAAAAAGATACATCATGAAAATTACCTCCTTGTATGAATCCGTCAGAAGCAAAAGAAACATCATTAACGGTATTGTTATCAATTATTTTTCCTAACGCTGATCCTATAAAGAAAATATTATTATAAGTAAATCCCCCCCCGTTAAAATCCTGTTCCCCTCCGCTTGTCCCAGTGCCGTTAATAGTGGACGTGCCTGAATTAATTGTCATACCGGTATGATTAATATCCCAGATTAAGCCGTTGAATGATAAATTAAAAATGGAAGATCCCATATTAAGCGTTCTGTTTGAGGAAGTATTTGAATTAAAAGCGTAGGCATTTACTGTTTTATTATTTGTTGTTAATATACCGTTATTAAGATAAATCCAGTAGTTGCAGGTTAATGCATCTTGCAAAGTCCACGCACCTCCGATACCGTCAAAGGTTATTGAGGTATTAATTGAACGGCCTGCTGTAGTTATTGTCTGTCCAACAGTTGTAGCACCGAAAACAAGAGAACCTGTAAAATTGAAAGCCATGCTTGGAGTAAGAGTCATGGAACCGAATATTTTTAAAGTATTTGAATAATCTCCAAACAATGCGGGTGAATTTGTAACACCAGTCCACACCATATTATTGGCGTATGCAGTAGGAACATTAATAGTAACCATTTGTCCGGCAAGAGAAAACGAATTTGCATCAAAAAAGGCATTATCTATTGGTGTAGGAGAACATCCTGAAGGAGTGCCTCCACTTGTTGCTGCCCAATGGCTGCCATCATTCCAATTCCCTCCATTTCCCACCCAATAAAGATTTTTTGGAAGAAGAGGGCTTATATTCATCCCTGAATTATTGCTTAAATCAATCGCATTATTAGCAGTGAACACGGCTCCTCCTCCTGCATTAATATCTTTAAGTGTAACATAAGACAGGGCCACGGAACCAGAGCTTTTGGCAATATTTGCTTTACTGCCTCCCGTACCCGATTTTATGTCAATAAGAGCACCGCAGCTTCCTGATGCTGACATTACTGAATTTATTGTCTGTGTTGAACCGCCTGCCAGGGTGTAGGTGTGGCCCGGGGTTAAAGTTAAACTGTTAAAAACATTGCTGCTGTAAATATCACCGTCTTTTAAAATGGTTACGTTATTACAGCTATTGTTGTTATATAACACTGCGTTTGCGGCGAAGGAAACATCATGAAAACTGCCGCCTTGAATAAATCCGTCGGAAGAAAAAGAGACATCATTAATGGTGTTATTATCTATCACTTTTCCTAAGGCAGCCCCTATAAAGAATATATTATTGTACGTAAATCCTCCGCCGATAAAATCCTGTTCACCACCGCTTATCCCCGTTCCGTTGATTGTAGACGTTCCGGCATTAATGGTCATTCCGGTATGATTAATATTCCAGATGGTTCCGTTAAACGAAAGGTTAAAAACAGATGAACCCATATTAAGAACCCTTGCAGTGCTGGTAAGAGAATTGAATGCATAGGCATTTACAGTATTATTATTAGTTGTTAATGTGCCATTATTAAGGTAAATCCAGTAACTGCATGAAAGTGCGTCTTGTAATGTCCAGCCGCCTCCAGTACCATCAAATGTCATTGAAGTATTTATGATGTTGCCCGCTGTTGTTATTGTTTGACCATTTGAAACAGCTTCAAAATAGATTGAACCTGAAAAGTTAAATGTCATTCCGGCAGCAAGTGTCAGCGACCCATAAATATTCAATGTGTTAGAGTAATCCCCATAAAAAGTTGGATTATTAGTAACTCCGGTCCAATTCATATTATTTAGGTTTGCTGTAGGAACATTAACAGTAACAATCTGCCCGGTTTGAGTAAAGGAATTAGCATCAAAAAAAACATTGTCTATCGGTGAAGGAGAACACCCTGCAGAAACGCCGCCACTCATAGTTGACCAATGGGCGCCGTCATTCCAGTTTCCGCTGTTTCCAACCCAGAATAATTTTTTTGAAGCAAGCACACTTATTGACCATCCTGTATTATTTCCAAAATCATTAGCATTATTAGCTGCGAAAGATGCTCCTCCAAATGCATTAATATCTTTTAATGAAACAAATGATAATGCAATGGTACCAGCAGATTTATTTATTGAGGCCTGGCTGCCTGGAGTACTTGATTTTATTTCAATAAGGGCACCGCAGTTTCCGTTTGCTGTCAATGTTGAATTTATTGTTTGTGTTGTACCGTTGGTTAATATGTAGGAATAACCGGGGCTTAGAGTTAAGTTATTAAACGTATTACTGCTTGATATCGCGCCATTGTTATTGATAGTAACATTATTGTAAGTGCAATTGCTGGTCATAAAGGCACCAGCAGAAAAAGTAACGTTGTGAAAAGTGCAATTACCTTGAATATATCCGTCATTGGCAAATGAAACATCATGGATAATACTATTGCCATTAATCTTTCCGGGCTGTGTACCGGTAAAAAAAATATCGTTGTAAGTAAATCCCCCTCCGTAAAAATCCTGGCTTCCTCCGCTTGTGCCTACTCCCCTGATGGTGGAAGTACCTGAATTCAGTGTCATTCCAGTTGGATTGATTTCCCAGATAGAACCGTAGAAGGAGAAATTAAAAGTGGAAGCCCCCATATTAATTGCCCTGGCGGCGCTGGATATAGAAGTGAAAGCATATGCATTCACTGTTTGATTATTTGTATTTAAAGTGCCGTTGTTCAAGTAAATCCATCCTGTATTCAGCGCATCCTGCAATGTCCAGCTGCCGCCGATACCATTAAATGTTAATGATGTATTTATTAAGCTGCCTGCAGTGGTTATTGTCTGCCCTAAAGAAACTGCTTCAAAACTGACAGGGCCGCCGAAATTGAATAACATTCCGGAAGCAAGAGTTAATGAACCGTAAATTTTTAACGTGTTGGTGTAATCCCCATAAAATGCGGGTGTTTTTGCCACACCGGTCCAGGTCATGTTTGCACATTGAACAATAGGCTGGTCTACGGTTACTGTCTGGCCTGTAATAGGAAATGAAAGAGCATCAAAAAAAACATTATCAGTTGACTGAGGCACTTGTGTTCGGAATACAGTACCGCCTGAAGTGCTTGCCCAGTGGGAAGAAAAATCAGACCAGCTGCCAGAACCGCCTACCCAAAAATAATTTACGCCAAGCATATTAAAACCTGACAAAATAATTGCAAAGAAAAGAGTGATTTTTATTTTCATTTAATGTTCCAATTAGTGATGGTTTTACATGTGAAAAAACAACGAATGTATTGTACTTTTTCGGAGACAAAAGTAAATATTAAAAAAGGATCAAAGGGCTGAAATACGGTGGTTTTACCAAAGGAGGCGTTAATCGGTAAGGATAAAGATGGCGTTTGCAACGTTTATTTTATAGGGCAATTTTGGGAAAATAAGTGGAAAGTACTGCTGAGTATGGGGTACAGCCTTTAGGTTATCTTGCTTTTGCTTTTTTTGTTTTTATACGAACAAATTTTAAACTATATGCTTCGGGTGTGAGTTTAGAGTTGGTATTTTAACTTGCAGAGCTGAGCCGGCCGATAAAAATAAAACGTAAAAAAATAGAATTAAAACATTTAAGAAATCCTGATTAATTATTTCCCTCCGGCAACAGGAGCCTTGTCTGATACGTTCAGTAGTTCTACTTCATAAATTAAAGCAGAGTTGGGAGGAATTATTCCTGCGAGTCCCTTTTCCCCAAATCCAAGAGCAGATGGAATGTACACCCTCCATAAAGAACCTGCAGGCATAATTTGCAAAATTTCGCTCATGCCTGGTATTACTGTATTGGCAGTAGTTTTAACAGGACTGTTTTTCGGATATGTATCTTCAAATTGTTTCCCGCCAGCTAAGTAGCCTTTTAAATGCACCTGAACTGAATCGGTAAGCTGCGGGCGTTTTCCTAAGCCGGCTTTAATAATGGTATAGCAGACTCCGCTTGGAAGTATTCCCAATCCGGGTTTTCCTTTAATACTTTCAAAAAGTTGTTTCTCCTGCAGGGCACTTCGCGCTGCAGTGTTATGTTTCAAGTAATTATCCAGCAGGCGGGGAATGCTGTCGGCATTTACAAGTAATGGTTTGTTTTGGAGTGCATCGTCAAGGCCTTTGTTAAATATTGCCGGTGTGCTGATCACAAAACCATTGGTGTTGATATACAGCCCGAGGTAAGCACCAAGAATATACTGTATTGAATCAGCCGAGGTGGTTATTTTTACTGCAGGTGCAGTATTTGCTGCTTTGATCGGGGTTATTGGCTTTTGCGCGGAGACAGCTAAAGAGATAAACATTACTGAGGTGAAAATTATTCTTTTCATTTTATGGATGATAATTGTATAATTTTTTATTGATAGAATCATTAATACCAATTTTTCTATTTAGAAAAATAATTTCACAAAACTCAGTTTAATTTACTGCTCCTGCAAATAATATTTTAAAATTATCTAGAACATTGCTGTAAGTGTCAGTGAGGCCTTAAATTAATTTTAAGAAATTATGAATTATCAAATTGGCTGAAATAATTTCAATTAAAAAGGGTATCCAATACCAATATTAAAGCCTAAAAAATTATACTTATTATCAGAATGCGAACCACGGTAATCTTGTTTCCAGCTTGAATCAAACAAATGCTGAAGTACCCAGCGTTTACTTTCTTCAAACTGAGGATCCCTGGCTTTTATACCTAAGTCAAACCTGATAATAAAAAAACTAAAATCTGCGCGGATACCGACTCCAGTTCCAATGGCTATTTCTTTATAAAATCTGTTAAATTGAAAATCCCCGCCAACGCGCGATGGATCTGGCTGCCGAAGCCATGTATTTCCTCCGTCAATAAAAATTGCGCCGTTAATTATTTTAAATAATTTTAGTCGGAGTTCTACATTTCCTTCTAACTGCCCGTCCCCGATCTGATCAAATGAAAATGTGTTGTTGGAAGATGAACCTGGACCGAGGGTGCGTGACTGCCATGCCCGGATGCCGTTGGCTCCGCCGCTGAAAAAACTGCGCTCAAAGGGCAATGACGGGAAATTTGCAAACGGTTTACCCATACCAGCAGCAATACGGAAAACTATTTTGTTTATCTCATTTTTGTTATAATAAAAGCGGTAATCGGCATCCACACGCAGGTACTGTGAATACGCAACATTCAGTAATGTATAACTTCCCTCTTCTTTTGCAAAGGTATTGGCATGAATAGAATTTGCCAGATCATAAGCACCTTTTAAAATGTTACCAGATGATTCGGCATTTAATTTAAAAAAAGAAAAGTTTTTTTGTTTTTTTAAATCTTGTTCATCGTAAGTATAAGTATAGCGTGTGCTGGTAGATAAGTGATTGCTAAAACTGTTTTTAATGAATTTGTTATTAAGACTGTTAAGATAATTTTCAAAATCTGGCTGCAATCCAACTTTCACCATATTGATAACAAGCGGGCTGAAAGCATGGTGTATTTTTGCATTTTCTTTCCAGGTATAGCCCAATGAAAAGTTAAGGATACTGCGTATATAATCCGGTCTGCGCTCATAGTTAAGAGCACTTGTAAATATTGTTTTAGGGTTAGATTTTTTTGTGTTCTTTACTCCGAACGGCATTAAAAAACGCGGAAAATAAATATTGATTTCGGGTCCAAACTGCACGGTATTGAATGTTTGAACATTGGTTGTTTTATTATCTGTGTTTTGGTTTAAGGGTCTTTGCGCTTCGGTACCGCCTTTCAACCGAAGTTCAAACACTTCGGCGCCTTTAAATAAATTACGATTTTGAAAAACAATACTTCCGGAAACACCTAACTGGCCTGATCTGTTGGTGCCTTCGGTTTCAACAGTGAATGATTGTTTTAATATAGGGCTGAGCAGTAAAATACAATCAAGATTGGTGCTGCCAGGAGTCTGGGTGAAATTTATGCTGATTGATTTAAATGCTTTAAGTTCCGAAAGGCGCTTATAAGTATCATCAACATTTTTTAATTGGTATAACTCTCCCTGACGGATAAAGACTGCATCAAGTAATACTTTGGTTTTATATCTTAATTTTTCTTTGTGAACAATATTATATCCTTCAACAAGCAATGTATCTTTATGAACATCATCAGCTTTTTTTGATATAAAATCCGGCTGGATATAAATATTATTAATAAAAAAACGTTTATGAGGAGCTTCAACTATAGAATCAGAATAATCATTGAATTTTCGGGCAAAGTTTTTTATGCCCATGGTAATATTTACTTTTCTGCTCCCGATGGTGGTATCAATCTCAAAATAAATATAATCTTTTGTAAAAAGAAAATACCCATTATTATTTAATTGTGCTGTAACCCGGTCTCTTTCCTTTTGAATTACATCTACATCGTAGTTATTACCCTTTAAAATCAATGAATTGGTGCTGTCGGAAAAAACATAATATTTCAGCTGATCATCGGGTATTTTATAAAAAAGCTGATTGAAGGTATAGGGCGCCGAAACTTTTATATTGTAATAAACATCAACTTTTTTTCTTCGTTTGTAGTGAATGGAATCACTCACTGAATTAATAAAATAACCTTTACTATTTAAAAATAATTTAATCTGTTTTGCAGATTTCTGCATCAATGAAGAGTCGAATATTACTGGGGGTTCGCTGATTTCTAGGAGCCATTCACCAAAAAGAGCCCTTTCGCTTTTCTTTTCTTTTTTGCCCTTTGCAACACGCTTTGCATTTTTGTCTGCAAGTTTATTGTCGTGAAGAATACGTTTTCGTTTTATCTTATTTTCATTTGCCATATTATGCAGCCATAAATGGAAACGGAATACTCCTAAAATTTTACGGTTAGGCTTTTGCTTGATATAAGTTTCAAAATCATTTTTATCGATTTTGGTGTCTTTATCAAAAATGAAATTTTTATTGAGAAGGTATTCCGCTTTGGAGAGCTTTTTTGCCGGATTGCAGGCATAAAAAAGCAATGGCAGTAAAGCTGTGAATAGTAATTTTATGTAGGAAGATTGTGTCAATGTATCAATTTGAAAATTTATCAATTTGAAAATTAAATAAGTTGATTATCAAATCAGCACACTTGCCCGACTGAAAAGACATCACTCGTTCTGAGGGTTATCAAATTAACAACGGCTGCTAAATTACTATATTTGCCGAAATAAAATTTGATAATAAAATGCTGTCGAAAAACCAACTGAAGTTTGTGAACTCGTTGAAACAAAAAAAATTCAGAGAGGAGCATAACTCTTTTACAGCTGAAGGAACTAAAATTGTATCCGAGCTGCTTCATTCGAGAATAAAAGTGAAGCAGGTGTATGCGTCTGCTGATTTTTTGAACCGTATATCTATTGATAAAAGTATTGAATCTGTTGAGGTGAAAATCAGCGAGCTTGAGCGTATATCTTCACTTACAAGCCCTAATGAAGTTCTTGCGGTCTGCGAAATCCCGAGCTGCGAACTGAATAAAAACGAATTGAATGATAAGCTTACATTGGTATTGGACAACATTAAAGACCCGGGCAACCTAGGAACACTAATCCGTATTGCTGATTGGTTTGGAATTGACTCCATTATTTGCAGCCATGAAACTGCCGATGCATTTAATCCTAAAGTTGTGCAGGCTACAATGGGGTCGATTGCGAGAATAAAACTTCACTATACAGATCTGGCTGATTTTTTTAAAAAAAATAATTCAGATATTTCACTGCCTGTTTACGGTGCTTTGCTTGAGGGAGAAAGTATTTACGGGAAAAAGTTAACAGCTTCCGGCTTTATTATTATCGGCAATGAATCGAAAGGGATTTCGAATCATTTACTCCCATATATTTCTGACAAAATAAGCATCCCGTCATTTTCACATTTTAAATCAGCTGCTGGTGAAGCTGAATCATTAAATGCAGCTATTGCAGCAGCTCTTATATGTTCAGAATTCAGAAGGAGATAAGATAATTTGTTGAATTGGAAATGAATTTAATTAGAGGTCTGTCCATAGAGTCCGCTAATTCAATTATATAAAAAAAGCCTGCCTCAGATTCACAAATTTAAAAGAAAATAAATTTTATTAATCTGTGAATCTGGTGCTAATTTTGACTTGATTTTTTCAACCCACTCAGCAGTCTGCTTTTCCAATGTTCTTTCGTATTTGATGCCGCTGACCGGTAACAATTAATTGATAAATTTTCAAATTTCAAAATTTCCAAATTGTCTTAGTATCTTTGTGAAAATATAAAAAAAATGAAATCTGTATTAAATACAATCAGCGAAGCTCTCGAAGACTTAAAGGCTGGCAGAGTAATTATTGTAGTGGATGATGAAAATAGAGAAAATGAAGGCGATTTTATTGCTGCAGCATCCAAGGTTACCCCGGAAATAGTGAATTTTATGGCTACTCACGGCCGCGGACTTATCTGTGCTGCAATTACTGAGGAACGCTGTGCACAGCTGGGGCTTGAAATGATGGTAAGCAACAATACCTCTCAAAATACTACAGCTTTTACTGTTTCCATTGATCTGCTGGGATACGGATGTACTTCCGGCATTTCAGCAAGTGACCGCTCTAAAACTATTCAAGCTCTGGTTAATCCTGATATAAAGCCTGAAGAGTTCGGCAAGCCAGGGCATATTTTTCCGCTCAAAGCTAAAAACGGCGGTGTACTGCGTAGAGCAGGGCATACCGAAGCAACCATTGATCTTGCCCGTCTGGCAGGTTTTGAATCTGCAGGCGCATTAGTTGAAATTATGAATGAAGACGGCACAATGGCGCGTCTGCCTCAATTGCTTGATATTGCTAAAAAATTTGATTTGAAAATTATTTCTATTGAAGATCTGATTGCTTATCGTATTAAAAATGAAAGCATCATTATTAAAGATGTTGAGGTGAAAATGCCCACTAAATGGGGTAGTTTTCAATTAACTGCCTACCGCCAGACAACCAACAACCAGGAACATCTTGCATTGACAAAAGGAACTTGGGGAAAAGATGAACCGATTTTGGTTCGCGTACATTCATCTTGTTTAACAGGCGACGTTTTTGGATCTTGCCGCTGCGACTGCGGCCCGCAGCTTCAGAAGTCAATGGAAATGATTGAAAAGGAAGGGAAGGGTGTAATCTTATATATGAACCAGGAAGGGCGGGGGATAGGGCTGCTGAACAAATTAAAAGCATATAAACTTCAGGAAGAAGGACGTGATACAGTTGAAGCAAATCTTGAATTGGGTTTCGGAATGGACGAACGGGATTATGGCGTAGGTGCACAGATTCTGCGTGATTTAGGTGCAGTCAAAATTCGTTTGATGAGTAATAATCCTAAGAAGCGCGCCGGACTTATCGGCTACGGATTAGAAATTGTTGAAAATGTTGCAATTGAAATTGAATCGAACGAACATAATAAATTTTATCTTCAGACAAAGCGTGATAAAATGGGGCATTCATTAAAATTGGATAAATAATTAAATAAATTACCGCCTGATAGAAAAATATTTTTGATTTAAAAGAAAGAGGGTTCAGCAAATATATCAGCCGGCTGATTATTGGTTAATGGCCTACTGTGGTGAGGAATTCGGGTCGACTGTAATTATTTTTTCGGGTACTTTCTCTTTTGGTTTTTTATCTTTTTTTCCACGGGCTTTCTGCAGATACCTTTTAAAAAGTTCTCCGATAGTATCAAATTCCTCCCTGTAAAAAATCCCGACTCCCTGCGTATATAAGCTGTTTGAGTATATCTGGCTGTTGTCGTTTGTTTTGTTAAACGTTTTTACTTTCACTTTTCCGTCGTCCGTTAATTTATATTCAATATTAACATCGCCTACAATATTATTGGTACTCTGAGCTGTATTCACGTTATTATTAACACCCACGTTACTTTCAACCGATAATTTATCATTAAATAACTGGGTGGATAAAGCAACTTCCAGCTCTTTTTTACTTATAGCATCACCTGGCCTGTAATTAACCCCCACATCAAAATCTTTACTGATTTTGCTTAACATATTACTCAACTGGTTTGATAATAATTCGGTGGAATTTGCTCCTGCAACAGAACCGGCCATAGAGCCGACTGAAAGGTTATTTACGTTTCCGGCAATTGCATAAGGTGTCACAAAACTATTAAGGATAAGCAGTGAAAAAACCTGACGGTTCATTTCCGTTTCATTATTAATATAGCTTAATACAGTTTGACGAATACTAGCATCTACAGTTGGAAGCCCGACATTAAAATTAATTTCGGGAGACAAGAGTTCACCGGTCATCAGCAGTTTAAGATCCACAGGATATCTTTTAGTATAAACACTTGAAGAGTCAAGGGGGAAAAATGGCCTGATGGATGCTCGTGCTTTGTAAACAGTGCTCAAATTAATATCCGCTTTATAAGGCACCCCGCTCCATTTTATGGTTCCTCCTTTTTCAAGATCAAATTTTTTATTTATAATATTTTTAAGAGTAAATAAATAATCACCGTTTTCAATTACATAATCACCAAACATTTTAAAATCACCTTTTGTATTAATTTCCAATTTTATATTTCCATTTCCGCGGCTTTTAATTATATCGCCAACTTTTTGATCAAATATCAACTGAACTTCAGCATCTGGTGTTACATCCAAATCAAAATTAAGTTCAAGGCCGTTTAAGTTTACTTTGTAATTATTTTTGAGGCTGATACCGCTGCTGTCCTTTTTAATAAAGGTGATAAAATTATTTTCGTTTACATCGCCCCCCCCGGAAAGAGGTATATATAATTTCGTTAATTCAGTTTTTGAAAGCATATTTAATTTATCCGACTTATCGCTCGAAGTAACACTTTCTGTTTTGACATTTGCTGTAATCAAAATATTATCGGTGTAGCCCGAAAGGTTTACAACACCACTAACGAAAGCCTTCCCATAGTATAAACTGTTGTTTTTTTCGGTTGTATTCAGGCACATGAATTTTTTTGGATGAATATCAAAATCAAGCTGAAAATTTTTAAAATTTTCATGATATACTTTTCCAGTAACAACTGCTTTATTTCCATTGATATCAATCAGCTTCATGTTTTCAACACCGAACGAATTGTTGTCGATAATAATATCCTGCGAAAAATTATAGGATGTGTTTAAATAATCGAATGTTATTTTTTTTGCATTTACATTGATGCTGCCGGATAATTTAGGTTTTTTTAATTCTCCTTTCACGGTAAGATTTCCTGAGAAAAAACCTTTGAAATCAGAGCAGTATTCTTTAACAAAAGGTGCAAACAGCTGCAGCTGCATTGCCTGCAGGTTAAGTTTTAAATCAATATTTTCCTGAGTTTTTTTAGGATAATAATTTCCCGAAAATAAAATGTTAGGCACAATTCCCTGCGAGAAAGAACCCTGCACATACAATGCTTCCTTAGTATTATCCCATTCGGTTTTTATATCACCGTCTCCCATTTCATTATCATTTACAAACAATGATTTAAAATTATTATTACTCTCGAACAAGGGGTCGTGATAAGCGTCTGTTACAATAGATTCGCCATTAATTCTTCCCTTAAAATTAACTCCCGCAACCTTTGTAAATAAATTGAGGTTAGCCAGATTAAAATTAGTAAGCGACAGCTTTATCTGATCTTCTTTATTTTCAGACAACATTCCGTTTAATGAAATGAGCTGCGTACCATGCTCAATTGTGAGGTTATTCACTGTAATGTAACTTGAGTCAATAATAATTTCGTTCTTCTTATTTATATTCCATGATGTATCCGACACAACAAGCTGAGAGGGAAGTATCTTAAATTTAATTATATCATTTTGATTAAAAAGGAAGAAAGCCTTAATATCGCCTTTGTATTCACTGCTGGTTTTATTATCCCAAGTCATATCTAAATTCAAACTGTCGGAATTAGTAACAGTGTTGATTTTAAAATCCTTCAGTGATGCGCTGTCGCTGATATACAATCGGTCGCAGCCGGTACTGAACTGCAATTCTTTTGCAGCTTTTGCATTTACGGTCCAGTTTTTTAAAACAAAATCAGAAAAAGTAAGTTTGCTTGAACTTCCTGTTAATAGTAACTCATCAGAGGTTGAGTTAAAACTGCCTCTAATTAAAGTTTTAGGAGCAACTGTTAATTTCGGGATAAATAATCGGGTAACAGCATCTGTTTTTTTGAACAAAAAACTGTACTCGAAATTTTGCGGCAGGATACTTTGCTGATTTGATTTATTAAAAAAATAGGAGGGGAGATAGCTGCTTAATAATTTCCGCATGGATACCGGGAGTTCTAGTATTTTAAATTTTCCGATTACGGAAGCATCCATAAAATCAGAAACTACTTTGATTGATTTAATTCCATTTTCTTCTTCCGAAGTAAGATTAAATGCACTCATTTTATAAGTTTCATTTTCTTGTAGAAGAATTGTATTATCAAAATTGATGCTGCCTATTAAATTATCAATATTACTTCCGGTAACGTTAATTATAAGCTGTGTTGAAAGCTGTGTTTTTTTTGTGGTTTTTATAAAATGCAAAGCTCCTAAATCAGCGTTGTTCAGCGTTGAAATAAAATCGAGTTGCGGCAGTTTTTGAGAAAAATCCACCTTGCCCAAAAAGTCAAAATCAATATTATCATCTTTTACATTTAGTTTTCCTTTAAAAACCCGCTTTGCCGCATCGCCTTCTATTGCTATGTTTTTATAGTTGTAATTATTGAAATCTAAACTTGTAATCGAACCATTTAATTTAGCCGCAATATCATTCAGTGTAAACCCTGATCCGTCAATGTCAACATTGGCGGTTATCTTTCCCAATAAATTTGCCCCCAAAAAACTGCCGAAATCAAATGCTTCTGATTTTAATTTACCCTTGTAGGATTCTTTGTCTTTTTTATCATCATGATGAACTGCGAGGTCAGTTGACAAGCTGCCTAAAGCGGATGAAAAATTACCGTAAGAATAAAAGTCGTTGTACAAGCCTGTGAATGTTCCCTTAAATTTCATATTGCCTAATTTTGCAATATTAGCAGGTATGTTTAATGTTTGATGGGATGTAAAAGGCGGGATTGGAATCTTTTTAAGATCATTGTAATTTGTTTTTAACTGCTCAACATTTAGATAAATAACTGTTTCCTCAATTTTGGGAAGGCCGGTTAATTTAACATCTCCGATAAACTGCGTATTTGTCTGCCCCAATTTTATGTTCATATTTTTGCCGCGCAGATCTTTTATTTTTCCGCTTATTTTCCCCGAAACAATAAGATTTCTGTAAAGCCCTTTGAGTGAAGGAGCAAAGTAGGCGATATCATTCATTTCAACCTGTGAATGATTGAAGTCGGCTTTGAGGGTTACCAGATTTATGAAATCATTAAAATCGTTGTATTGGTTATATTTAAAAGTTAAATCGGTGGCAATGGTGCTTTCTGGAGTTTTTATTTTGAGTGCATCAAGCTGAATTCCATTTGGACTTACTTTAGCGAAGCAGCTTAAATTTTGAAGCATGAAACCGCTTTTTTCGCTTAGGGATAAATAATCAATTGTGCTGATGATAGTATCGCTTTCAATACGTATATCTGAAAGCCTGCTGTTAATTGCGCTTGCATGAATGTCTGAAAAATTAATACCGGCACTCCCTGAAGTATCATGCTCATTGCGGTAGGAAAAATCAGAATTTAGTAAAGTAACTTCTCTAAAGCTGATATCCCATGGCGCCGCTGGACTTTTCTTTATAGTATCCTTGCTGCTGAAAGCATCGATAATAAATTGAAGATTCAAATTATTGTCATCTTTATATTTTACCAAAGAAGTTTTGGTATTAAATAAAACAATATTGTAAAAATAAATTTTTCGTTTTTTTATACTGATACTGCCGATATCTAATTTTAATTTTTTTGAATAAAGTAAAGTATCGTGATGCTGATCCTCGACATACACATTTTCCAATACCAGTTTTTTAAAAAATTCAATGTCAACACTGCCTATATCAACGCGTGTATGAAGTTTCCCCGACAAATATGAAGCCGCCTGCTTTGCGGCATAGACCTGCACACTGCGGACTTGAATCAACAGAAACAGCAGTATCAATAAAAAGATGACTGATGCTATAATCCTGAATAATATGTTGGAAAGTTTTTTAATATCTTTGTTTATTACTTAAGCGTGTTATTTATGCTTAAAAAATTAAGGCAGATTAAATTTATTTGTTACATAAATATTTAAAATTGCAGCTTGAATTAAAATATAATTTGCAGCTGTCTGCGGACTAAAAAATTAAATGCGAAGTTAAGGAATATGAGCAAAACAATCATCATATTGGGAATTGAATCATCCTGCGATGATACCGCTGCAGCTGTTATTAAGAACGGCAAATTACTTGCCAATATTGTTGCTTCCCAAAGCGTGCATAAAGCATACGGAGGAGTAGTGCCTGAATTAGCTTCTCGCGCACATCAGCAGAATATTATTCCCGTGGTTGATCAGGCTCTGAAACAAGCCGGTATTGATAAACATGAAATCAGCGCTGTTGCTTTCACCCGCGGTCCAGGCTTAATGGGATCTTTATTAGTAGGAACATCTTTTGCTAAGGCTTTTGCGCTGGGGTTAAATATTCCCCTTATTGAAGTTAATCACATGCAGGGTCATATTCTGGCACATTTTATTGATGATATCAGCAGCGGACCGGATCAAATTTCAGTTTTTAAATTTCCTTCATTTCCTTTTTTATGTCTCACAGTTTCTGGCGGACACACGCAGATAGTGCTGATAAAAGATTTTTTTGACATGCAGATAATCGGTGAAACGATTGATGATGCTGCGGGAGAAGCCTTTGATAAAGCAGCAAAAATAATGGGCCTGCCTTATCCCGGCGGGCCGTTGATTGACAAATTTGCAAATGAAGGAAACCCGAAAGCCTTCATTTTTTCAAAGCCGCAAGCACCGGAACTTAACTACAGCTTCAGCGGATTAAAAACCGGCTTTATGAATTTTATCGCCAACCGGACTGCCGTAAACCCACATTTTGTTGAAGAAAATAAAGCAGACATTTGCGCATCAATTCAATATACTATTATTGAGATATTGATGAACAAACTAAAGATGGCAGTTAAACAAACTGGTATCAGTCAAATAGCAATTGCCGGCGGAGTTTCTGCTAATTCAGGCCTAAGGAACGCCTTGCATGAGGCAGCTGAACATTTGGGATGGCAGGTTTTTATTCCAAAATTTGAATATTGTACCGATAATGCCGCTATGATTGCAATAACAGGTTATTATAAATATTTAAAGGATGATTTTGCGTCACAGTCCTCAACTCCGCTTCCAAGGTATGTTTTAGGCAATAAGGCTTAAAGCCGATGCCTAGAGTTAATGGAAAATATTTTTTGATTGTTTATTTAGATTCTAGTTCCTTCCTAGTATGGGGGCTGAAAATGTTTAATTTTTTTCGTTCCCCTTCCGTGTTCAATTATTTGAGGCCATGGTGAAAATTTATTTAACTTACCTTTAGTTGAATTCCTTTATAACCTTCGTCAAGATTGGATTATAGAAAAAAAGTTATGCTCGGATTATGCGATGTTCGGAGGGTAACTAAAAGGGTAACTCTAATTTGAGATTTGATAGTTGACTAATTCGACAAATAAAAAACCGTAAACAACTTTAAATAAGTCGTTTACGGTTTTTGTCAGCGGAGAAATAGGGATTCGAACCCCAGGACCTGTTACAGTCAACAGTTTTCAAGACTGCCGCAATAGACCACTCTGCCATTTCTCCAGCGACAAAAGTAGTATTATTTTGATTTCACACGTAATAAATGAAAAAAAAATATTTATTGCTTAACTTTGCAATTCTCCCCGATATATATGTAAAAATAATTTTAAATGAAAAAGTGCCTTTTTTCTTTATGTTCAGCTGTTTTAATTGCGTTCACTGCTTCCGCTGCACAAAGCGTTACTGCTTACTTAACTTATGCAGCGTTTAATCTGCCTGTAAAAGGGCCCTATATCGAAACCTATTTGTCGGTTATCGGCAGTTCGGTAAAGTTTGTAAAAAATGCCAATGGGAAATTTCAGGGTGCAGTTGATATTGGAATAACCTTTACCCAGAATAATGAAATCAAAAGTGCTCAGAAGTATACGCTGAACAGCCAGGAAATGGCCGATACAAGCAAGGGGGGTCCTAATTTTATTGATCTGCAGCGTTACGTTTTAGCAAATGGAACTTACAGCATGGAGATATCAATAGCTGATAAAAATAAATCAGAAGCTAAGCCGTTTGTTTCTGTAGTGCCCGTTACCATTAACTTTACTGACGACAGGGTAATGATTTCGGATATTCAGCTGCTGGAATCATTTGTTAAATCAGCGGTTCCCAGTGTGTTAACAAAAAGCGGTTACGATCTTGTTCCCTACGTTTCCACTTATTATCCTGAAAACTGCACTATAATAAAATTTTATGCAGAAATATATAATTCCAAAAAAATAATAGGGGAGGGGCAGAAATTGGTGATGAATTATTTTATCGAATCTGATGGGAAAAAGGTTAAACTAAGCGATTATAGTGCATTTTCGAAGCAGACTGCTGCTGAAGTAAACACGCTGCTGGCTGAATTTAATATCGAAGCACTTCCTTCAGGTAATTATTACTTGGTAATTGAAGTACGTGATAAAGAGAATAAAATTCAGGCGGAACAAAAATGTTTTATCCAACGAAAAAACAGCCATGGCAGGCTGAGTTTGGAAGATTTAAAATCGGTAAATGTTACCAATACTTTTGTGAGTTTCTATAAAAGTGTTGACACTTTATCAGATTACATCCGCATGCTCCGCCCAATTTCAAGTTCTTCTGAAGTTCTTTATGCCGAAAATCAATTGAAAAGTAAAAACTTAGAAATGATGCAGCAGTTCTTTTATACTTTTTGGAAATCGAGAAGCGAAACAAATGCTCAATTGATGTGGTTTGAATATTACAAAGAAGTAATGAAAGTAAACAAGGTATTCGGTACTCACAGTTTAAAAGGCTACGAAAGCGACCGAGGGAGAGTATATCTTCAATACGGACCTCCAACCTCAAGAGACAAAGTTGATTTGGATGAACGCAATTCTAAACCTTATGAAATATGGCAGTATGATAAATTGTCTGACAAGTCCAAAGTATTGACTAATCCAAGTAATTCTCAATCAAATAAAAAATTTGTATTTGTTAATTCCGATTTAATTACCAATACATTTAAATTAATACATTCTACTGCCTTAGGCGAAATATACAACGACAGCTGGCAGAGTCAAGCCGGAGATAATGCGCAGGATAATTTTGATAATCCAAGATAATATCCGAAATCATGTCTGCATTTTAAAATAGATGAGGACAGGGTTAAATTTCTTTTTTATTCCCATACATTTGTTTTATGAAGATTGCGGTAGTCATTTTAAATTGGAACGGGAAAAGTTTTCTTGAAAAATTCCTCCCTTCTGTAATTGCCTGCAATCCGCCTGATACAGATGTTATAGTTGCAGATAACGCTTCTACCGATGATTCTGTTTCATTTCTTACTGCTCAATATTCTCAGGTTAAAATCATTCAGAATAGCTCTAACGGAGGCTTTGCCAAAGGTTATAACGAGGCTCTGAAGCAAGTTAAAGCTGAATATTATATTTTATTAAATTCGGATGTTGAAGTTACCCCAAATTGGATTGAGCCGATAATAAAATTAATGGATCAAGACAGCTCCATTGTGGCCTGCCAGCCGAAGATAAGAAGTTTTGTAGATAAAAAGTTTTTTGAATATGCCGGTGCATCAGGCGGTTTCATTGATAAATATGGTTATCCTTTTTGTCGCGGCAGGATTTTTGAAAATCTTGAAGAAGACAAAGGACAATATAACGATACCCGTGAAGTATTCTGGGCTACTGGTGCCTGTTTTTTTGTAAGAGCTTCGAATTACCTGCAGTCAGGCGGTTTTGACGAAGATTTTTTTGCCCACATGGAAGAAATTGATTTGTGCTGGAGGTTTAAAAACGCTGGTTATAAAATTATGTGCTGTCCGGATGCGGTTGTTTATCATGTGGGCGGGGGCACATTAAATAAAACAAGTCCACAAAAAACATTTTTAAATTTCCGGAATAATTTGATGATGATCACTAAAAATCATCCGCCTGAATATTTATATTTAAAATTATTTATTCGGTTTCTGCTCGATGGTATTGCTGGTCTAAAATATCTATTATCTGGTGAGTTCGGCCATTTCATGGCGGTAATAAAAGCGCATTTTAATTTTTATGCTTCGTTTGGGAAAACACTTCAGAAAAGAAAATTATTGCGGAAGCAGGTGAAAAAATATACTGATACTGCTGTATATCACCGAAGCATAATTGCGGATTACTATTTAAGAGGTAAAAAAACTTTTGCGGAGATTAATAGTAAGAATTGGTTTTAATAAATCTCTGAAAAGGGCTGTAAATAATAAGACCTGACAGGTTTTGAAAACCTATCAGGTCAATGATACAAAATTCGATAAAATTTAAATTTACTCCTGTTCTGCATTTTCAAATTTCACAATATCTGCTGCAAAATCCATGAAAAATTTGTGTGCCGATGTAAAAACAAAACGATTATCAGAAGTTTTTTCTATAATGTTTCTGCGGTTAAGCGTATTGATAAAGTTTTTCCGTGAGTCAGTATCCTTGAGCTGCTTGTTTGATAAAATCAAATCGATGTAAGAAGAGTTGGTGAAGTAATTTTCAATTTCTTCCATTTCAAATTCACTGAATTGGATTCTCTCCAAAAAGTTTTTGCCGTCGCGGTCGAGCTCATAGCTTAATAAGGCAATAAAAATACAAATGTCACGTGAAAGCATTTCATTTGATTCATCAGAAACCAGGTAAATGAAATCCTGAGTGATTTTTAAATCATAATTAAATGATGATTTAAAAAAATATGTATATGACTGCTCATTATCTTTTAAAACTGCAAAGGTGCGTTCAGTAGGCAGCACAAATTTACCGCTCATTAAATCTTCTACAATTTGGCGGTGGTGATTAGGAAATTCCATGATTATTAATTGTTATTTTAGGAACTGTTATTGTTAAATCGTTAATTTTTATTTTGTCAAATTCAGGTTTTATGCCGAAGTCCCGCTCAATGTCCTCATCAAAGGCAAGTGTGGTAAGAGCAAAGAATTTTGAAATCTCAACTTTTTTGTATTCTTCCTTTAAAGTTTTATTACACCATTTAAAGAAATTGTCAACAGGCAGATTTGATTTTAATTTCTGAGTAAAAAATTCTTTATCAAAAATCCATTTCTCATCCGAATTTTCTTCATCCTCAAAATAAACATCCGCATCATTTTTAAACTGCTCAAAAATTTCGGCAGCATTAAAAAATGTGTTTTTAGAATAAATATTTGTTCTCTTTCCTTCAAATAATTCAGGAACTTTCTGTTTGTAAGGATTTTTTAAGAAAGTGATCCAGCCTGTTAAAATAATTGATTCTGTTCTGATGCGTTCAATCAATGGCAACAGCTCATTGGTTAATATTTTCGACTGGCGCAGCAAATTATCATTCACCTGAATTAGTTGAAAATAGAGCTTTTCAAATATTACACGCGTTGTTTCATCATCAAATTTTAAGCGGTATTTGTTGGTGTATTCCGATATATCGTATAATTTATTTGCAATTGAAGATGCATGATTGATATCCAGAATTTTATTCAAAGGAATGATGTATTCATCAATCCAGCGGGATGCCCGTACAATTTTTTCGCGGTAATCAATTTTTTTAACATTGGCTTTCAGTTCACGAGTTTCATTCAATAAACTGATGGTGTTTTTTTCTACCATCTCGTAGAATGCCCTTATTTCATTGGCTAATTCGGTTAAGCGCTGATTTAAAAGCACTTTATCGCCGTTAATGTTTTCTTTTATTTTTCTGAATAATTCGGCAATTGAAACGTGATATTTTTCAATTGTTTCGGGCAGCATTGGTTTAAACTCGCTTAAAATAAACTCAATCAGGTTATAATAAACAGTTCGTATTTCGAAATTATCGTTAACCGGACTTAATATTTTATAGTCCAGCAGCTGCGATTTAATATTGCTGCTGTGTTTTGATGTAATCTGATTCAACGTTTCAAAAGTAATCACACCGCCTTTCGACTGTGTTTCGTACAGTTCATTGATGATATCAAAATACTCCAGCAAAAAGCGCAGTATTGTTCTAGGTTCTGCTATCATCTCTTATTTTGTTTTTGCTGCTTTAGTAATGGGCTGCACTGTTCCGTTACGTTCAACTATAACAGCATTTTGTTTTTCGTTGATATTTATTTTTCCTTTTGAAGGATAAATAAAATAATATTTATTGAATCCTTCAACCGCATCAGGTGCAGCAAAAATCGGCAGGAAATTATGATCCTTGCAGAATTTCACAATCTCCGGGCGGTTTTGTTTATCAATGGTTGCAACCTCATCAATAAATAAAGCAATTTTGTTCTGCTCATCGGTAACAGCAAGTCTGTTGATGATTGACATGATCATCACTAAACGTATCATTCTGTCGGTACCATCTGATTCTACCTGGTTTGCAAGATCCACGCGTTTATCGGTTCCTTTGATATGAAGTAATAATTCGATATTAAATAATTCATCAAAACTTACTTTACGGCCGCTATCGAGATAAGTATTTAATACTTTTAAATTTTCACTTTGGTCAAATTCAAAACTCATCTGACCATTGAACTCCTGGATAGAAGCAATTTTTTTAAGCTCACCGATGATACGTTCGTTATCCAATAAATCAATTTTCATTGATTCGATATTGGAGATACGTGTGGAGGAAAGTTTCTCGTTGAATTTTGTATAAACAAACTGTTTGAACTCTTCGTAACGCTTTAACAGCGTGTATGCAGGATTTGCAAACTGTGTGGATATACTGGATAATAAACCGTCTATACTGCGTTCCTTATCAGCCAGACAGGCAATTTCATCTTCCACAAAATTGATAAATTGTACAATGTCTGCACTGTTGTTGCGCAAGCGGTATTTTAGATTATCAAAAGTGGCATCCTTTTTCACTTTTAATTCTACCCTGTCTTTCTGATGGATTTGTATTTTAGAAAAAATATAATCCAGGTTGTCGTTGGTTTCGTATTCTGTAGGTTCCAGGTTAATGGACTCTACTTCAATTTTACGTTCCTTCAATTCCCTCACTCTAAGCTCCAATGCGCGTTTTTCTTCCTGCAGTTTATCAAACATAATCTGCTTCTGCGAAATTTCTTTTACCAATGAACTTAAAAATTCTTCAAGTTCTTTCTTTTCGTTTGTAAGACTTTTTACATCAGCAGTTATTGCCTTGATATGCTTTTCTAAGGCCGGTTTACTTTCAATGCGTCTTACTTTTTCCTTAATTAATTCAATCTCGGTTAAAATTACTTTTAATTTCGAATCAATTTTTTCTTTGTCAACAACAGTTTTTAAAAGCTCTTCAGTCTGCTTTTTTTCTAACAGAAGCACTTTTAATTCATCTTTTAATTCTTTTACCGATTTAAATTCTTTTAGAGTGATGCCTTTTGTAATATCAATTTCGCCGTCAAAAATGGCAAGCAGTTTTGCGGATATTTTTTGAATAGGCTTTTTAATCTGTTTGCTTGGCAGGCTGGTAACCTGTTCTGACAAAACAGAATTTAAGAGCTGTTTCACTTCTTCGTTATCCGAAATTTTATGAATCAGTAAATTATTATAATTTTCAACTTGATTTTCGAGAGAGGCAATCTGGTAATTTAACTTATCAATACGAAGTTCCAGCTGTTTACTGGAAAGCTTTTGAATTTCAATAGTAGTGAAGCGCGTTTCAATTTCCTTGCGGTCTTTATCCAGATTACGAAGCGATTCTTTTAAAAAATCAACTGATTCATATTTGTGGATTTCGTCCAATTCGTTTTGCTTTTCAGAAAGCAGATTGGTTTTATTTTTAATATCGGCATTTTTTTCACCGATGTAGGATGCATAATTTAATTCTTTGGGTTTTAAAATTTCATTGATTTCATTATGCACTGCTGCAATATGCCTTCCTCTTTCGATGGATGAGATTTCTAATTCAGGGATAGCAGCTGTGTATGAGCTGTTGAAAGCAGAAATCAACTCGCTTACTATTTTTGTTTTTGAATTGTATAACTTCACTAACTCGCGAAACTCCAGAAAATCAGTACGTACAGACTTGATGCTTTTAATTTCTTCGTTAATGCGCAATAAATCGGTTATGTCTTTTTTGTTTTTCTGAGAGAAGTTTAAACTTTCATTTTCGCGGTTATCGGCAATAATCAAGGACTCCTTAAGAGTTTTGTTGGTAATCAGTTTTGAGTTGATCAGGTAACGGTATACTTTAGAAAAGTTGTTGCTCAAACCATCTGCTTTTACTGTGTCTTCAAGCCATACAACAGCATTGTTTTTTGTTCCGCGGTGATATACCAGATTAAATACATCTGACTTAGTAGCAAATTTGCTGTGAATAATTCCTTTTGCATCAAGCTTTGCAAGCGCTTCATCAAAATTAAGGAGACGCTGATGCGCACCTTCGTTTTCGAAAAAATACTCTTCGTTATACTCGCTGTCTATTTTATAATATTCCAACTCCCCGTCCGTATTGCGTTTCACAAGGATGCAGTAGTAACCTAATTTATTTATCTCAAACACTAAAAAACTTTTGTTATGAGTAGGGAAGTAGTGGTGGATAGTTTCTTTATCGCCTTTACGCTGACCGCTGAATGACATTTTTTGTCCGTCAACAACAAACAAAAAGTTTAAGGCGTAAATCAGCGTGCTTTTGCCGATGTTATTCGGCCCTACTAACTGCATTGAATCGCAGTTGTCCAGCTTCATTTCGGCTTTACCGTAGCCTTTTGAGTTAATAAGAGAAATTCTTGTAAGCATTTTTTCTGAGTTTCAAAATTATTTGGGAATCAAATATACTCAGATGCCTGTCAGGATTTAGGAGGTGTTTAAGGTGTTAATAACAAATCGTTGAAATTGAAATGATTACAATAATTTTTGTTGAAAAATTAAAATTATTGGTTTGTGAAAAACCGTATTATTAAAGGTTTTAAGAATATACCTTTGAATTGTTTTGCTTATCGAGCATCAGCGCGTGTGCTATACCCTTATGCCGATTACTAAAATATCATCCACCTGCTCTAAGCTCCCTTTCCAATTTGTTATTGTTTTTGTCAGAATTATTTTTTGTTCTGCCATTGATTTGTCCTGCATTGAAAGCAAAAGATTTTCTATCTGTTTATATTTAAATTTTTTTCCGTTTTCGCCGCCGAACTGGTCAGCATAACCATCCGTAAAGGTATAAATTGTATCGCCTTTTTTCAGCGGTATTGCCTGCTGTATAAATGCTTTGTCAGTTTCATTATATTTACCTACGGGCATTTTGTCGGCTTTGTATTCTATTAGTTGCTTATCTCTTACAATCCACAAAGGATTGTTGGCGGCAGCATAAGTTAATGTTAACGAATCAAAATCAAATTTACAAAGCACGCAGTCCATGCCGTCTTTAGAGTTTTCGGTTCCTTTGGGATTGAGTGCTTTTATTATGTTTTTCCGCTGTTCATTTATTATGTCGCTTGGCTCTGTGAGATTACGTTCAATTAAATTTTCATTTAAAAAGCTGATGTTTAATAAACTCATAAATGCCCCGGGAACCCCATGCCCTGTGCAATCGCATGTAGCAATGTAAAAAGCATTGTTATGTTTAACAGCCCAGTAGAAATCACCGCTTACAATATCTTTCGGCTGATAAAGAATGAAGAAATCAGCAGGGAGGTTCTTGCTTATATATTCCTCATTGGTAAGCATTACCTGCTGTATTCGTAATGCGTAGTTGATGCTGTCGGTTATTTTTTTATTCTTTTCTTCAATCAGCAAATATGCGGCATCAACTAATTCCTTTTGATCTTCAATTATATGTTTCTGTCTCTGGGTAACACGCCAGCGATTGTACATAAAACCAGAAAATATTAAAACAAACAATAAACTGAAACCAACAAAAAACAATATAAATTTCTGTTTTTGTTTTTCTTTTTGTGCAATGGCATCTTTTTTTCCCTGCTCTGCTTTCAGTGTGTTTTCTTTAATATCAAACTGATACTGCATCTGCCATTTTACAATTTTTTTTGTGTTCTCATCATTTTTTAAACTATCTCTATAGTTGAAATATTTTTTATAATTGTCATACGCACTCTGCCATTTTCCATTAGCGCTGTCCAATAAAGACAGATTGCAGTAACTTTCCGTAATTAACTTTTTGCTATTTATTTTCAGTGCAAACAAAAGCGCATTATCCAGAGCTTTTTTTGCGTCAGCAAGTTTTTTTAATTTAATATTCAGCATGCCAATATCAACATAAGATTCGGCCATACCGTATTTATTTCCTATTTCTTCTTCAATTTTTAAAGAGGACTGATAATTCTTCATAGCCTCCGGATAATTTCCCTGATTTTTATAAATTAATCCAATGTTGCTGTACGATGCAGCGATTCCCTGCTTATCCCTGATTTCTTTTCTTATTTCCAGTGAAGCAGAATAATTTTTTAAGGCTTCTGAATAATTTGCCTGATCGTAATAAATTAAACCAATGTTATTGTAGGAATCTGCAATTCCGTTTTTATCGCCGATCTCTTCCCTTATTTTTAGCGAAGCAAGGCAGTTAACTAATGCCTCGGTATAATTATTCTGCCCGTAGTAAATAAGTCCGATATTATTATAATCTGCGGCGCATCCGCTTTTATCTCCTATTTCTTTTTTTATTTCGAGAGAAGCCAGATAATTTTTCAATGCTTCGGGATAATTTCCATGGAATTTATAAATGCTTCCGATGTTGCCGTATGAAGTAGCTATCCCTTTTTTATCGCCGATTTCTTCTTTTATTTTAAGGGAAATAGCGTAATTTTCCATTGCTTCTGTGTATTTGCCCTGCTCCATATAAATAATGCCGATATTATTGTATGAAGATGCAATTCCGATTTTATCTCCTATTTCTTTTCTGATTTTAATAGCGGTGAAATAATTTTTCAAAGCCTCGGCATAGCGGCCCTGGTACCAGCAGCTGATGCCGATATTATTATATGCTTTTGCTATTCCTTTTTTAAAACCCAGCTTTTCAGCGGACAGCATGGCCAGATGTGCAAATGAATCGGCCTTGGAATAATCTGCTGTTTTTAAGAGTTCAAAGCTCAGGAGGTTGTAAGTAATTACGCGGTTTGTATCTTCTTTAACAATTTTAAGATTGTTTTGAAGTGAATCAATTGCAGCATTTTGGGCAAAGGAATATCTTGCAATAAAGGTGGTAACAAAAAATAATAGAAAGCAGCATGTAAACTTTTTCATCTTGTTTTTGTTTGACATTTATTTTCCGAAAAAAAATAAATGCCTTTGAAATTATGTCAAAAAAGAAATCTCTTCCGAATAATTATTGATTAACATAGAGCCGTCGGCATCCAGCTCTTTAAGAGTTACCATCCTCAATTGGTTCATTAAATCTGCATTATAAGGCACTTTAACTTTTATATAATTATCGGTAAAGCCATGCATCACCCCGTCTTTATGATCCCTCTCAAATAATACTAATCGTGTTTCACCTAAATGCTGTTCATAGAAATGACGCAGTTTTTTTGCAGAAAGTATGCGCAGCATTTTATTGCGTTTTTTACGGATGTTTTGTGGAACGGCATTGTCCAGCCCTATTGCATCCGTATTATCCCGTTCGGAATAAGTAAATACATGCAGATAGGATATATTTAATTCATTCAGGAAATTATAAGTCTCTAAAAAATCTTCATCTGTTTCGCCCGGAAACCCGGTAATAACATCTACTCCAATGCAGCAGTGAGGCATAAGAGTTTTTATTTTCAGTACCCGTTCCGAGTATAATTCACGCAGATAGCGGCGGCGCATGGCTTTTAATATTTTGTTGCTGCCCGACTGCAGCGGGATATGAAAATGAGGTACAAATTTTTTCGACTTTGCAACATATTCAATAATTTCATCTTTAAGCAGATTGGGCTCAATGGATGAGATACGGAAGCGCTCAATGCCTTCAACAGTATCTAACTTTTTTACTAAATCAAAAAAAGTTTCTTCTTTACGATTACTGATTTTTGATTGATTGTTTCCGAAATCACCAAGATTAACTCCTGTAAGCACAATCTCTTTTACATCCAGCTTAGCAATGTCAGATGCATTTTTAAAAGCATTTTCAATAGTATCGCTTCTGCTGATGCCGCGCGCTAATGGGATGGTGCAGAATGAGCAGTTATAATCGCAGCCGTCCTGCACTTTTAAAAACACGCGCGTACGGCCTCCGAACGAATAGGCATCCACAAAAAAGTCGGCTTCTTCAATTTCGCAGCTGTAAATTTCAGCTTTTGTTTTTTTAGTTAAATCATTCAGGTAATTCAGCAGTTTAAATTTTTCAGAAGCCCCCAGCACTAAATCAACACCATCGATTGATGCAATTTCTTCCGGCTTTAATTGCGCATAACAGCCTACTACAACAATGTAGGCATCAGGCGAAATAGTTAATGCTGCTTTTACTATCTGCTTGCATTCCTTGTCGGCATTGGCAGTAACCGAACAGGTATTAATAACATACACATCCGAAGGCTGATCAAAGCCTACTTTTTGATAGCCCTGCTCTTCAAACAAACGGGCAATAGCCGAAGTTTCAGAGAAATTAAGTTTACAGCCGAGTGTATGGAATGCCGCTTTTTTCATTAGGTGCGAAGGTAATAAATTCCAGTGGAATAAAACCTAATTTCTGAGGGGACTGCAAATCATAAAGATCCTCTATATGGGCCGGCATAATTTCAAAATGGCGCTTATTGATCGAGGGATATTGCTAATTTAATTGAACCCAAATGTGATTGAGTAAAATATTTAATCTTGTAAAAGATTCACGGATAAAAGTCAACCCCAATAATAAAAGGATAATTTAAAATTTCAATAATTCCTCATACAATTCCCTTACAGGCAGGCCCATCACATTAAAATATGAGCCTTCAATTTTCTCAACTGCAATATAACCTATCCAGTCCTGCGCACCGTAGGCTCCAGCTTTATCATAAGGATTAAAATTATGGATATAATATTCTATTTCTTCCTGCGAAAGTGATTTGAAATAAACATCAGTTACAGCATAAAATGTTTTTGTTCCGCTGCTTGATTTTAAACATACTCCTGTAAATACTTTATGCATTTTACCGGATAATAGTTTGAGCATGCGCACAGCATCTTCAAAATTTTCAGGTTTATTGAGTACCTGATTTTCTACCCATACAATAGTGTCGGCAGTAATTACTATGGTATTGTCGGTTAACTCCGCAGTAAAAGCGTCTGCTTTTTTCCGGCATAAATAAAGAGGGATTTCTTCGGCTTTTAAATTTTCAGGGAAACTTTCGTCCACATCTTTTGTGTGCACTTCAAAATCCAATCCTAATTCTTTCAGCAGATATTGGCGTCGCGGAGATTTTGAAGCCAGTATTAATTTGTTTTTTTTTAATTCTTTAAACAGCATAAGGATGAATTTCAATATTAAAAAAAAAGCCCTGTTTGAGCAGGGCTTTTCATAAGATATTATTTTCTATTGTTTAATAAATTTAATAAGCTTTTGTGTATCAGCAGCAGTAACTTTTACAAAATATACACCTGCATGAAGCGATGTAATATCTACCTGCGCTGATTCGCTGCTCTGACCGATATTAATAACCGACTGCCCAAGCATATTAATAATTTGAATATTGCTTATCGCATACGAAGCCTTAACAGTTAAATTATCATGTGCAGGGTTAGGATAAATTTCAAATGATTCTTCGGCATTTATTGAAGTAATACCGGTTGCCATTGCAGAAATATTAATATTATCGAGATAAAGCCAGTCACCCCATCCTGAGCGGTTTTCAAAGGCAAGCATTACATTCGCATGCCCTGTTAAAGAAGCGAGACTTACTGTTTCTGTCCTCCACTGAGAGGAAGTCGGTGCCCAGCAGGTTTGTGAGGCAGCGTAAGTCGGTGCTGTAGCAAGTGTTGTTCCGCCTTTGTTATATATTTGATTCCAAGTTGAACCGCAGTCAATAGAAGAATACACAACAAGGGTATCAGAATATAAAACTCCGCCTGAAGTGCAAGGGGTATAAGCAACATCAAAGTTAAGAGTAGATGTTCCGGAAGACATATTATAACTTTGGGTGTAAAAGCGGTCTTTCTTTCCTGTCATATTTCCAGTTCCATTTCCATTGCAGTTATTAAACCCGATAGAATGCGAACCGGTGTGAAATACAGTAGTACTGATTTCCCATGCAGCATCATTATCCGGATTAGAAATTGACCATCCCGTTGGAAGATTTGAGCTCGCTTCCAAACCTTCAACAAGAGGAAGGCTCACACCTGAAATGCTTACATTAAAGGAGCTCACTGCCTGATTGTTTGCCGCATTGCCGTCAACGCCGCTGTTTGGGCTGCTTGTATAACAGGTTAAGGTATGCACGCCTGCAGAAGCAGTAACAGCAGGCAAGGTTATATTAACAGTCTGTCCGTTAGCCAAAGAACCGCTCCAGTTATGGGTTTGAACACCATTGTTGTCTACTTTATAATTGATAACACATGATGTAAGTGTATTTCCGCCGTAATTTTTTATTTGAACTGAGGGGGTTATGGTGCCGCTGCATGATATTCCGGATGGAGAAATAACAGCAGCAACTCCGGCATCCAAAGGATTAGCAGGCAGAGGCTGAATGCCAAGCAGGGCAGCATTTTGTTGAGAAAAACGAATTGTTCCAGGGTTTAAAGCATTGATTCCATAATAACCATCATTATATCCCCCCCATCCCCAATTCATATGAAAGTTATTGCTGGCATCATAGCCGTCACAAACCCAGGTATGCCCTCCTGCAGATGAATCAGCGCCTATATATTGAATCGGTCTTCCAATGTCTAAATCGCTTTTTAATAAAGTTATCCAGGCCGCATCGGCATAGTTGGCTTTATCATACCCCTGAATGGTGCTTGGATCATATCCGAAATAAGTAATGTAAGAGTTTTGTGCACTTGGTGATCCGCCGCCGTAATCTATAACCTGCGCACCGCTGCCATTAGGATCATAATCCATTTCAACACTAACTCCGCATTGGTAATTGAGAGTTGCAACGCTGGTATTCGCAGAAGAAATGCTGTTAGGCATATTTGCCCAGTTATAGGTTGTGGCGCCGTAATTTGCAGAAAGCGTTCCATACTGATTGGTATATCCTCCGGCGGTGCAGTCGCAATAAGAGCTGGATCCTGTACCCATAGCAGGATAACTCCAGAACCTCATTATCTGCGCCATTGCTGTCGCTACGCAGCCTGTTACAGAATTACTTGGACACATTGCATTATAATAAGGCGATTGATTCCAGGTAGTATGAACTAAAGGTGCAAGACTCATCAAACTTGCACTTGAGGTCAAAGCTTTCTGATTATTTTGAAGGGCAGTCCATTCTTGTGTAATCTCAAGATCGGCCTGTAAATTATTTGCTCTAATATAATCGATTTCATTTTTGCGTTGATGAAGCCAGTTTGAAATATTTGACTTAGCTGCCGGCTGAACAAACTGCATTATTGTTGAGTAGCCGATTATGGCATGTGCTGCATCTTCTGAAGAAACAATTACAAAACCGTCAGAGGAATTAATATTAAATACAAAATAATCTGGCTGGCCGTTGTCTGAATTTTCAGTAAATGCCAATGTTACTGATGAAATTAAAGTTTTTGAATTCTGCCTGTAAAAATTCTCAGCAACCGATTTGGCCATTGTCAATGTGATTGGGTTTGCCCTGATAATGCTTGTTCCTAGAACAATTACAATGAGTGAGTAGAGAAGTTTTTTCATAGTATTTCCTTTTTAAGGTTCAGCCGAAGATAACTTTTCAAAAATAAAAAAACAAATTTTTTGGGGTAATGTTATCAACAAAAAAGCAGGAGCAAAGGAAATTTAAGCTTTTAATAAAAGGGAATTTAATTAAAATTTTATGAGATTTTTTTTGGGCTTGGGGTTGGAAAAGCCTATAAGGCAGGAAGGTAAATTACCAAATTAATTCCAAATTAATTGACGACACTTATTATTTCAACTTGTTTATCTTTTATTTTTTTCAACCCTTTAAAATAGGGGTTTTCCATAGTACTTTGTGTTGAAAGCCAATGAGCACTATTTTCTTGATTTCCTTCGGGGGTGTAATTATAATAAATCGTAACAATGTTAAAATTTAAATTCTTTAATAAAACATAAAAACTGTCGGTTAAAAAATCAAAGTAAACACATTGGTGATTAAAGTCTTTTTTTTGATCCAATAACTCATGACTGTTTTGCAGTATTTTTCCAACCTGTTTATTAAAAATTATTAATTGAAATTTATTTAAACCGGTTTTATTAATGGAAGGTATATAATTGTTTATGTCTTTTGCATATTTTTCAGCGCCCTCAGTATCCCCGCTCAAAAGTGAATTTTCAATTTTTAAATAACTGTCAAACATAGTATTCAAGGCTGTTTTTACTAAAGAAGGAATACTGTCTGGAAGCGCCGAGAACTTAGCTTGTGAGGGATATGTAATTAAGTTTAGTAGTAAAAAGCCGATTATTGTAATAGTTTTCATTTAAATGAGGCAGGAATTATTTTGCCGGAATATTTTATAATTTATTATAATTCAAGGAAATTCTGTGTAGAAATAGTTTTAAAAATATTCTGTTTTAAGTTTTTTAAATTATGTACAATTAAAAAAAATGGTCAAATTGTTTCCTTAAAGACTCTATAAATTGGACCGTGCGAAGATAGTAATTTTGAAATCAGCTGCCTATAAAACAAATTGCTATTCTTTTTTATCTCCAACATGATTCTTCGAAAAATAAATCCCCGCCTAACCACAGCTTCATTGACAAACAAATTCAATAATCTGTGGAATTTCTTTCTGAGATTTGAGTTAGGAAAAACTTCAGATTCTAATTTTTATGGGAATCACGAGCAAAGTTTAAATAATGAAAGCAACAATGAAATAATATTTTTTATATCGAACATAAATGATATTTTTGTTTGACCTAAAAACACTGCTAAGTACTCTCCTTTTTATAACCTGCACTCAAAAGGGTTTTGAAAGAATTTGATTGAAAATTGTCCTTTAATAAGTATTAAAGCCGAAGAATGAAATGAAAATTTACGATTATATTATTATTGGTTCCGGTTTTGGCGGTTCTGTTTCAGCTATGCGGCTTGCAGAAAAGGGATATTCGGTATTAATTATTGAAAAAGGGAAAAATTATAAGATTGAAGATTTCCCTAAAACAAATTGGAATTTCAAAAAGTTTTTCTGGGCTCCAATGCTGGGTTGGTTTGGGATTCAGAAAATTACTTTTTTTTCGCAGGTAATGATTTTGAGCGGTGTTGGTGTTGGCGGCGGGAGTTTAGTTTATGCAAACACTCACATGATGCCGCCGGATGAATTTTTTAATAATCCTTCCTGGTCTCAATTCGGAGATTGGAAAAAAACACTTCTGCCTTTTTATGAAAAAGCCCGTTTCATGCTTGGAACGGTGCCGAATAAATCCCTGTATCGGGCAGATGATATATTGAAAGAAGTTGCTGATGAAATGAACCGATCTTCCTCTTTCAAAAATGTAGATGTGGGTGTGTACTTCGGTGATAAAGAAAAAGAAACCGACCCTTACTTTAACGGGCAGGGGCCAATGAGGAAAGGATGCACCGAATGTTCAGGCTGCATGGTTGGATGTAAATTTAATGCAAAAAATATGCTTGATAAAAATTATCTGTATTTCGCGCAAAAATTCGGAGCTGAAATTATTTCCGAGCGGGAAGCGAAAAGCATTGAATTTAAAGACGGCATTTATTCTATTGAAACTGTTTCAAGTACTTCGCGTTTTTCAAAAAAGAAAGAAACATTTTTCAGTAAAGGTTTGGTTGTTTCCGGCGGTGTGCTTGGCACAATGGACATTCTCTTAAAACAAAAGCATGAATATAAAACTCTTTCGAAGCTCTCTGAACAATTAGGAGAAAATATCCGCACCAATTCCGAAATGCTTTGCGGAGTAACTGCTCCGAAAGAAAAACTAAATCACGGAATTGCTATTTCATCCGTGTTTAATCCCGATGACCATACTCATATTGAAATTGTAAAATATCCAGATGACTCCAATGCAATGAAGGCTTTTGCCACACTTGCCACCGGGGCCGGCCATCCGTTGCTGCGGATTGCAAAACTTTTTGGAAATATAATTATTCATCCAGTCTTGTTCTGTAAACAACTTTTCGGGAAAAACTGGGCGCACCGTTCTGTGATTTTTTTAGTGATGCAGAATTTAGACAACTCTATGAAAATGATCCACAAGAAGTTTCCTTTTTCTCGGGTTTCGCTTTTGAACAAAAAAGAAAATCATGTCCCGGCCTATATCGGCATTGGTCAGGAAACAATGATGAGGTACGCAAAAAAAATAAATGGACTTCCGCAGAATGCTGTAACGGAAGTACTCTTCAACATGTCATCAACAGCGCATATTTTAGGCGGCTGCCCAATGGGGAAAAATGACAAAGAAGGAGTCGTGAGCGAAAAATTCGAAGTTTTAAATTACCCGAATATGTATGTACTCGACGGCTCAATAATTCAAGGCAATCTTGGTGTAAATCCCGCTTTAACTATTACTGCATTATCGGAATATGCAATGTCTTTGATTCCTGAAAAAGCAGGAAACAAAAACACTTCCCTGAAAGAACGAATGAAAGCAGGAAGACAATAATAAAATAAGGAAAACACTCAAAAAGAAGAACGAGAAAATGGAACCAGCAGCTGAAAATAGTAATTTATGGAGGTGGGGAAATCCTGCAAATGCTGTTCATCTCAGCCAATTCCCAAAACTGAAATTATTTCTTGAAAATAAATTCGGAACGAAATTAAATCCAGATATCAAAATTCCTTCTTTCAAATCGGCACCTTCCCGCTTCAGTGAAAACGATTTGAAAAATATTTTTCCGGACTTGAAACAAAATCAAGTTTCCCTGCAAGAGCATGACCGTCTGAGATTCACTTTTGGTAAAAGTTATTACGACGTTATCAAAATGCTAACAACACAAAAAATTTTCTCTCCCGATTTTGTTTTGTTTCCTGAAACTATTGAAGACATTTCCTATATTTTAAAACAAGCTGTAAAAAATAAAATAAAAATTATCACTTTCGGCGGCGGGAGTAATGTGGTTGGTGCATTTGATACTGATGCATCAATGCCTGTCTGCGTGCTCAATATGGAACGGTTAAACCGCCTTATTGAAATTGATTATGATTCTCACACAGCTACTTTTGAAACCGGAATTTTCGGTCCGGAGCTTGAAAAAATATTGAATGAAAAAAATTTTACGCTCGGTCATTTTCCGCAGTCATTTGAATTTTCAACTCTTGGCGGATGGCTTGCACTGCGCTCTGCCGGCCAGGAATCGGGACTTTACGGAAAAATAGAAGACATTGTTTTGCAGATGAAAATTGTTACGCCGGCCGGAATCATCGAGAACATAGGGTTTCCACGCCATGCCTGCGGACCGGATTTCCACCATTTATTTTTAGGTTCGGAAGGAACACTCGGAATTATTGCTCAGGCTAAACTGCGAATTCATAAAAAACCGGAAAACTATTTTTGGAAAATAGCGCTTTTCAGAAACTTTGAAAATGGGGCTGAAGCACTTCAGGAAATAATTCAGGCTGGTATTCACCCAGCTGTTGCGCGGTTCTCGGATATATCGGAAACAAAGCTGTCTTCACTTATCAGTCATACAGAAAAAAAAGGATTTCAAAAAATTGTTCAGTCTTTAATGAAATCATGGTTAAAATCAAAAGGATATAATGAGCCATGTGTTTTGATGATGCGTTTTGCGGTTAGAAACGACAGTGATTATACTGCTGCAAATACTGCCGCCCAGATTGCAAAAAAACATGGTGCGCAAAAACTGCCTTCATCAGTGGCAGCCAGCTGGGAAAAAACACGTTTCTCTCTTCCCTATCTTCGAGATACACTTGTTGAACACCGCGTTTTTATTGACACTTTTGAAACTGTTACTTATTGGAAAAATCTTGTACCTCTTTATCATCACATAAAAAAAGCCTTGAAATCAAACAGTGATTATTTTGATAAAGGAGGAATATTGCTATGCCACATTTCCCATGTTTACGAAACAGGCGCTTCGCTTTATTTTACAATGATTACTGCACAGGAAAAAGAAAATGAAATTGAGCAGTGGCAGCGCCTGAAAAAAATTGTTTCTGATGCAATCTTAGAAAACGGCGGAGCAATAAGCCACCATCACGGAATAGGCAAGGATCATCAGAATTGGTATTTGCAGCAGCTTAACCCTGAAACGAAAAAGTTTTTGCAAGCCATAAAAAATTATATCGATCCTGAAAACATTTTAAATCCCGGAAAATTAATTGATGCGAAGAGTTAATAACATAGATAAATTTTCGGAAGCAGTTTTTGATGTGGCTATTTTAGGCGGAGGCATCACAGGCGCTGGAATTTTACGTGAGGCGGCAAAACGCGGTTATAAATGTATTCTTCTCGAAAAAAATGATTTTGCAAGCGGCACAAGTTCAAAGTCAGCAAAGCTTGTGCATGGCGGTTTACGATACTTACAGCATGGGAAAATCGGCTTGGTAAGAGAGGGCTTGCGCGAACGAAATTATCTCCTGAAAAATTTTCCGCATCTTGTGAAACCGCAGCAATTTTTATTTCCGGTTTATTCTACTTCTTCGGTACTTCAATTACACATTGGAATGTGGCTTTACAAAACACTCAGCTATGATAAGGATATTGCAGTTTATTCTTTTTTGAATAAACAAAAAACCCTTGAAAAATTCCCTCCTATTAATGAGGAAAAGTTGAAAGGAAGTTTTTTGTTTTACGACGCTGTTACCAATGATGCAAGACTTTGCAATGAAATAGTTGCTGCAGCTCAGCAGAATAAGGCGGCAGCTTTTAATTACTGTGAATTTGTTTCAGCTGAAGATAAAAAAGATTTTTTTCTTATTCACTGTAAGGATAAAATTGAAAATAGAGATGCAGTGTTTTCGGCAAAGTTTATTATTAATGCTACCGGGCACTGGACTGACGAAACACTGAGGAAGTTAGATTTTAAAATCTCTGGATTAGTTGCGCCGAGTAAGGGAATTCATTTAGTTTTTTTAAAAGAAAAATTTCCGGCGGATGCCGCAATTTTATTTTCATCATACGCAAATGACGGGCGCTCCATGTATGCTGTGCCATGGGAAAACAACAGCGTTGTGATAGGTACAACTGATACTGAAAAAATTGAAGGTTTAGATGATGTTAAGGCCAATGAAAATGATATTCAATATATTTTAAAAAGCATTCAATGTTTTGCACCGGCGCTTAATATTTCAGAGAAAGATATATTAAGCAGTTTTGCAGGACTGCGTCCACTGCTAAAGGATAATGGTTTAAGCAAAGACCGGGCACGTGATTACAAATGCACATGGGTTGGTGAAAGAATAATTACTATTGCAGGCGGTAAATTAACAAGTTTTCATGCCATGGCGAAAACAGCTGTGAATAAACTTGGAGAAAAAATTTCATCTGAAATTTCGGCATCACCTTCTATAAAGTCTGAACAAAATAAATTGGCTGCTCCAACTGACGGGCTTGATTCTTTCGCTGAAAAAATGAAACTTAAATATGGCAGCCAATCTGAATTAATTTTAAAAATTATTTCTGAAGCACCCGAATGTAAAGAATATTTGCATAAAACATTTTCTGTTTCTGCCGCAGAAATTATTTATTTTATCCGTTATCAAAATTGCTGTCACCTTGATGATATGCTTACAAGACGCTTGTCGATCAGTTACGTACTGAAAAGTTTTTCGGATAAAAAATTTATTGTCGAAAAAACAGCAGCCATAATGGCGAAAGAAAACAACTGGACAGAAAAAGAAACCGCTTCTGAAATTTTGCAATTTCTTTAAAAAAATATGGTTAACATGACTTCCTCAAAACCATTCTTTCAGTCAGATAAACCACTTAATTTCGGTCATCGGGGCTTTGCAGGCCAATACCCGGAAAATACGATTTTATCTTATCAAAAGGCAATTGATGCAGGTGCTGATATTCTTGAAATGGATATTCAGTTAACAAGCGATAACAAGCTGTTAGTATTTCATGACGACACATTGGATAGGATGACAAACGGCACGGGGAATGTGCAGGAGAAATCTCTCGTTGAAATTAAAAAACTAAATGTTGGATGCAATACTCCTTTTCAGGGAAACGGAAAAGATATATTCCCTTTTAAAAATTCAGAATTGAAAGTGCCTTTATTATCAGAGGTTTTCAATGCATTTCCGAAATACAGGTTTAATATTGATATAAAGCAGCACGAAAAAAAAGTAAGTGAAGCGCTGCTCGGAACTATAAAAGAATTCAAATTTGAGGATAAAGTTTTGGCGGCCTCGGATGATTATCAAACCATAAAATATTTCAGGAGCCTTTCAAAGGGAACAATTGCTACTGGCGCTTCTTACCGTGAAGTCGGACATTTTGTTTTTCTGAAAAGTATAAAAATGCTTAAGCGGTTTCCTTATGAGGCTGATGCATTTCAGATACCGGAAACTTATTGTGGGATAAGAATTATTACAGAAAGCTTAATTAATGAAGCGCATAAAAAAAACATTGCTGTTCATCCATGGACTATCAATGAAACTGATGATATGAAACGGCTGCTAAACTGGGGCGTTGATGGAATTATGACAGATTTCCCAGACAGATTGAATGCAATTCTCTCAAAGAAAATTTAAAATCAGTTGAATTTTTTTATCTGGCAATGCTATTATAATATAGATTTATTAATTTTAACTATTTGACTTTCTATGAATTTTAAAAATAATTTCATGAAAACAATATTTGTCTTTGCCTTAAGTATTGCATGCTTTAGCGGGAGCGGACAAACCGCCGGAATATATAAAAAACTTAAAACTGACAGCGCTATGACTTACACAGCAACCTTCCAAATAAAAAAATGTGATAAAATAATACTACGTTATTACAAGAAAATGTCTGACTCAAGAGATGGTGTTACAACCAAAAGCAAAGAGATCACCGATAAAGTTATTTTACAAAAAATACTTTTACTCTTGAAACAATTACCTGACAAAGGAGATATGATGATAAAAATGGGGGATGTTCCTATATTAGAAGTACTAATGACTATTGATAAAGGCGAAACCGTTTATTTTACCTTCTATGATAAGATGATAAAAGCGCCGGATACATCCTTTTATTCTGGTACTGCGCCAGCTGAAGAAAAAAAGCTGTTTGATCTTTTAACTTCTATTCTGAATAAATAAGTATTGAAATTTTTTT
Organism: uncultured Bacteroidota bacterium; assembly: GCA_903847205.1. Lineage (GTDB taxonomy): Bacteria > Bacteroidota > Bacteroidia > 2-12-FULL-35-15 > 2-12-FULL-35-15 > 2-12-FULL-35-15. Next base: position 54,257 of record CAINDA010000072.1, read on the forward strand.
GGATCTTGAGAAGATGTAATAAAAAAAAGTTCAGCATGTTGAATAATGCTGAACCTTTTTTTAAATATTATTTTACGATTATCTCACTTTTTCTTTCAAGACTATTTTGCACCAAATTTCGCTATCGCTTCAGCACTTGCTCCTGTTGATGAGTAGCCTCCGTCGTGAAATAAATTCTGCATAGTAACCATCCTTGTTAAATCAGAAAACAAAGTGATACAGTAATCAGCGCAAGCTGCGGCGCTTGCATTGCCTAAGGGAGCAATTGAGTCTGCAAAGCTGTAAAAATCGTCAAAACCATTTATACCTGTACCTGCAGTAGTTTTGGTGGGCGACTGGGAAACTGTATTTATACGCACTTTTTTATCTTTCCCGTAGTGATACCCGAAGCTGCGGGTTATTGATTCCAGCATTGCTTTAATATCAGCCATATCAGTATAAAAAGGGTAGGTGCGCTGAGCGGCCATATAAGTAAGAGCTACTACACTGCCGTATTCATTAATGGCATCCATCTTTTTTGCAACACTTAACATTTTATGAAGCGACAATGCAGATACATCAATGCCTTTCATAAAATATTCGTAGTTCAATTCTGTGTAAGGTATCTTTTTACGAATGTTTACGCTCATGCCGATGGAGTGAAGGACAAAATCGATTTTGCCGCCTAAAACTTCCTGGGATTGGCTGAACAGGTTAGTTAAGTCCTCAACACTTGTAGCGTCAGCGGGAATAATCTCTGATTTTGTTTTTTCTGCCAGCTCTTTTATTTCACCCATACGCATCGCTATTGGGGCATTTGATAAAACAAATACAGCACCTTCTTCGTGAGCCTTTTCAGCTACTTTCCAGGCAATGGAATTTTCATCTAAAGCTCCCGTGATAATACCTCTTTTTCCTTTTAATAAGTTGAATGACATATTTTAATTATAAATTTTTGTTCAAGTAATGGATTACAAATATAGAGTTTATCGGCATTAATCTGAATAAGATTTTTTTGGATTTAATTAGCAGCTGTTTTTCCATCAAATTGAAGGCTTAGTATCTTCAATTGTATTAAATGTTTTTTATCAAAATAGAAAAAACTACTGATTAGTTAAATTATCAATTATAATTGAGACCTGCCAAATATGATTCGAATCAAAATTGCTGTCATGTGAATGATACGCATACTGGTTATAGTAGCCTGTTTCAACAGCAAGGTTATCACTGATATTATATCCTAAACCTATAAAAAATCTGTTCTGATCAAATAATTTATACCCTGTTACTTTGCTTTCTCCGTTGATAAATAATTCATTTGACAGAATAGTGTATGCACTTTTCTTATCATAAATTTTATGGCAGAGCAGTTTTTGGTATTTGAGCATGTACCTCCCTCGAAATACGGTTTCAAAAATATTACCGCGGTCTTTAATTTCCCGAATTTCTGTTCTGAACCTATTAGAGATTGTGTTTGTCCCCAATAATTTGTAAAACTGTCCCTGAAAAGCAATTCTATATTCGGGATAATCTCTTTGTCCCATATCGGAAATTGGATAATTGTACCATAAACCGGCAAATGCAGAAAGTTTAATGGATGGCACAGGATAATAATGTATCCAGGGGCGTATTGTAAGCTGTTCCCCATATTTCAGGAAAGAAATTTTCTCGTAAGGGCTTTGACGAGAATATTGAAAATCGCACTGCCATTTCAATTTTTTACTTATCCGCCCCAATAAATCTGCCTCAGACCATAACTGGGTTGTATTATTAATTTTTTTATCCTGTGCAGTCACTGTTAAAATAATAAGAGAAAAAAAGGATATACAATAAAGCTTGTAAGGATACTTCATTTTAGATAAGTACAGAAAATTTTATAAAATTAAGTTGGAGCAATTACTAACGGTTGTTTTTTAACACTATTGAATTCAATTTTTAAGAAGTTCTTTCGCATTGCTTATTGCTGCTGCAGTGGGCGTTCCAGAGCTCAGCATTTTTGCAATTTCCTGAACCCGCTCTTCTTCGGTAAGTTTTTTGACGGCACTGTAAGTTTTTTTATTTTTTTCTTCTTTAAAAACAAACAAATGCGACTGTCCTTTTACAGCAATCTGAGGAAGGTGGGTAATAGCAATTACCTGCATAGAATTCGACATCAAATTCATTATGTTTCCCACTTTATCAGCTATTTCACCTGAAACACCTGTATCGATTTCATCAAAAATAATAGTTGGAAGAGCTGAGAGCTGAGCAATTAAAGATTTTATGCTTAGCATAAGGCGGGATAATTCTCCGCCGGAAGCAGCTTTATTTAAATCTTTAAAATCACTGCCTTTGTTGGCCGAGAATAAAAAATTTATTTTATCTGCACCGTCTGCATTTAAAACTACCGTTTCAATATGTTCCACTTTCAGCTGGGCATGGGGCATTGACAAAGATGACAACAGTGCAGCAATTTCTTTTTCAATTTTAGGAATTACTCTTTTTCTGTCAGCCGTAATCTTTTTTGCAAGTGTTATTAAAGATTTTTGAACGCTGCTTAACTCATTTTTTGTTTTCTCAATTTCTGTTTCAAGTGAGCTGAAATCAAGCAGTTTGTTGCTTAATTCGTTTTTTAAAACAATTAATTCATCAATCTCTTTCACCTGATGTTTCTGCTGTAATCTGTATATTGTATCTAATCGGATTGTTAATTCCTCAATACGTTTAGGATCGTACACAATATCCTGCTCAAGGCTTTCAAGCTCATTGCTGATATCTTTCAATTCAATAAAAGAACTGTTAAGCCTGATACTTAATTCATTTATTTCAGGCTTGTACTTTGCAAAGGAAGCTATCAGTATTTTTATTTCACTCAATGACGAAAGTAAATTCTGCTCTCCGCCGTTTAAACCGGATGAAGCTTTTGAAAGATTTAGTTTTATTTCTTCAGCATTATTCAGCGTTTCCAGCTCCTGCTCAATCCCTGCCTGTTCTCCCGATTTTAAATCAGCATCTTCTAATTCATTAAATTGAAATTGAAAATAATCTAATTCTTTTTTTGCCTGCGATTCCTTTAGAAGCAGTTCATTTAAAGTTTTTTCCAACCCTTTGAACTGTTTGAAACTGCCTGCATATTCATTTAATGCTACGGCATGATCTGCATACGCATCCACTACTGAAAGTTGAAACTGGCTTCCATTAAGTGTTAATGTTTCATGCTGTGAGTGAATATCTATAAGACGTTCAGCGAGACTTTTTAATAGGCCGAGCGTAACGGGGGTATCATTGATGAATGCACGGGACTTACCTTCTGGATTTATTTCTCTGCGGATAGTTGTAATAACTTCATAATCCAGCTCATTCGCCGAAAAAAAATCTTTTAAAGAATATTCTTTGAGAATGAAAGATGCTTCAACAATACACTTACTGTTTTTATCAAGCAGCGCTTGGGTATCAGCTCTGCTTCCTGCAACAAGCCCTAAAGCACCCAGTAATATTGATTTACCGGCACCGGTTTCGCCGGTAATAATTGTCAGGCCTTTCGAAAAATCAACTTCGAGTTTATCAATTAAAGCATAATTGCGGATGGATAAATGCTGCAGCATGGAATATAAATCAATTAATAAAAATCACACTGCTAAGTTAGTTTGAAAGTTTGAAAGTTTAAAGTTTTCGGAAATGTAATTTATAACAGACTTTCAAACTTTGAACTTTTCAAATTAAATTTTATAAATTTAACTTTACTGAGCAGCCATTATTTTTTGATACTTATTGCTGTTTGTAGGATCTATTTCATTCAGGAGGTTTACCACTTTTGCTTTTTCATCAGCGAATGCACCTGAATAAATATTTATTACCTCATCTGCTTTAGCAGTAAAAAAGACCTGCAGGCTGAATGACAGTGGTTTTATTTGATGTATTTTTTTGAGGTCTTCTAAACTTTCATAAATTACGGTGCGCGCAGTTTCTTTATTATCGGCCATTATATCCATTCCCAAGCGGTGATATTTATACATACATTCACGAAGAGACACAAATGATGCATCTAACATATTATTAATTATCCAATACCGGTTTTTGGTGCCGTCAAATGCCTTCCAGCCAAGGTCGCTTGAGCTTTGCGCATTGTTTACAATGGCTAATGATTTTTGCAGATAGGGTGTGCCGCCATTTAATGAAAATGAATCATAATCTAATCCTATCATCAGGTAGGCATAATAAGCAAGAATGGATGTAAGATTAGATAAATGTGCGTTTTCAGTAAAGTCAAGAGGTTGGTTTTCCAGGTATTTAAACTGAATGTCGTTATCATTAAAATTTAAAAGCACAGAATTATAAGATGTTTTAAAAACCGGTCTTCGAAGCTGTACCTGAAGTGTACCTTTAAATTCTTCAGTAGAGATACGTTCTGTAACGTTTATTAAAATGCTGCAGTCAAGTCTTTCGCTGTTTTTAAAAGCATCACCCGTCCATTTTTTATTATTCATAAACTCAAAAATGGCGGTCTGCAAGGTCTCAAACACTCTCTTATCAGTTCCTTGTATCTGCTGCGATAAAACTTGAATCTGGCAGTTCAATTCCTGTGAAAAGGATTTTTGTAATAAGAAAAGAAAAAATATGGATACAAATAATCTGCGCACGTTTTTAATTCTTAATTCTCAATTTATAATTTTGAATTTCTTTAAGGATATCTTTGGCCGCTTCAGGCTTACTCTTTAACTTAAATTCTGAAGTTTTATTGTTCTTATCGATAATTGTTATTTTGTTGGTATCCGTTTTAAAACCGGCACCGTTATCATTCAAAGAATTTAATATAATTAAATCAAGGTTTTTATTTTTTATTTTCGATTTTGCATTCTTGATTTCATTCTCGGTTTCAAGCGAGAAGCCGATTAATAACTGATTTGATTTTTTTAATTTACCCAATTCAGCCAACGTATCTATTGTGGGAATTAATTTAATATTTTCAGGTGCGTCCGCTTTTTTTATTTTTTGATTGGCAGCTTTAGCGGGTTTAAAGTCAGCGACAGCAGCTGAAAGCACAGAAATATCGGCTGATTGAAATGCTTTTGATGCAACATTAAATAATTCTTCTGCTGAAGTAATATCAATCCGTTTAATAGAAGTATTGATAGTTTTTAAACTGTTGGGACCGCATACCAGCGTTACTTCTGCACCTTGATTGGCAAATTCCTCGGCAATAGAAAAACCCATTTTTCCCGATGAGTGATTACCGATAAACCGCACTGGGTCTATTGCTTCGTAGGTAGGGCCGGCTGTTACCAAAACTTTTTTTCCAGAAAAAGGCAGCTGCTGAGTTAACGCTTTTGATAGATAGGCAGCAATATCTTCGGCTTCAGCCATACGGCCCTCGCCATTCAAACCGCTTGCCAGTTCACCGGTTCCGGGAGGAATGATTCCGATGCCGAATGATTTTAAATGCTTTAAATTTTCAGCCGTTGCCGGATGTTTATACATATCCAGATCCATTGCAGGTGCTATGTAAACCTTGCAGCGCGCAGATAGATAAGCAGCAAGTAATAAATTATCGCATATTCCGTTGGCCATTTTGGCAATGGTATTTGCAGATGCAGGAGCAATTATAAATGCATCAGCCCAGAGACCAAGTTCAACGTGGTTATTCCACAGTCTGGTTTTGTCTTTTACAAAATCAATTAAAACGGGATTCTTAGAAAGGGCAGAAAGTGTGAGGGGAGTGATGAAATCAACAGACGCAGGTGTCATAATTACTTTAACATCAGCACCAGCTTTTATAAGTAATCGAATTAAAAAAGCTGATTTATAAGCAGCAATGCTGGCTGTTACACCAAGAATGATTTTTTTATTGCGCAGCATCTTTTTAAAAATTAGAATTAAAAGATAAAGGATTTAGGATTGCATTAAAATCATTCCTAAATCCTTTATCCTTAATACTTATTTCTCTGTTTCAGTTGTTGGGTTACGGTGATAAATTTTACCGTCAAAAAACTCCTGAATTGCAATCAAAGAAGGCTTTGGAAGACGCTCGTAAAATTTTGAAATTTCAATCTGCTCGCGGTTTTCAAAAATCTCCTCTAAATTATCGGTACTAGTGGCAAATTCGGCCAGCTTATTTGTTAACTCCTCTTTTATCTCCGCACTGATTTGGTTAGCGCGTTTCGAAATAATAGCAATACTTTCATAAATATTACCGGTTTTGCCATCGAAATCTCTTAAATCCCTTGTAGTTGTTGTTAAATCGGCTGTTGTTTTTTTGTAGTCCATTTTTCTATGATGTTGGTTTGTTATACTTTTCTAAATTTTTTAAAGCACTCGAATAAATACTTTCTGCCTCTTTTAAATAGATTCCTGAAGGAAATGCATCTACAAATTTTAGATATGAATCAACGGCAGCTTTAAAACGCTCCTGCTTTTTTGATTCAATACTGTTTAATGCCAGCAGGTAGTAAGATTTAATAATTAAATAATCTAATTCTTCTGTATGTTTTGTATCGGCAAAATCTTTTAAGTGATTGTTGAATGCAGTGACAGCAGCTTTGTAGTTACTCATGTTATAATATAACATTGCGTTTTCATAGGACTTACGTTCAAGTTTGCCTCTTAATTTATCTAAAATTTTATTGCATTCGACAATACGTCCGCTTTTAGGATACAGGTTAGTGAAACGCTGAAATTCCCTGATTGCAAGCTTAGTATCGGCCTGATCAAGACTATATTCTGGCGAACTTAAATAAAAACAATAAGCATTCATATAAGCGCACTCTTCAACATGCACATTGTTTGGAAATGTTTTCACAAAATTGCGGAATTGATATCCAGCAACAATAAAGTCCTGCAGGTTATAATTGCAGTAAGCATAATAATAATGTACTTCCTCGGCTTTTGCGGTACCCCTGTAAACACTCATCAATTCTTCAAAAAGAGTCTGAGCACGGGTATAATCTTTTTTGTCAAAATATTTAACAGCAGCAACGTACTTTGCTTCCATATCACCGCTTTTGACAAGTTTATTAAATTTGCCGATGGTAAGATCAAAGCGTTTCTTTTTGTCGCTGCTGTCCTCAGATTCGTAAACTCTTTTTTCTGTATTGCACGACGCAATACCCCAAAGCAGAAGCACCGAAAATAATATGTTAAACTGTTTTTTTAGCATAAGGCGACTGCAAAGATACGTTTTTTGATTTAAACAGCGTGCTTTTTGTTTTTTTTATGGATTGCCGGATTTCTGATCATAAAATTGAACTGGATCCAGAAATAATCTATTTTGTGTTATTAATAAGGTGTGATTTTTTTCTCAAGCTGAAAACTTTAGAAAATATAATTTGCAGCGAATGGCTTCTATCAAAACAAAATGTCAAAAATAAAACGGGATGTGTTTTATTAATGGAGCCATTTGGTCAGTGAGAAAAAGGACTGCTTTTTGTATCTTAAGCTTTTACATTCGCTCCGGCACTTCAATTCCAAGCAGTTTCATTGAGGCTTTAATGGCTGTTCCGATTGTTTTTGATAGATGCAGGCGGAATAAAATTAAATCTTTTTGTTCTTCCTTTAAAATTGGAACATCATGATAATACTGGCTGAATTCTTTTGCAAGATCATAAACATAGTTTGCTATCAGCGCAGGGCTGTATTCAGAAGCTGCCTCCTTTAAAATGGAATTAAAATTATATAATCTGATGATCAATCCTTTTTCCTTAGACATCAGGTTAACAGGAAATACAAGAGGAGCTGTGCTTTCTAAGCCGGGAATTTCGGCTGCTTTACGCAATAAGGCCTGTATCCTCACATAATTGAATTGGATGAAAGGGGCTGTGTTGCCATTAAAATCAATAGATTCGGCAGGGTTGAAAAGCATTTTCTTTTTAGGGTCAACTTTCAGCATGAAATATTTTAGTGCTCCTAATCCAATTGTACGATATAATTTTTCTGAATCTTCCTTACTTAAACCTTCTGCTTTCCCCAGCTCTTTGGACGTTGCAGCAGCTGTATCAATCATTTCCTGCATCAACTCATCAGCATCAACAACAGTTCCTTCCCTCGATTTCATCTTGCCTTCAGGCAGTTCAACCATACCATAGGATAGATGATATAAACCTGCTGACCAATCATAACCTAACTTTTTAAGTGTGAGAAACAAAACTTTAAAATGATAATCCTGCTCGTTTGCAACGGTATAAATCATTTTTTCGAAATGCTCTTCTTCGGCGCGCTGCACAGCTGTTCCAAGATCCTGAGTCATATACACTGATGTGCCGTCTGCACGCAGCAATGTTTTTTCATCTAAGCCGTCAGCAGTTAAATCAATATATACCGAGTTGTCTGATCTCCGTTTTAAAATACCTTTTGCCAGCCCTTCATCAATAATATTTTTTCCCAGCAAATAGGTTTTGCTTTCGAAATAAATTTTATCAAAATCAACTCCAAGCATATTATAGGTGGCTTCGAAACCCGCATATACCCAGTTGTTCATCATCAACCAAAGGCTGCGGACTTTTTCATCATTGGCTTCCCATTTAAAAAGCATCTCTTGTGCTACGAGCATCAAGGGGGCCTGCTTTTCAGCATCTTCCTTGCTTTTTCCCTGAGAGATTAAGGCTTCAATTTCTTTTTTATAATGCTTATCAAACTCCACATAATATTTACCAACAAGGTGATCGCCTTTCATTCCGCATGATTCGGGAGTTTCGCCGTTTCCCCATTTTTGCCATGCCAGCATTGATTTGCAGATATGAATGCCGCGGTCGTTCACCAGATTTGTTTTAATAACTTTATTGCCGGCGGCTTTTAAAATTTCAGCAACTGAATAACCAAGCAGGTTGTTGCGGACGTGGCCAAGATGCAAAGGTTTATTGGTATTGGGGGAAGAATATTCTATCATTACAGTTGGAGCATCTGCCCGTAATTCCGCATTAATAAAAGGTTGCCCGCTGATAGATTTAAGATAAGAAAGCCAGTAAGCATCAGAAATTACAATGTTTAAAAAGCCTTTAATTACATTAAAACCTGCCACTTCAGGAGTGTTGGCTAAAAGAAAGTTTCCGATTTCAGCCGCCGTTTCTTCCGGTTTCTTTTTTGAAATTTTTAAAAAATTAAAAACCACTAATGTTAGGTCACCTTCAAAATCAGGGTTTGTTTTTTCAAATGTTATTTTTTCTATGGATGCATTGTAAAGAAACAGTAATGCTTCTTTTGTTTTTTCGCCAAGTTTTTTTTCGATGTCCATTATTCTCAGTTGTGATAATTAGGAAGGCAAAAGTATTAAAAAGATTTTTCAAGTTCAGATATAAAAAATCTCGAGAGCTTTAATTTTTTTACAATATATTAAAGGTGCAGATCTTGAAGAGAAAAAAATTAATGAATTTTAACGATACATTAATTAGATAATAATGTGCCTTTTTTAGCACAATAAATCGAACCTGTTTTTAATCGAAAAATAATTAACGCAATGATAATAGTTATAAATATTTTAAATTAAAACAGCGATTCTAAAATCTAAAAATATTTTTTTATTTTTTCAAGAAATGCCAAGGGAGCTTGGCAAGGCTTATTAATTGCTGTTTTTATAAATACAAGAGAAGTGGAAGCAGTATTTAACAATTCGTTTTTCTGATTATAAATTTCATAATCAAAACAAATTTTCGCAGTCGGCAATTCCTTTACCGAAGTTTTAATAACCAGCAAATCGTCATATACAGCTGGTTTTAAATACTTAATGCTGCATTCGTAAACGGGTAACATAATTCCATTATCTTCCATTTCTTTATAGGAAGTCCCTAACTGCCGCAATGCTTCAACCCGCCCGACCTCGTAATACAATGCGTAGTTACCATAATAAACATATCCCATCTGGTCAGTTTCGGCGTATCTAACACGTACAGTAGTTTCAGATATATACATATATTCTTAATTTTAAAAAACGAAATTACGATAAATTAAATCGAAAGAAAGTACAATTAAAATTTATTAAAAGAACAAAAAGAATAAAATAAAAATTTCTTTTTTTTATGTTTTAACAACTGCTAAAATGCTTATAATTGCATCCCTTTAAAATGAAAAAAAGTAAAACGTAGTTTGTTAATTTTTCTCAATCTCTGTTTTTTATCAATGTTGAAAAAATCTGTTAGACTTTTCTGAAATTTTAAATAGTTGGAAATATCAATAATTACGCATAATTCCGAAACATTAGGGAGGCTGTTGCGTTTAAAAATTAAATTGATTTTTAAAATCAAAAATTAATACAAAAGTGAATGGTATTTAAGCATTATCAGAACACTTGTTTTGGAAATGTTTATCGGAGGGATCTTTAGAGGATTTTAATTATAAAGTGGTTTAATATTTTTAAAAAAAATAAAATAAAAAGCGCTGAAAGGTCACAGTATAAAAAAAATCAAAAAGTCAATAGAAATATATTTTTTTTTTGAACTTTTTTTTGTTAATTTTTTTGGTGCGTAAATAAAGTTATCTATATTTACAGCGAAATGACCGATAATACAGGATGTACACACGATGTACGTTTCTCAACATATAAATTCATCACATTAATTTAGCATAAAGAATGGAGAAAGCATACGTAAAAGTTTGGGAGAGCTGTCTGGGGATAATTAAAGACAATGTAAGTTCACAAAGTTTCAAAACTTGGTTCGAACCGATAAAACCGATAAAATTAAGTGCGAATGTTTTAACCATCCAAGTCCCAAGCCAATTTTTTTACGAGTGGCTCGAAGAACACTACATTACTTTATTAAAAAAAATTATCAAAAAAGAACTTGGCGCAACTGGTCGTTTAGAGTATAGCATTATAATGGAAAATAATTATAATAATGCTTCTAAGCCCTACACGGTTAAAGTTCCGACAAGCGGTAAAAAAGAATTAAAAAATCCATCGGTATCTATGCCGATTGATTTAAATCAAAATACTATCCGCAATCCGTTTATTATTCCAGGATTAAAAAAAGTAAATGTTGAGTCTCAGTTAAATTCGAATTACACATTCGGAAATTTGGTAGAAGGCGATTGTAACCGGCTGGCACGCTCTGCAGGTTTTGCAGTTGCAGGTAAACCGGGCGGAACTGCATTCAATCCATTGTTGATTTACGGCGGTGTGGGTTTAGGTAAAACACATTTGGCGCACGCAATTGGTATTCAGATAAAAAATGAATTTCCGAACAAAACCGTTCTTTACGTATCATCCGAGAAATTTACACAGCAGTATATTGATTCAGTGCGTAACAATAATCAAAATGATTTTATCCATTTTTATCAGATGATTGACGTGCTTCTTATTGATGATGTTCAATACTTTGCTGGAAAAGAAAAAACACAGGATGTGTTTTTTCATATCTTCAATCACCTTCATCAAACAGGTAAACAACTTGTTTTAACGGCAGATAAAGCACCTGTTGAATTACAGGGATTTGAGCAGAGACTGCTTTCCCGTTTTAAATGGGGCTTGTCTGCTGACCTTCAGACTCCCGACTTAGAAACCCGTGTAGCTATTCTTGAAAAGAAAGTTTATGCCGACGGTATTGATATGCCAAAAGAAGTACTTGAATATCTTGCCTACAGCATTACTTCAAATGTACGTGAGTTAGAAGGCGCTCTTATTTCATTGCTTGCTCAGTCATCAATGAATAGAAAAGTTATTACGCTTGAGCTTGCCAAGCAGATGATAGACAAGTTTGTAAAAAATACTGCCCGCGAAGTTTCTATTGATTATATACAAAAAGTAGTGTGTGATTATTTTGATATGCCTCTTGAGCTGTTAAAATCAAAAACCCGAAAACGTGAAGTAGTTCAGGCACGCCAGATATCAATGTATTTTGCTAAAAGCCTTACTAAATCCTCACTTGCAACTATAGGTCTGCATTCAGGTGGTAAAGACCACGCAACTGTTCTGCATGCCTGCCGTACAGTAAATAATTTAATTGATACTGATAAAAGATTTAAAATATATATTGAAGAGCTTCATAAAAAAATAAGTATTCAATAAAATAACAAATTCTATAAACAAAAAAGGAATCCCGCGAAGCTGACGGGGTTCCTTTTTTTATTTCTTTATCTTCGCAACTTAAATTAAAAATCTATGAATTCTATTTTAATGGTCTGTCTTGGCAATATCTGCCGTTCTCCGCTCGCTGAAGGTATCTTGCGCAGCAAAGCCGAAAAATTAAATCTTAATATCAGAATTGATTCTGCAGGAACAGCGAATTATCATGTGGGCGATGCTCCTGATAACCGCACAGTTTTAAATGCACAAAAGCACGGCATTGATATTTCTAAATTGCGCGGACGACAATTTTCTATTGAAGATTTCGATGAGTTTGATACAATTTTTGTAATGGACAGTTCCAATTATTCTGATGTTGTTTCACTAGCCCGGAATGAAAATGATAAACACAAAGTAGAACTGATTTTAAACCGCGTTTATCCAAATTCTAATATGGCTGTCCCTGATCCTTATTTCGGCGGGGAGCAGGGATTTGAGAATGTTTTTATTTTACTCGAAAAAGCATGTGATGTAATTGCAGATTCAATGGTGGTATCTAAAGAATAATTCCCGCTTTCTTTAATTGAATTGTAAAATGGAGAAGAAGACATTGAAACATTTTTTTTAAGCTTACTAAATAAACTGGTTAACAAAAATGACAGAAAACGGCACACTTTATTTAATACCAACAACATTAGGAGATACAGGTGAAACAGCTGATGTTATTCCTGTTAAAGTAAATCAGATTATTGATTCAATTGATGAATATATTGTTGAAAACGAAAAAACGGCACGTGCTTATCTAAAAAAAATTGGAATAAAAAAGAGTCTTCAGGAAATTGTTTTACACACGCTGAATCAGCATACGGAACCAAATGAAATTTTAGGTTATTTAAATTCAATTTTTCTCGGAAAAAATATCGGTATTATTTCTGAAGCCGGTTGTCCCGGTGTTGCTGACCCTGGTGCAGAAGTTGTAAAATCAGCGCATGAAAAAAATATTAAAGTTGTTCCATTAGTCGGCCCTTCCTCTATTTTACTTGCATTGATGGCATCCGGATTTAACGGACAGAGTTTTACTTTCCATGGTTATCTGCCGAAAGAACGCAGTGAGCGGATTAAAAAAATTAAAGAACTTGAAAAAACTGCCCAGCAAAAAAATCAAACACAGTTATTTATTGAAACACCTTACCGCAACACACATTTACTAGAGGATATTTTAGCCGGCTGCGACGGCAGAACACCGCTGTGTATTGCTTGCGACATAACACTTCCGACAGAGTTTATTAAAACAAAAAGTGTGTCTGAATGGAAAAAACAAATCACAGATATTAATAAACGTCCCGCGATTTTTTTACTTTATAAGTACTAAAAGAAACTGCCCGCCATTTTATAAGTTTGAAATAAAATAATTAAAAATCTTAAAATGAAATCAAAATTTATTTTCTTTTTATCAATGATGATGCTCAATGCAGCGATAAATGCTCAAAACTCAGATGCGTCTAGAAAAACTCATGATTCATTATATAACCTTTCCTCTGTAATGATAAAGGGCGGCGACAGTGATGCTGCTAAAAACACGGCTGATGCAAAGCTGAAAATCGTAAAAGGTTTTGCTGTTTATCCGCTACAGAAACAAATCGGTTATAGAAGCAACTTAACAAAAAGATGGTTTTTCGATTTCAAAGGAGGAATGACATACAGCGCTTTGCCTTTTTTTGTTTTGGAATTTAACAGAAATCGAAGATTTGTAAATACTAACAAAGTAAAAGTGTACTCTGGTATTGGTATTACATTAGACAGCTATATTCCAGGTATTCAAGTGCCTTTGGGAATTGAATTTATTCCGCTCTCAGATGTAAAGCAATTAAGTATTACTATGGAAGCTAAACCCAAAATGACTTTTGGGCCGACTAATTTTTTAAACATCTCGTTTTCGCCCCACATAGGTGTTACGTACTATTTAAAAACAAAAATTAAATAAAAATAGTAACACGAAATAATAATGAAAAAAATAACCGTCCTGTTTTTTTTAATCTTTGTAATCTTATTTTCAAATTCCTGTAAAAAAGATAAACTGAAATATGATACTCGCAGTTTTTATCTGGGTGTAACACCTTGGCCACCCGACTTTACAACAACGGGATACAATCTTACTTATAACTTTATCAATGATAACTGTGATATGGTCTCCCATCATTTTGATGACGGCGTCCCATGGGAAGAAATTTACAGCGGCCTTCCAATGCCACAAAAATTAATTGATGATCTTGACAGGAGAAAACAAAAAACTCCAGCAGGAAAAAAGATTTTACTCAGTGTTGCACCTCTCAAAATAAGCAGGAAAGAACGAACGGGTTATTACGGCGATTCACCAAATCCTGTTTATGTAAATAACTGGGCCGGCAAGCATTTTAATGACACCTCAGTAGTGACTGCTTATGTGAAATTTATCAGCTATCTAATGAATCAATTACATGCTGATTATATTAATTACGGTGTTGAGAGCAACTCGGGAGATTGGGATGCAATTGACTTTGAAGAATACAAACAGTTTCTTTCAATGGTTCACAGTAAATTAAAAATAATATATCCTGACAAACCTTTCTTCCTGAGCTTTATGGTTACTCCAGATCCGAAATTTCTTGTAAATGCAAAACAGTTAGAACCTTATTCTGATTGGATTACAATAAGCGCTTATCCTTACTCCTACATCGGTTCACCTGTTTATGGATCAAGCAGTCCATCACTAATACCTGATGGATTGTTTCAATCGTTCGTTGATATAAATACCGCCAAACCCTTTGCTGTTGCCGAAACCGGATATATTGCCCAGGACCTTAATATTCCAGCAATGGGTTTAAATAAAGAAGGAAACCCGCAGTGGCAGGAGGATTATGTAAATTATCTTTTTGATTTCTGCCAAAAAAATCATGCAAAATTTATCATCTGGTTTTGTGCTTATGATTATGATGCAGCGGTAAATACCTTCAATGCAATTGGCTATTCGCAGGAATTGGTACTCCTTTGGAAAGATACCGGGCTGTTTGACGAAAATTTAGTTCAGCGTCCGAGTTATTCTGTTTGGAAAGAATGGTTAAAGCTGCCTATTCAATAAATCGTTGTGAACTAAAATTGTTTTTCGATTTGGTAATTATTTCTGTTTATAGAATTGCGGGAAATCAACTCACCCAAAAATCCGGCAAGAAATAACTGAGTGCCGATTATCATTGCAGTTAGAGCCAGATAAAATAATGGTTTATCAGTAACATCACGGGTGGGAATATTATAAAATGATTTATATACTTTTTCACAGATCAAATAAAAAGATACTGTCCCTCCGAATAAAAATGAAAGAGTGCCGAAAAAACCAAAAACATGCATCGGACGTTTCCCGAATTTCGCAACAAATGTGATGGACATTAAATCTAAAAATCCGTTAACAAAACGTTCAAGACCAAACTTGGTTGTTCCGTATTTACGCTCGTGATGCTGTACTACTTTTTCTTCAATCTTAGTAAAACCAGCCCATTTAGCAATAACAGGAATATAACGGTGCATTTCGCCGTACACTTCAATATTTTTAACAACCTCTTTTTTGTAGGCTTTTAATCCGCAGTTGAAATCATGCAGATTATTGATTCCGCTGGCTTTTCGGGTTGCCCAGTTAAATAATTTTGTAGGAATAGTTTTGCTGATGGGATCGTATCGTTTCTTTTTCCAGCCCGAAACCAAATCCAGTCCATCAGCAGCAATCATTTTATATAAATCAGGAATTTCATCCGGAGAATCCTGCAGGTCGGCATCCATAGTAATTACAACGTCGCCCAGAGCGGCTTCAAACGCAACATTTAAAGCTGCAGATTTGCCATAATTTCTTCTGAATTTTATTCCTCTTATGTTAAAATTTTTTGATGCAAGCTGCTCAATCACTTTCCACGAATTATCATTGCTGCCATCATCAATTAACATTAGTTCGTACGAAAAATTATTAGTCTGCATCACCTTCTCAATCCATGCGCAAAGCTCCGGCAGAGATTCTTCTTCGTTTAATAAAGGAATAACAATTGAAATATTCATAGTGAAGCAAATATATATATAATCTTACAATTAGGGGAAGCTGTGTAACGAATATGTTATCATTTGATGGGCTCGTCTGCAATGGATGATAAATGTTCCAGTTTAAAATTTATTTCTTTAAATATTTTTTAGAAGGCTCCGGAAAGCCTTGTATGACAGTGCTTTTAAATACAGTACCTATTGAAAATACAGGAGATGCCGAAAATGAAATTTTTAAATGCTATTAAACTTTGTACATCTAAATATTATTTTTACTTTTGCACCGGGGTAAGTCTTATACGACCAGCTCCCTAAAACCCTCCAGGTACGGAAGTAAGCAAAGGTAATAGGTCGAGCGGTGCGATATAATCAGCTTGCCCCTTTTTTTTAACTTTCCTGCAAAAGCAAATACTTGTTCTATACTTTTCCACATTCTGCTATTCTGCAATTTAACATTTCTTTATTTTATAACTTCGCGTAGAATTTAATAATCAACAAAAAAAACTAGTATGAAATTTTTTATAGACACAGCAAACCTTGCACAGATTAAAGAAGCGCAGGATCTCGGGGTACTTGACGGCGTAACTACTAACCCTTCATTAATGGCCAAAGAGGGCATTAAAGGAGAGAAAAACATTTTGAAACATTATGTTGATATCTGCAAAATTGTAACAGGGGATGTGAGTGCAGAAGTAATTGCAACTGACTTTGCAGGTATTGTAAAAGAAGGCGAACGCCTCGCTAAACTTCACAAACAGATAGTGGTGAAAGTGCCGATGATTAAAGACGGCATTAAAGCAATTAAATATTTTTCGGAAAAAGGTATCCGCACTAACTGCACATTGGTGTTTTCTGCGGGCCAGGCATTATTGGCTGCCAAAGCAGGTGCTACTTATGTATCGCCTTTTGTGGGACGCTTGGATGATGTTTCAACTGACGGCCTTCAGCTGATTGAAGATATCCGTATTATCTTTGATAATTATGGATACGAAACTCAGATATTAGCAGCATCTGTCCGCCACCCGATGCATATTATTGAATGTGCAACAATTGGTGCTGATGTTGTTACATGTCCATTGAATGTAATACTTTCCTTATTAAAGCACCCTTTAACAGATATCGGCTTAGCACAGTTTTTAGCTGACGCAAAAAAATAAGATACCTCTCTCAGCCCCTCTCCTCAAGAGAGGGGCTTTTTACATCCAGCATAAATTTTCAATTTTTTACTTTCTAACTTTCAAACTTTAAACTACAGTGCTTTTACGCATCAATCCCGACAAGCCGAATTACGATGAAATTGCTAAGGTGGTTAACTGCCTGCGCAGCGGCGGCGTTGTAATTTATCCTACTGATACTGTTTACGGCATTGGCTGTGATATTAACAGGCAGCGTGCTGTAGAGAGGGTATGCAAAATAAAAGGTATAAATCCTGAAAAAGCAAACTTCTCTTTCATCTGTTCTGACTTAAGCCACCTTTCTGATTTCACTAAGCCCATTAACACAGCTGTGTTTAAGGTAATGAAAAAGGCACTTCCCGGCCCATTTACATTTATTTTGGAAGCAAATAATAATGTACCAAAACTTTTCAGCAGCAAAAAGAAAACAGTGGGCATCCGGGTTCCTGATAATGCTATTTGTTTAGAAATAGTAAAGCAGCTAGGCAATCCTATCATGAGTACTTCAGTGCATGATGATGACGATGTTATTGAATATACAACCGACCCCGAGTTGATTCATGAAAAATACAAGGATCTCGTAGATATTGTAATTGCAGGCGGTTACGGAAACAATGAAGCGTCAACCGTTGTTGACTGTACCGATGGTGACTTTACTATTTTACGCCAGGGGCTGGGTGTATTAGAGGAATATTTGTAGAGCCTGTTTGCTTTTAATATCGAAACATTTTATAAAATATTTTTTGCCCTGAAAAAATTATAAAAAAAACTCCGAAAATTAAATTCGGAGTTTTTTTTATTTTATGTAAAGGCAATATTAAACAATTTTATACATCCAGTTGTGAATATCAGGCACCCTGCCTTTGCGGATGTTGTCTAATTCATCTGCAACTCTGTTTGAGAAAATTCTGGAAGGAACGTCAGGTAAAATATAATCTTTTCCTTCGAAACCAATTTGTGAAATATGTGCAATAGTTGCGGCGGTGCCTGTACCAAAGGCTTCGTCAAGGGTTTTGCGTTTGTGAGCATCAATTATTTCATCAATACTAATTTTACGCTCCTGCACTTTCATTTTCCAATCGCGGGCAAGTGTTAATACACTGTCGCGGGTAATACCTGCTAAAATAGTATCTCCCAGCGGTGGAGTAATTAATACATCATCTATCACAAACATTAAATTCATTGTTCCTGATTCTTCTAAATAGCGGTGGTTGCGTGCATCAGTCCACATGATCTGATGGTACCCGCGCTGCTGCGCTAACCGGGTTGGGAATAAAGAACGGCCGTAGTTGCCTGAAGCTTTCACAAAACCGACGCCTCCTTCAACAGCACGAATAAAATTTGGTTCAACCAAAACTTTTACCGGCTCATTATAATATCTGCCTCCGGGCGAAGTGATGATATAAAAACGGTATGAATCTGAGGGTCTTACTCCGATAAATTCATCGGTACCAATCAAAAATGGACGGACATATAAAGAAGCACCTTCGGTTGAAGGCACCCAGTCTTTGTCCAATTTTACCAGCTGTCTGAGGCCTTCCATAAATAACTCCTGAGGAATACTCGGCATAGCCATACGCTCTGCAGAAATATTAATCCGCTTGTGATTTTCAAGCGGACGGAAAAGCAATACTTCTCCTTTATCATTTTTATATGCTTTCATCCCTTCAAAAATAGACTGACCGTAATGCAGTGCTGATGTTGAAGGGCTCATTGGTAATGGACCGTAGGGTAGTATCTGCGCATCTCCCCAATGATTATTTTTAAAATCGGCCATAAACATATGGTCAGAAAACATTTTGCCAAATGAAAGGTTATCAAAATCAATCTCGCTGACTCTGGAATGAGGAGCTGTTTGAACTTTAATCGTAATATTATCTGCTGTTAACATAGAATATGGGATTTGTTTATTTTTATAAAAATAAGAATATTATTTATTTCAAACACAATTATTTAAACTATTTCGACTGAATATTTTAAATAGAAGACGATTAAATAATAAAGAACTATGTGCAAATTTTTAATATGCTCCGTTTCGTTTGCGGATAAACCATTCAAGGGACAGGAGGAAAAGTATTAAAATAAATATCCATTTTAAATTAATTAAATCAGACAGTTTGTTTTGTGTGTAGGAAACTGATTTAATATCATTTCGGTTATTCAATTTTTGTGATAATTTTTCTAGTTCATTCGGATAAATCATTTCGCCGTCATGTTTTTTTGCAAGACTGAAAAGCAACTGGTGGTCGGCAATAGTGTTTGTGTATTCTATCTGAAGAGGGATTACACTAAACTCGCCGTGCTGGGTATAAAGTTTGCTGCCCTGCTTCACCTTGGCTTCAAATTTATATTCGCCGGCAGGCATCATTCCTGCATTCAAGTGATAGGCATTACTTGTTTTGCTGAAGGTGTAAGGAAATTTTTTATTATCAGCGTTACTGATTGTTATGCTTACTTCCGGTTCATTTATTAATTCATAACTTTCGTTATATACTTCCGCACCGAGCTCTATTGCCTCGTTTTCAAGAAAATTGTTTTTGCAGGATACTTTAAAAAAACCTTTATCCGCCTTCAGCGAGAGGTATTGAACTGTTTTAGAGATAAGCTCATCAAATAAATTATGATTGCTGTGCACTGCAAAATCCTGCAGACGCCATTTCCAGATACCTTCACCGGAAAAAATTGCGATTTTATTTTCACCTGATACACTGAAAAACATCATCGGCGTTTTTGTTTCAACAATGCTGATACGCTGATAAAACAATACATTGCTTCTGCTTTCGGCCGAATATGTTCCGTAAGGACAATTTAATGCAGGGAAACTTTTAATGGCTTTCCGCAGTTCCTCGCTTATTGTAAACAACGGGAAGTTTTCATCCAACACCGGTTCCGCCTCATTTGTTTTCTGTGAAGGGGTAAAGGATAAATCACTTTTTAGTATGGTGTTGGCACCTGAAAATAACCAAACGGGAATATTGTATGTATTTATTTCGCTGATAATTTTAGCAGCTGCATTACGTGCACCTGGCAGGTGATGCAGGATAACGAGGTTGTATTTTTTTAAAGGTTTGTCGAAATTATCAATAGTGTAACTTTCAACTTCATAATTCTGATTTGCTTCAATAGATTCTTTCAGTGCTGCAATATCAGGGTGCGGGGCATCCGCAAGAATTAACACTTTCTGCCTTGCATCCAAAACATCAATGAAAACATCACATATATTGTTGCTTGTGTTTAACTCTTCGGGAAGCGCAGAGAGCTTTAGTTTATAATGCTGCAGCCCTGTCTCTTTTGCTTCAAGAAAAAAAGGAATGGAGACAGTAAATGCATCAGAATTAAAATTTATTACCTGAGTAAAAAGCACTGCATCACCCTTGCTTACTGTGAGTGTGGTTGTTTTTCCTTTTAACTGCTTTGCATTTACAACGGCTTCAATCGGGAATTTATTGCCCAGATATGCTAAGCGGTTATGCACTGCCTTTAAAAGTATAATGTCTTTTTTAACAGTGGTGTCGCCTAAAGCGATGGTATAAACGGGTACTTTTATTTTATCTGAAGAGTAAAGAGGATTCGCGCCTTTATTATACAAGCCGTCGCTGGCAAGCAATACAGCGCCGACATTACGGTTGCTGTAGCGCACTTCGATATCATTGAATAAAGCAGAAATGTCTGTTTGTTTTTCTTTGAAAGTTAATGAATCCGGGCTGTTTAATTCTTTAATTTTATCAGCAAATGAATACAAACGGACTTCGTATTTGCTTCCTAATTCATCCATCAGTTTTTGCAGCTGCTGTTTGTATTCTTTTTTATAAAAGGCGGAATCTTTACCAATCACCAGTGATTCGGAATTATCCTGTGCGATAATAATTACCGGCTTTTCTACTTCGCGGTTTACTGTTTTTAAAAAGGGCGAAAGCAATAGAAATGATAGGATAGAAATAACTGCAAAACGAAAAGCAGCCATCAAGCGGATAATCCAGACTGACATCTCTTTGAGCCTTTTATCGCGGTAATACAAAACACCTGCATAGGTTATGCCTGCTGCGATGCAGAATATAATAAACCACCACGGGTACTCTAAAATTAAATTCATTGGTTTAGAAAATTGTTCAGCGAATAACGAATTTTAACGAATAAAGAATCTGTGTAAATCATTATCAGATGCAATTCATCTGCGTTTGCTTAGGTCAGCATGCCGCCGCATACATTAAGGACCTGCCCTGTAATGTAGCTGCTCATTTCAGAGGCTAAGAACACAGCCGCATTTGCAACATCCTCGGAGGTGCCTCCGCGTTTCATTGGAATACCAGCTCTCCAGCCCTCAACAGTTTTTGGATCAAGGGCGGCTGTCATTTCTGTTTCAATAAAACCGGGAGCGATAGCATTGCTGCGGATATTACGAGAGCCCAATTCCAGAGCTATTGATTTTGTGAAACCTATAATGCCTGCTTTTGAGGCAGCGTAGTTCGACTGGCCTGCGTTGCCTTTTATTCCGACAACAGAACTCAAATTAATGATAGAACCTTTGCGCTGTTTCAGCATTGGCTTTGTAACGGCTTTGGTTAAATTGAAAACAGATTTTAAATTTGCATTTATCACTTCGTCCCATTGCTGCTCGTTCATGCGCATCAACAGTGTATCACGGGTAATGCCGGCGTTATTTACTAAAATATCAATTGTGCCGAAATCGGCAGCAACTGTGTTTACAAGCTCTTCCGCAGCTTTAAAATCAGCAGCATCAGAACGGTAGCCTTTTGCTTTAATTCCGAAAGCTTCGAGCTCTTTTTCGAGTGCCTGTCCTTTTTCAACGGATGATAAATAAGTGAAAGCTATAGCTGCGCCCTGCTCGGCAAATTTTAATGCAATACCGCGCCCGATACCTCTTGAAGCACCTGTGATCAAAGCGGTTTTTCCTTCTAATAATTTCATGTTAATACGATTGAATTTCTCTTTTAAAAATTGTTTTCAAAGATAAAAGAAAAGCAGAGAGAATATTATAAAAAAGGCTGTGCATTTTTTTACACAGCCTTCAATTATTTTAAATTAAAAATTAATCAACTCTATTTGAATGATGGTGAGGACTTTCTTTCCTCGATTCATTCGCTAATGCCTTTGCCATTGCTTTTCCAATATCAGCAGGAGAATCAACAACGATAACCCCGCAGGCACGTAAAATTTTCTTTTTTGCTTCAGCTGTATCTTCGGCACCGCCTACAATAGCACCTGCATGACCCATGGTACGGCCTTTTGGAGCAGTTTCGCCTGCAATAAAACCAACAACTGGTTTGCGGTTGCCGTCTGCTTTAATCCAGCGGGCAGCGTCTGCTTCAAGGTTTCCGCCGATTTCGCCGATCATAATAATGCCGTCGGTTGCTGGGTCATTCATTAATAATTCAACAGCTTCTTTAGTAGTAGTGCCAATAATCGGGTCGCCTCCAATGCCGATAGCTGTGGTAATTCCCAAGCCGGCTTTTACAGTCTGGTCTGATGCTTCATATGTTAAAGTTCCTGATTTTGAAACAATGCCTACTGTTCCTTTTTTAAATACAAAACCCGGCATGATGCCTACTTTCGCTTCGTCTGCTGAAATAACACCGGGACAGTTAGGGCCGATTAAGCGGCTGTCTCTGCCTTTTAAATATTCCTTAACCATCACCATATCTTTAACAGGAATACCTTCTGTGATACAGATAATCACTTTAATGCCGGCTTCAGCAGCTTCCATAATTGCATCCGCTGCAAAAGCAGGCGGCACAAAAATGATAGACACATCAGCACCTGCTTTATCTACCGATTCTTTTACGGTATTAAATACGGGACGGTCTAAATGTGTTGAACCGCCTTTGCCAGGCGTAACACCGCCAACCACGTTGGTGCCGTAATCGATCATTTGTCCGGCATGAAATGTGCCTTCTGCACCGGTAAAACCCTGTACAATTATTCTGGATTGTTTATTTACTAATACGCTCATTGTTTATTTGTTTTATAGTATAATTTCAGATTGGAAGCAGATAAGATTCTGCGTTTTATTTTTGCGACTGCTAAAGTAAAGTTTTAAGCGGTTATTGCAAAGTATTTTATCTTTTTAATGTGCGTTGGTATTAATGCGGCTTCGGTTTGAGTTTTTTTCGTATTATTAAACTTTAGAACCAAGAAAAAGCATTAAGTTAAGAACAAAATATTTCAGAAAGATAAGTACGGATGCAGCCTCAATTGAATACAAATTTATTAAATAAAGATACCATTGCCGCTTTAGCAACTCCCCAGGGAATAGGTGCTATCGGCGTTATCCGGCTTTCAGGCGCTGATGTTTTTAATATCTGCAATACTGTTTTCGGGACTAAAAGCCTCCGTAAAAAAGATTTGAATAAACAGGCATCGCACACCATTCATTTCGGCGTGATACATGATGGTGATATTATTATTGATGAAGTACTGCTGAGTGTTTTTAAAGCCCCTCATTCCTATACAAGTGAAAACACAATTGAAATATCCTGTCATGGCTCAAAATTTATTCAGCAGCAGATTATTCAGCTATTAGTAAGGAAGGGAGTGCGCCTTGCTAACCCCGGTGAATTTACAATGCGTGCCTTTTTGAACGGCAAATTAGATTTATCTCAGGCCGAAGCTGTTGCCGATTTAATTGCATCCAATTCTGCTTCATCACATCAGGCAGCGATGCAGCAGATGAGGGGCGGTTTTTCCAGCAAAATAAAACTGCTGCGTCAAAATCTTATCGACTTTGCTTCTCTTATTGAATTGGAGCTTGATTTCAGCGAGGAGGATGTGGAGTTTGCCGACCGCAGTGATTTAAAAAATTTAGTGCTCACGCTGCAGCGGATTGTTCAAAGATTGATTGACTCATTTGAAGTCGGGAACGTTTTAAAAAATGGAATTCCTGTTGCGATTGTTGGGAAACCAAATGCAGGGAAATCTACACTGCTGAATGTTTTTTTGGAAGAAGACAGAGCTATTGTTTCTGAGATACCGGGTACTACACGCGATGTTATTGAAGATGAAATAAATATTGACGGTGTTCTTTTCCGAATTATTGATACAGCAGGCATTCGGGAAACAAGTGATATTATTGAGTCTATCGGTGTTGAAAAAACTTTTGAGCAGATTAAATTATCTTCCATTGCTATATATTTATTTGATGCTCATGAAATAACTGCTTCCGAATTAAAATTAATTGTTGAAGAACTGCAGCCGCATCTCAATAATTCGTCTTTAGTACTTGCTGCCAATAAAATGGATAAGGAAGATGCTGATTATATCAAACGCGAATTTTCTGATTTCCCTGAGATGCTTTTCATTTCGGCCAAAGAGCGCATTCATATTGATGAATTAAAAAAACACCTTGTTCAATTATTTGATAACCGCATAGTAAATACTACCGAAACAATTGTTACAAATGCCCGTCACGTGGAGGCTTTACGCCACACAAATTCTGCTTTAATAAAAATACTTGAAGGTTTAAATATCAATATTTCCGGAGATTTCCTGGCTATGGATATCCGCTCGGCCTTACATTACTTAGGAACTATTACTGGTGAGATATCATCCGATGATTTATTGGCGAATATTTTTTCAAGGTTTTGTATCGGAAAGTAACCCCGCATGTAAAGTTTTGTTTTAATGATTTGGTTTTATACTTTCACTCAAAACCATATTTAAACTTTTTTATTTTATCAATGATTTAAAAACATCTTCAGCATGAAAAAACTTTTACTAATCGCCCTATTTATACCCATGATAGGATGGGGACAGCTTACAATTAATATTACGTATGCATACAATCTTACTCCGCTTACAGATACTTTGTTTTTGGCTGGAGACTTTAATTCATGGGCAGCAAACAGCCTTGCTTACCGTTTTACACGAACCGCTTTTAATGTTTTTCAAATAACAATTAATCCGCCGGCAGGAGCTTTGCAGTATAAAGTTACCAGAGGAGCATGGGCTTCGGTGGAAGCGGATGCACAGGGTGCTTCTATTTCAAACAGAACTTATACGTATTCAGGAACAGCATCAACCATAAATATTCAGATTAACGGCTGGGCTGATATCGGCGGTAACGGACACACCACCGCTGCCAGCAATGTATATATACTCGATATGAATTTCCCGATACCGCAGCTGAACCGTACCCGGAGAATATGGGTTTATCTTCCGCCGGATTATCAAACGTCAGCAAAAAATTATCCGGTAATGTATATGCACGACGGGCAGAATTTATTTGACCAATATACTTCCGCTTTTGGCGAATGGCAGGTGGATGAATCGTTGAATACACTGTTCAGTCAGGGGGACTACGGAATTATTATAGTTGGTATTGATAACAGCTCAGCGCGGATGGATGAATATTCGCCATGGGTGAATACTTCATACGGAGGCGGGCAGGGCGATGAATACACCAGCTGGATAGTTAATAATCTGAAGCCTGCTATAGACAGTAAATTCCGGACATTGCCTCAGCCTGAATTTACAGGAATTGCCGGAAGTTCATTAGGCGGATTAAT
The DNA here is from genome assembly GCA_903847205.1 of uncultured Bacteroidota bacterium. Lineage (GTDB taxonomy): Bacteria > Bacteroidota > Bacteroidia > 2-12-FULL-35-15 > 2-12-FULL-35-15 > 2-12-FULL-35-15. The sequence goes on from CAINDA010000072.1 coordinate 79,957, forward strand.
TTCGCAGTACGGCGGCATACAATATCCTCAGACATTTAAAAAGATAGGGCTTTTATCGCCAGCCTTCTGGTACACCGATACTATTTTCAGCCAGATACATGCACTGGGTGTAATGCCCGATCAGAAATTTTATTTTGTTTCCGGCACTACCGAGGATGCTACTATGGTGCCCTTGATGGTAAATATGAAGGACAGCCTTATAAGCAAAGGCTTAGATACTTCGAGAGTAAGGCTGAAAACCTGTGTTGACGGTGCGCACAGCGAATGGTTTTGGGCCCGCGAATTTCCGATGTGCTATCAATACCTGTTTGCAGGATTAAATTTTACTACTGCCGTAAATACCCTGCCTGCAGCTAAAGAGCCTGGTTTTGAAATTTATCCCAACCCTGCTTCTGATAAAATAGTTCTCCGCACTGATAACGGCGAAACGTTATGGAACATACAATTACTGAATATAAACGGAGAATTACTGCTTACCCAGCATATAAAAGGCAATGAAGTTTTGAATACAGCTTCGCTTGCAAACGGGATATATTTATTAAAAGGAATATCTGCTAAAGGTACTGTTATTACTAAGAAATTGGTGTTGCAGCATTAGGGTGGGAGAGGGGGGAAGTTTAAATATATTGCTAAGGGTTTTGTTTTGGTCAATAGTTGCAAATGTTTGTTGATATGGAAGAACACCAATTATTGGTGATGATGTTTTGTATAAACAGGTATTACCCAGGAAGTTTTAGAAATGGAATCTTTGCAACCCAAATTTGAGGTTATTATTAATTTAACAATAAAAGAACCTTCTGCGGTATATTGATAGAAAGGATTTTGGCTTGTGCTTGCTGGGCTGCCATCACCAAAATCCCATTTCCAGCTCGTTATGCTGCCACTTGAAATTTTTGATGAATCACTGAAAAAAATATTCTTAAAACCACCTTCGCTAGTTAAACTGAAATTGGCAATAGGAGCAGGGTTTTCACCGCATTGTGCATTTATATTCAAATTGAATAAGCCAAATGCTAATAGAATGTAAAGCTGTTTCATTTTTTTTAATTGTTATTTACAATTTATTTTCGCGCAAGCAATAATCTTCCTTCCATACAAATATACCTTATTCCCCACCTTCCAAATAAAAAAGATACGAGGCAAAACAGCCTCGCATCTTTAAAATAATAAACTGCTGCTGCATATTTAAGAAATAGGCACAGTAAGCACACCAGTCCAAGGGCCGGCTAATTCAGGGTGTTTGGTATTATACCATCTGAAAAAGATATAAAGCGTTTTGCCTGAACTGGCAGCACCTGTATGCAGGGTAAAAGCTGCTTTGCTGCTGTGATCTTTAGTTAAACCGGCAGTTTCGGCATTTGCAGGTGCTGTACCGCCAATTTGGTATAAATACTGAACAGAATCGGCTCCGGCAGCAATACCAGCACGTTTGGCGGTGAGGGTGCGGCATTTAATTTTAACATCGCCTCCGCCTATGCTCTGCATACCTGCAACCACTGCAGCTTCAATAGCTGTATGGCTGTGTGTAGCAGCCGAGCCGGGTTTAATGTTAAAAGTTGCCAGGTCTTTAGTAGTATTACTGCTTGGGGCAAGGGAAGCAATACGGTTTAAAAGATGATTTTCCTGATCTAATTTAATGCAATCGGTTATTATTTGATGCAGGCCGTCGGTAACTGCCGATGTACGGCTGTTTTTTTTGTCGTTGTATTTTGCAATTAAGGGCAGCCATGCGGTATTAAAGGCAGTCCATTGATCTAATTCGGTTTGCAGCCATACAAAACGGATCCAATTAGCGGGAGTACCGGCTAAAAGGTGAGCAAGTGTGTTTCCGATGTAAGTACTAAACAAAGGAATTGAACGGGGTATTCTTGAATCTGACATGTTATGAAGTATAAAGTTTGTAATTATTAATTTTAAAACAGCTGTTTAAATCAGCCTGCTAAACGGGCAATGTTAAAATTTTGCGGCAGCGGTATATTGCCATGGGGCTGCCGAATTGCAGAATGCAGCAAGAGGGTCGGGCTGCGCAGCGATGGAATACAGCTGCGCAGCTTCGGAAGCTGGAGGTGCAGCTTTAACTCTGGGCTGCGCAGCCAGCATGTTAAGCTGCGCAGCCAGCAAGGGCAGCTGTGCAGCAATGCGGCTAGGCTGCGCAGCGTTGGAACTCAGCTGCGCAGCAATTATGTTCGGCTGCGCAGCCGATACTTCTGGCTGCGCAGCTTTAAATGAAAGCTGCACAGCTGAGAGTAATTGCTGCACGAAATTAAATAGCTGCTTCATGCCGGTATGTTTTTAAAAAACATAATACCGCGGCTGAAGCCGGAATTTCGGAGAATATAATAGCTTGAGATGTAAAAAGGCAACTTCATATCAATACCGGCTCAATCAATTTTGAGCCGATAAGGATAGTAAAGAGTTTTTCATTAAAACATGATGCGTATCATACTCGTATGAAAAAGCAAGGCGGTGTGCCTTAAATTAGGTTTGAATGGTATTTCGGCTTAACGCCCTACGTGTTTTAAATGCACAACGTGCGAACGTACTGCACTGAGCATAGTTGGGAATTCGAGGTAAGTAATATTAAACTGCTCGCAGGTTTCGCGCACAAACTGGTTTATTTTAGGATAATGAATGTGGCTGATGCGGGGAAACAAATGGTGCTCTACCTGAAAGTTTAACCCTCCTGTAAACCACGAAACAATTTTACTTTTAGTTGCAAAATCGGCAGTGGTTTTAACCTGGTGAACAGCCCATTCTTCATCAATTTTATGAGATTTTGTTTCAGGTGTAGAAAACTCAGTATTTTCAACAATATGCGCCAGCTGAAATACAACAGAAATAATAAATCCGCATACAAAAGCAATCACTAAAAAACCGATAATTGTAGCAAGTACGCCCGCTGTAAACATCGGTACCACTAAAAATACGCCTATATAAAGCACTTTACTGATCCAAAAAATAAAATGTTCTTTAGTATCCATCTTACGGAATTTAGTATCAGCAATTTTACCGGAAAAATATTTTGTAAAATCCTGCACAAAAATCCATAATACATAAGTTACGCCATATAAAACTACCCAATAGATATGCTGAAAGCGGTGGTACCAGTATTTTTTTTGGTCTTCGTGCGTCCTTATCCAGGGCTTAATGTCAATATCATCATCCATCCCTTCAATGTTGGTGAATGAATGGTGGTTAACATTGTGTTTGCATTTCCAGATGTAAACGCTTCCGCCCATCGCATTAAGCGAATAGCCCATCATTTCATTTACCCAGGGGCGCTGAGAAAAACTTCCGTGAGCGCCGTCGTGCATAATGTTAAAACCGATAGCGGCCAAATTAACGCCCATTACTATACAAAGTAAAATGGAGATCCATACAGGAGGAGTAAAAAACACGAGAATAGTATAAAGCGCTGCAGCGGATAAAAGAAGGAGTATTGTTTTTATAAATAGTTTATAATTACCGGTCTGACTTATATTATTCGAATTGAAATAGGCATCAACTTTTTCTTTTAAAGCATTGAAAAAATCGCTGTTTTTGTTATTAAAACTTACTTTTTGCATTTTCATTTTTATTGGTTAATACTCAAAGATAACGATAAAAATCCCATCTATTTATATTGGTTCTATTTAAAACTGTTAATAAATGCTAAGCTTTAACTTTCACTGACCATGTAAAAATAAATTCAGCAACAATATCGCCCGCTTCGTCTTTGCCTATGGCAGATGCGTCAACCAATACACCTTCGCCGCTTTGTTTGGCTTTGTTAATAAATTCATTAAATAAAAGTCCGTCGGAGCATACAAATGTAATTTTACCAACAGCCTTTTTATGAAAAATCGACTGATTCTTTATAATAAGCATTGATACTGCAGGTTTTGAATCATAGATGCTATTGAGCGCCAGCAGGCCGGTAGCCATTTCAGCAGCCATAGCCAGGCAGGCAAAATACATAGAGCGAAAAGGATTTTGAGTAATCCAGCCGTATTTAACTGTTGTGATGCCTCTTTCATCATTCAGCTCCTGCACACGGATACCCGCAATAAACGCCAGCGGTAATTTTTGAAGCAGGTACAATTTGAACAAAAAAGGATTATTAACTAATTTTTGAAATTTATTTGTTTTCATGTTTTTATTTTTTTGTTCTCTTTGTAAATCTACTCCCATAAAAAAGGGGTAAAAACGGGTTTGCTTTTCTTATTTTTTATTTGTCATTGTCCATTGTCCATTGTCCATTGTCCATTGCCCATTGCCCATTGTCCATTGTCCATTTTCCATTGCCCATTGCCCATTGCCCATTGCCCATTGCCCATTGCCCATTGTCCATTTTCCATTGCCCATTGCCCATTGCCCATTGTCCATTGTCCATTGTCCATTTTCCATTGCCCATTGTCCATTGCCAATTCGCTATTCCTTAGGAAACGTACTGTCCATTAAAATCATTGCATCTGAAAAAGCCTGTTCATCAATGCCTGAAGGAATATTTTTTTTCTTAAAATAGCTTAATAAATTTTCAGTCGGCATATTGCCAGTTAATTTATCTGCTGCCATGGGGCAGCCCCCGTATCCTTTAAGGGCAGCATCAAAACGCCGGCATCCACTCAAATATGCGGCATTAATTTTTTCTTCCCATGTATCAGGCGTGGTATGCAGGTGTGCCCCGATTTCAATACCCGGAAATTCAGGAATTAACTTTGAAAAAAGATAAGAAATATTCTGAGGATTGGAAACACCTGTAGTATCAGACAAGGCAATAATCTGAATGCCCATTTTAGCTAACCGTTTTGTCCAGATTACAGCAGTATCGCTGCTCCACTCATCCCCGTATGGATTGCCGAATGCCATGGAAATATAAACAACCAGTTCTTTTTTATTGCGCACGCATAAATCCTGGATTTCCTCAACTCTTGTTAATGATTCTGTAATAGAAGAATTTGTATTCCGCTGCTGAAATGTTTCAGATATAGAAAATGGAAAACCTAAATAGCTGATCTCGTCAAATTCAACAGCATCCTGTGCTCCGCGCACATTTGCAATAATTGCCAGCAGTTTAGATTTAGATGAACTTAAATCCAGCTGCTCCAAAACCTGCGCTGTATCGCGTAATTGGGGAATAGCTTTTGGTGAAACAAAACTTCCGAAATCAATTGTATCAAAACCAACTTTTAATAATGAATTTATATAGGCTGCTTTTTTTTCAGTCGGAATAAATTCATGGATGCCTTGCATCGCATCACGCGGACATTCGATTAGTTTCATATTGCCTCTCTTTAACTCCCTTCAATGGGGAGCAATTTTTGTTATAAATTACGCCCTTTTACCCGCTGTCTTCCGAAGGGTGATGGGGAAATGTGCTTTAAAATTTCTTTGTTAATTTTCTTAGCTATTGCAGGTCCTTCATAAATAAAGCCTGTGTAAATCTGCACAAGGCTCGCTCCGGCATTTAATTTTTCAATCGCATCTGCAGCAGAATGAATACCGCCGGAAGCAATAATAGGAAACGCCTTATTTGATTTATCGCTTAAATATTTTACAACTTCTGTTGAGCGTTTTGTCAGCGGTTTACCGCTTAAACCGCCGGCACCCATTTTTTGAAGTTCAGAATCTGAAGCATGGAGATTTGCTCTTGAAATTGTTGTATTAGAGGCTATGATGCCGTCAATTTTTGTTTCCTTAACGATGTCAATTATATCATCTAATTGTTCGTTTGTCAAATCCGGCGCAATTTTTAAAAGAATAGGTTTCGGATTTTTTTTCTTTGCATTTATCTCTTTCAGCCGTTTCAGTAAATGTGTAAGAGGTTCCTTATCCTGCAGTGCACGCAGATTTGGTGTATTGGGCGAACTCACGTTTACAGCAAAATAATCTACGTAATCAAATAAAGATTCAAAACATTTTTCGTAATCGCTGACAGCTTCTTCATTAGGAGTAATTTTATTTTTACCGATGTTGCCGCCTATAATAATTTTAGTTTTCCGGTTTTTCAGCCTAAGGGTTGCAGCTTCCGCGCCTTCGTTATTAAAGCCCATGCGGTTAATCAGTGCGTTATCTTCTGGAAGGCGGAACATGCGTGGTTTCTCATTTCCCGGCTGTGCCTTTGGAGTAAGCGTTCCGATTTCAATAAAACCGAAACCGAAATTTCCAAGTTCATCGAACAGTTTTGCATCCTTATCAAAACCTGCTGCAAGGCCTATGGGGTTGGGAAATGTGAGTCCGAATAATTTACGCTCCAGGCTTGAATCCTCAATTACATAAATACTTTTCACAAGCTGAGATATACCTGGGATTTTAAACAAGAATTTAATGGCTTTAAAAACAAAATGATGTATTGTTTCCGGCTGGAACAGAAAAAAAATTGGTCTTAAAATAGCTTTATACATACGCCCTTTATTTCTTTACGAAAGTACAATAAATTCGCATTATCTCCGATACTTATGAAAAGTACTGCGGCAGATTTACTTCAAATCAGGAGCATCGCATTTTAGAATAAAAGGGTCGAAAATCTGAGAAATATAAAGACTGCCATTATAATACAATGCTGTAGATCCGCCGCTGATGTCTGACCCGTCATTTGAATACACAGCTTTGTATTCACCAGTGCTGATATTTACTCTGTAAACAACAGTGGGAGATAGGTTTTTAGAATTTATAGAATGTTTTATGAGTGCATACTGATGAAGATGTGCGGTGACCAAAATTTCGTTATCGTTTATGAATGTAATGTTATCAAGCCCTTTGAGTTTAGCAATTGTTTTCGGAAGGTAAATGTCCTTGTTATCGCTGGTGTTTTGCAGTTTGTAAAGTTTGTTGCTTCTTGTGGTTGAAAGGAGTACAAAGTCTATCGGGCAGTTATGCACAGCAATTCCGTTTGAATAGCAAAACCGGTTTGCCGCAACATTCCATTTTTGGTTTTCCGGATTATAATGTACTACATTTGATTTTTTTAATTTCAAAAATTGTTCAAGTGTATTTCCATGTTTATGTGCATCGTTAGTAACAAAAACTTCGCCGGAACAGCTTGCCGTAACATCGTTTGGGGAAACCAGCAGAGGTGAATCCATCTTCTCTTTGAATTCAAGATGATCCGAAAATACTTTGTAAACAATAATCGAGTGCTCTTTTTTCGGGGAGTTATGGGACACACAATACAACAGAAGTTCTCCTTTTAGATTTTTGACCAAATCAATCCCATGAGGATTAAATACCATGTTATTCGGTTCATTCAGTCTTTTTAAAATTTTAAAACTGTTGTTACTGAGGTTTACCTCACAGATTTCACTGTATTGAGCTTCGGTCTTTCTTCTTTGGTGACAGGAAACAAGCAAGCGTGGTGAAGAAGAGCTTAGGGTATCCAGAACAAAATCTTCAGGGCCCATTCCTACGGGGATTCTAATATTGTTTCTGTGCTGTGCGATAGGAAGTCTTGAAGAACAAGAGGCAAAGACGAAAATAAAGGCTATTTGAAAAAAGGTTTTCATAGTTTCAGATTTTGAGATTCATGTCATCTAAAAATTTAACAAATATAAATTAAAGTTTTAGAATCATATCTTTAATATTATTTTAGACTAGTCTAAAAGTTATTTTAAGGAGTTGTAAATTGTTTTTATATATTTGTCTTAAATTTATTATTCCATGATTTCATTTACTGAGGAAAACTATCTTAAAGCAATTTATCACCTGATAGAACAGGAGGGAGAGGCGGTAACAACTAATGCAATTGCTGAAAAAATTAATACTAAAGCTGCTTCTGTAACCGATATGCTTAAAAAACTTTCGGATAAAAAACTGATTAACTATCAAAAATATCAAGGAGTAACACTTACGCCGAAAGGAGAAAAGACGGCTCTTAATATTATCAGAAAACAGCGTTTATGGGAAATGTTTTTGGTAGAAAAACTTGATTTTAAATGGGACGAAGTTCATGATGCAGCAGAGCAGCTTGAACATATTAAATCCGATAAATTGATTGAACAGCTCGACAAGTTTTTAAATTACCCCAAGGTTGATCCGCATGGTGATCCCATACCTGACGCGAAAGGAAGACTGCAGATTCAAAAATCACATCTGTTGTCGAAATTCAAGAAAAATGACGTATGTATTATGACCGGTGTTGTTGACCATTCCCCAGCTTTTTTGCAGTATCTGGATAAATCAGGAATCACATTAGGAAATGAAATTAAAATAAAAGAAATTATTGAGTTCGACCGCTCACTGCAAATTATTACCGGCAGACAAAAAACAATTTTTATCAGTAATGATGTTGCGAAAAATATTTTAGTAATTGCTAAATAATGAAACCGCTTATTGGAAAATCGCTTGAAGAAGTTAATGCAACCGTGGACACTACTGCCAAGATAGGCTTTTGGAAAAAGTTGTTTGCATTCATGGGGCCGGCGTATTTAATAAGTGTCGGCTATATGGATCCCGGTAACTGGGCTACGGATTTGGCTGGAGGCAGCCAATTTGGTTATACCTTGCTTTGGGTTTTAGTAATGAGTAACTTAATTGCATTGCTTTTGCAAAGCCTCAGCGCCAAATTAGGATTGGTCCGCGGACTTGATTTAGCACAGGCTTCCAGAGCATTTTACCCTCCTGTAGTTAATTTTTTAAATTGGATTTTAGCTGAAATAGCCATTGCAGCCTGTGATCTTGCCGAAGTAATCGGAATGGCAATTGGTTTGCAGTTATTATTTCATATCCCGCTTTTAACCGGCATTTCGATAACTGTTGCTGACACCTTATTGTTATTGGTGCTGCAGCGCCACGGAATCCGAAAAATGGAAGCATTTATTTTGATACTCATTGCAACTATTGGTTTCGCTTTTATCGCCGAATTGATGTTTGCAAAACCGAATGGAACAGAACTTTTGAAAGGTTTTATTCCTTCTATTCCCAACAATGACGCTTTGTACATCGCTATCGGCATTATCGGTGCAACAGTAATGCCGCATAATTTATACCTCCATTCTTCATTGGTGCAGACTCGCAAAATTGAGCGTACACCACATGGAATAAAGGAAGCAATCAAATTTAATTTTATTGATTCTTTTATTGCGTTAAATGCCGCTTTGTTCATTAATGCTGCAATTTTAATTCTTGCAGCGGCGGCCTTTTTCGGTTCAGGATTAATGCATGTTTCCGAAATTCAGGATGCACATAAACTGCTGAAGGATATATTAGGAAGCAGTCTTGCGCCCATTTTATTTGCGGTAGCTTTAATTGCTGCCGGGCAGAGTTCAACGCTTACCGGAACATTGTCAGGGCAGATTGTTATGGAAGGTTTTTTAAATCTGCGCATCCAGCCGTGGCTGAGAAGGCTTATTACGCGCATGATTGCGATAATTCCTGCATTTATAACCATTTACCTTTTCGGGGAAGGAGAAACAGGCAGACTGCTTATTTTGAGCCAGGTAATTTTAAGTTTGCAGTTGGGATTTGCGGTAATACCGCTGATTCACCTGACAAGCGATAAAAAATTAATGGGCGAATTTGCAAATAAAATATGGCTTAAAATTCTGTCCTGGACTGTCGCCTGTATTATTTTAGTGCTGAATATAAAATTGGTTCTTGATACTATTTTAAACTGGATTCATACCTCTGAAAATCATGCATTAATTTTATTAACAGTTGTTCCGCTGGCCGCCGGGGCAGGAATTTTATTGTTATATGTTACATTTATGCCCATCATAAAAAAAGCGAAACAAAAGAAACACAATGTTCCGGATGGGGCACCTGAAAAATTAAAAATTGCATTGGAGAAAAAATATACACGAATTGCAATTACTGTTGACTTCAGCCCAAGTGACAGTACTGCCATCAGCAATGCAATAACTCAAGGCGGAAAAACTGCCGAATATATTTTAATTCATATTGTTGAAACGGCCGGTGCGCGACTGATGGATAATGAAATTGATGACCTTGAAACTGTGTCGGATAAACTCAACATTGAAAAATATAAAAATGAACTAGAATCAAAAGGTTTTATTGTTCATTCAAAACTTGGGTATGGAAATCCTAAAAAAAGTATTCCTGAAATTGTAAATAATTCCGACTGTGATCTGCTGGTAATGGGCGCTCATGGCCACCGAGGTTTAAAAGATATTTTATTGGGGACAACACTTGATGCTGTAAGGCACAATGTAAAAGTATCTGTATTAATTGTGAAATAAACCTGCCGCCTCATTTGTCTTCATAATAGCCAGACCTGTCAGGTTTTTTAAACCTGACAGGTCTAAATAAAGGAAATCGGCTATACTCAGCAAGGTTGGAGAAGATAAAAATGAAAATGTTTTTCTATATCTTTACAGTCTTATGAGTTTGGAGAATAACATAAATATAAAAAACAAAAAAGCGTCATTCGAATATTCATTTATTGATAAATATACTGCAGGCATTCAATTAAGCGGTACCGAAATAAAATCAATACGTGAGGGGAAGTCCAATATTAATGATGCTTTCTGTGTATTTATGAATGACGAGCTGCTCATCAGAAATATGCACATTGCACATTATTTTAACGGGACGTATAATAATGTGGAAGAAAAACGCGATAGGAAATTATTACTCAACAAACACGAATTAGATAAACTGCAAGGCAAACTGAAAGATAAAGGCTTGACTATAATCCCTCTTCGTTTATTCATTAATGAAAAGGGCTATGCTAAGCTGGATATTGCATTAGCAAAGGGGAAGAAGCTCTATGACAAACGAGAGGATATTAAAAAGAAGGATGTAGAGCGTGAAACTAGCAGAAGGCTTAAATAGTTGAATCGCTGCCGATCCTGATTTCTGCTGTTTTTTCTCTCAAAAAAAATAATTCAGTAAAAGTTATTCCCAAGCCCTTCCAGGTTTTAAAACCTACTAGTAAAAATCTTACTTGTACTTTTTTACCAATCCTTCTAAAGCATTTTGAGTAGCTTTATTAACCTTTACCAAGGGTAAACGAACATCAGCCCTGGAGATATCAAGCAGTTCCAAAACAGCTTTTATTCCAGCAGGATTGCCATCGGCAAATAATTGTTCGATAATATCAGTCAATTTATAATGAAGTTTTTGTGCTTCTTTTACATTTCCAGCTGAAATTTTACGGGTCATATCTGAAAAATCTTTAGGAAAAGCATTTGCAACAACAGAAATTACTCCTTCTGCACCGCATGCAATCATTGGTAAAGTAAGCATATCGTCACCGGATATAACTAAAAAATCATTCGGTTTGTTTTTGATAATTTTCATGCACTGCTCTAAATTGCCCGAAGCCTCCTTAATACCAATAATGTTTTTAAAATCATTTGCTAAGGCAAGAGTTGTTTCTGCGGTGATATTTGATGCCGTGCGCCCCGGAACGTTATACAATATAATCGGCACAGGACTTACTTCTGCAATTAATTTGTAGTGCTGATAAATACCGCGTTGATTGGGTTTGTTATAATATGGAGATACTGAAAGAATCGCATCAATATTTTTAAAAGCGGATGTTTCAGACAGGCTGTTTAAAATCTCTTGCGTATTATTTCCTCCCAAACCAAGGACAATCGGAACGCGTTTAGCAGTAACTTCAATCACATGAGATACGACAGCAGCTTTTTCATCTTTCGATAATGTTACTGATTCGCCGGTTGTTCCCAAAACAACAATATATTCTACTCCGCCTTTGATGATATGGTTAACAAGCTTTCCTAATGATTTATAATCAACACTGTGATCCTTGTTAAAAGGCGTTACGATTGCTACACCTGTACCATTAAATTTACTATTCTTGCTCATAAAAAATATTTTTTTTTATTGAATTGAAGTGTAAAGATAGTTCGATTTTTTTATTGTTATGAAAATACAGGATTGAATAATAAACGAAAATTCAAAAAATTATTGCTAAACAATTTCTTTTATCTTTACATAATTAAGAATTGAGCCTAATTCAATCCGTTTAAAATTAATGATTCAAGCTGTAAATATTCATAAGTCATACGGGGCACTTAATGTATTAAAAGGTGTTACTATTTCAATTATCAAAGGTGAAATAATTTCGATTGTAGGCGCCTCTGGTGCCGGAAAAACTACACTTCTTCATATTCTAGGTACGCTGGACAGGGCCGACAGCGGTACATTAAAAATAAATAATACAAATATTGCAGCTTTAAGTGATAAAAAATTAGCCGATTTTAGAAATAAAAATATTGGTTTTGTTTTCCAGTTTCATCATTTACTCCCTGAATTTACGGCTCTTGAAAATGTATGCATTCCTGCATTTATTGCGGGTGTTTCAAAAACAGCAGCTGAAACAAAAGCAAAAGAGCTGCTCTCCTTTTTAGGATTATCGGAGCGGATGAATCATAAGCCAAGCGAGCTTTCCGGAGGAGAACAGCAGCGTACTGCCGTTGCCAGGGCATTAATTAATACTCCGGCAGTAATATTAGCGGATGAACCTTCGGGGAATTTAGACTCAGCAACGGCAAAAGATCTGCATCAATTATTTTTTACACTCCGCGAAAAATTTAATCAAACATTTGTGATAGTTACGCACAACGAAGAGCTTGCAGATATGGCTGATAGAAAGCTGGTAATGAGAGACGGAAATATTGTTTTTGAAGAAGTTGTTTAATTTAATTTTGTGTGTGTTAAGATGATTAAATATATCCTGACAGGGGCTTAAGCTCTGTTAGGTTTTTTTTTAGGTTTTTTAATCAATTTTTTTTCGAACGAAGTAATAAATAAGAATTATTTTTTTCAAATTTAAGCAGTATTAATGATGAATACCAACCAAGCGGATCCGCAGTTATTATTGACTTTGGTGAGTATGAAGATGCCTTTCGGCAGATATGAAGGCAGACTCTTATGCAATCTTCCTGTATCTTATCTCGAATGGTTTCAGCGTAAAGGTTTTCCGGAAGGTAAATTAGGAGTGCTTTTGCAGACTATCTATGAAATAAAATTGAATGGATTAGAATACCTTCTTGAACCTTTGAAGAAAAAAATTTAAAACTGTTTTTCGCGATTAAATCTTTGAAAGCAACACCTCAAAACTGAAACGCATAATCTCCATATTGAAAATTTCAAAAAATAAAAAAAAAGCCGGGATATTTATTCTATGCCTTTTTTTGCTGTATTTTATATTCTGTCTGCCTTCGCCTCTTTTCAAAAACAGCACATGTTCTGTTTTAGAAGATCGCAGCGGAACCCTGCTTTCTGCGCGTATTGCAGATGACGGACAATGGTGTTTTCCGGAAAGTAAACATATTCCCATAAAATTTATCACAAGTATTATTCAGTTTGAGGACCGCAGTTTTTTTTCTCATCCCGGTTTTAATCCCTTGGCTTTTGTACGTGCAATATTTCAAAATATTAAAGCAGGAAAAATAATTAGTGGCGGCAGTACTTTATCCATGCAGGTGATACGGCTTTCGCGGAAAACAAAGCGTCGTACGGTTTTGGAAAAAATGATTGAAATTATTCAGGCGCTGCGGCTGGAACTAAGTTATTCAAAACCTGAAATACTTGCGTTGTATGCGTCAAATGCACCATTCGGAGGGAATGTGGTTGGAATTGATGCAGCATCTTGGAGATATTTTGGAAGGGAAGCCGAAAAACTTTCATGGGCGGAATCAGCCGTACTGGCTATTCTGCCGAATGCACCAAGTTTAATTTATCCCGGCAAAAATCAGGAACTCCTTCGTGCAAAGAGAAACCGGCTTCTTGATCAGCTATTCAAAGCGAAAATTCTTGATAAAGAAACCTGTGAGCTCAGTAAGCAGGAGCCATTACCAGGCAAGCCCCATACAATTCCACAGATTGCGCCCCATTTATTACTGCGTGCATCTAAAGAAGGTTTTAATGGTAAACGTGTTATCTCTACCATTGACGGTGCTTTGCAAGAGCGCCTGAATGAAATAATTGAAAATCATCATAAAATACTTAAAGCAAATGAAATCCATAATGCCGGTGCTTTAGTGCTTGAGGTTGCTACTGGCAATGTTTTGGCTTACGCTGGAAATACTGATAACACTGGTAAACCCGAATATGAAGGAGATGTTGACGTAATTAATGCACCTAGAAGTACTGGGAGTATTCTCAAACCTTTTTTGTTTGCGAGTATGCTCAACGATGGTGATTTACTTGCCGGCACTATTATTCCGGACATACCTACCCAGATTGCTGGTTATGCGCCGCAAAATTACAATATGACATTTGACGGCGCAGTGCCGGCAAAACGGGCATTAGCGCGCAGCTTAAATATTCCGGCAGTGCGTATGCTGCAGAATTTCGGCATTGAAAAATTTAATTTCAATCTGAAAAAGTTCGGCATGACAACACTCACCTACACACCGGATCATTATGGCTTGTCAATAATCCTAGGAGGTGCAGAAGGCAAATTGTGGGATATTGCAGGTATGTATGCAAGCATGGCACGGACTCTTAATCATTATATAACTTATAACGGGAGGTATGATAAAAATGATTTTCATCCGCCGTTTTACATTTCAAAAAAAGAAACAGCTCCTAGCTTGGGGGAAGTTTCTTATCTTGATGCTGCATCAATATATTTAACTTTTGAAGCAATGGTTGAAGTGTCTCGCCCTGATGAAGATTCCGGCTGGCGGCAATACACATCAGCAACTAAGGTTGCTTGGAAAACCGGGACTAGTTTTGGTTACCGTGATGGATGGGCAGTGGGAATTACTCCAAAATATGTTGTTGCTGTATGGGTTGGAAATGCTGATGGAGAGGGACGCCCCGGATTAGTGGGTGTTCAGACCGCTGCTCCGATAATGTTTGATATTTTCAGTTTATTAAAACCGGGTAAATGGTTTTCTCCTCCGTATGATGAAATGGAAAAGGCTGTAGTATGTCATCAGAGTGGCTGCAGGGCATCAGATATCTGCACACCTTTGGATACAATATGGATTCAAAAGGCTGGATTACGCTCGGAGCCTTGTAAATATCATCACATGATACATTTAGATGAATCCGGAAAATATCGTGTAAACGGTAACTGTGAAGATGTAAATAAAATGCAGCATGTCAGCTGGTTTGTATTGCCGCCCGCAATGGAATGGTATTATAAATCTAAAAATCCAAGTTATAAAGAACTTCCGCCATTCCGGAAGGGCTGTGAAACCAATGGATTAAATGCAATGGAAATTATTTATCCGAAACAGCTCAGTAAAATTTATGTCCCTGTTGAATTGGATGGTACAGTTGGTAAAACAGTTTTTCAGGTAGCGCACCGAAAAGCAAATAGTTTAATTTATTGGCATTTGGACGGCACGTATATCGGCAGTACACAAGGCATCCATCAAATGGGATTAAACCCCGACGAAGGAGTTCACATACTTACACTAGTAGATGAGAACGGTGAATCCATTGTGCAGAAATTTGAAATTGTAAGCAGTAAAAAATAAAATTTTGATTTCCTCTTAAAATAAAAATTGTAAAAAATAATTAATGAAAGCAGCCTCTGTGCATGAATTGCAAAAAGAATTGAAGACCCTTGAACCTAAACGTTTATTGGAGCTTTGTATGCGACTTGCAAAATATAAAAAGGAAAATAAAGAATTAATTTCTTATTTGCTTTTTGAAGCCCATGACGAAAAAAATTACATAAAACAGATAAAAGAAGAAATCGATTGTCTGTTTATCGAGATGAATAAGAGCTCTGTTTATCTTGCAAAAAAGAGCCTCCGTAAAATTCTAAGACTTACCAATAAGTATATCAAATACTCTGATTCTAAACAGACAGAGCTGGAACTGCGGATTTATTTCTTGACAAAAATAAAAGCCGCCCATATTCCGATAAATGCAAGTACAGTTCTTTCTAATTTATACATCCGCCAAATCGAAAAAATAAAAACTGTTTTATCAAAACTGCATGAGGACCTTCAGTACGATTACCAGCAGGAATTGGAAGGTTTAGAGTTTTATTAGTATTTATAAATTCAGGAAATAAATTAAAATCCTATTAATTTCACTTAGTTTCCAAAGTGTTAATATGACAATTTTTTCTGAAATTTTTCATATAACGTTTAATAAATGGTTTGATTTAAGTTGTTTTGAGAATTACATTTCGAAATTTTTTTTTAATTTTCTGAGCATAATATTTACAATATCAAAATAAAGTTTTGATGTTGAAAAAATAATTTTGAAATCTTACCTAGATCCTTCTGGAAAGGTTGCCGCAATTCATAATCAAACAAAATTTTGAATGCTGTGTTAATGTTCAAATCATGTTTGGCGAATGTTTATAAATAGAACTGACCATCGCATTAATTTTAGTAATTTTGCAGTATGACAGATTTCGCAGCTAAAACCGATATAAACTCCCGCAGACGAGTAGCAAAACCCAATACTAATCCAATTCTTATTGATGGCAAAATGCCTCCTCAGGCTGTTGAACTTGAGGAAGCCGTTTTGGGAGCTTTGATGCTCGAAAAGGATGCCCTTACTGAAGTAATTGATATTTTAAAACCTCAGAGTTTTTATAAAGATGCGCATGCACGGATTTTTTCAGCAATCCAGCAATTGTTTACCCGCTCTGAGCCGGTTGATATTTTAACTGTTACTCAGGAGCTTAAAAAAACCGGCGAGCTTGATATAATCGGCGGCGCATATTATATAACACAGTTGACCAACCGCGTTGCTTCTGCTGCTAATGCCGAGTTTCATGCTCGTATAATTGCCCAGAAATTTATTCAACGCGAGTTAATCCGCGTGTCTACAAAAACAATTAATGCAGCCTATGAAGAGAGTTCAGACGTGTTTGATTTGTTGGACAGTGCTGAATCAGATTTGTTTTCTATTGTTGAAGGCAATATCAAAAAGAATTATGATAAAATGAGTACGCTTATTAAAAAAGCAATTGAGCAGATTGAGATTACAAAAAATAACAAAGGAAGTTTTTCCGGTATAGCTTCCGGTTTAACTGCATTGGACCGCCTTACATCGGGCTGGCAAAAATCCGATTTAGTTATTATTGCTGCCCGTCCTGCAATGGGAAAAACTGCATTGGTATTAACGATGGCACGTAATGCTGCCGTTGATTTCGGTAAACCTGTTGCAGTTTTTTCTTTGGAGATGTCATCACTTCAGCTGGTAACAAGGCTTATTGCTTCTGAATCAGAACTCACTTCTGAAAAATTAAAAAAAGGACAGCTGGAAGATTATGAATTCCAGCAGCTGAATGATAAAATAAAAAAACTTGCCGAAGCTCCTTTATTTATTGATGATACACCCGGCTTGTCGGTTTTTGAACTTAGAGCGAAAGCACGAAGATTAAAAGAACAGCACAAAATTGAATTGATTATTGTTGACTACTTACAGCTGATGACCGCTGGCGGCGAAGGAAAAGGAAACCGCGAGCAGGAAATTGCAACCATATCCAGGTCACTAAAAGGATTAGCAAAAGAGTTAGAGGTTCCTGTTATTGCGCTTTCTCAATTAAGCCGTGCTGTTGAAACGAGGGGAGGGGATAAGCGTCCGCAGCTTTCCGACTTACGTGAGTCTGGTGCTATAGAGCAGGATGCTGATATGGTGATGTTTATCCACCGTCCGGAATATTACAATATTACTGAGGATACCGAAGGGAATTCAACTGTAGGCGTTGCCGAATTAATTATTGCGAAACACCGTAACGGGCCGGTTGATTCTGCGAAAACCCGCTATATAGGCCAGTTTACAAAGTTTACTGATTTAGAAGTATTCGGTCAGAATAATGATTACGGTTCAGCAAGTGCCGGTCTTATGCCTTCTCAGGAGTTTGGTTCATCATCAAATGCGGTTATCCGAAAATCAAAAATGAATGACATTGAAGAGGATCATCCTTTTTAATCAGTTGTATTCTTTAAGCATGGGCAATTAAAAAACATAAGTACTTTCTCCAGATTTTAAATTGAAATGAAAGTAATTTTATTAATCTGTGAAGCTGCGACTGATTTTAATTTTATCACATACTCCAATCAAATTTATTTCGTTAACTTTATTTGCTCTAAAAAATCAGAGTTAAAATTATTTTTGTCCTGGAAAAAAATTATTCACGGCAGGTTAAATTCGCCAATTCATTACAATGAAACGCTTTTTTATAACATTTTCTTTTTTAGTTGTATCTGTTTTATCTCAGGCTGCCTATATTCTCATTCCTATGGATCTGAATCAGAAAGACCATTTGAAAGCGTATGGAATTGCTTACTGGGTGCTTAAGCACGATGTAGAAGTAGATTGGCTTCTTAACTACCGAGGCGGAAGTTTTATGGTGAAGGATGCAAAAGAAATTGAAAGTGAATGCACCATCCGCGGAGTAACATTTGAAGTTATTGCCGATGCAAAATCAACTGCTATTCTTTCGGAAATTGCGGACCCTGAAGTGAATATGGAAACTGTGAAATTGGAGAAGGCGCCTAAAGTGGCAGTGTATTCTCCTAAAACGAAACAGCCCTGGGATGATGCAGTTACATTGGTTCTTAAGTATGCAGAAATTCCTTATGAAGTAATTTATGATGAGGAAATTCTGCATGATAAACTTCCTCTTTATGACTGGCTTCATCTCCATCACGAAGATTTTACCGGGCAGTACGGGCGTTTCTGGGCAATGTACCGCAATGCTCCGTGGTTTCAGGAGCAGCAGCGTACACTGGAGGCCAGCGCAAAATCCTTAGGCTTCGAAAAAGTATCGCAGATGAAATTAGCTGTAGCAAAAAAAATACGTGATTTTACGGCAGGCGGCGGCTTTGTATTTGCAATGTGTTCTGCGCCGGATTCGTATGATATTGCTTTGGCTGCAGAAGGACTTGATATCTGTGAAAATATGTTTGACGGTGATGGCACTACTCCAAACTACAATTCAAAACTCGATTTTTCTAAAACCTTTGCTTTTACTAATTTCACGCTTAGCACCAATCCTAATGAATACGCCAAATCTAATATTGATACTTATCTTACACGTAAACAAAAACATGGAGTAAAAAGAGAAAATGATTTATTTACTTTATTTGAGTTCTCTGCTAAATGGGACGTTATTCCAACCATGCTTTGTCAGAACCATGAGCAAATTATTAAAGGCTTCTGGGGACAGACAGTGGGATTTGATAAAACATTTATTAAGCCGAATGTATTGATTTTAGGGGAGAACAAAGCCGCTAATGAGGCACGTTATATTCATGGAGAATACGGCAAAGGAACGTTTACATTTTACAGCGGGCATGATCCGGAAGATTACGAACACCGTGTTGAAGATCCTCCTACTGATTTAAGCCTGCATCCTAATTCTCCGGGCTACCGTTTGATTTTGAATAATATTCTTTTTCCTGCCGCAAAAAAGAAAAAACAGAAAACGTAAATTGTTTTTTTATTTCCTTCTTTAGACCTAAAAAATTAATTTTTCAATTCATTTTTAATTACTTTCAATAAGGCAATGGCATCAGCATCTTCCAGCTGCTTCCCGAATTTTATTTCTTTCTCATTATAATCAAAAGCCAGTTTTTCACCGGCTGTTGCCCAATAAGAATTATTTAAATTTTCAAAAAAGGAATTTTCTTTTGATTCGATTACGTGAAGGTTTTTTATTAAAGTACTCTCGTATTCCTTTATTTTACCGCGTCCTGCAGTATCAATTTTGTAAAATAATTTTTTATCATGAATCTTTATTTTTTCCTTCCCGAATTTTCTCCACAAATAAGCATTGAAAATTTTATATTCAAAATATACCCAAAAGCCCATCCATACAATAACAGCGGTTTTGGTATCCAGGTCAGTTAGTTTAAAATACTGCCAAAGCACTATCATGCCGCTGAAAGTCCAGAGGAGAAACCAAATTAATAAATAAGTGTTTTTTCGGTCGTCTGCTAATGAAATAATAACTATGCTTAACTCTTTTTCTTTCCGCGTTAAGCTTACTCTTTTGCCGATGTGTGTCATTTCAAAATTTTAATTGCAGGGCAAAATTATCAATTAATTCTATATTTGTATTTATTAAATATTGAATGCAGTTACTGTGCAGATATGTCTGCACCGGATTTTAGAAAAATAAATTGATTCGAAAAAAAAATCCTGATTTGCAATTTTTAAGAAATGCGGCAATGCCTTTTTAATTAACTATAAATAAAAAAATGAAAAATAAAACAGAAGATAAAGAACTTGGTTTCGGAAGCAAAACATCTGGACAGAAATCAAGATTAATTAATTCTGATGGATCCTTTAACATTCAGCGAGTCGAACAGTCTACCTGGGGTTCGATAAGTTTTTATCATGCATTGATAAAAATGGAATGGATTAAATTTAACATAATTGTATTTGTCTATTTTATAGTAATTAATTTATTTTTTGCTATAACCTATTATATTGCTGGAATTGACGGATTGAGAGGAATAGAAGGGACTACCGAAATAGATAAATTTTTGGAAGCTTTTTTCTTCAGTACCCAAACGATAAGTACGGTCGGATTTGGGCGTTTAAGTCCGGGAAGTCATTCAGTCAGCCTGATTGCATCCATTGAATCATTAGTTGGATTGCTTGGTTTTGCCTTGGCAACCGGCTTGCTTTACGGACGATTTTCCCGTCCTAAAACCAACATTATTTTCAGCAAAAAAGCTATCATCGCACCGTTTAAAGATTCTTTGGCTTTTCAATTTCGTATTGCAAATAGAATGCGCAACAGCCAGATTAATGATATTGAAGCGCGTGTGACTTTGGCTAAACTTGAAATAGAAAATGGTGTTCCCGTAAGACGTTTCCGACCAATGGAATTAGAAATAAAAAAAATTATTTTTTTTCCAATGACCTGGACTATTAATCATCCAATTGACGAAAACAGTCCTCTTTACGGAATGACCTCAAAAGATTTAGTTGAGGTTGATGCCGAATTTATGATTTTATTAAATGGTTTTGATGATACTTTTTCTCAGACAGTGAGTACACGTTTTTCATATACACACGAGGAAGTTATATACGGCGCTAAATTCTCGAGTGTTTTCGGCCAAAATGAAAAAGGTGAGATAACGCAGGATTTGAATAAGATAAACGATTACGAAATTGTAAAATTGTGATTGCAGTTTTAAAAAAATCTAATTTATGAACAGCATAAAATCCTTAACAACTAATGGATCTGCATCGGAAAGCCCAGAGTGGAACTCGATAAAAAACATTATATTTGGTTTCAATAAAAAAGTAAATGATGAAAAAACAGTTCACAATTTTTATCTGCTGTGTATTATCGCTTTCAGCAGCGGGATACATTGGTTTTGGAAAACACAAAATTAATAAGGACAATACATCTCATAAAATTTCACGCGAAGGAACAGAGGATGATCCACAGGAGCGTATGCGATGGGAATTAAAACGTTTGGCCGATCCTGCTACAGGCAGAATCCCTGATAATATCCGCCAGAAGGAATTAGCTTTTGCTGCTACTCTGCCAAATGATGCCCAGGGAAATGCTTTCGGAGAAAGAGCTGCTTTGAATTTTGCCAGCAGAGGGCCATGGAATGCCGGCGGACGAACACGTGCATTTGGTATTGATGTGAGCAATGAAAACAGGCTGTTAGCAGGTTCATGTTCCGGGGGCATGTGGCTTTCCACTGACGGCGGTGCCAATTGGAGCATGACTAACACTTTATCTCAATTAAAAAATGCAACATGCTTAGTGCAGGATAAACGTCCAGGACATACGAATGTTTGGTATTACGGCAGCGGAGAAGCCTATGGTGCCTCCGCCAATGGCGGCAGTGCCTATTATTTGGGCGACGGCTTATTTAAATCAACTGACGGCGGATTAACATGGCTGCCGATTGCATCAACCGCAGGAGGCGTAGCGCAGACCTTTACACTCGGCTGGCAGTTCGTTTGGGATCTTGCTAACGATGTATCTGCCAATGATACAACCTCAGAAGTGTATGCCGCCGTTTATGGGGCTGTTATGAGAACAGCAAACGGAGGAACCACCTGGACGACTGCAATAGGCGGAAATTCATATTACACCGACGTTGCAGTTACAACTACAGGCGTTGTTTACGCGTCATTAAGTGATGACGGAACCTCGAAAGGTTTATGGCGTTCAACAAACGGAACTTCATTTACCAAAATTACGCCACTTAATTTCCCGACAGCATATAATCGAATTACAATGGGAATAAATCCTTCGAATGAAAATGAAGTTTATTTTTTAGCTAATACTCCCGGCTTTGGTAAAGTAACATACAATTATTTAGGCGAAGCCGAATGGAACAGTTTCTGGAAATATACTTATTTATCTGGTAACGGCGACAGTGCCGGAGGCTCATGGCAGGATCTGTCAATCAACCTCCCTGCAACTGGAGGCACTTTTGATAAATGGACGGTTCAGGGTTCGTATGATATGCTTGTGCGTGTAAAACCAGGCAGTCCGAACACCGTGTTTATCGGCGGAACTAATTTGTACCGCTCCACCACCGGTTTTCAGGATTCTATCCACACAGCATTTATCGGCGGTTATGAGCATGGAGCTGAATTGCCTGTTGTTAACTCTTATGCCAATCATCATTCAGATCAGCACTGTCTTGAATTTTTACCTTCCAATCCTGATATAATGTTAAGCGCGAACGACGGCGGTGTTTTTAAAACACTTGATAATACCGCTGCTACGGTTGCCTGGCAGACTCTGGATAACGGTTATTTAACAACAATGTTTTATACGGCAGCGGTTGATCACGCAAGTCCTGGAAACAATATAATTGTTGCCGGAGCTCAGGATAACGGCACATGGTACACTAATAACACAACCCAAACATCGCCATGGCTGCATGCCTGGGGCGGCGACGGCTCCTATTGCGCTATTGCGGATAACCAGGCATTTTATTATTTCTCCATCCAAAATGGAAAAATGGCGAAAGTTACTTTGGACGGAAACGGTAATAAAACCGGCTTTGCCCGCATCGATCCTATCGGATTGAAGAATACTCAATTTATAAATCCGTTTGTGCTTGATCCCAATAATAACAGCCTGATGTACCTTGCCGGAGGAAAATATTTATGGCGTAACAATGATTTGTCGGGCATACCATTAGCCGGCAACTGGGATTCTATCAGTACAAACTGGGTGCAGTTCCCTGATTCAGTGCCTGCAGCTGGGTCTTTTATAACTGCTGTTACTGCGTGTAAAACACCTCTTAACAGAATTTATTACGGTACAGATAAAAAGAAAGTTTACCGTATTGATAATGCTAATACCGGCACTCCCACACCAGTTGATATAACTTCAACCACATCCAATGTTATATTCCCGTCAAACGGATATGTGAGTTGTATTGCAACAGACCCTACAGATGGAAATAAGGCTTTTGTTGTTTTTTCGAATTACAGTGTGTTCAGTATTTTTTACACTGCAGACGGCGGCACAACATGGAGCAGGCAGGGCGGTAATATTGATGCTTCCAACAGCGCGCCTTCAATACGCTGGATAAGTATTCTGCCTGTTGCCGACGGAAAAGTTTATTTAGCTGCAACAAGCACCGGCCTTTATGCCACTGACAGCTTAAAAGGTATTAATACTGTCTGGGTGCAGCAGGGGACAAATACAATCGGCAATTCAGTTTGCGACATGATTGAAACACGTGTTTCCGACGGGCTGGTTGTAATAGCAACACATTCAAATGGTATTTTTTCTACAAACATTACAAGCGTGAATGATATTACAACTATTGCGGATATTGCAGCTGCTAAAACAGATTTACAGTTAATCAATTATCCGAACCCGGTAGTACAGACAAGCACTATTGAATTTACATTGAATAAAAAATTAAATATCAATTTACAGGTTTGGGACGAATGTGGCAGATTGATTGAAACCCTTGCTAATGAAACAATGCAGGAAGGGAAACATACTGTATTATTCGACAAGAAAAATCTGCATGCTGGGATTTATTATTATTCCTTAACTGCAGGAACCAAAAGGAAAACAAATAAAATGATAATTATTAAATAGGGCATAAGCCATCAGTCATTAGTTCGTTTTCAAATTTATACATTAACAGAACAGCACATTATTAAATTATGCTTCATTCCATTTTCGGCAGCTTTGATTATTACAGCTGGATTATTCTTCCAATAATTATTTTTTGTTCACGTGTATGCGATGTTAGTTTAGGCACTCTAAGGCATGTATTTATTTCGAAAGGCTTTCGTAAAATTGTGCCTGTATTGGGCTTTTTTGAAGTGCTTATCTGGATAATTGTTGTTGCACAGGTAATGAAAAATTTAAATAATGTTGCATGTTATCTGGCCTACGCCGGCGGTTTTGCTACCGGCACGTATGTGGGGTTGATGATTGAGGAGCGTCTGGCTTTAGGCCTGCAGGTAATCCGTATCATCACCAATCAAAATTGCGACAACCTGCTGGAGGCGCTGAAGCTGAATAATCACGGGGTAACATTAGTTGACGCAAATGGTGCGGTCGGCCCCGTTAAAATGATTTTTACAATTATCAAGCGTAAAAATGTGCAGGACGTTGTTGTTTTAGTCCGCCAGTTTAACCCAACAGCTTTTTATTCAATTGAAGATATTAAAGATATAAGCCAAGGAGTATTTACTTCAAAAACAACTAATAAATTTGCTTCCATCAGAAGCATGTTTCCTTTGCGGAAAGGGAACTAAATTATTTGATCCTGAAACAATCAAAAAAAAAGCTAACTATTTTTTTTTATTTTCGTTATCTCAAAAGCAAAACCTTAAACCCCATAATATGCAAACTGCCAGTCTTACAAAATATTTATTTACAGCAGCTGTAATAAGTTTAATTATTATTTCCTGTAAAAAAAAGGAAAATCCTGCTCCGGTCACAACTGCTGATATTGCCGCTGCTACTCACAATCAGAGGGCAGAAGCGATTTTTAACGATGTATGCAGTATTTCAGATCAGGCTGCTGGAGGTATTTTAACTTCATATATGCAGCAGCATGATAACAACGGTGAAAATAGGGGAGTACTTAGTTCCTGCGCAAGTATTATAGTTGACGAGACTATTTCTCCTCATAAAATTACTGTTAGTTTCGGTTCAAGTGGTTCATGCATATGCGCTGATGGCCGTAAACGAGTTGGAGAGATTTACATTTCATATAATGGATCTTACCATGATCATTTATCTCCTCATTCAATTACTTTTTATCATTATGCTGTAAATGATTTTCAGATTACTGGAACTGTTTCTGTTACCAATAACGGCTATAACATCGACGGACATTTGACTTTTTCTCAATCTGTAAATGCCCAGATTACAAGTCCGGGCGGTGCAGAAATTATCACATGGAATTCGAACCATACCCGTGAGTGGATTCAGGGTGAAGCTACTCCAGGAGTAAATGATGATGTTTATTTAATCACAGGAAGTACAACCGGAATAGATGCGGCAGGTAATTCATTTACTTCTACCATAGTAAACCCTTTGAGAAAAGCCGTTAACTGCGCCTGGATTGAGAGCGGGGTTTTACAAATGACTTCAGCTGACGGTTCAAGCCGTTCAATTAATTATGGAAACGGCGACTGTGATGACAAAGCAGTTATTTCCTCCGGCGGAAGCCTTTACAATTTTACGCTGCAATAATTAATTTAAAACCCGCCCGAACAACTGATTTCCTTTCAATTGTTCGGGCGGGTTTTAAAATTGCCGTATCAGCACATTAATACTTCATTCCTAGATTAAAAAATACAAAGCTCCAGATATCACTGAATTCATCAATTTGTTTAGATGTCGGCTTTCCGGCACCATGTCCGGCATTGGTATCTATCCGTACAAGTACAGGATTGCTGCCTTTTTGTTTTTCCTGCAGCGTTGCAATAAATTTAAATGAATGGGCAGGAACTACTCTGTCGTCGTGATCACCTGTTGTTACAAGACTTGCAGGATATTCAGTTTCTTTAACATTGTGCAGCGGCGAATATTTTATCAGGCAGTTGAAATCTTTTAAACTGTCGGAAGTGCCGTAATCACTGGCCCAAGCCCAGCCAATAGTAAATTTATGATAGCGCAGCATATCCAATACACCTACCGTTGGGATTGCAACTTTCGCTAAATCTGGGCGCTGTGTCATTACAGCTCCTATTAATAAACCTCCGTTAGAACGCCCGTTAATAGCAAGTTTTGCAGATGATGTGTACTTTTCTTTAATTAGATATTCTGCTGCTGCAATAAAATCATCAAACACATTCTGCTTCAAACATTTGATGCCGGCTTTGTGCCAGTCTTCCCCGTAGTCGCCTCCTCCGCGTAATCCTGGAATGGCATAGATACCGCCGTTCTCTAAAAACACAGCGCGGTCAATTTTAAATTCTGGGGAGTAGTATGAGTTGAATCCGCCGTAGCCGAATAAAAAGCAGGGGTTGCTGCCATCCAATACAATTCCTTTTTTGCAGGTGATAAACATCGGAATTTTTGTTCCGTCCTTGCTTGGATAAAATATCTGTTTGGTTTCGTAGTCATCCGATTTAAAATCGATGCTGGATTTAAACCAAACATCCATTTTATTATTCAGGATATTGTATTTATAAATAATAGGAGGCGCTGTAAAAGTGTTGTAGGAGAAGAAAGCAAGACTGTCGTGTTTGTCGCTGTCAAGGGCATCTACTTTGCAGAGTCCGGGAAGCTGAATCTCATTTTCTTTTTTGCCGTTCATATCATAAACATATAAACGGGTAGTAACATCTTTTAAATATTTGGCAATTAATTTACCGTTGCATACTGCTGCGTTTTCTAATAAATCATTTGTTTCAGGAATAATTTTTTTCCAGTTTGCGTATTCGGGTTTATCATTAATATTTATTTCTAACAGCTGATATTTGGGAGCATTTTTATCAGTGATAACAAAAAGGTTGTTACCTTCATTATCAATTACATTATAATTGTTGTCGAAATTATTTACCAGGGTAATAAATGCAGCATTGGGCTTGTCTAATTCTTTTACAGCAAGCGTTGTTCCGGAGGTTGATTCAGAGCCGTATATCAATAATAATTTTTGATCTTCAGTTGTTTTTGCAGAATAATTCCGCAATGGAAAATTTTTATCCTCGTAGATCAATTGATCTTTTGCCTGTGCATCACCTACTTTGTGATAATACACTTTGTGATATTCATTTTTGTTAGACAGTGCGCTTTTCCCTTCTTTCGGGGCACCGTAAGCGCTGTAATAAAAGCCGTCGCCTTTCCAGCCGATATCAGAAAATTTTACCCATTTAATTTCGTCAGAAGTTTTTTTGCCGCTTTCAATTTCCATAACATAAATCTCGCTCCAGTCGCTCCCTGCGCGGTTGATGCTGTAGACTAAATATTTTGCATCCTTGCTCACCGAAAGTATATCAAGTGATACTGTTCCGTCAGCGGCCAGTGTGTTTGGGTCTAATAAAATTTTGGGCGTTCCGTTTAAACCTTCCTGAACATACAATACGCTTTGGTTTTGAATGCCGTCGTTTTTATAGAAAAAATAATATTTGCCTTTTTTGAAAGGGGCAGAGCGCTTTTCATAATTCCAGATTTTTGTCAGACGTTCTTTTATTTTATTCCTAAAAGGGATTTTTGATAAATAATCGAATGTAACTGCATTCTGAGCTTTCACCCATTCGCCCGTTTCGGCCGATTTATCATCTTCCAGCCAGCGGTAGGGATCAGGTATTTTTGTTCCGAAATAAGTATCAACAGTATCCGTTTTGCGCGTTGCAGGATATTTTAGTGCCGACTGTTCATTTTTGTTACCGTTGCTGCATGCTGCCAAAACAGAAAGTACAATCATGGGGAATAATTTTTTAAACATCTTTTTTAAATTTTGAAAGCTCAAAAATAGATAAATTAATGAGATTGATTTGGGAATGAATGAAATGAGAATATAAAAAATTAATTCAATTTAAAGAGACGTGGCAGGCTGCTTAGTTTCTTATTTAATTTATATTTGCGCTGGAGACTTGAAACTTAATGAAATAAAATTATGATTTTAATTCTCTTTTGTTTTTTAATATATGAATAATACCAAAAAGAACATCAGCCAATGAAAAAAACAATATTCCCTTTTTTAATTTGTTTATCGCTCGCAGCCTGCAGCAACACAGGACATACAAAAGAAAATAAAACAGCAGCAGATATGAACCCTCAATTTGATAAATACAAAGTATCTTTTATCGAAAATCTTTGGAAAGTATATCCCGGCTGGGCTTCAAGCCAGGGTTATCATAAATACGACAGCGTGCTTATTGTGCCCGATGATGCGTCAAGAGCAAGAGAAGCCGTCTTTTGCAAAGCTAATTTAGATTCTCTTAAGACCTTTGATTTAAGCGCTTTATCAGATAATAACAAAACCGATTATTACATGATTGAGAATCAGCTCAAGTCTTCTGAATGGGCGCTTACTGAACAGAAATCTTTCGAATGGGATCCTTCGAATTATAATGTTTCAGGTGCTTTCGCCGAAATACTGAATGGTAATTATGATTCATTGGATATACGTCTGCGCAATTTTAATTTAAGGATGGCAAACATTTCCGCCTATTACGAAGCAGCAAAAAAGAACATCAAAAACCCTACATTAGAACATACCGCTTTAGCTATTGATCAAAACCTCGGAGGTATTTCGGTATTCGAAAAAGATTTGCATGAAGCATTAAACAAAGTGCATTTCGGCGAGCACGAAAAACAGATGTTGGAAGCAAATGCAAAAGAATCTGTGAAAGCGATTAAAGATTATGCCGCATGGCTTAAAAACCTTGATAATAAAACGCCCCGCAGTTTCCGTTTAGGAAAAGAGCTGTATGCAAAAAAGTTTGAATTTGATATTCAATCCGGTTATACTGTTGACCAGATTTATGAAAAAGCATTGGCACATAAAAAAGAACTGCACAAAAAAATGTTTGAGCTTGCTGATAAATTATGGAGTAAATATGTTGATAATCCACTTACATGGGGGCAGAAAGGCCCAATGAAAAAGCCAACAGATTCGCTTCAGCTGATTAAAATGTTGATTGATAAAATTTCCGAAAAACATGTACGGCCTGATTCATTTCAAATCACCATCGAACGCCAGATTCCGAAGCTTGTTGATTTTATAAATAAAAAGAATTTAATTTATATCGATCCTTCAAAACCGCTTGTGGTGCGAAAAGAGCCAGATTATATGGCCGGCGTTGCAGGTGCTTCTATTTCAGCTCCCGGCCCTTATGATAAAAATGGAAATACCTATTACAATGTTGGAACCCTTTCGGGATGGGACAAAGAGAAAGCAGAAAGTTACCTGCGCGAATATAATTATTATGTACTCCAGATATTAAGCATCCACGAAGCAATTCCAGGGCACTACACGCAATTGGTTTACAGCAATCAGTCGCCGAGTTTAATTAAATCATTGTTTGGTAACAATGCAATGATAGAAGGCTGGGCTGTTTACAGCGAACGCATGATGCTGGAAAGCGGCTACGATGATTCACCGGAAATGTGGCTGATGTATTACAAATGGAATTTACGGAGCACCTGCAATACCATTTTAGATTACAGCGTTCATACAAAAAATATGAGTAAAGAAGAAGCAATGAACCTATTGATAAATGAGGCATTCCAGCAAAAAACAGAAGCCGAAGGAAAATGGAAAAGAGTATCGGTTACGCAGGTGCAGCTCTGCTGTTATTTTACCGGTTATACCGAAATTTATGATTTCCGCGAAGAGTTAAAAAAACAAATGGGTGATAAATTTAATCTGAAACAGTTTCATGAAAAATTTCTGAGCTATGGAAGCGCTCCGGTAAAATATATTAAAGAATTGATGACGGCAGAGATAAAGAAAAAATAATTAATGGTGAGAATCAGGTGCACAGCCTTTTGCAGCAATGCAGTTAATTATTTTATTATTATCTTTAAATTCTAAAATTTCAATTTGTCATAAAAAATGCTTTTCTCCTGCGATAAAATAAAAAATAAAAAACTTTCAGCCGGCAAAAAACAGTCGGATTTTTCTTTTGATTTATATGATTCTGTTGCCGCAATTAATTCAGAAGATTGGAATATTGCATCAGTGCATGGCAGCGAATTTTTAAAGATTCCTTATTTGTCAGTGTTGGAAAAGGAGCGGCCGGATAATATGAATTTCCATTATGCTGTTATGTATCAAAATAACCGGCCTGCTGCAATTGCCTATTTTCAGGTTATAGACCTTTCTTCCGCCAGTTTTGGAAGTATGATTGAGCAGGACAGCACAGAGTTTTCATGTGCTATTACTCGGTATCTCAAAAAACATTTAACCAACCATTTAATTCAGAGCGCCGACAAAGCAAATATGCGTCTGCTCATCTGCGGAAATACCTTTATCAGCGGGGAGCATGGCTTTTCATGCATTCCTGAAATTGATAAAACAGAGATGTTTGATGCTTTAGCCGATGTGATTTTTCAAATCTGTTCAATTGAAAAAACTCGCTGTAAAATTTCTGCAATTCTTATCAAAGATTTCTATACATCTCAAAAAAATATTTCGGATGAATTAAAAGAATTCAAGTACCACGATTTTTTGGTAGAGCCCAATATGATTGTGAATGTAAACTGGAAAACATTTGACGAGTACCTTGATGCAATGAGCAAAAAATACCGCAGCAGGGCTAAAGGCATTATAAAGAAGGGGATAGAGCTGGAACGTAAAAATTTTTCTGCAGCTGATATAAATGAAAATGCTCTGCAGATTCAAAACTTATACAACAATGTTCTTTTAAAAGCATCATTCAGAATGGCAGGATTATCTGCCGCTTATTTTACTGAAATGAAAAAAACATTAGGGGACAAGTTCAATTTTACAGCATATTATCACGATGGAAAAATAATCGGCTTCAGAACTTCATTCCTCTTGAAAGACTCAATTGAAGCCCATTTTATTGGTTTGAATTATGAATTAAACAAAGAACTGGAATTGTATCAGAATATACTTTATGATTATGTAAAAGATGCAATAGATAATAATCGTCCTCAGCTTTTTTTAGGACGAACTGCATCAGAAATAAAAAGTAATGTGGGCGCGGAAGCTTATCAATTGTCATGTTACGTTCGCCATAGAAACCCATTATCAAATCATATCATCAAGCCTTTTATTGATTCAATCAAACCAACTGAATGGATCCCCCGGAATCCCTTTAAGGAGGTTGTTATGCCGGTGCAGTATTAAAGCAAGAATACAAAAATCAATCATTCCCTTCAAATACTGCCACAGAGCTTTCTTCGCCCTTATTTACTGTTTTGAAATTTTTTATAAGTTTCAATTTTTTATCTGCCATGAGCTGTTCTAAAGTGACCCCGTTTTCAACTAGTGAAAACTGATTATCCCATACAACCATATAATGCGCCGGGCGTTTTTCTTTCCACAGCATCTTCAAGTCATGGTTTTGGCTGACATCAAAAGGATCCCTGTTCATCAGGAGAATTAAATATGGATGAGTATAATACAGAACGGTATTTTCAGGAAAATCAACTTTAATAAGTTTGTAAGCATCAGTAACTAAAAGCTGTTCATCAGACAGCGACAAATCTTTTTCCCAATTAACCGAAGCAGGATTAGGCACAAATGGAAATACAATAACTGCAGCGGCAAGAATAAAAGCAGTACTTAAAGCCGGCACTTTTTGTTTTATGATGCCGGTAATAAAATTAAATCCCTTTAAAGAAATGATAATTGCAAGAGGCACAACACCCGCTAATACACGGTTTAATCCCATTGATTCAAAAATACCGAAATACCAAAACAAGCTGTGTGCGGTAATAAAAGCAAGGAATGAACCATAAATCAAAAAAACTTCAGGATGCATTAATCTGTATTCATCAATTTTCCGGAAAGAAAATAATTCAATTACTTTTTTAACGAAACCAAGTGCCAGCAAAGCATATAAAGGAACACCGATAATATAATTTAACTGAACTACAAAGTGGGTTATGTTTCCATGCCCATATTTACCGCTGGATTCCGAATATGGAATTTTATTAAATACCCACAATAAATCATGATAATAAAACACCCCTGCAATGCTGTAAAAAATGTGCCCGGACAATAGCAAGGGGAGGTATTTGAATTGTTTGTTAAGCACTAAATAAACTGCAAATACCCCGATAATAACGAGTCCTTCAGATCGGACAAAAGGCAAAAATGAAACAGCGCATAAAGCAGCTGCCACCTGGTTTTTTAATATCAAATAAACTCCGAGCAACAGTACAAAAGCAAATAAAGGCTCAGTAAGACCTGAAAAAACATGTGTAAAATAGCCCGGCGTAAAACAAAAAAATACTGCAGCAAGCCATGCATTTTTAAAGTGAAGAGTTTTAGCTGTTTTAAAGCAGTACCAAGCTGTTATAGCAGCAATACCGCAGTTAAATAATTTCAATCCAATAAATCCAAATTGAGCAAATGGCGCACTCAGCAATACAAACAAAGGTTTTGCCCAGTGATCTAAGAAATTTTCAGGATGCAGAAAAGCGTATTTCGAAAATAAAAAATGTACTATGCTGTCTCCTGAATCGCAGGTGCCGCAAGCATTGAAGGCAATTAATACCAGTATGATAAAATAGCCTGACAGCCCGGTTAAAACACGTTTATCCTCTTTGTCAAAATTATTTTTCAGTACCTCAAAATTCATTTCAGCTTTAGTTTGGTTAGTCAAAGGAAAAACAAATTACTCAATTTTAATTCATCAATCTATGCATGCTTCAAAAAATATGGCACCGATTAAATTTAACTGGAGGCTGCTTAATAGAAATGTCTATTAAAAATAATCAGAATTCTGAGTAAAACGAGAAAGGATTCCAATGGCTTGATTTATTTTGATAAAACTATTCTGAAGAGCGGCCTTTGATAAAAAAGTGCATTGAAATTGTTAAATATTTAAAAATGAGATACCTCGCCATGATTAATTTTTTTGGTTTGGACAGCCAATTAATGGGTAAAAAATTATATATTTGTCAACTAACGTAATTTTAAATCGGTTAACCACCGCTTTGAGTCATTTGGCTGAATGAAGAAACTATTTTTAATATTATTTTCCTCTGTATTTTTCACCTCAGCTATTGTGGTATTGCCCGACCAATCGGAAGAAGCCACTGCACATATTAAATCCATTTACATTTACAACTTTACAAAATACATTGAATGGCCTGATACCTATAGGGAAGGGAATTTTGTAATCGGGTTTATGGGATCCAACACTTCTCTGTTTAACGAATTGGCAAAGCTTAATACAAAAAAAGTAGGGAACCAGAATATTGAAATTAAAAACATTACTTCCGTTGATGCAAATTCTAAATTCAATATTATTTATATACTTCCCGATAATTCTGCCCAGCTTGCTGATGTTTTAAGTAAAGTCAAGGGCAAGAGCACGCTTATTGTTACTGATAAGCCGGGTTTGGCAAAACAGGGATCAGGTATAAATTTTGTTTTTCTAGAGAATAAACAAAAAATTGAAGTGAACAGGTCAAATATAGAAAAATACAAATTGAAGGTAGCCATAACCCTTGTGGAAATGTCGATGCCGGTTAATTAAAATTTTGTTATATAAAAATTTAGAATGAAATTTTTAAATATTATACGAACTTTTATTTTGGGACTGCTGTTATTAACAGCAGCAGTAACAAATGCGCAGCAGTCCAAAATGGAATCTGCGTTCAAGTTCTATGAACAAAATAATCTTGAAAGTGCCAAAGCGGATATCAATGCAGCCATTTCCAACCCTGAAACTGCGAAGGATGCACAGGCATGGCAGATACGCGGATATATTTATAAATCTATATACAAGAATGAAAAATCGAACAAGCAGTCCCCGGCTCGCTTGGAAGCTTTAAAGTCTATAAAAAAATCAGAAGGTTTTGATACTAAAAAGGAGTATTTGCAACTTAACATTAATGCTGCTCAATATTTAATATCAACATTAAGTAATGATGCTGTTGAATTTCTTGATCCTGTTGACTACGAAAAAGCAATTGAACTCGAGAAAAAAATTATAGAGTATTACCCTCTAATGGATTCAAGTATTACGAATCAGCAAAAACAAGAAATTGCATTTGATGAAAATCTTGGAACTGTTTATTCCTCAATTCTGGACAAAAGCCCTGAAAACACTAAGTTTGTGAATCTTGCTAAAGGTATTTACGAAAGAATATTGACGCTTGACCCGGACAATATTACGGCCAACCTAAATATGGGTCTTTTATATTTTAACAGGGGAGTAAATCTTATCATCAGTTCTGATATGGAAATGGATATTACCAAATTAGAGCCCATGCAGGAGAAATCAGTTAAATTATTTAAGGAGTCACTCCCTTTTATGGAACGAGCATACGATATCAATCCCAATAAAATTGTAGTATTACAAGGATTAAAAGGTATCTTTCATGCGTTGCATGATGAGGAAAAATTTAATTTCTATCAGAAAAAAATTGAGGAAATAAATAAGCAGAAATAACGCTATAGTTTATGAATTTTAGACTTACAATTGGAAAAAAAATAGGAATAGGTTTCGGGGTAATTGTTTTACTAAACATTATCGCATTTTTGTTTACCAATTCTACCCTTACCACCAGCCGCCAGAAAATTCATGAGGTAACTGCGGTTTACAACCCTTCTCTTGCTTCATTAAAAGAGTTGGACAATCTTTTAAATAGATCTAAATTGGGGATAACCGAATGGTTTTATACGCCGGTATTTACTCCTAAAAAAGATTTATTAAGCAGCCTGCTTCATACAGAATACCCTGCATTAAAAATAAGGCTTTTCAAATTTTCCATCGATTGGAGCACTGATGAAAAAAATAGTCTGAAAGATATTCTTACACTTACGGATAAGCTGTTTGACACCTATCAGATTCATATTATGGATAAATTGCTGTCGATGGATGAGTACAATGATCCTGCTAATTATTTTATTGTTCACGATGTTTATGAAGAACTTGATGAGCCGTTCGGCACTATTAATAAAAAATTAAGTACACTCATTGGAAAACAAGGCAGTAATGCAAACGATAATTCAAATGCAATGCTTACTTCATTTTCTATGCTTGAAAAGAGGGTTGTGTGGCTAGGTGTAATATTAGTTTTAGGTGGGATTTTAATTGCAGGATTCACCATTAAAACTATTGTAGATCCTATCCAGCAGCTGAAGAAAGTTTTATTATTGATGGGCAGGGGAGTGCTGCCTTCTGATCATATTCAGGACAGAAATGATGAAATCGGGGAAATGTCAAATGCCTTAAATGATTTGGTTGACGGCATGGATAGAACTACCCAGTTTGCTAAACAGATTGGTTCGGGAAATTTTGATTCAGATTATCTGCCGCTGAGTACTGATGATACTCTTGGAGCCGCACTTTTAAAAATGCGTGAAGACCTTCGTGAAAATGAACGGATTCTAGAAGCTAAGGTGGTTGAGAGAACAGAGCAGGTTGTGCATCAGAAAGAAGAAATTGAAGCGAAAAACGGCGAATTGCAAGTGCTTTACAAACATGTTACCGACAGTATTAAATATGCAAAACGTATTCAGGAAGCCATTCTGCCTCCCGAAAGTTTTGTAAAACATGTACTGCCTAATTCCTTTGTTTTATACAAGCCGAAAGATATTGTCAGCGGGGATTTTTACTGGATTGATAAAAAAAACAACATCACTATGTTTGCTGCTGTTGACTGCACGGGACACGGAGTTCCCGGAGCTTTCATGTCAATAGTAGGCTACAACATATTAAAGCATGTAGTAACAAATACTAATTTTACAAAACCGTCACTAATACTCGACAGCCTCAATGAAGGCGTGAGTGAAACACTGCACCACGGCCAGGAAAAGGAGGAAGGACAGGCCAAAGACGGTATGGATGTTTCATTCTGCACCATAGATTTCAAAACTCTTGAATTGCAGTATGCAGGGGCTTTCAATCCTTTGTATATCATCCGCAATGAGCAGTTCATTATAACAAAAGCGGATAAATTCCCGATCGGATTATTTTTAGGAGAAGAAAAAAAGAAATTTACCAATCACACATTCCAGCTTCAAAAAGGAGATACTATCTACATTTTTTCTGATGGGTATGCCGATCAGTTCGGAGGTAAATACGGGAAAAAATTTATGGGAAACCTCTTCCGTAAATTATTGATGGAAGTACATCGCGAGCCAATTGAAAAGCAAAAAGAAATACTTAATAAAACAGTAGAAGAATGGCGGGGAGACCTTGATCAGGTGGATGATATTTTAGTTATCGGCGTTAAAATTCCCTGAACTTAATTAATTTTGATGATGTGCTGAGGTGTTACAGTGATAATATGCTGATTTGAAAATTAACATATTTAAAAACCGGATTATTGAATTAAAGATGATTTGAGACCTGTCTGTTTTTTTTAACTGGCAGGTCTGTTGATTTTAAAATAAATAAATCAAATTTAAAAGGAAAACCAAATGATGAAGAAATTACTTTTTTCAATCTTGACATTCTCTATACTGTTGATCAGTGCTTTTTCATTTGGCCAATCGGCTCCTCCAAAGGGGGTAAATTATCAGGCAGTAGCCCGGGACCCTTCTGGAAAACCAATCAGCAGCAGTATTAACCTTGTTGCACGATTTTCGGTTTATAAACTGCCGTCAGGAGGGACTCCCTTATACCAGGAAACCCAGCTTGTCAATACCAATCGATATGGATTATTTTCCTGTGTAATTGGAAGCGGAACGATTAATTCTGGCAGTTTTGATTCAATTAAGTGGTATCAAGGTGACAGGTTTTTAGAAGTTGAAATGGCGATTCAAGGAGGGAGCGGTTATTATACCATGCCAAGAACACAATTATGGAGTGTGCCTTATGCTTTTCATTCGCAGACAGCTGATTTAGCAATAGATAATTGGTCCATATATGGAAATCCTCCTATAATTCCTTCTTTTTCACCACCCTTTCTTGGAACAACCATCTCCCAAGATTTGGTCATAAAAACATTCAATATTGAAAGGATGAGAATATTGGCTTCCGGCAATATTGGTATTGGTACTGCTGTTCCCGCTTCCTTATTTTCAGTGGGTTCTGCTTCACAATTCCAGGTAGGCAGCACTGGAGCAATTGATACCGCGCAGGGAATAATAAGCTCCGGCACAATACGGTTTTCGGGGCTTGCACCAAATGGAATAGTTAGAACGATTGGAAACAACGGTACTTTGTCCAGCAGCGGGCCTTTAAATTTAACTTCAGAAGTAATAGATTCGCTGCCTATAGCTAACGGAGGCACTGGATTAACGTCGCTTGGCAATTGGCAGGCATTTTATTCTGATGGCAGCGGTGCATTGGCGCACGACACACTTGGCGCAGCTGGTACTGTTTTTCATTCAAACGGGCCGGCGACACCGCCTTCGTGGGTAACTCCATCTTCACTGTTAGCTCCTCTTAGTGCTGGAACAGGAATTACTGCTTTTTCTTATAACGGGTCAGCAGCACGGTTGGTTAAAATTGCAAATACTAGTGTTATCGCGGGGACTTACGGAGGCAGTATTGCAGGGCAGGTACTTAGTATTCCAAAATTTACAGTAAATGCACAAGGACAGTTAACCAGGGCAATTGATTCAACAGTAACCATTGAAGCGCCTTTG
The DNA here is from genome assembly GCA_903847205.1 of uncultured Bacteroidota bacterium. GTDB lineage: Bacteria > Bacteroidota > Bacteroidia > 2-12-FULL-35-15 > 2-12-FULL-35-15 > 2-12-FULL-35-15. The sequence goes on from CAINDA010000072.1 coordinate 117,516, forward strand.
ACTTTTACTAATGGATTAACCAGGGCAGGTAATACTGTTTACTTGGGAGCACCATTGATGCAAAATACTACAATCACGAGCGGCGGTTTTAATACCATTTTTGATCTTAACGGTAGTGGTAACTTTAATATCATGAAAGCAGGGAACACTTCTGCATTATTTGTTGATTCCACAGGCAATGTGGGTATAAATACTTCTTCACCAAATGCGTTGGCTAAACTTGATATAGCAGGGAGAATAAAAATTAGAGGAGGCATACCGGGAATAGGTAAAATATTAACCTCTTCTAATAATGGAGGTTTAGCAAGATGGGGAAGTATTACTGCTGACCTGCCAATACGGGTAAAAAGTGATTCGATTTCACACACAATTTCAGTTGGGCTTGATTCAGCAGCAACACCCGGCATTGTTGCCTCAGGTAATTCAGGCTCTGCTTTCGCAGTTTGGAAATTAGATGTGAATCATGTTCCGGGCTGGAGGGTAGATTCTAGTAATTCTGGTACAGTTACTTCAGTTACCGCAACACTTCCTCTTCATATAACAAACGGCACAACAACTCCTGCACTTAACATAGATCCCAATAATGCAACTACTGATGGATACGTTACTGCCCCCGGTTTAAATAATAATAATCTAGTTTGGAAAACAAATAGTACTGGCGCTCCAGCCTGGCGGCTTGATGCATGGACTGTTTCTGGTGCTGTTGCTTATAATAATAATTCCGGCAATGTTGGTATTGGAACAACTTTGCCAGCGTCATTGCTTCATGTTGCAGGGCAGATTACCACTGGTATTCCCTTGCCGGCATCCGGAGGGGCATCTCCATTTACCGGCTCTTTATTATTTTATAATTCCTCTAATCCACGCACAGTTAGCATAAATTCTGGAGTTACCACAACAAGTTATGCTCTCATTCTGCCTGATGCACTTCCTGCATATTCCTCTGTATTAACGAGTGATAACGTAGGTAATTTAACTTGGGGTGCCCCGCAATGGTCGCTTACAGGGAATGCAATCACTTCTTCGCCTGTTGTCCCCGGCACATACGGGACCACACCAATTGGAGTATTAGAACATTGGATAGGTACGACGGACGTTACAGATTTGGTTTTGGGTACAAGTTTTAAAGAGAGAATGAGAATATTAAGTACCGGCTTTGTTGGTATTGGAACAGCAGCACCTGCTTCACAGCTTGATGTGAAAAATATTACTACAGTTGGAGGGGCAGGTAGTTTTACAATTGCAAATGCATTAAGTGGTTCATCGGCACTCTCGGCTTTTTCTAATGGAAGCGGAAATGCGTTATATGTATCTAATACTGCCGGTGGTTATGCAGCTGTTTTTTCCCAAGGGAAGGTTGGTATTGGAACAGTTACACCTGCAGTTCAGCTGGATGTTTTAACAACTTTGGCACCACAAGTTTCACGTTTTAAATCAACAGATCCTACGCGTGGATCAATTCAATTCTATAGCAATGCCACTTCTAGCCCGCCTGAAATTGGAGCTGAAACTGATGATCTTATCCTTTATGGCGGCGGAAGTCAAGGAATCAGGGTGAAATCTGGAGGCAATGTAGGTATTGGAACTAATACCCCCGGTACTAGCTTGGAAGTGAAAGGGGCAGTTACAATTGACTCTTCATCAATAAGTTTTTCAAATTCGACTGCTATTGTCTTAACTCCAGGAAATAAAGGATATATTAGGCTTAAACCTTCAGTTGCGACAACGTTTACAAGTATGGGAGCAGGTTTAAAAGTTGGACAAATGCTCATCATTGAAAATGCTGGGACTGCGACAATCGCAATAACTGATGACAATTCTACTTTTGATATAAATGGTGATACTTATTCTTTTAAGGCAAAAGATACATTAACGCTTATTTACAACGGAACCGAATGGCTTGAAGTTAGCAGGTCACTTAATAATTAATTTGCGGCCATTGCAGGTGTTATTTCACCATCAAATGCGTAGGCATAATACCCACAATCTGCGCCTTCGTTATTATAATTGATTGATATCCAAATCCTGAATCCGAAGAAAATTGGATTCAGGATTTTTATTTTTAGAAATATTTATATGATACATTTGCAAATGAAAAATAAAACATGAAACGTTTTAAATTTATTGCCCTTTTATTCTTTTGCTTCATAACTACTCTCCCTTTTTCAGAGGATCGGGGAGGAGCATACGCCCAAACCACCCCCGCCTGGAACCCAAACCCTACACCCGGCGGTGCAACCTCCATGCTGTTTAGGTTTACAAATCAAGTCTGGTTAAACCCGACTATCATTTTAGCCAAACAAAATTTCGAAGCAGCCACCAATGTTAAATTACTGATATTACCAAGCCTTAATGCTAATGATACATCCGGCAGCAGCCGTATCGAAAAGGCATTTGATAAACTCCTGTCTTTTTTAGTTTATAAAGACAATATACAGGGAAGCATTAAATTTTATTTCGATCCGCTGAACCCCGCCAAACCATTTACTTTTAATACAAGCGACGAATGCAAATGCAAATTTACTCCTATACAAAAAGACACTGTAGAACAGCTCCTTAACCAAAATATTGCCAACAGCACCAGCTTAACTAATTTCGCTGCACTGCCCTTCGACAGCGTAATAACCCACGCCAGCCTTTACTGCAAAAAAATACTGCTTGGCCGTCCTCAACCCTGCGGACCCGACTCCAGCAATAATTTCACCCTCACAAAAATAAACACCACACCCGCTAAATTAAATTTCGAGAGAGCTTTAACCAGCAGTACCAGCCCTAACGGCGGAGTAGATAAACAAAAATATACCGCCCTTGCGCAAAACTATAACACCGTTTTAGATATTGCAGATAACAGCAATTACTCAGTTGCCTGGAAAGCCATGCAAGCAGGCAATGATGTTATTAAATTAAAACTTCAAAAAAAACAGCCCGGTTTTGATATAAGCAAATTAGTATTTAAAAATGCTTCCGCAACCGAAACCTACAATACCACTTTTTCCCCCGACAGTACCATAAGTCTGAGTTTTGGCGGAAAGCCTGCAGGCAGCATGGCAGAGGTTGTGGCTTTTTATACACCGCCTGCTACGGCGCCTCCTCAGACCTTTGCCATAGGTGCATTTAACATCCAGTTTTATCAGCCCGAAACTTTAAAAGTGGTGCTGGTTAATTTGGGTACCGGCGCAATGCCTGATACCATTGCAGTGCGTGATACATTAAATAAAATTTACGGCAGCGTATTTATTAAATGGAATGTTGACACCGCCAATTGCATTTTGCCTTCCTATATAAGTAAAAGCATACATATAGAAAACAGCAGCCTGCTTAGCAATTACATGCCCGATATGCAGCCCATAGTAAGTTATTTTAAAAATAACTGCCCGAAATATAATGCCAGCGATGAAAACACGTATTATCTCTTGTTTGGCTGTACCAACGACGGTGCAGTGCTTGGCTATATGCCCAGGGCACGCAATGCAGGGTTTATTTTTGATGTAAGCCCTCATACAATTGCTCACGAGCTTGGGCATGGTGCATTTAATTTAAAACATATTTTCAGCAGTGATGAGCTGGGTGAAGGTAATAAAGGGCTGACCAATAATATAATGGATTACAGCATTGGCAGCACTCTTTATAAGCATCAGTGGGATTTAATTCATGATCCTAGCTTTGTTGGTTGGTTTGAAGGGGATGATGCGGAGGCGATGTCGGTAGATAATCACGAACAGATTATTGGGCTGTTAAATAAAATAAAAAATGCTGTAATAAAAAATATTGACATGTCTTTACCGGAAAGTCCCGCCATTTCCGGAGGCCTTTTTCTTATAAATGGAATTCAATATAATGCCATTAACATACATGGAACCGTTTCTGCATCAGGTACTGTTAAAATACATCCCAAAAATGCCATTGTCATTTATCCGAATGGCGTACATCCTTTTATAATGATTGGAGGTTTAACTGGTTTTGGCGGTATTTCTATAGAAGTTACTCCCCCTGAAAAATTAGCCGCCCTTAAAGATTATTTAGATAACCTGATACCAACAAAAAATCTGCTGTTGTTTGCTAATGGTTATGACCCTTCAAAAAGTATAAGAACTGATGAAGTATATTGTAGCGACCCTATTGATTACTGGGAAGGTATTGATCAAAAATTTATAACAGCTATTGGAACAAAAAATATTGTTTATGCCAATGGCAATAAGTCCATTCTTACTTCCAACCATGTTGATATTACACATTTTACGCTAAGTTTACATTCATCAGAATTAGCTTCTGGTGTACAATCGGATATTCAAAATTTTTTAACATCAGCCTACCTTACTTCGTTTTCAATTCCTTCAATTCCAAACAATCCCTGTTATCACAATGCGGGCTGTGTACATTTAAATACCACACCCAGAAATACGGGCGGTTTTGCAGAGCGCCTGCGGGGCGGAAGAGCCGCAGGATTTGCTATGGCCGCCAAAATTGGCAGAGGCGAAATAATTTTCGACCAGACTACAGATGAAATTGATATAGTATGCCACAGCATGGGCTTTGCGTATGCCCAGGGTATGATTGAAGTATTTAAACAGCTGAATTTTAAAATAGGCAGTTATTATATACTTGCCCCTGAAAATGCTGGAAGCGGAAGTATAACTTTAACTGATTTTAAAGGTGATGTATGGCAATACGGAAGTAATGATAATCCCGTATCCAACGGCGGTGATCTTATGTGGCTTCAGGATGGCGTTGCACCTCAATGCAAAGCCGGCGGTTTATTAGATAATAATAGGGCGTATATTCCAAATTCTTCACCTAAAGGTTTTACAGAAAGCCATTCAATAAAAAATTATGGATGGATATTTACAACAATTAATAACGGACTTCCAGGCTATGTTAAAAAGAGAAATTAGATTTATTTATTTATTTACTTATTTATTTATTTATTGTTCATGTTCTGACAATAATAAGAATGATAAAAAATACAGTGAGGACAAAACTTTAAAAAGCAACTATTATGTAAACATGAATTTTAGCATTTATTCTAATACATATTTAACAATTAAAGATTCTGTCCATATATATATAAACTCCCTGCTAAAAACCTTTCAAAGCGAATTTATTAGCGAATGGCAATTAGATTCAATGGTTTGTATCAATTCAGAATATGATAAATTGGTTGCTGTAATATTAAATTCTTCAGGCGGTGGAAAGGGGGTGGTTGGTGATGATGCGGAGAAAATTCTAGGAAAAAAAATAAATAACAAATGGTGTTTTTTCAAGGGAGCGGCCTTAATTATACCACGCGATATGTATGGCAAAGATTCAATTCACCCTTTATCATTCCATGAACTCAGCCAAATAGCCCGCAAAGAATTTTTAGAATCTTCTTTAATAAAAAACGCCAAAGGTGAATATATAGTAAATGATAAATGGGTAGATGAACATTTTTATAATGCGGGCTATGATAATTTCACGCATCATAAAATTCCCGGTATGGTTTCTCAGGGAGAAGAATATCAAATGCCCAGAGACAAAGAAAAAACGGATAGCGTGCATTGGTGGTTAATTACTGATAAATGGAGACATAAAATAGATACCAATGAATACAAACCTTTGCACAGAAACAAAATGAAGAACCCTGCATTATAATTTGGGGGCGTAAAAATTGGCAGAGGCGAAATAATTTTCGACCAGACTTCAGATGAAATTGATATAGTATGCCACAGCATGGGCTTTGCCTATGCCCAAGGCATGATTGAAGTATTTAAACAGCTGCATTTTAAAATAGGCAGTTATTATATACTTGCCCCTGAAAATGCTGGAAGCGGAAGTATAACTTTAACTGATTTTAAAGGTGATGTATGGCAATATGGAAGTAATGATAACCCCGTATCCAACGGCGGTGACCTTATGTGGCTTCTGGATGGCGTTGCACCGCAATGCAAAGCCGGCGGTTTATTAGATAATAGCAAATGGACAATAATGCTAGAACCGAATTCATTAATACCACCTAAATAATAAAATCATGAATTTAAAAAAAGAAATAAAGGAAATCGGAGACATCCAAATTGGTTTTGATATTTCATTGGCTGAACCCAAAATCAATAAAATAATTAGATTAGTAGATTATATTGAAAAATATTTTCCAAAAGAAGGGAATGGAATTGTAAGAGAAGAAGTTATTGAGGTTTTACAACAAGCTTACGGTATATCATATGAGATTGGAAACACCAAACAGTCTCTTCCTTCAAATAAAGATGTAGAATTAGCAAGGAGAATATTACCGATTGCGAGAATTGTTTTTAATAAAACTAAGGAATTGTTACCATATCTATATTTGAATTTAAATAATTCAATAGGTAATCAAAAAATGCATCAATTATTAAATCAAGAAATATCTGAAATTGAAAAGCAGAACGAAATATGAGATTGCCGATTTACATCTTATTGTTTTTTGCAGAGGCATTGGCATCCGAAAAAAACTATGATCTTTCCGATGGACTTTTGGTTGATAAGGCTGTTACGTTCAATCACATATCAACATCAGGTGCAATTGTTACAAGTAACGCTAAACAAGGAACTTTTTTAATAGGTAGTTATCCAACAGATTTACAACAAATTTTAGCGGAACTAAATTACCCTAAAATTTTAACTGTTAATTTTTCATTTCCTGTTCCTTTTGGACAAAGGTTTAATCTGTTAAATATTTCTGAAGCGCAGTATAATTATTGGACGGCTAATGGAGGATTTTTTACAAAAGTAAATGGCCCTTGGATAGATGCTGCAGTCGTTCAAAATGCAGATATAATTGTTGTTTCGGATTTGAATCAACTATATAATTCACCGGGAGTATTATCCGGATTTGGTAAAGAAGTGCATCGTTTAGAATGGAAACATGGATATAGATTTGACCCAACTACTAAAATGATGGTTCCTCCTAATAAAGCATTTGGTTTACCGACAAAAACATTACAAAGTGAATACACAATTAATTAAAATAAAATGGAAATAGAATTAAATAGAAAATATTTATCAGGATTAATGGCGAATACTGATTTACATGCTGGCGGTTTGTTTTTTTGTATTATATTCCAAAACTGCCTAGAATTCAATGATAATGGAAGAGTAATATTAACAAAAAAAGTTATAGATGCTTTTCGACCCATGGATCCACAAGATGTAAAGCATTTAGAAAATTATAAAATAGAAGGCGAATATTTTTATAATGATAGAGGATATCTGATATGTAATTTTAAAGATTTGTTTTTACAATTCACAGGATTACAAACAGAAAAAAATAAAACGATAATACCATTTCACGTTTATGATAGCAGATTGTTAAATCGATGGAGTGAAGTTTTTCAGCTTGAAGCATATTTACCACTCGGATAATTAAGCGGTAAATTAAAACATTGGAGTAATGATGGTTCGGAATTATGGGAAAATTTTTCTAATGGAAATGAAATACTTAGGGCAAAATTTTCATCGAGTTTAAATAGTCTCCCCTCAAAAAGCAGGTTTAAACTTTTTGGTAAATAAACTTCTAAAATAGCAAGCTAATAACAAACATATATTTTCAATAAAAAATTTGAGTCCTTGTTTCCAAAGGTTCATCACACGTTTAAAATTCATTGAA